>JAMOUX010000015.1 GCA_027067855.1 Candidatus Fermentibacteraceae bacterium
CAAAGCGAAAGCCTGAGAAAGCTCCGACACCGCCCTGGCCAGCCGATTCTTGCCGTCTTCCTGTTTAAGAACATACTCCTGGGCTGCTGGTAGGATCGCCAGACGCTCCATCGGGTCACAGGCAATCCAGGCGGACCATTCGAAACCGTGGAAGATGCCGCAGCAGACCTCGTATTTCTCCAGCATTACGTCCACGGCTTCTTCCTGATCGACGGCGGTTCTGCCCTTGCCCCCACTCTCGGTGTAGGTCGCGAGCGCGGATTTCAACTCGTGAGCAAGTCCCAAATAGTCGACGACCAAGCCGCCCGGCTTATCTTTGAAAACCCGGTTCACCCGTGCGATGGCCTGCATCAGCCCGTGACCGCGCATGGGCTTGTCCATATACATCGTGTGCAGGCAGGGAACATCGAAACCGGTCAACCACATGTCCCTGACGATGACCATCTTGAACGGGTCATCCGGGTCCTTGAAGCGCTTGGCAAGTTCTTCTCGTCTGGTCTTGTTGCGGATGTGCTGTTGCCATTCCACAGGGTCTGAAGCAGACCCCGTCATCACTACTTTTAAGCTTCCTTTGTCGTCGTCGCTATGGTGCCAGTCCGGCCGGAGCCGGGCGATGGCCTCGTAGAGCTCAACACAGATTCGTCGGCTCATACAGACCACCATGGCCTTACCGTCCATCGCTTCAAGCCGGCGCTCAAAGTGATCGACTATGTCCTGGGCGATCAGTCGGATACGCTTCTCCGCGCCGACGAGGGCCTCGAGTTGCGCCCACTTGGTTTTGAGCCGTTCCTTGTGCTCAACCTCTTCGCCTTCGGTGGCTTCCTCGAACTCCTCGTCCAACTTTGGCCGTTCGGCCTCATCGAGTTCCAGCTTGACAAGGCGACTTTCATAATAGATCGGGACAGTGGCTCCATCCTTCACCGCCCGCTCGATGTCGTAAACGCTGACGTAATCTCCAAAAACGGCGCGGGTGTTCTTGTCTGTTAGCTCGATGGGCGTGCCGGTAAAACCAATGAATGATGAGTTCGGTAACGCCTCGCGCATGTGCCGCGCGAAGCCGTCGATAAAGTCGTATTGGCTGCGGTGGGCTTCGTCGGCGATCACTACGATATTGCGCCGATCCGACAAAAGGGGATGCTGGTCTTCTCCCTCGGTGGGGAAAAACTTGTGGACCGTTGTGAATACCACGCCCCCTGATCCCGTGTGCAGCAATTCCCGCAGATGAGTCCGGCTCTGTGCCTGCTCGGGTTGTTGCCGGAGAAGTTCATGACAGCGCGCGAACGTCCCGAACAACTGGTCGTCCAGGTCGTTGCGGTCAGTGATGATCACCAGCGTTGGGTTCTTCATCGCCGGGTGCAGCACCACACGTCCGGCATAGAACGCCATGGTCAGGCTTTTTCCCGAGCCCTGAGTGTGCCACACCACACCGACGCGTTTGTCCCCGCCGGTCCCAGCCGCCCGAACGGTCGAATCCAGCGCCAGGTTCACCGCGTGGTACTGGTGATACCCGGCCATCTTCTTGGCCAGCACACCGCCGCCGACGTCCTCGAACACAATGAAGTGCCGGACCAGGTCCAGGAACCGCCGCTTCTCGAACACACCCTCCAGTACCACCTGGAGCTGCGGCAGTAGCGTATCGGCCAGTTCCTCACCCTCGATGGTCCGCCAGGGCATGAACCATTCGCGGTCGGACGTCAGCGTCCCGATCCGGGCCTGCACACCATCGGATATCACCAGTGCCTCGTTGAACGTAAACAACGAGGGTATCTGCTCTTTGTAAGTCTGAAACTGGTTGAATGCCGACCAGATGGTCGCGCTCTCGGTGGTTGCGTTCTTCAGCTCGATCACCGCCAACGGAAGGCCGTTGACGAACAGCACCACGTCAGGGCGGCGCTCGTGCCGATCCTCGACAACGGTAAACTGATTGACCGCCAGAAAATCGTTGTTCTCCGGCACCTCAAAGTCCAGCACGCGAACGAGGTCGCCGCCAATGGAGCCATCGGCCCTCTGGTACTCGACGGGAACGCCATCGACCAGGTACCTGTGGATGAGATGATTGTTCGCCACCAATGAGGGCATGTCCGGCCGCGTCAGTTTGCGGAACGCCTCCTCCAAGGCATCGGCCGGCACCTGGGGATTGAGCCGCTGGAGCGCCTGGCGCAAGCGCGATTCCAGAATCACCTGTTCATAGTCTTCACGCTCGGCCGCCGGTTCTCCCGGGGCGATCTCCGGCCCGGACAGGATGGTGTAACCCAACGCCTCCAGCCAGGCGAGGGCGGCTTGTTCAACAACAGATTCGGTAAAACTGTCCATGCTCATTCGGCCGCGCCCCCTGCCGGCCAAGCTTTCTTGGTGGCCTCATGCTCTGCCGCTATGTGCTCCGCCGCTGCCTTGGTGAAGAAATCGAAGCAGTTGATGATCGATACCGGATCAAACTGATTCACCAAGAGGTCAGCATTTTCGTCAGGAGATCGCGACCGCAAAAAGTAGCAGTTGTTCCCATCGTCTCCGGCGATAAACTCTGTATCCGTGAGGGTGATTTCTCCATCCGCATAGGCCTGCTTTAGGTAAACGGAGTCTTCGAAATGAACGAAGCCCACGTGTACAATCGTGGGTTCAAGGCAATTCGGATACTTCGCCGACAATTCGTCGAGGCAGTTACGTGATTCCTTGACGGCAGCAGATACGGCTTCGTAAGCGTTAGGATCAGTAGCGTAAAGAGCCTCGCTCACGGCGTATGGCTGCCCGGCGATCACTACTGGCTCATTTTCCATGTCCAGCAGTTTGTCTACGGTGCTATTCTTCGGTGGACGGACATCATCACTAGCCAGTCGCTCTTGGACACGTTCATCAAGAACTTTCTTAGCATCCGGCACGCCAAACAGCATGGCAAAGGTATCAAGCGCAGCGATCCGAAGTGCGGCCAGATGGTCCGCTTCGGGAATGCCAGGACCTCCCGCGTGGTACTGGGTGTTCCGAATGTCGTGGTAAAACACTACTTCGTCGTTCGGAATCTTGAGGGTCCAACCCCGCGATTTTGCCTCCTGCTCCAGGAATTCGAGTTTAGTATGGTAGTTGGTCATCCATTTTTCGATATCCGCCTTGGCGTAAGACTTTTTCTGTCGCTGGATCGGGTTCAGGCCAAGGTAGGTCGTGATGGCTACCTCGATAGCGTTGTCGAATCCGATATGCGCCATGCGGCGGTCAAAGTCGCCGCCATCGCGCAGATGAAGCTCAGCGTGAACGATGAGTTCGAATGCCGCACGCGTCCACGGCTTGAGAGGCGTTGTCATAGCGCCCTCCCGACGATCCGCTCGGCATCCGGCACCCGCAACTCGCCGGAGATGAGCTTGGGTAGAAGGGTGTCGCGGATGGAGGAAAGCATTAGAGTTGCAAATCCATTCGATTTTATCCGCTCCAACAAGGGCGAAACGAGTTCATCATAAGCGACAGCAACCGTTACTGAAGGAGCAGCAACAAGAATGGTGCTGAAAGTATCTCTTGTGATTGTATTGAATACGCTACCATGAGTATGTTGCCGTAACGTCGTAACCATTCTATGGAGGTTAAAATAGTTAAAACAATACCCATAGCCACCTCTACCACGGACACCATAGCACGACTGATTCATGGCCATCGGAACACCTACGAGGGCAACTTTTCCTACAGTCCCTCGAGCAGTAATGATCGTAGTGCCTACAGGAAGAACTTTGGCAGCACTATTGTCTACCCCAGCTTGTGTAATGTGTTCCTGTGTGCAAAGCACGAAAACGTTACCCTCATTAGGGACATCTTTCACAGAAAACCAAGGAATATCGCCACCCCAATAATTGGACTCTGATCGCTTTGGTGTTCCACCACTGATTAGCTCGACTATCTCGGAGAGGGGAGTCACCCTCCACCCCTTCGGAATCTTTCCCAGTTCAGAATCTTCGAACGAATCCGGGAACAGGTCGGCGATGTGGGGGGCGAGCCCGGGGGGCTGTTGGCCTTCGGCCTTGGCGCGGACTGGATCGAAGTCCACGAACCACGATTTGAAGATCGCCCGCGCCATCGCTTCCAGCGTCTCGTTCATCCTCCGGTTCAATTCGATCTTGTCGTCCAACGCTCCAAGAATGCACGCAATGGCGCGTTGTTCGGAGAGAGGCGGTACTGGAATCTCCAGCTGTACTAGATCACTGCCAGTTATACCGGCAACTGCAACGTGTCTTAGTATTGTCCCCAGGAGGTAGCGTCCTTGCGGCGAGCTAAAAAGGTAATACAAGAATAAACTGTCTACCTTGTGGGAGTCCGGCCTAGCCCGAATGATTGAGGACTCGAAGGTGGTTGGCTCGTCCACTTCGAGAACAATACAACACTTACCCGCTCCTTCCGCAACCAACGATCTACGTGCGAACAACAGATCTCCTGGTTGGAGAGAAGACTTGCTCAGTTCTGCTGACGTAAGCTGAACTCGTTTCATAGGAATGGCACAGAGTCGCGGGTGCGCAAAAAGTTCGCCCATATTGACGATCTTCACGCCAGAACCGTGAAAGTTCTTTTTCTTATAAATGCCGTTTCTGGTTTTACCGCAGAGGACTTCACCAAATGGCATGGTTGTCCACCCGTTACCCACCATAGCCGATGTCCTCCAGATTGGCCCAGATGATCTGGTCGAGTTTGGCTGACTGCTCCGTCTGCTTGCGCAAGGCGGCGGTCAGGCGGGCCATCTTTTCCTCGAAAGGCACGCCGTCGTCCTCGACAGGCGGGGTGCCGACGTAACGGCCGGGGGTGAGAATGTGCTGGTGTTTACGGATGTCCTCGATGGTTGCGGCCTTACAAAAGCCCGGAATGTCTTCGTACTGTTTGTCACAGTCTTTGTCGCCGCGCCAGGCGTGGTAGGTGTCGGCAATCCGGTGGATGTCGTCTTCTGTGAGTTCGCGGTGAACCCGGTCGATCATGGTGCCGAGCTTCCGGGCGTCGATGAACAGCGTTTCGCCGCGCCGGTCACGGAAACGGCCGTTTTTCTTGTCCCTGGCAATGAACCAGAGGCAGACGGGAATCTGCGTCGAATAAAAGAGCTGACCGGGAAGCGCCACCATGCAGTCCACCAGATCGGCCTCGATGATGTTCTTGCGGATTTCTCCCTCGCCGGACTGGTTGGAGGACATCGACCCATTGGCCAGAACAAAGCCGGCCAGACCGCTCGGGGCCAGATGGTGGATGAAGTGCTGCACCCAGGCGAAGTTGGCGTTGGATGTTGGCGGTGTCCCATACTTCCAGCGCTTGTCGTCCTTGAGCAGGTCGCCGCGCCAATCGCTATCATTGAAGGGCGGATTGGCAAGGACGTAGTCGGACTTGAGGTCAGGATGCAGGTCGCGATGGAAGCTGTCGGCGTGCTCCTTGCCGAGATTGCCGTCGATCTGCCGGATAGCGAGGTTCATCTTTGCCAGCCGCCAGGTAGTGTGGTTAGACTCCTGCCCATAAATGCTGACCTGCGCCCTTGCCTCTCCTCCGTTGCCGTTTCCTGTTGCATGCGCTTTGATGAACTCGACTGACTGAACGAACATGCCGCCGGACCCGCAGCACGGATCGTACACCCGGCCCTTGTAAGGGGAAAGCATTTCAACCAGCAGGCGGACGACACAGCGCGGTGTATAGAACTGGCCGCCTTTCTTACCCTCGGCGCTGGCGAACTGCGACAAGAAGTACTCGTATACCCGGCCGAGGATGTCCTTGCTGCGGTTTTCCTTGTCGCCCAGTCCGATGTCGCCGACAAGGTCGATGAGCTGACCGAGACGCTGCTTGTCGAGGCGCGGGTGTGCGTAGTCCTTGGGCAGCACGCCCTTGAGTGAGGGGTTGTCGCGCTCAATGGCCAACATGGCCTCGTCGACGACCTTGCCGATGGTGGGTTGCTTGGCGTTGGCCTTGAGATGCGACCATCGGGCTTCCTTGGGCACCCAGAAGATATTGACGGCGCGGTACTCGTCCGGGTCCTCCGGATCGGCTCCCTGGTCCTGCTCGGCTACGAGCTTGGCGTGCTGCTCCTCGAAGGCGTCGGAAATATATTTGAGGAAGATCAGGCCGAGCACGACATGCTTATACTCGGCGGCGTCCATGTTGGAGCGGAGCGCGTCGGCGGCCCTCCACAATTCCCGTTCGAAACCGAGATTGGCTCCGGTATTTTTCTTGCTCATATGTTACCCCCGGGTAACTTCAGTTTTCCCTGCCTGGCCATCTTGGCGCAGTAACTGTCGAATTGCGCCCGGGCTAACTTCGAAGGCTTGGACTTTCCGTTTTCCCACCGGTTGACCGTGGCGAAGCTGACTCCAAGCTCACGAGCGAGATCCTCCTGACTAATTCCAAGCTGCCTTCGAACTTCCTTTACCAATTCTGGAAGGTTCTGTTCATCTATCGCCATTAATCTTTCCTTTGCAAGCAGGCAAAATTATCGTCCCTAATTTCGAAAATACATTATAACATTTACCACATCATATGCAAGAGATTTTTCGACAATCCCGATAGCTCACCAGCTCTTTCGGTAGGTAACTCTCAACAAGCACTAAACCGGAGAAATGGCTTCGATAACAAATAGTTTCCGACACTTTCTCTGTCTCTCCGGTAGGTATGGGACAGAGAACGGATAAGCAGGAGGTTATGCCATGGATATCAACAAATTTTTTGAAGGAATCACCAAGGTTGTGAAGCGGTTTGCAAAAGAAATTGCAGAGCAAAAGTTTCAGGAAAAAGAACAAAAAACCGGACGAGGTCCGAAAGTGGGAGCTGAGAAAGCGGAAAAAGGAGACGGAAAAAAGAAGGGAATTAACCCCGATTTCCCAAAAACGGGCTGATCGCGGGGTGAGGTTGCCGAGACAAGGAATGCCGTAACCCCCTGTCACCAAAATAAAAACGAACTACTCGGCATGCCGCGTGCGGCATCCGGACCGGTTCGTCTTGAATTCAATGGTGGAGGCGGCGGGATTCGAACCCGCGTCCGGGAACAGGGACCTGCCGGCTCTACATGCTTAGGCCGGATTGCTCTCGTGCCGTTTCGGCTCCGGTCGGCCTACGCGGCACCAGCTCCCTTAAATTCTCGCCGCTTGCGCCCGGGAGCAAGGCTCCGCGGCCAGCCTTCCGTATGACGCCCGGCCCCCGGTAGGAAGGCGGTTCCCGGGGCGGACGGCCGCCCCTGTTTTCGGGACGGCGTGCCGTTACTTACGCGGCAGTTATTTCTACCCGCGGATTTTTACGAGGGCGCGGATACCCTCGGCATGCAACCGTCAGGCCGCTTCTGAACCCGTCGAGACCTGTCGCCCCCACGTTTTCCTGCAGGTCAATCCTACGAAGTTCCGAAGCTCTCTGTCAACGTTTGCATCTGCCGGGCTTGCAAAATCTTTCGGTATCGGTTATTTAATTGCTTCCGAATCGGATCTCTACAGGCGAAGGAGCCGTAAAATGTCCTGGAAATGTGCTATCTGTGGGAAAAAACCGTCGGTGGGATACAGGGTAAGCCATTCCACAAAGCATACCAAGCACGTGTGGAAGCCCAACCTTCAGCCCGCGAGAATCATGATCAACGGCAAGGTGAAAAAGGTCAGGGTCTGCGCCGGCTGCATCAAGTCCGACAAGGTCACCAAGGTCTGACAACACCGGTTCGCGCCATCAAGCGGGAGGAAACTCCCGCTTTTTCATTTTCCGGATTCCGTCAACCGCGACTGGTTCATCGCCATGGAGGCGTGGTATTCCCTTGCCAGCCTCGTATAACCGAAGCCCATGTTCAGGAAGTTCCATTCGAACTGGATCTCGGGATCCAACTCTTCCAGCACCCACTTCACGTCGATGCCGGCCTTCTTGAAAGCGGTATTCCAGCCGACCCCGTCAAGACGCTCCTCCAGGGCCGCGGCGACCCTGTGATCACCCCGGGCCAGCAGAGCCCTCACGTGAGCCTCCCTCGCGTCACCGAACCAGGTGGTCACCTTCCGCATGGAGTCGAGCCGTTTCTTCATGTGGTCCATCCACATCCTGAGGTCCGTAGGATTGGCCATGGCGGACCACTGGAAAGCGGTCCAGGGTTTCGGAATGAAGGGAGTTACGAATACCTCCAGCAAGCGCCTGGTCCTGGCCCTGACTTCCTTTACGAAGCCGACTATCGAGTCCCTGTCTTCGTCCGTTTCGAAGGGAAGCCCTATCATGAAGTAGATTTTAACCTTCTTCACGTCGGTCCGGTGTTTGTCGACCGTATTCAAAAGTTCCTCGTTGGTGAGTTTCTTGCCGATTATCCTGCGCAGAAAGTCGTTGCCGGTCTCGGGAGAGAGCATGAGCACCTTCTCCCCGGGGTCTCCCCCCGGGCCCGCCACCTGTATGTACTCGTCGTACTTGTTCGAGTACAGCACCACTTTCATGCCTTTCCTCTCCACCGCCTCGATTATTTTCCTGAGATCGACGTGCGACCTGGGAGAGCTGCCCAGCAGAGCCACGACCTTCACACCCTCATCCAGATCGTCGATGACGCTTTCCAATTCCTCTATCTTGCATTCCCTGTAAGGCAGGCTGACATAACCGGGCTGGCAGAACCTGCAGTTGTAGGTGCATCCCCTGGATATCTCCAGCATGACCACCTCGCTGTTCATGCAGTCGGAAGAGCGGATGTAGGAAGACATGCCCATGCCGTCCAGCCCAGCCCATTGGCGCATTATAGAGTTGACCCTGCCGGGGATGTCATGAACGGAAGGAACGTACATGCCGGGAAGGGCGGCCAGCCTGTGGAGAAGTTTCTTCTTGGAGGCGCCCTGGGCGCCCAGGCTCTTTATGGTGTCCAGCACCGGCCCCATGGAAGACTCGGTCTCTCCTATGACGAAAGCATCCATGAAGGCGGCCAGGGGCATCGGGTTCGCGGTTACCGTGACTCCGGTGGCCATCACCAGGGGCCACTTGCTGGCACGCCTGGAGGCGCGAAGCTCGATGCCCGAGAGCTTCATCATCTCCAGTATCCTTACGTAATCATCTTCACTGAACGGGGTGAACAGCAACAGATCGCTGTGTTTTATGGGTTTACCGGTTTCCAGGGTAACCGCCGGGTAACCGTACCTCTTCCTCCAGTGGTATTCGTCCCTGAGAGGATAAAAGGCTCTTTCACAGCACGTCTCGGGCCACGTTGCCATCTGCCTGAAAATATTCTGAAATCTCAGCGACGACATGGCCGGACCGTATTCCATGGGAGAGGCGATGATTATCTCGAACATGCCGTCCCTGGATATTTCGACGTCACAGGTCTCCGCCTCAAGCAGCTTCCGGCGACGCTCGTCGTAATGCTCGGCTGCTGGCTTTCTGCTCATGGGTCATACCTTCCGTTCATGGAACCGCAGGTAATATACCATCTAAAGCTCCGTATCGCTAGAAGATGCCTTCAAGTGAATGTATCACATACTCTTATAGCTTTCTGTTCATGAACGGAGGAAACCTGCGCGAACTTCCCTTTTCGGTCTTCCTGGTTCCGGACATTACGAAAGAAGCGGGTTCGCTGCTCTCCTTGACCGTTTTCTGCATTCCTCCGGTGAATTCTTCCGAGATATCGAAGTTCAGCGCGTCCTGGCCCAATCCGTCCACTTCGCCGAAACCGGTGGCGATGACCGTTACCTTCAGCATGTCTCCCATGCTCTCGACTATGCTGGTGCCGATGGACACATCCGCCTGGGGCCCCACGGCCTTCGTCACTATTTCCACCGCCTCGTGGAATTCCGAGAACTTGAGTTCCGACGAAGCCTGTATGCTTACCAGGAGCGACTTGGCTCCCTCGATGGAAACGTTCTCCAGAAGCGGATCGGAAATCGCCCTGCCGGCAGCCTCCGAGGCCCTGTGCTCGCCGTTGCAGCAACCGGTTCCCATCATCGCGCCGCCGCCGGTGGTTATGACCTTTCTTATGTCCTGGAAGTCGAGGTTCATAAGCCCGGGC
Organism: Candidatus Fermentibacteraceae bacterium; assembly: GCA_027067855.1. Taxonomy (GTDB): domain Bacteria; phylum Fermentibacterota; class Fermentibacteria; order Fermentibacterales; family JCC-6; genus Aegiribacteria. The sequence continues at coordinate 9,932 of JAMOUX010000015.1, forward strand.
GAGGAAATGATGTTCGCTATGCCTTCCACCGCATCCTTCAGAGTCCTGTTTCCCCTATCGAATGCCTGGTAGAGCGTTTCGTCGGTGCCGGCTTCTCTCCTGAGACTGTCGTTGGGAATCACGATGAGGGTGTCCACTTCCTTCCTCAGGGCCGTTATGCCCATTTCGGCCCTGTTCTTCTTCACCGACCCTTCCACTTCAAAAGGCCTGGTGACCACGCCCACCGTTATGGCGTTCAGTTCCCGGGCTATCCTGGCCACCACGGGAGCCGCCCCGGTTCCGGTTCCGCCGCCCATTCCGGCGGTTATGAAAACCATGCTGCAGTCCTGCAGGCTCTCCAGGATATCTTCCTTGCTTTCCTCCGCGGAAACCTCACCCAGTTCGATATTGCCGCCGGCACCCAGGCCACCGGTCAGCTTGGATCCCAGCTGGACCTTCAAGTCGGCCTTACAGCTTTGCAGCGCTTGCAGATCCGTGTTCATCGCTATGTAATCGACGCCCACGATATCGGCTCCCAGCATCCTGTCGATGGCGTTGCACCCGCAACCGCCGATTCCCACCACCACTATCTTGGGTTTACCGTGGTACTCCTCGGCCACATCGACTATCTGCAACCTCGGTCCTTCCTCCTGGGGTGCCATTCTTCCTCCCTCCCCTCTCCGTTACCTGAGTTTCCTGAACAAAGCCCTGATCCCGTCCGTAAACCTCGCCAGCGGATTTTCTCCTACCATTCTCTCCTTCTCCATCTCGTCCCCGGCGGCCATTAGAACCAGCCCCACCGCCACGGCAAACCCCGCGCTCTCCACCAGCGGCGACGAAACGTCCACGCCGGAAGGACGGCCTATTTCCACCGGGAGGCCGATTATCCTCGAGGCCGCTTCCGCAATCCCCCGGAGCCCCGAACCCCCTCCCGTGAGGACCATGCCGGCCGTAACGCTGATCTCTTCGAGACCGGCGTTCTTCAGTTCTCCGCGGACCGCGGACATTATCCCGGCCACGCTCTTGTATACCATCTGGTTAACCGTTTCCAGGGACACGGACACGGCGCCCCTGCCGCCGAACGTGGCCACTTCCACTTCCTCGTTCCGCACCCTGGGAGCCGCCACCAGGTTCACATGCTCCCTTTTAAGCCTCTCCGCCTCGTTCCTCGGGATCCGTAATTGCTGGAGCGCCCTGGTCACGGTCTCGCCCCCCACCGGCACCACGGACAGGTGAGCCAGGGCACCGGAAAAGTAAACGGCGATGTCGGTGGTTCCGCACCCTATATCCAGCAGAACCACTCCCATCTCGCGTTCGTCGACGGTGAGCACCGACCGGGACGCCGCGGAAGCGGCGGGATACAGGGCGGTGACACGCATGCCGGCGTCATGCACCGCCTGTTGTATGTTCAGTACCGCCGTCCGGTCGGCGGTAACCATGTATATGTCGGCAGTGAGGCGGTCAGCCCGCAGTCCCAGCGGAGGGTTACGCAAAATATCCGAATCGTCTACGGTATAGCCGCACCTCTCCGTTCTTATCACCATGGATTCCCTGGGAAGATTAACCATCTCCGCGGTCTCGATGGCTGCCTCGATGTCCTCCCTGGTCACCTTACCGGCCATGTAGTCGTTTTCCCGCCGGACATTCACGGTTCCCCTGCCGGGAAAACCGCGAACGTGGCAACCGCTTACCGATACCACCGCCTCGGTGACCTTCCATGACGAAAGCGATTCAGCTTCCTCCACAGCCCGGGAAACCGCCTGAGAAGCTCCCTGCAGGTCGACTATCACGCCTTCCCTCACGCTTCCGCCGGTGGGAGCCCTGCCGGCACCCGTAACTCTCATCAACCCGTCTTCCGTCACCTCGGCTATCACGCAGGTCACGTTCTCGCTGCCCACGTCTATACCGGCGAACACTTCGGGTATCACCGTTCACCTCCGGCGGCGCGGGAAACCGGGTCGGCCCGCAATATCGCCTGACCCGAGAACCTCATATCCACTTCGTACCTCTCCGGCCCCATCGACATGGACGACGACAGGAGGGTGTAATCCTTCCACCTTCCCAGCAATCTTTCCTTCCCCAGGAGAACCCTGTCCCCGTTCTTCAGCACCACGGTGAGCCCGGTTCCCGTGAAAACGAAGTTCATGCCCGCCTTTCCGGCGGCGACCGAATCGAACCAGGCGGAAAGCTGTCCGAAAATTCCGGGCTCCACGGGAATCATCGCTTTCAGGACCGGCAGGCTGTCGGACATGAACCTGTCTCCGGGCAGTTCCTCCCCCGACCTGGATATCACCGTGATCTTCCCGTCCAGGTCCACGGCGAACGAGGGTTTCGATATCACCAGTTCCAGGACCAGGGTGTCGAACGGCTCCCTCCGGACCCGGGCGGAATCTATGCCCTGCAGCATGACCAGCGCGTCTCGCAGGCTGTCCGTGTCCACCCGCCAGATCGATACGCCGAACAGCGGACGCACGGCTTCGCATACGGCGGCGGAATCCGCTTTCCTTATGCCCCTCACGCGGACTGCCTCCAGGTCGAAGGCTCCTCCCCTCTCCATCCATCTGTACGCCATGGAGATGGCGAAAGCGCAAAGTCCGGAGAACAACAGGAACCAGAATACGTTCTTCCCCCCTTCCCTCACACTTTCTCCAATTCCGCTATTTCACGGGCCAGGGAATCCACGCTGCCGGCCCCCATGAAAACCACTATCCCGGCCTTCCTGGCGGAAAGCTCCTCGAATAGTATGCCGGGATCTACGGCGGCGCAGTCTCCCCCCGCTTTCGTACATGCATCGCATACCAGCCCGGCGGTCACTCCCGGAATGGGTTTTTCCCTGGCCGGATACACCGGCAGAACCAGGGACCAGTCCGCATCGGCGAGCACCCGTCCCATTTCGCTCCCGTGCATGGCCGTTCTGCTGAACAGGTGAGGCTGGAAAACAATACCCACCGGGCCTTCCGCCAATCCAGCGGCCGCGTCCAGGGCCGCCTTCATCTCGTCGGGATGGTGGGCATAATCCGACACGATGGTCATGCCGTGAAAGTCGCCTATTCTTTCCATGCGCCTTTCCACGCCGGGAAAGGATTCCAGGGCCCCCACGGCGTCGCGGGTCGATATGCCCACGGCGGCGGCGAGTGCAACGGCGGTTTCCGCGTTCACGAGGTTGTGCTCCCCGGGAACGGGTATTCTCCCCCTTACACCGTCCAGTTCGAACCGCATTCCCCAGCCGTCCCGATCCAGGAGTTTGCAATGGTAATCCCCCCTGGGACCGGTGGTTACAACTCTTCTGCCTATCCTTCCGGCCCAGTGAGCCAGCTCGGCGTGCTCCCGGGGAACTATCACAGTGCCGCCGGGAACGGTCATCTCCAGGAATATCCCGAAAGCCATGGAAAGGGCTTCCGGCGTTCCGTAGCATTCGAGGTGATCCAGGGCGAAGGTGGTCACCGCGGCGGCGGACGGCCTCAACCTGAGAAAGGCCCTGTCGTACTCGTCGGCCTCCACCACCGTTATGGAGGAACCGGACCTGAAATTGCCCTTCCAGGGTCTCACCTTTCCGCCAAGCATCACGGTGGGATCCAAGCCGTTACCTTCCAGAATCCACCCGGTCATGGCCGTAGTTGTGGTTTTGCCGTGAGCTCCCGCGACCGCCAGGAGATGGGTTCCGTCGGTCAATTCCGCCAGGGCTTCGCTTCTCCTGAGCACGGTAAGACCCAAATCCCTGGCCCTGCGGAGTTCCGGGTGATTCTCGGGCACCGCGGCACTGAAGACCACTTTCTGACACCCCTCCACGTGGGACGGATCATGTCCGGGGTGAACGGTCACCACCGCCGACTGCAGTTCGTCCATGCCGCCGGTGAGATCGGCGTCGCAGCCGTCCACCACGTAGCCCTTCGCCCAATACCACATTGCCAGCGCTCTCATCCCGCTGCCGCATATACCTACCAGGTGAACCTTCTCAGCCACTGCACTCCACCTCCGAAGCCATCCGGCCCAGGGTTTTCGCGATGGACACCGCCGGATTTTCGGGCATGAATTCCGCGAGCGCTTCCCGCATCCTCCGGATCCTGACGCCGTCTTCCAGCAATTCCATGACAACGTTCCACAGGTCCCCGGGGGTAAGACCGTCCTGGCGGAAGACCAGGGCGCCTCCGCATTCCTGCACTTCCCCGGCATTCCGGGCCTGGTGATCGCCCGCGGCGTACGGGTACGGAATGAAAATCGCGGGAACCCGGAACCAGGCCAGTTCCGCCACGGTCATCGCTCCGGAGCGCGCCACCGCCAGGTCCGCGGCGGAATACAACAGGGACGGATCGTCGACGAAATCGAATACCCTGACGGACTTCCTGCCCGCCGTTCCATCCTTCACCCTCGCGTAGTCCGCTACACCGCTCTGTATCACGATGTTCACTTCATCCATTCCGCCGGGATACCCGAGGGCCAGGTCGTTCACCGCGACCGCCCCCTGGCTGCCTCCCATGAAAAGCACCGTGGGACGGCCGGAAGAGAGACCTAGCCGTTCCAGGGCATCGCCCCTGTCATGCCTCTCCAGGGAGGGCCTGACGGGATTACCCGTGTAAACCGCCCCCCTTCCCAGCATCGCGGCGGCACCGCGGAAACCCGTCATGGTAACGTCCGCGAACCGGGACATCACCCTGTTGGCTCTGCCAGGAACGCTATTGGACTCGTGCACCGCGGAAGGAACCCCATGTCTCCGGGCGGCCAGCACGGGAAAAAAGGACGGATAACCCCCGGTGGCGAAAAGAACGTTCGGCGCCAATTCGTCCAGGAGAGCGGATGCATCACGGTACGCCGCCAACGCCCTGAACGGAAAGGAGACCAGGTCGGAAAAACCGCGGTCCACTCTCGGAGGATCCAGGATCCGCACGTTATCGCGATTTCCGTACATCCTGGCGTCCACCGGCCTCGGGGTGGCCACGAACGTGATCCCGGCATCCCGATAAAGCCCCTCGAAGGCCTCGGCCACCGCTATGGCCGGGCTGATATGCCCGCCGGTTCCTCCGCCGACCACGACCAGCTTCATCGTCCCACGCTTTCCCGGGCCACCCGGGCCACCATTCCCAGGCTCCCCAGGGTAACCAGCATGTTGGTGCCGCCCCACGAAACCAGGGGAAGGGGCATGCCCGTGGAAGGCAGCATCCTGGTTACGACTCCCACGTGCATGAACATTCCCAGGGCCATGGACGCGGTAAGCCCGCCCGCCAGGAGAAAGCCGAAAAGATGGTCGGCCCCGTCCGCGATCAACCAGCCGCAGAATATCATGATCCCCAACAGGATCAACAGGAACGAGACCCCCATGAGCCCGGTTTCCTCGCCCACGACGGCCAGGATGTAATCCGAAAAGGCCTCGGGCAGGAACCCCCTCTGCTGCCTGCCCCTTCCTATACCCCTTCCCATCAGGCCTCCGCTGCCCAGAGCTATGCAGGCCTGTTCCGGCTGGTAGTTCGAGGTTTCCGTCTCCTCACCAGGGGAAAACCAGCTGATCACTCTCTGCCTCCTGTAGCCGGAAGAGAAGACCACTACCGTAGCCAGGGCCAGGAGCACGAGCAGGAGAACCGCCATGTCCTTCAGCCTGGCCTCCGCGAGGTACAGCATCACCACCATGACAAGCATCATGTACATCCCGCCCGCGAAATCGGGCTGAGCGGCGGTGAGCGCGGCCGGCAGCACGGCCAGCACGGCCAGCACGGTCACCCCCGGACCGGTCCTGGCACGCACAGTACCTCCGGACACCAGGGCCGCCGCGAGCAACACGTAGGATATCCTGGCCAACTCCGACGGCATCACCCTGAGCCCCCCCGGAAGCACGAGCCACCGCGCCGATCCCTTTATCTCCGGAACCCACCTGGAACCCTTCAGCGCAATGAGCGCGGCCAGCATCATCACGGAAACAACGTAGAGGAATGGGGCCAGTCGTTTAAGAGTCTCCTGGGGCAGCACATAAACCACAATCGCCAGTATCATCCCCAGGGCCATCTTGACCAGGTGCTGAACCAGGTACCTGGTACTGGAGCCCGAGGCGCTCTCCAGCACCGACTGGTAGGAACTGGCGGTGAACACCGCGAGAGCGCCGAGCAACAGGACCAGGGCCGTGACCACAACCATGACGTTCCGCACCGTCAACAACCTGGGGTACCTCATTTCAGCGCCTCCACCAGGCGGACGAAATGTTCGCCCCTTTCTTCGAAGTTTCCATACTGGTCGAAACTCGCGCACCCGGGGGAAAGCAACACCACGTCACCCGGCCGGGAGAGCCGCCTCGCCCTGGACACCGCCCCTTCCATGTCCTTCTCCACCCAGGTATCCGCAGCCCCTTTCCACGCATCGGCCAGCATGCCCGCCGCGTCACCCACAAGAACCAGGGCCTTCACCTTCTTCCGCACGAGGGGTTCCAGGAGGCCATAGTCCGCTTCCTTCGCAAGCCCTCCGGCTATCAGTATCAAAGGCTCCGTGAAACTTTCCAGCGCGACCTTCAAAGAATCCGGATTGGTGGACTTGGAATCGTTCACCCAGGATACGCCTTCGAACACCCTCACCCTCCGAATCCTGTGGGGCACCCCGGAAAACGTGGAAAGCCCCCGCACCATGGATTCGGGTTCCAGTCCCGCGGCGCCGGCGAGGGCCGTTACGGCCAGGGCGTTGGCGAGGTTGTGCCTTCCCGGCAGCGGGACCTCTCCGGTTTTCATCACCGGGGTCACGGTTCCGTTACACTTGAACAGGATATCTTCGCCTTCGAGGAATACGCCGCAGTCCACCGGTTTCTCCAGGGAGAAGAACCACTCGAGGCCCGAGGTCCTGTCCCGGAGGGGAATCGAACCGGGATCGTCCATGTTCAACACCAGCACGTCGTCTCCGTTCTGGTTCATGAAGATCCTCGCCTTGGCTTCCAGGTACCCTTCCATCCCGCCGTGCCTGGACAGGTGATCCGGGGTCACGTTGAGAATCGCGGCCGCCGCGGGACGGAATCTTTCTATGGTCTGAAGCTGGTAGCTGCTTACCTCCAGCACCATCCAGGATGCATCGGGCCTCTCGAGCACCGCCCTGCTGTACGGGTATCCCATGTTTCCGGCGGCCACGGCGTCCATCCCGGCCTCCGCCATCAGGTAAGCCAGCCATTCCGTGGTGGTGGTCTTGCCGTTGGAACCGGTGACGGCCAGTACCGGCACGCCGGAATTTCTGAACGCCAGTTCCACTTCTCCTATCACCGGGATGCCGGCTGTCTCCGCTGCGACAGGAACGGGAGACGACGGATCCACCCCCGGGCTCACCACGAGCCCGTCCAGGCCGGTAACGACTTCCAGGATTCTTTCGTCCCCGGTCACGAACTCTCCGCAATGTTCGCAGCCGTCCACGGAATCCCCGGAATCCAGGCCCACCACCTCGAATCCCCTGTCCCGCAGAAGTGCGGCGGCGGCCCTGCCGCTCCTGCCGAGGCCCAACACGCCTATTCTTTTTCCGCCGTCGGTCCAGTATCCCACACTTTCACCTTATCTTCAGTGTCGTCAGCCCCAGAAGGCCCAGGATCATGGCCACTATCCAGAAACGAACCACGATTTTGCTCTCGCTCCATCCCATAAGCTCGAAGTGGTGGTGAAGGGGAGCCATCCTGAACACCCTCCTGCCGGTCTTTTTGAACCAGGCCACCTGTATCACGACGCTAAGTACCTCCGCCACGAAGACGCCTCCCACCAGGAACAGCAGAAGCTCGTTCCTGGTGACCACCGCCATCGCCCCTATGGCTCCTCCCAGGGCGAGAGACCCCGTATCCCCCATGAAAACCGTGGCCGGAGGAGCGTTGAACCACAGGAAACCCAGGCAGGCGCCGACCATGGCCCCCGCGAATACCAGCACCTCTCCCACTCCCGGAAGGTAGGAGAACTGCAGGTACCTGGCGAAATTCACGTTTCCGAGCAGGTAGGCCATTACGGCGAAGGTGAGTATCGAGATTATGCTGACACCGGTGGCCAGCCCGTCCAGCCCGTCCGTAAGGTTGACGGCGTTGGATGTTCCGGCCAGGACCAGGGCCACGAACATGATGTAAAAGAGGCCCAGGTCCACTCTCACTTCCTTGAAAAAAGGAATGGTGGTCTCTGTGGACCTTATGTCTATCTCGCCGGGATCGGCCAGGTCGACGGTCCTTACCGACGGCCACACGCCGGGGCGGGGAGCCTCGTCGCCGTTTACGGGAGTGAAGCAGAGCCACGCACCCATGGCTATTCCCAGGAGGAACTGTCCGGCGAGCTTGTATCTTCCCACCAATCCCTTGGAACAACGTTTCACTACCTTCAGGTAATCGTCCAAAAGGCCTATCAGGCCCATCCATATCGTCGACAGGAAAACCACCATCAGGAGACGGTTGCTCAGGCGTCCCCATATCAGAACCGGCAAAAGCACCGACATCAGTATCAGCAGGCCGCCCATGGTGGGGGTGCCTTCCTTGGAAAGGTGACTGTCGGGACCGTCCTTCCGCACCGTCTGGCCCAGTTGATGTTTCTCCAGGAACCGGATCACCAAGGGGCCCGCGGCGAAGGCTATGAGCATCGCGGTAAAGGTCGCTCCGGCGGCTCTGAACGTTATGTAACCGAAGAGGTTGAAAATCGAAACCGTTTCCCGCAGCGGGTAAAGGAGCCAGTACAACATCATTCGACCCTTTCGAGTGAACGGACCAGCCTGTCCAGGCCCATGGAACGGGAACCCTTCACCAGGACGGCGGTACCGGGCCCGGCCCTTCTCCCGAGTATTTCCAGGGCTTCCTTCCAGTCTCCGGCGGTGAACACTTCCGAATTTTTCACGGCATCGGCCACCGAACCGTATATCCCGCCCACGAGAACCAGGAATTCCAGCCCCATGGAATCGGCCTTCTCCAGCACTTCACCGTGATACGCTGGCGCATCTTCCCCCAGTTCCAGCATGTCACCCAGCACAGCGGCCTTCTTCCCGGCCACACTTCCCAGCACTTCGAGGCAAGCCATGGTGGAGTCGGGGTTGGCGTTATAACTTTCGTCAAGTATCAGCAGCCCTCCCGCCTTCACCACCCTGCCCCTGCCGGGCTCGGGCGGAACGGACTCCACGGCCGAAGCCGCTTCCGCCGGCGCGATACCCTGGAGCACCGCCATGGTCACCGCCGCAAGGGCGTTCCGCATGTTGTGTCTTCCGCGAAGCCGCGGATGAATTTCCACGCCCCACGGGTGCAGCAGGCACCTTCCTTCATCCAGTATTTCCAGCCAGGCGTCCCCGCCGTCACCGAAAGTTTTCACCGTCAGGCCCCGTCTACGGGCCGCCTCCAACAGGATGGGCCGTCCCGCCGGAATCACGCACCGTCCCCCGGCCCTGGTGACCTCCAGCAACTCGGCCTTGGCCCGGGCGATGTCCTCGACGGATTCGAAAAATTCCATGTGGGCGCGACCGATGCCGGTCACCATGCTGTCCGTGGGATCGGCCACGCTTCCCAGTTCCAGTAATTCCCCCGCATGGTTCATGCCCAATTCCAGCACCATGAAGTCGGGAGGGGGATCCGGCGCATTAAGGATCACCAGGGGCATCCCCAGGTCGTTGTTGAAATTACCCGTGGTCTCGTACACCGTGCCGGACGTTCCGAGCGCGGCGGCCAGTAAACGCCTGGTGGTCGTTTTGCCGTTGGAACCGGTAACGGCCACGACCCTGCCCGGGATAGCGGACCTTCTCCATCGCGCCGCGGCGGACAGCGCCTTCTTCACATCGGCCACCACCACCACGTCCCGTCGGAGCCCGCCCTTCTCGACCACGGCCATTCCGTTCTTGCGCAGCACCCGGTCGACGAAATCGTGTCCGTCCGCCCTGCTTCCCCGCAGGGCGAAAAACAGGTCTCCCGCCTCCGCCTTCCTGGAATCGATCACGCACTTCCCCACCGGTCGCCGGGCACTCCCGGGAAGGACCGCTCCCCCCGCAGCCGCGGCCACATCTCCCAGCATCATCGTCCCACCACTCTCCCGAGGGCGGCGAGCGCTTCTTCCCTGTCGTCAAAATGAATTTTCCCCGTACCCAGTATCTGGTAGTCTTCGTGACCTTTTCCGGCAATCACCACCACGTCGCCGGTGCGGGCGGTCTCCACCGCCTTCGTTATCGCCGCCCTCCTGTCGGGCTCCACAACGAGTTCGGCCTTCGCATCCCCGCCCATTCCCTCCAGGATGTCCGCTATTATCGCATCCGGGTCCTCGGTCCTGGGGTTGTCGGCGGTTACTATCACGACGTCGGCTATGGAGGAGGCTATGCCTCCCATCAGGGGTCTCTTGGTCGAATCCCTGTCGCCTCCGGCTCCAAAGACCGCTATGACCCTTCCCCCGGTGAGTTCCTTCGCCTGGAGCAGGACCCGTTCCAGGGCGTCCGGGGTGTGTGCGTAATCCACAACCACCAGGAAATCCTGCCCGGCGTCAACCGGCTGGAACCTGCCGGGAACTCCCTTGAAATTCTCCAGGGCCGCCGCGGCTTCGGACGGTTCGATTCCCAGCGACGCGGCGGCTGCCACCGCTCCGGCGGCATTGTAAATGTTGAAACGCCCGGGAACCTTCATCCTTACCGGTACGGTCCCCCCCGGATAATCCAGGCCGAATGAAACGCCGTCCATAGAAGTACGCACGTCGCGTATGCGGTACGAGTCTTCCCCGGAAATCCCGAAGGTCACAGCCCCGGGAACTTCCGGGATGTTCCCGGCATAGGTGCCCACCACGGGAGTGCCTCCCGGTTTCAGGAGGTCGAAAATGTGCATCTTCCACCGGAGGTACTCTTCCATGTCATGGTGGTAATCCAGGTGATCCCGGGTGATGTTCGTAAAGACCGCCGCGTCGAACCTGATCTCTTCCACCCTGTATTGCGAAAGAGCGTGGCTAGATACCTCCATAACGCAATGAGTATCGCCGGCATCCGCCATCCGCATCATGAGCCTGGCGGTTTCGGGGGCTCCCGGAGTAGTCAGGGACGCCCTCTCCTCCCTGCCTCCCACGATGCAGCCCACGGTCCCCATCACGCCGGTCTTCATCCCCGAGCTTTCCAGTATCCATGCCAACATCCTGGCCGTGGACGTCTTGCCGTTTGTGCCGGTGACGCCCACGGTCACCAGCCTTTTCCACGGGTACCCGTAAATCCTTGCGGCGAGAATCGCCAGCAACCTGCGGCCGTCACCTCCGGGGTTCGGCAGTACCCGGGGTCCCGCCATGGACGGGTCGTCCGTAACCGCCGCCTCGGCCCCCCTCTCCAGGGCGTCGGCTATGAATGCGTTCCCGTCGGCTGACGAACCCTTGACGGCTACGAAGAGTACGCCCGGACCGGCCTTTCTCGAATCTTCCGTCACGTCCCGGACTTCCACCGGGGCGAGTTTTCCGGGATCCACCCCCGTGGAGGCCAGTAGTTCACCCAGTTTCATTCCGTCACCGCCGCAATCATCCGGGTTCCCTCTCCGACCGGGGAAAGAGCCAGTTCCGGCTCCGTGGAAATGATGCGGGAGGCCATCCTGGCGAAGGTCGGCGCAGCGGAAGCGCTCCCCCAGCGGTAGACGTAATCGGGACCGTCTATGATCACCGCGAGAACGAAATTGGGATCCTCGGCGGGCACCAGTCCCACGAAAGCGCTGAGATACCCGGTGTCACCGTTGAGCCTTTCCGCCGTACCGGTCTTTCCTCCCACCGAAACACCGGCCAGGGCCGCCGTGGTTCCGGTACCCTCCTCCACCACGGCCCTGAGCGTTCTCCGCACAACCTCAGCGGTTCGCGTTGAAAACGGAGTCGACCTGACCACGGACTTCTCCGCGATCCAGCGGTCACTTTCCAGCCTGGCATGAAGAAGCCTGGGATAGTACAGGATCCCCCCGTTTGCTATGGTGGTGTACGCCATGGCCAACTGTAACGGCGTGACTACCACTTCCTGGCCTATGGCAAGCTGTGCCAGGGAAACGCCGGACCAACCCGCGCTTCCCGGTTCGGGAAGTATGCCCCTGGATTCGTCGGGATATTCCACCATGCTTTTAAGCCCGAATCCCAATCTCCGACAGTAATCCACCAGGGTGGTGTCTCCCAGTATTTCGGCCATCATGACGGTGCCGACGTTGCTGGAATTTATCATGACCTCGTCCCTGCCCAGCACTCCCAGCCTGTGGGAGTCGGAAATCAGTTCCCCGGCCACCTCTATGAAACCTTTACTGCAGTCGAACATCTCGTCGGGCGCGATCAGGCCTTCCTCGATGCACGCGGCGTACGTTACCACCTTGAACGTGGAACCCGGTTCATGATACCCCTGGAAACAGTGATTCATGGCCAGCGAGCTGTTTTCGGCCCGCACCGGAACACTGCCCGCCGCCAGTATCTCACCGGTACGGGGATCCACCAGCACCGCGGCGGCCCAAGCACCCCCGTACTCCTCCAGGGCCTTCTCCAGTTCCTCCACCAGGATGCACTGGAACCTGGCGTCTATCGTGAGCATGATGTCCGTGCCGTCGACAGCGTACACGTTATCGGCATCCGGGTCTATCATTATGCACTTTCCGGATCCGCTTCTTCCCATGTAAAGATTGCCGTCCTCGCCACTGAGTTCGTCGTCGAACCACCTTTCCACGCCCTCGGAACTCTCACCGTTGTAACGACCGATTATCCCGGCGGCCAGGTCGCCCATGGGGTACGTCCTGACCTGGCGGAGAACCATGCTCACTCCCGGCGGCAGTCCCCGCCCCGCGAGTTCCATGGCGGTATCGAAAGCAACGGCGCCCGCAAGTATCATGTTCCCGCCGCAACGGTCGCCCGGCTCGACCACGGCCAGATCTCCCAACCCGGCGACGAAACTGTCAACGGCGGCTTCCCCTCCCTTGGGAACCTGGGGCCAGAAAACCTGGAACGCGGCCACGGTGCGGTTCCCGGCCATGAGGTAGCCGTTCCTGTCCAATATCCTGCCCCTCCTGGCCTCCACCCTTACCCGGGTGGTGTGCTGGTGGCTTGCCATCCTGGCGTATTCCCTGTGATGCAACAGCTGTATGTCCACAAGCCTGGCGATGCACGCGAGAAAACCCACAAGGGCCACCGCCATCATGAGCTTCAGCCTGGCGGAACGCCTCTCCGGCGATATTTCACTGCTCCAGGCAGACAACGGCATCACCCCCGTTCCCGGGGACGGACCCCGGATCGAAAACGGATACCATGTCCAGGGGGACGGGCCCCATTCCCAGGCTTTCGCCTACCTCCTGAAGCCTCGCGGGGTTAAGAAGCATGGCCCTCTCCACAAGCAACTCGTCACGTCTGCGCTCGAGGCCCCGGCATTCCTCGACCAGGTCCCTGTAACGAATCGCGAGACTGAGCCTCCAGTTGTATATCACCGTTTCCAGGACCAGGAGAAGGAGAAATCCGCCGGCCACCACCAGTATGGTCCTCTTCATCCCCGCCTTCACAGTCTTATTCCCATCCTAAGCCTCGCGGACCTGGCCCTCGGGTTCGAAAGCGTCTCCTCCCGCCGGGGAACGAGCCATTTCGGAGAATATTCACGGAAAGACGGATCGTCCCTGAAAAGCAGTTTAATCTTTCTGTCCTCCACTGAATGAAACGTCAGGAAGGCCAGCCCGGCGCCGGACCCTGTCCATCGGTGAAGATTTTCCAGGAGACGGTCGAGTTCGTCCATCTCCCCGTTGACGGCTATTCGCACCGCCTGGAACACCCGTGAGAGAACCTTGACCCTTCTTCCACCCACCGCCGCAACCACGGCGCGAACGAGATCGGCGGTGGTTTCAAGTGGCCTGGAGCGCACTATGAACGCGGCTATCCGCCTGCTGCGGCGTTCCTGCCCGTAACGGAATATCAAGTCGGCCAGTTCCTTTTCCGGCAAGCGGTTGAGAAGGTCCGCGGCGGTAACGCCACCGGTGGTGTCGAACCTCATGTCCAGGGGCCCTTCCATCGAGTGGGCGAAACCCCTTTCCGGAGAATCCAGTTGCGCCGATGACAGGCCGAGGTCGAATAGGGCGGCGGCAGCCGGACCAAGCTCCAGTTCCTCGATGATCTCCGGAATCCGGGAATAGCTCGCCCGCCTAACCGTCACCCTGTCAATCTTCCCGAACCTTTCGGCCAGGACCGCCGCCGCCTCCGGATCGCGATCCACCGCCAGGAACCGTGCGTCGGGCATCTTATCCAGCAGCGCGGACAAGTGTCCGCCCATTCCCGCGGTGCCATCCACCACCAGTCCGTCGCGCCCTTCACCGGCAATGAACGAAACCACCTCATCGATCATGACCGGTGAATGCCGTCCGCCCCGGACATCTCCCGTATCGTGCGAGCCGCCCCCGGTCCCGTCGGTAAACATCCCAACAAGGCCTCCCGCCGAGGATAACATCTCCATGGTCAGTAAATGTCTATCTCGATGCCCTCGATGGCATCTTCCAGGGAGGATACCCGCTCCTGGCTTCTTTCGCGGTATCTTTCCTCCGACCATATCTCGATGGAATCGAGCATCCCGAGAAAGACTACCTCGTGTTCCAGGCCCGCGATCTCCACCAGGTCCGCGGGTATGGAAACCCTTCCCTGGGCGTCGATATTCACCTGCCTGATGTACTGGGAGAACTCCCTGACGATGTTCCTGTTCTTCCTGCTGTTGCGTGAGAGCGAGGCCAGGGCGTTCCTGACTTTCTCCCATTTCTCGGGAGGGTAGAGTATGAGACACCCTTCCATACCCTTTCCAAGGTACAGTCCCTCTCTGGGAAGCTGGCGCCGGAACTGGGCCGGAACACTGACTCTGCCCTTCTCGTCCAAGGTATGGACGTGCCTGCCGGTATACTCGTTCATATAGCTACCCTCTCTCGCCCAATTCTATCCCATTATTTACCACCGTCAACCCACTTTATGGGATTTCATACCACATGAAAATCGGCGAAAGAGGTCTTCTGTTTGTATGTCGTTGACTTACAACATTATGATGGCACGCGATCGGAGCAGAACGGTGATGTGTATTCCCGGTGTGAAGCAACTGGAACGAAATCGGTGTACCCTATTCGGGTCGGAAGGTCCCCCGGCCCATCCTCCGTTCTCCGTGGCGGATCAGGACCTCGGCCTTCTTTTCCTTCCCTTCCCCGTTCCGTCGGAAAGCAAGCGGCAACCGTACGAAATGCGGGGAACGGACGAACCGGGGAGCATCGCGATATTATGACGACCGGACGTATGTCAGGCCTTTACCACTTTTTCCGATCCCCTGGATATGCCCGCGCAGGCGTTCCTGGTATCCACCACCAGGGATGAGTTGTCCACTATCCACTGGTAATCGTAACAGGAGTGATTCGTAATAATCACCACGCAGTCGTAACCGGCCAGGGATTTCTCGGTGAGTTCCACCGAGACGGGCCTCCTGTGAGTCTGCCTGGTATGGCCTATCTCGCCTACGTAGGGATCGTTGTAGTCAACTTCGGCCCCGAGTTCCAGAAGACCGTCCATGACCTTCAGGGAGGGAGTCTCCCTGATGTCGTCTATGTCCGGCTTATACGCCATGCCAAGTATCAATATCTTGCTGCCCTTCACACTCCTGAACCGCTCGTTGAGCGCCCTGGTCACCATGTTCACAACGAACCCGGGCATGGCCGTGTTTATCTCGCCCGCAAGTTCGATGAACCTGGTGGGCATCTCGAACTGGTGAGCTTTCCAGGTAAGATAGAACGGGTCTATGGGAATGCAGTGCCCTCCCAGCCCGGGCCCCGGGTAAAACGGGGTATAGCCGAACGGCTTGGTGGATGCGGCTTCTATGATTTCCCAGATATCGACGCCCATCCGGGTGGACAGCATCTTCAACTCGTTCACCAGGGCTATGTTGACCGCCCTGAAAGTGTTTTCGGTTATCTTGGCCATTTCGGCCACTTCCGGCGAACTCACCGGAACAACGCGGTCCACGGCGTGAGAGTATATGGATTCGGCCAGTTCCAGACCCCGGGGAGTAAGGGCTCCGACCAGCTTGGGAATCGTCCGCGTGGTGAATTTCTTGTTGCCGGGATCCTCCCTCTCCGGGGAGAAGGCCACGTGGAAGTCGCTGCCCGCGGTCAACCCGCTCTCCTCCAGAATGGGAACCAGGCATTCCCTGGTAGTTCCGGGGTAGGTCGTCGATTCCAGCACCACAAGCTGACCCTTCCTCAGGTACTTAGCCACTTCCCGGCCGGTATCGATCACGTAACTCAAGTCCGGCTCCCTGGATTTGCCCAGGGGAGTGGGTACGCAGATTATGACGGCATCAGCCTCGCTCATGAGCGAAAAATCGGTGGTGGCGACGAACCTGCCGGTTTCCACCGCTTCCGAAATCCGCCGTGACGGTATGTGCTTGAGGTAACTCTCACCCTTTGCAATGAACTCCGATTTCCCGGGATCCACGTCTATCCCGGTGACGGCGCATCCGCCTTCCACGAACTCCAGGGCCAGGGGGAGCCCCACGTATCCGAGACCTATAATCGCGACGCCCGGAAGTTCCCGGTTCCCGGACTTCTTATCCTCAATCATGCGTTTCTTCCGATACCGTAGTAGGTGAACCCGAGATTCTTCAGCTTGGTTTTGTTGAACAGGTTCCTGCCGTCGAAGATGACCGGCTGCTTCATCAGTTTCGCCATCCTTGCGAAGTCAGGTTCCCTGAACTCCATCCACTCCGTCACCAGCACCAGGGCGTCGGCCCCTTCCAGCGCCTGGTACGCCGACCCGGCATACGTTATCCTGTCACCCAGTACCAGGGCCGCGTTCTCCATGGCCTGGGGATCGTAGGCCGTGACCGATGCTCCCGCTTCCAGCAGGCCATCCACCACTTTCAGGGCCGGAGCTTCCCTTACGTCATCGGTACTGGGTTTGAACGACAGCCCCCAAACGGCGACCCTAAGGCCGGAGAGATCGTCCCCGAAATGATTTTTAATCTTCTTTACCAGGATTTTCTTCTGGGCCGTGTTCACCTCGGTGACAGCCCTGAGTATCTTGAGGTCGATCCCGTGCTCCGCCGCCGTTCTGAGCAGGGCCCTGATGTCCTTGGGGAAACACGAACCCCCGAAACCCGCCCCGGGAAACAGGAAACTCGGCCCTATCCTGCTGTCGGAACCGATACCTATCCTGACGTCCTGAACATCGGCTTCCACCACATCACACATGTTGGCTACTTCGTTCATAAACGATATCCTGGTGGCCAGCAAGCTGTTGGCTACGTACTTGGTCATTTCGGCGCTTCGGTTGCTCATGACCAGGATGGGATTGTTGGTGCGAACGAACGGCGCGTAGAGTTCCTTCATGGTTTCGGCCACTTCCGGGGAATCCGTTCCTATGACGACCCTGTCCGGCTTCATGAAATCATCTATGGCCGATCCCTCTTTGAGGAATTCGGGGTTGCTCACCACGTGTACCGGGTGATCGGTACCCTCCATTATGCGTTCCCGGACCAGTTCCGCGGTACCCACCGGCACCGTGCTCTTGTTCACCACTATCCTGGAACCGTCCATGTACCTGGCTATATCGGACGCAACGGCCAGCACGTGCTTCAGATCGGCGGAACCGTCCTCGTCGGGAGGTGTTCCCACCGCGATGAATATGATGCCCGATTTCTTGACCGCCCCGGCTATATCGGTGGTGAATACCAATCTTCCTTCCGTGGTATTCCGCTTTATCATGGGTTCCAAACCGGGCTCGTATATGGGAATCACTCCGTTCCTGAGGTTTTCTATCTTCTTACTGTCCTTGTCAACGCAGATGACGTCGTTACCCATTTCGGAAAGACAAGTCGCGGCCACCAGACCTACGTAACCGCTTCCAACCACGGCAATGTGCATGTTTCCTCCACTGCGAATGACTACGGTTGTCGAAACGAGCTTATAGAATAAAAGACGGGGTGATTGCTGTAAACAGCTACCCTTTCTTCCCGTATCTCTTGTTACCTCTCCTCACCGTCCATCCCAGGGCATCGAAAAGCTCCGCCCAGCGAAGAGCTTCCTTCCTGGAGCCTCCCAGAAAATCCCTGAGTTGAGCCAGTGCGAATCCGTCGTCGCCGAATTCCTTCCGAACCTCTTCCATAAGCCTTTCGGCGTACCCGGAAGTAACCACGAGGCCGTCCGCCATCTCCAGCAGCAACCCCCTTTCCACGAGGGCCCTCGCAAGGTTTTCGTCTTCCAGTTCCACCGCGGGGAAGCCGTCGCGTCCCATGGACTCAACGGTGGAAAGCATCTTATTCACCCTGTCCCCGTACTCAGTCGGAATACCCGCAGGATGCCCGGCGGAGGCCAGCCAGTCGCCCCTTCTCTCCACCTTTCCGGTTTCCAGCAGTTCGTCAAGCATGTACCTGACCAGCCACTGGGGATACCCGTTCAGTATCCTGGCAGGCTCGGAGAGAGGAATCCCCGGACTCAACGGGTTTTTCGAATGGTGATGCGAAAGACTGTCGAGAAAAGCCTCCCGCGCGGCGTCCAACACCGCCCTTCCCACCGCCTTGACCGACGAGCCGGAACCCTTCAGGATCACCATCCCCTTTTCCGCCATATTCTCCAGCGCCGCAATCACGTCGTCCACGGACCTGGAAGTCCGCGAAGCCGCCTCCGACGCCGTAAGCCCCGATCTTCCCGCTTCTTCCAGCACCTTGTCCAGTATCGTCTCGAGGTCGCCTTTCTCCAGTACCTCCAGGTGTATTATCCTGTCATCAACGTATTTCTTACGCACCTTCCTGGTACCGGTCTCCAGTATCTTCCCTCCCCCTATGGTCACGATGGGCGAGTAGCTGCGGATCACGAACCTGTCCTCCGGTATCGCGGCCACCGGAGATTCCAACTGGAAATGAACATAGCCCGTGGTACCCGGAGCGAGTACATCACCTTCCACCGGCACGGCCCTTGCCATGACCTCAGCGGTTCCCGTATGAAAGCGGACCCTTTGGTGCCTTTTAAGAGGAACAGCGGTAGGTACCATCGAAAGCTTGGTGTCGAGGCTGTTCCTCACCTTCATGTACCCGGGTTCGGCCACGCAGCAACCCCTGTAGACGTCCTCTTTACGCAAGCCGACGAGATTGAGGGCCACCCTGTCGCCGGGAATGCCCAGGGGCACTCCCTTCCGTGCGTTCACCCGCATGTCCCGAACCCTGTATTTCCTGCCCCCGGGTTGAATCTCCACTTCCCGGCCCACCCGTATGGTGCCGGATATGACCGTACCGGCGACTATGGTTCCGAACCCCTCCAGGACGAAGACCCTGTCTATGTCCAACCTGAAGGCTCCACCGGTCTTCCTCTCGCCCACCCCGGCGGCCATGTCCACTATGGCCTTCCTCAGCCGGTCCATTCCCTCACCCGTCAACGAAGACACCCTGAACACGGGAGTACCCTCGTAGGGGGTCTCCTTCAGGTAGTCCCTTATCTCCATCTCTACGAGTTCCTGCATCTCGTCGTCGACGAGGTCGCACTTGGTCATAGCCACCAGGCCCTTCTCGACCCCCAGCAACCTGACTATGTCCAGGTGCTCCCGGGTCTGGGGCATGATACCTTCGTCGGCGGCCACCACCATGAGGAAGCGGTCCACCGTGGCGGTGCCGGCGACCATCTGTCTCACAAAATTCTCATGCCCCGGAACATCTATGAAGCCCACGATCCCCCCGCCGGGGATGGGCATGAACACGTACCCCAGTTCGATTGTTATTCCCCGTTCCCTCTCTTCCTTGAGCCTGTCGGGGTCTTCACCGGTGAGGTACTGCACCAGCCGGCTCTTGCCGTGGTCTATGTGGCCCGCCGTACCTATGACTACGCCCATAGTTCCCCCGCGGCCTCGTTGACAAGCCGCGCCAATACCTCGGCTTCTCCGGGCTGAACCGTTCTCATATCCATCACCAGCAGGTTATCGTCCATTCTCGAGGCCACCGCCGGGTCACCAAGGCGCAGGCGCTTCGCCAGGACTTCTCCATCGGGTGTTTTCAGTCCCACCCCCGCCGAGGGAATCGGGTAGTCGGGAAGGGACCCGCTGCCCACGTAACTGTCGATATCCATCACCACCGCGGAGCACGAGGGGGGGAGATCCAGCATGGAAGCGAACTCCTCAGCCGCCCTCCTGAGTTCGTCCCTGCCGAGCGAGAACATGCGGTAAACCGGGTGGTGCTTCACCAGGTAATCCTTCCCCCTGAGGAACACCATCAAGGAGGCTTCCAGCGCCGAAATGGTCAGTTTGCCCACCCGCAGAGCCCTTGCCAGGGGATGCTTTCTTATCTTCTCGATATACTCTTCTTTCCCGGTGATGATGCCCGCCTGAGGCCCTCCTATCAGCTTGTCCCCGGAACTGGTGACCACCGCGGCGCCTACCTTTATGCTCTTCTTAACCGTAGGCTCAGACGGCAGGCCGAAGTTAGCCAGGTCGACGTAGGAGCCGGCCCCCAGGTCGTCCACCACGGGGATGCCGTATTCGTTGCCAAGGGCCACCAGGTCCTCGAGCGGAACCTCGGACGTAAAACCCCTTATCCTGTAATTGGACGGGTGAACCCGGAGGATGACGGCGGTATTCTCGTTGATCGCTTCCCTGTAATCGCGGAGATGGGTCCTGTTGGTACAACCCACCTCACGCATTACGGCCCCGCTCTGTTCCATAACGTCGGGTATCCGGAACGAACCGCCTATCTCCACCAGTTGTCCCCGGGAGACTATCACTTCCCTGCCCTCCGCAAGGGCCGACAGCACCAGGAGCGTCGCCCCGGCGTTGTTGTTGGCTATAGTGGTCGCCTCCGCCCCGGAGAGAAAGCAGATGAGCCTCTCGGTATGAATGTCCCTGCAACCCCTCTTGCCGGTTTCCCTGTCCCATTGCAGCACGCTGTAACCTTTCGCCACGCGGTGCACGGCCTCGACGGCCGCGTCGGGAAGACAGGCCCTTCCGATAGCCGTGTGCAAGACCACTCCCGTGGCGTTTATCACGTCGGTCATCGTCGATGCGGTAATGAGTTCCAGCTCCCGGCGGGCCATGGAGACCATCTCCTCGAAGGGAACACCCTCGCCGGTCTTCCTTATCCGTTCCCGGGCCGTGTCCACGACCTTCCGGCACGCTTCGGTGAGCACCTCGGCGAAATCATCGGGATATTCCCCGGAGACCGCGTCCACCAGTACGTGAACCGCCGGCAACTTCCTCAGGA
Source organism: Candidatus Fermentibacteraceae bacterium (assembly GCA_027067855.1). GTDB lineage: Bacteria > Fermentibacterota > Fermentibacteria > Fermentibacterales > JCC-6 > Aegiribacteria. Next base: position 31,022 of record JAMOUX010000015.1, read on the forward strand.
GATTCTCAGGACCGCTCTCGCTCATACGGGAAACTCCTTTCCCTGCCTGTAAGATATCGCGCCTATGAGGTTTATCGAGTTCTTGGGGCATTTCGGAACGCACAGGCCACAGCCGATGCACTTGTCGGGATCCACGGCATGCTTCTCTTTCAGCCGCCCCGATATGGCATCCACCGGGCAGACCCTGGCGCAAAGGGTACACCCGACGCAACTACCGTCTATGTAAGCCTTCGGCCTAGCAGGAGCCCTGTCCACTATGGCCCCGGTGGGACATTCCTTGGCGCACAGGCCGCAGTTGATGCATTTCACCGGGTCGATGACGGCGAGGAAATCCTCCACCTCGATGGCATCCACAGGACAGACCTTCTTGCATTTCCTGCAGCCTATACATGCAACGGAACAGGCCTTCCCGGCCACCCCTCCCTTGTCGAGGCTGGAACAGGCCACCACTACCTCGTGGTCCACCGGCCAGAGTTCTATGATCTTCTTGGGGCACGCGGTCACGCACTTTCCGCACCCGGTGCACGCCTTCACGTCCACCACGGGAATGCCGTCATCACTCATGCGGATGGCGTCGAAAGGACAGGCTTCCACGCAATCGCCGAATCCCAGGCATCCGTAGGAGCAGACTTTGTAACCACCCATAACCATGGCTGCGGACACGCAGTCCCGGGGACCCCGGTAATCGAAAGCATCCACCGCCGCCCGACCGCCGTTGCAATGGACAAGAGCCACCATACGGACGGAATCCGAGACTTCGCCGCCCACCGCCTCGGCTATACGGGCGTTTATCTCCGCACTGGCGGCTACGCACCCGTCGACCGGAGCCTTTCCGGCGGCCACCGCCTCGGCGAACTGGAAACAGCCGGGGTACCCGCAACCGCCGCAGTTGGCGCCGGGAAGTATGTCGTTGATCTTTTCCACCAGGGGATCCCTGGGCACCGCCAGTTTCCTGGCCGCGAACGCGAGGCCCACTCCAAGAAGCAGGCCCATGATTCCCAGCACCAGCACGGGCTGCACCACGGCGGAAACCGTGCTTTCCTCCACCATCGAAGCCTGAAGCATCACGTACAGATGTACCATGTCACCCCCCCAGCCCGGCGAAACCCAGGAAGGCTATGGACATGATCCCGGCGACCAGGAAGGCTATGGGCTTACCCCTGAGGGCCGGGGGCACGTCGGCCAGTTCCAGCCTCTGCCTGAGACCAGCCATCAGCACCAGGGCCAGGGTGAAGCCTATTCCCGCCGCCACGGCGTTCACCAGCGAATACCCCAGGCTGTACTTCTCGTCGATATTGAGCACGGCCACACCCAGTATGGCGCAGTTGGTGGTTATCAGCGGAAGAAATATGCCCAGAGCCTGGTAGAGCACCGGGCTGAACTTCTGCAGTATCATCTCCACCAGCTGTACCAGCGAGGCTATTATCAATATGAAGGCTATGGTCCTCAGGTAAGTCAACCCCATGGGAACCAGCAGCAGATTGTAGACCGTCCACGAACCCAGGGTGGCCAGGGTCATCACGAATATGACCGCCGCACCCATGCCCACGGCGGAGTCCAGCTGTTTGGAAACCCCCAGGAAGGGGCATATGCCCAGGAACCTGGATAACACATAGTTGTTTACGAATATCGCGGCGATAATTATCGCCATCATCCTGCCCACGTCGAAGCCGGTGCCCGATCCGCCGGGCGCCGCCATCGTCAGCGTTAAAATCAGGTTCGAACCCGTCACTTGGCACCTCCCCTGCGCTTCTCGAGGATGTTGAAGACTCCGAGAATGAAACCCAGGAGTATGAACGCCCCCGGGGCCAGTATGGCTATGAGCAACGGCTGGTTGGCGTAATTCCGGCCGAGAACGTTCATGTTGAGCCACGTGCCGCTGCCCAACAACTCCCTGAACGTGGCCAGTATCACCATGGCCAGGGTGAAACCTATTCCCATCCCCACGGCGTCGGCCACCGAGTTCAGGACCGGATGCCGGTTGGCGAAACCTTCCGCCCTGCCCAGTATGATGCAGTTCACCACGATGAGGGGGATGAATATTCCCAGGCTGCGGTGAAGCTCGGGCAGGTAGGCATTCATGACCATGTCCACCAGGGTCACGAAGGTTGCTATTATCACTATGTAACAGGGAATCCTGACTTTAGAGGGTATCAGGTTGCGCAGCAGCGAAACCAGGAAATTCGAGCAGATGAGCACGAAAGTCGCCGCCGCGCCCATGCCCAGGGCGTTCTCCACCGAAGTCGTGACGGCCAGGAACGGGCACATTCCCAGCGCCAGCTTGAAAATGGGATTCTCCCTGAAAATTCCGTTGGTCAAATCCTTGGCCAGGCTCATTCCACGCCTCCTTCCCGGACTTCACCGGAATCCGTGTCACCGGTTCCCCGGAACAGGCCGGCTTCCGCCATGGCCTGGAGGCCCTTGCGTACCGACACGGTAACGGCCCGGGAAGTTATGGTGCACCCGGTCATGGCGTCTATATCGCCTCCGTCCTTCCTGAGCAGTATCTCGTCGGCGGACCTGCCGATGAATGCCGCGGTGAGTTTCGAGGGGTCCGTGACATTGGCGCCCAGGCCCGGAGTCTCCTGCTGATAAAGGATCTTGGTACCGGCCACGGTGCCTTCCGGGTCTACCGCCACCATGGTCTGTATGGTGCTGGAATATCCTTTTCCGTAAGCTATGAAGATGTAACCGGCGACGGAGGTATCCGGCGGAACGGAAACCTTCACCACCCTGAGTTCCTCGTCCACGGAGGCATACGGGTTCTGCATGCCTTCCACGACCAGCGAATCGAAACGCATGCTGTCCGCCTCCACCAGGCCCATGGCCACCAGTCTCATGGCATCCTGCTTCTCCTGTTCCTTCTGCAGGGCGATGATGGGAGCGGTCTTGCCGTTGACTATCCCCAGGGCTACGGCGGCCACGACCGCCACCAGCATGAGGACCAGTCCCAGCCTGAATATCTCACCCATTCTTCTTCACCTCCCCGAAGAACTTCGGCCTGGTGAGCCGGTTTATCAGGGGAGTGGTAAGATTCATGAGCAATATGGAGTAGGAACAACCCTCGGGATAACCGCCCCACCTGCGTATGATCATGGTGATGAGGCCAGCGCCCAGCCCGAATATTATCCTGCCCCGGGGTGTTACCGGGGTCGTCACCATGTCGGAGACCATGAAGATGCCTCCGAGGACCACTCCTCCCGAAAGAACGTGGAACAACGGATTACCGTCGAACCAGCCGCCGCCGCCGAACACCCATCCCAAAAGGGCCACGGTGCCGAGGTAACTGAGTGGCAGCCTCAGTTCCAGTACCTTTCTCAGCACCAGGTAGATCCCCCCGAGGAACAGCATCACTATCGAGGTTTCGCCCAGGCATCCGCCCCGTTTCCCGATCAGGAGATTCTTCAGCGTTCCGGCTCCGTACAGCGCCCGTCTCATCGACGCCGCCTTCAGACGCATCTCGTCCGCACCGGCGCGATCTCCCTCCAGCTCCACCGCCCCGGCTCCCGAATCAAGGTCGAAGGACTGCTTGAGAACATTCAGGGGAGTGGCTCCCGATATGGCGTCGGCCCCGGGAACTCCGGCCAGTTCCACCACGGGGATGCCGTGGGTATCGGAATACGTTCCGTCCCCGTCCCGGTTTACGGGAGCCGTCCAGCCCGCCGTCATAAGCACCGGGAAGCTGGCCATCAGAAACGCCCTTCCCAGCAGGGCCGGGTTCACGATGTTGTGGCCCAGGCCGCCGAAGGCCTGCTTGCCGACCACTATGGCGAACGCGGAGCCCACCACCGGAAGCCATACCGGCACCCCCGGCGGCAGGTTGAAGGCAAGGAGTATGCCGGTAACGACGGCGCTGCCGTCCAGGACGAAGGATACCGGCCTTTTCATGAATTTCAGGCTCAGGTACTCCGAAAGCACCGCCGCGGCAACACTGGCAACCACCAGGAGCAGCGCCCGGGGGCCGAAGAACCACACGGCGGCCGCCAGCGCCGGAAGAAGCGCCACGGCCACGTCGTACATTATCCTGCGGGTATCAAGGTTCGAGATCACGTGTGGTGATATCGCCAGCTCGAACCTCCTCGGTTCAGCCATCACGCCTCCTTTCCCATGCCGGCCCTGATCGCGTTCTGAGCCTTTTTTATGTAATGGACAAGATACCTGCCCGCCGGGCAGACGTAGCCGCATGTTCCGCATGCCATGCAGTTCAGGGCTCCGAATTCCTTCGCCATTTCCCACCTTCCGGCGGCCGCGGTCATGGCGATCATGTTGGGTGTCAGTTTAAGAGGACACGCGTCCACGCACTTTCCGCACCTGATGCAGGGCCCCTCCTCCGACGAACGCACCTCGCCGGAAGTCAGCGCCAGCACCCCGCTGGTGCTCTTGGTCACCGGCACCTTGTCGGTGAACAGCGACACGCCCATCATGGGCCCGCCGCTTATCAGCCTCCTGACGTCTTCCCCGTAACCCCCGGCCGCTTCCACCAGCGCCGAGAACGGAGTACCCACGCAGACATCGTAGTTACCGGGGGAAACCACGCCCCTTCCCGTAACGGTGACGATCCTGCGCAGGGAAGGCATCCCATCCCTTACCGCCGCCGCCACGGCCGCGGCGGTTCCCACGTTATGCACCACCACCCCGACGTCCATGGGCAGGCCGCCGGGAGGCACCTTACGGCCGACAGCCGCGTCTATCAGCTGCTTCTCGGCTCCCTGCGGGTACCTCACCTTGAGGGGAACCACCTTGCAGCCCCTGGAACGCATCGTCTCGATGGCGTCGGGTTTGTTCTCCTCTATGCCCGCCATGTATTCGGAAACTCCCAGCACGTGGGCCATTATCTTCATTCCCAGTATGATGTCGTCGGGATTTTCCAGCATCAGCCTGTGGTCCGCCGTAAGGTAGGGTTCGCACTCCACCCCGTTTATTATGAGAGTGTCCATCTTCTTGTCCGGCGGGGGCGAGAGCTTCACGTACGCGGGGAAACCGGCTCCCCCCATGCCGCACACACCCGCGAGCCTTATTCTCTCGACCAGTTCCTCCGGAGAATGAGACGAATAGTCCTCCCACGGCTCGAAAACCCGTCCGCCCTCCTCGGACACGGTTTCGATGATCACGGCGGGTCCCGTCCGCCTGTGGGGCATGGGATAATCTTCCACGGCCTTCACGGTACCATTCACCGGGGCGTGGGTGGGCAGGCTTATGAATCCGTTCTGTTCGCCTATCTCCTGCCCCTTACGCACCTCGTCACCCCTGGAGACCACGGGTCTGGACGGGGCTCCAAGGTGCTGGCAAAGGGGTACGACAACGATCTCCGGGGCCGGAAACCTCTTTATGGGCTTCCCCGACGAGAGGTTCTTGTGCCCCGGAGGATGAGTACCTCCCCTGAAAGTCCTGGCTTTGCTCATGCGCCTCCTCGGTTGTTGCGTGCGGGAGCCGATCTCCCCGCAGCAGTCATGAAACGCCACTTTACTTCAGGAGCCTGTCCAGCTCCTCCTTGAACTGTGAAACATCCTTGAATTTCCTGTATACGCTGGCGAACCTGACGTACGCCACCTGGTCCACCTCCTGAAGCAGTTCCATAACGCACTCGCCGATGAACTTGACGGACACTTCCTCCGGGAATTTCTCGGTTATCCTGGATATCACCCCGTCCACCAGTTCCATAACGTCCTCCGCGGAAACCGGCCTTTTCTCGCAGGCCCTGCTTATGCCCTTCTCCAGCTTGCCCCTGTCGAAGGGCTCACGCCGTCCGTCGTTCTTGACGACCACGGGAAACGACTTCTCGATATACTCGTATGTCGTGAAACGGTACCCGCACTCGTTGCATTCGCGCCGTCTCCTGGTAGCCTCGCCGTCACGCACCATGCGCGAGTCTATGACCCTATCGTTCATATTGGAACAACGGGGGCACTTCATCAGTACGCTCCAACTTCCAGGGTTCGGAACCACGCCGCTTCTCCCGCGGCCGGTACCGCCACGATACCTTCACGGCAACACGGTACGGGTACGCGGAATAATAGTAAATATCCTTGACGAGGAACACCGTTATACTTAGAATTTGCGGGCTCCTGCGGTGGGAGTAGTTCAGTTGGTAGAGCCCCTGACTGTGGATCAGGTGGTCGCCGGTTCAAGTCCGGTCTCCCACCCCATCAATGCGTCCCTAGCTCAATTGGCAGAGCAACGGACTCTTAATCCGTAGGTTCCGGGTTCGATTCCCGGGGGGCGTACCATCCGGTTCCGCGGGGTCAGGCACCCCGCGGAACTTTTGAATGCGCCCGTAGCTCAGCCGGATAGAGCAGCGGACTTCTAATCCGCAGGTCACAGGTTCGAATCCTGTCGGGCGTACCAGTCAAGGGGGGCGCATGCCCCCCTTTTCATCTTGCGACAGTGAAAAGAAAACGACACGACGAGTTTTCATCGTCGTGAAGCATCATGACGTAAACCCCGGAGGGCAGCCGTGATACGTCGATTCCGCCGTCACCTCCCCGGAGTTCCCCCTCCAGCAGCAACCTGCCGTTCACGGAGTATACCCGGAAGTTCCAGGGTTTCCATACCGTCACGTCCAGCACGTCGACAGCCGGGTTGGGACCGAATTCCACTCCTCCCGGCGCGAATCCACCCGCATCCTTCCAGTTGACGGCGACCACAGCGTCCAGGTCGAAGAGCCCTCCGTCCTTGACCGCTTCGCCGCAATCGGTGAGACGGACATAGGCTATCCACGGCAGGCCCACCCGGGACAGGTCGAAACCGTCTCCACCGGAAACCTCCGGGTTCGTGGGATCCTTGCCGGTGGTGGGCCGGACCCCGGCGAGCCCCTCCAGGGTCTCCGGGTCCCACGGGAACATGGTCCAGTTCTCGCCGTCGGCGCTCACTTCCACGAAGGCGCACTCCCTGAAATATCCCGAACCGGTCCGCATGACGTTCTCGAACACGGAGAAGTCCACTCCGGGGCCGTCCACCACCACGTTGTCCGCGAACTCCAGGACTATCCACCCTTCGGCGCCCAGGGTGAGCAGTTCCGTTTCCGAGCAGGAGGGAACCGTGGCAGTGGCCCCCGGGTCAGGGGGGCCAAGCACATTATCTGGGTAGTAATCCTGCCCGAATCCCGCTCCTTCTCCGTACCACACCGCCGGTGAAGCGTCCGCCCACGGGTCGGACGCGGCCACGGCAACGAGATACGGCAGGAAAAGCGCAATCGTCACGGGGGTTACCTCACTACCGAGAACCTCGCCGCCGTACCGCCCGATACGGCCGTGTAAACGCCGCGGGGCAGGCCGGAAACGGAGAACACGGCTTCACCCTCGCCGTCCGCCCGCGCCGTTCCCACGCACCTGCCGGAAATCTCGTAGAACGCGACACTCGCGAAGGGTTCGAGCCCGGACACGTTCACCCGCGCCACCGCGGGGCAGGGAGACAGCGTCAACGAACCAGGGACGGGAACCACGCCCTCCCTTTCAATGCCGTTGGTCTCCACCACCACCAGCGCGCCTGGATTGCTGACGGAATACGTAGCCAGGAGCTTGTCTTCCTCGTCGTAAATCCTGACCTGTCCGGCCTTGGAGTCGGACACGTAAAGGTTGCCGGACAAATCCAGAGCGAAACCGGTTCCACCGGTGAACACCGGGTCAGACTGGGAATGAAGCACCTGGTGGGTTTTGGTATCCACCACGTAAACTCCGGCACCCCATCCGTCTCCGATATAAGCCTTGTTTCCCCTGATACAGATTATGGAAGGGAAACCTCCCAGGAAAAGCGTGTCGGTCACGGTACCCGTGGCCGGGTCGACCACGCTGACAGAGCCCTCGTCGTTACCGTACACGCCGCTGTTCACCACGAACAGTTCCCCGTCCTCCCAGTCGCAGGCCACCGACTGGCAGTTCGTCCCGACCTCGATGGTGTCGGCGCTCGAGTAAGTACATGCGACCAGGTTGTTATCCTTGCCCCATCCGCCGCACGCCACGAACAGGCACTCGGGCCCCAGGCACATCCACTCCGGGTTCGGGCCGATTCCTTCCGCTTCCGTAACGATGGACATGGAAGACGTGGCCACCGCCACCAGGGAATTGTGCAGGGCCGCGCTCACGACCAGCGTGTCCTCGGCGACGAAAAGGCCCGCCCAGCAGTTGTATCCGGTGCCTATGGCCAGGTTCCGGATCTCGAAGGTAGCGGCGTCTATCTTTTGAAGCGCCTTGTCGTCACTTCCCGAGTTGATCACGTAGAGATATCCCCCACTGTAAAGTATGTCGTTGGGATACTTGCCCAGCTGAGCCACCTCCGGGTTTACCGTACCCGTTTCCAGGTCTATCTCCGCCAGTTTGCCGTTGGTATCGATGACAAATACCTTGTCCGCCGCACAAACGGCCGCCAGTAGAAAAATCAACAGGATGAATCTCATTTCCATCCTCCCATGTGTTGCCACGCTCGGAGCGGAAAAAACACCGTGTTTTCTCCACCCTCCCGCGAAGGTGAAAAAACAGCAATCGGCAGAAGGCCTTCTGACTTCCGGGCTACCTAATCCCGAGCCTTCTCGCCTTTTATAAATAAGCAATGGCCTGTTCGGTTTCGTTCCCGGTTACAGCGGCGGGGCCGTGCCGGATTCTCACCGGCTTTCCTGACGCTGCCGACCGTGTTACGATACTACACAGCCGTGACCGGATACAACGAATCCCCTCCATATCGCCCGCCTGAAGGAAAACCGTCCACCGTCATCGGGCCGTAAATAAATACAGGAAAAATCTGGAAATGCATGGAGCCGCGATCCTAAGACCGCGGAAACGACTGTGCGTCTCTCGTTCAGTACTGCTATCGGAGGCTTCAATGGAGCCGCGATCCTAAGACCGCGGAAACGCCATAGAGGCCCTCTGGGCCATCCCGGGGAGCGAGGCTTCAATGGAGCCGCGATCCTAAGACCGCGGAAACGCGTGCCTACGTGGGGGAGCATGTGGCGCGTGTGCGGCTTCAATGGAGCCGCGATCCTAAGACCGCGGAAACGGTTTCTTCAAGGTACAGTTTATAACAAACATCAACCTTGCTTCAATGGAGCCGCGATCCTAAGACCGCGGAAACGAACGTGATAGCGCCCACCCGGCCGATAGCTCACCTCGCTTCAATGGAGCCGCGATCCTAAGACCGCGGAAACGCGCCGAACAGAGTAGGATCATCCGCTCCCAACAGGCGCTTCAATGGAGCCGCGATCCTAAGACCGCGGAAACGCTATGAAAAATACAGGAAACAGAAAAGGCCCGTTGAGCTTCAATGGAGCCGCGATCCTAAGACCGCGGAAACTAGATTAAAGGTTAAAGGCTTCATGTTTTCTTTCCCGGCTTCAATGGAGCCGCGATCCTAAGACCGCGGAAACCCGAGGCGTATTCGCGGCTGCAGCTCGGGCAGTACCTCGCTTCAATGGAGCCGCGATCCTAAGACCGCGGAAACCCGCGAAGGCGAACGAGGTCATCCGGGAAACGTTCTCGCTTCAATGGAGCCGCGATCCTAAGACCGCGGAAACCGAGCTGCCGAGTGCTATGCAGCGGGCGACGCTTCCACGCTTCAATGGAGCCGCGATCCTAAGACCGCGGAAACGCAGTTGCGAAAACTCTATGCCGTTTTCGCCACGGTGCTTCAATGGAGCCGCGATCCTAAGACCGCGGAAACTCCCTCGTCGAGGATACCGCCGCGACGTGGGACGGAGCGCTTCAATGGAGCCGCGATCCTAAGACCGCGGAAACCCAGACAGTCGCCCCCCCTGCTGGAGGCGCCCTATGAAGCTTCAATGGAGCCGCGATCCTAAGACCGCGGAAACGCCTATGTGCGGGAGCAGGCTCAGGCGCGCAGGGTCGCTTCAATGGAGCCGCGATCCTAAGACCGCGGAAACGATCATCCCGCTTCTAGATGCCGGGTAGTGATCGACTGCTTCAATGGAGCCGCGATCCTAAGACCGCGGAAACAGCATCCGCGAGAAGGCGGAGGCGCACGCTGCGGAGCGGCTTCAATGGAGCCGCGATCCTAAGACCGCGGAAACCAGGACATTCTGGGGAGACCTTCTGTGCTACTGTGGGGCTTCAATGGAGCCGCGATCCTAAGACC
>JAMOUX010000016.1 GCA_027067855.1 Candidatus Fermentibacteraceae bacterium
GGCGAGGGCGGCGTCCCCGCCCGCCGGAATCACGGAAAATCCTTTTTTCGAGGAATAGTAGTAGTTGATGCCGCAAACGGAATTTCCCCGGCGGTACTCCACCCTGATTCCGTTCACCAGCCTTTTCCTGGACAGAACGGTTATGCCGTGGCCGGCAAGAAGGGCGTCGGCCTCGTTCACCATGCGTTCCGGCAAGTCCACTCCGGTCACGGCCCCGGGGGATCGCAGACTTCGAAACCCGGGTTCTCCACCGCCAGGGGCGGCCCCGGCGTGTAATCCTCCAGGACGCAGACTATCTCACCTATTACTATGGCGCTTCGCATGAGCACGGGAACGTGTCTCTCATCGTCGGTAAGCCATACCCATATCTCTCCCTGCCGGTCGAACAGCCCCTGGGACCTGAGGCCCGGCCGCACAAGCACGCAGTCGAACTCTCCGGCGGGAACCCTGATCTTCTCCCTGCGATCGACGGTGACCTCCAGGGGATAATTGTCGTTGTCTATATGGCAGTCGATGCGGTACGTCTCCCCGACTTCCAGGGGCAGCGTCCTGGCGAAGTACAGGGCGCCGAGAACATCCAGGGCATGCGGAGGAATTTTCATGCTTCGCAGGGACGAATCGCTTTCCTGGGGATAGAAAACGGTTCCGGCGTCCTGATCGAACAGGACCTCCTCGCTGTAACGGTAGTTACCCTCGTGGAGATTCTTGAAAAACCTGTGGGTATGAAGCTGGACCACATCGAGGAGCGACTCGTTGACGTCCTCAACCTCGAAGAAAGTACTGAAAGCCGGGTTCGATCTTGCCGTGGCGGTTATTCTGTATACGAGGTAACCCTGGTAACGTTCGGGACCGGAAACGGACATTATCGCGGTGCCGGCCTTTATTATTCCGTACTCGACGCTGAATTCCAGCCTCTCCCCCGGACCGAAAGCATTGTTGATCACGTACCTGGGCGAGTAGTCCGGGCCCGTGGAATCCACCGGGAGCGCCGCCTGCGCCACGAGAACCTGTAACAGCACCAGATAGATCATGGCGATCACCCGCCTTCCCCTTTTACACGTGATACCCGCAAAGGATCAATCTGTTCCCCGGCGGCGACCGCCGCAAGTATCCCTTCCCAAGTCTCCGCGACGGTATCGTAGCCGTATTTTTCCACCATGCGTCTCCCGGCGTTTCTTCCGAGAGTTTCAGCCAGGGAAGGATTTTCGAGAAGATGGAGCGCCTGGGCCGCCAGTTGCTCGTGATTCCCCGGGGAATGCAGCATCCCGGTCTTTCCGTCCTCAACTAGGTCGAGCAACCCGTTGGTAGCCGCGGCCAACAACGGGAGGCCGCTGCTCATCATTTCCATACCGGCCCTGGAGACAACCTCGCTCCCGAGGCTCGTGACGATTCCGATCCTGCCCCGTTCCAACACGATACGCGGATCCTCCACCCTTCCGGGCAACTCCAGCCTGTCCGCCACCCCCAGGTTCCCTGCAAAGTCCATGAGTTCACGGGGGGTCTGCTGACTGGGGGGACCGGCTATGACCGCGGTAACCTCTTCCGGTAAAAGAGCCAACGCTCTTATCAGCGTCCTGTGCCCTTTCACCGGACTCAACCTGGCCAGGGAAACCAGCACCGGATTCCTTTTCCGTAAGCCGGCGGCGGGCCTGAACCGTCTTGTATCGACCGGGTGAGGCACCACGGCCACCGGACCGCTCCGCTCTCCCCGGTACCCGCGCCGGAGCATAAAAGGGGACGGAAAGACCACCAGCCGGGTTCTGCCGTCCACCAGCCTCCACAGCCGTCCGGAGGACGGTTTCCTTATGTCGCACCTTATCCTCACCAGGGGAATGTACGGAGCCGCCAGGGCACACGCCGTCTGGCCTTCCGCCCTGGTGGCGCACACCACGTCCGGAGAAAACCTGTCCAGGAGCGATGAAAACGGAACGACGCCTCGCAGGAACGCCGACTTGCCCAGGTACGGACCCGTGGTTTCCAGGCCCCATTCACCGGCCCTTTCATCCACGTCTCCCCCCGGACGGCACTGCACCAGCACCCCGTGCCCCCTGTCCGACAGCATCTTAGCCAAGGCGAGTCCGCCTTCCGCCGAAGCATCCACTCCAGGACAGTTTATCGTAACGAGTATTCTCATCAAAGATCTTTCATATCAGGCGGCCGGGTTGTATTTTCAATGATCACCTGCGCAATATAACGAAAGGGATTCCCATGAACGGTTTCGAGCCCTCCGCCAG
>JAMOUX010000017.1 GCA_027067855.1 Candidatus Fermentibacteraceae bacterium
GTCATAGGACTGGTGGCCGGTATACTCGTACTTACCGCGTTGAGGCTCGCCGGGGTTTCCCGGGATGCCGGAAATGTCACTCCCCTCGTAATGATTCCTTTCGCCCTCTCTTACGTATTTGCCCACGTGGCTTACATAAAGGGGAAGAAGACCGGGCTTCTCAAGGTACGTGAAGAAACGGAAACGGTCTCCGCCATGCCGATGGTGGTGGATATTTCCGCCATGATAGACGGCAGGATAGCGGACCTGGTCTTGGCCGGCCTGGTGAGGGGTCCGTTCATAGTCGCTTCGAACATGAAGACCCGCCTGACGGAAATGATCGAGTCCGGTGATATCATCGAAAGGGGAAGAGGCAAGCGCGGTCTTGAGACCCTGGAGAGGTTGGAGGAAGCGGCCGGCGATTCGGGGGGAATCGAATTCAGGGATTTCGGCAAGGCCGACAGGGAACGTTTCAGAATACTGGAGTTCCTCAGGAAAGAGAAAGCGTCCCTCATAAGCAATGACGCGGAACTGGTGGACGTGGCGATGAAAGAGGGCGGCCACGTGATAAATCTCGCGGAAGTAGGTCCCGCCGCCAGGCCGGTGATACTTCCCGGAGAGGTTATCTCTCTGAAGCTGCTTCGCAGGGGCAGGAATCCCAGGCAGGCCGTTGGATTCACGGAAGACGGCACCATGGTCGTGGTGGAGGATGCCGAGGATTTCGTAGGTGATATGGTAACCGTGGAGGCCCATACCACTTTCAGATCTTCAGGCGGTACCATGGTTTTCGCCAGGCTCAAGAAGGAGAATGAAGGGACGAAAGGCTGAGAATGGCCGGTGGTTGGACCGCGGTCATAGTGGCAGCCGGCTCCGGAAAAAGGTTCGGTTCGGCAGTACCCAAGCAGTTCGTCGAGCTTGCAGGCAGGAAAGTGATCGACTGGTCGGTGGACGCCTTCAGGGCGATACCCGCCGTGGACCGGATCGTGGTAGTGACCCCTCCGTACGGCGGCGATGCTCCGGCATATTTCTGGACACCTCCCTCAGGAGTGGTGGTCGTCCCGGGCGGAGCCAGGAGGCAGGACTCGGTGTTCTCCGGTGTTATCGCCGCGGAAGGTTCCGAGTTCGTCCTGGTTCATGACGCCGCCAGGCCCATGGTCAGCGGAGGACTCATAGAAAGGGTTATGCAAGGAACCGTAGCCGTAGGTGCCGCAATCCCGGTAATTCCGGTGCGAGATACGATCAAGACGGTTTCGGGAAGATCGGTTATCGAGGAGACCGTTCCCAGAGAATGGCTGAGACTGAGCCAGACCCCCCAGGGTTTCAGGCGGAAAGAACTTATCGCGGTGTTGGAAAGCGCGGGTGACGTTACCGACGAAAGCATGGCCATGGAGGAGGCGGGCAGGGAAGTGCTGGCCGTCCCGGGAGATCCCCTCAACATCAAGATCACGTCCCCGGGGGATCACCTGATCCTGGAAAGTCTGGCGGCGTCTCGTACGGAATCCAGGAGCGGTCTCGGTCTGGATTTTCATCCCTTCGACGACGACGTTCCGCTGGTGCTCGGGGGTTGCAGGATACGTTCCGAACGTGGACTCGCGGGGCATTCCGACGGTGATGCGGTTCTTCACGCCGTGATCGACGCCCTGTTGTCGGCGTCGAGACTCGGTGACGTGGGCGTGCATTTTCCCCCCGGCGGGATACGATGGAAAGATGCGGACAGCTCGGTCTTACTGGAGCATGTGGCGGACATGGTCGGGAATGATGGATGGTGGGTGCGCCAGCTCGATGTGACCGTGGTGGCTGATGAACCCAGGATCTCCCCGATGAGGAACGAGGTTATCCGTAGAATGGCCGAAATTCTCAGGATACCCCCGGACAGGATATGGGTGAAGGGTACCACCACGAATTCCCTGGGCGACATAGGCAGGGGGAAGGGATTGGGATGCATCGCTTATGTCGAACTCCGGAGATCGAAACCGGGATGCGCGGAGACCTGAAGTCGGAAATTCCGGGACATTCGGGTTTCCCGGAGAGGACCGTCACCGGAAGAGAGAAAAAGTCGTAATGAAGATATTTTTCGCCGCATCCGAGGCGTATCCTTTCGCAGCCACCGGAGGTCTTGCCGATGTCATCGGGTCCCTGCCGACGGCCTTGGCGGGGAGGGGGCACGAGGTATCTCTCGTGATGCCGTTTTATGGTTGTATAGAGGTGCCCGGTAGCCTGGAGTGGCTGGATGGTGATTTCAGGACCATGGCCGGAGAGAACTTCGGAGTGGCCGGAACGACTCATCCGGTAGGCGGCTACCCGGTTTACTTCGTGGCCAGCGACGAGTACTTCACCGGCCGAGGCATCTACGGACCCGATCCGGCGTCGGCGTATGACGACAATGCGGCCAGGTTCGCTTTTTTCGCCAGAGCCGTAGCGGCCATGTCGGGATTTACCGGGTTCGATTTCGACATCATGCACTGCCATGACTGGCAGACCGGGCTGGTACCGGTTTATCTCAGGAACAACCGGAAACCGGCCTCGGTGTTTACTGTCCATAACCTCCATTTCAAGGGTGTGTTTCCCAGGGATGACTACGCAGCCACCTTTCTTCCGTGGGACCTGTACACCATGGAAGCCCTGGAATTTCACGGAGATTTCAGTTTCATCAAGGGAGGCTTGGTTTTCTCCCGCAGGGTTACCACGGTAAGTCCCACCTACGCAAGGGAAATGGAGACCGTGGAGTTCGGTGAGGGCCTGGAAGGTGTGATAGGCAGGATTTCCGGGAAGCTTACGGGCATATTGAACGGTATCGACTATGTCGTATGGGATCCTTCTTCGGATCCCGAGATCGCCGCCCGTTTCTCCGCCGGATCGATTTCAGGCAGGAAAAAGTGCGGCAAGGCTCTGCGGGAAGCCGCCGGGCTCGACGTTGAAGGTCCGGTCCTGGGCGTGGTTTCCAGGCTTACATTTCAGAAGGGTATCGACCTTCTTTTCCCCCTGGTGGATCATGTGGTGGATGAGGGGGCCGGTTTGGTGGTATTGGGAACCGGCGACCCGGATATGGAAGAGCGGTTGACGGCTCTGGCCGAAAAGTTCCCGGGAAAGGTGTCGGTGATGCTGAGATTCGACGAATCGATGGCCAGGAGGATTTTCGCCGGGTGTGACATTCTCGTGATGCCCAGCAGGTTCGAACCCTGCGGCCTCGCCCAGATGATTGGTATGAGGTACGGATCGGTGCCGCTGGTGAGGAGAACCGGGGGATTGGCCGATACTGTGACGGACGTATCCGACGGCGGATGGGGATTCGTATTCGAAACTCCGGATGTCGATTCGTTGTCCGTTGCCCTGGACAGGGCGATAAACGCTTTCCGCAACCGGAAGAGATGGCCCCGGCTCGTAAATATGTGTATGACGGTGGACAACTCCTGGGAAAACAGGGTGCCGGCTTACGAGGAGGTTTATCGTCGGGCGATCGCTGAGAGGAGCGGAAATTGACCGGGAAGACGCTTGTTTCCGTCCTTGCCGTTTTTACCCAGTTCCGGAGACCTGCGGAGGCTTACAGGCTTCTTCCGGATTCAGACTGGGCGACGGTAATGCTGCCTGCTCTTCTCGTTGTGGCGATCTGCAGCTATATCCCGGGGCTGCTGGTGGATTGGCGCGAAGTTGAAAATGTCTTGAGGAAGGAACGCTTGGAGTGGTTGACGTCGGAAGGCATGAATGCCGCCGAAGCCAACAGCCTGGTATCGGTGGAATTGAACGGGCTGAAGAGGATCGCCGAAAGTCTGCCCGTGGCCAGGTTGGTGGATCGGGTTATGGTGGGTGTGACAGCCGGTCTGGCCGCTTTCGGGGTGGCTTACGCCGTGGAAGGTAAAAAGGTGGGAGAACTGCGATGGTACCTTTCGTCATCATTTCTCGCCCAGGCTTCCTACATGTTGTCCGCGACCGCCGTGATCCTTTTGCTTAAGATGGTGGGAGCGCCTCCGGGAATACGACCGAACCTTTCCGTTCTTGTTCCAGTGGGTACTGCGGAACCCGGGATGTTTCGTATTTTTATTTATAGATTACTGGAAAACATAGACATCCCATCAGTGGTGTCCCTGTCTCTCTGGGGTACCGGGCTTTCCGCCATGATGGGCAGGAATAGAGGATGGGGAACGAGATTGGTATTCTCCATCTATCTGGCGGGAATACTTGTTGTTTCGATGCCGGCGCTTATGACTGCCGGTACGTAAGTGATTCGAAGGAGCTGACATGGGTAGTGTACTCCTGTTTATGGTCGCCACGTCCGTCGTTTCGTCATCCGTGGAAGACACCGTTTTCGTCGATTTGTCGGGCTGGGTGATTCTGGCCATGGAAAATTCACCCCGTGTTGATCTTGCCGACGCCGATCTCATGACTTCCAAGGCCTCGCTTCTTTCGTCGGAATCCTTCCTGTGGCCGACCCTGACCTTGAGATCGACGGCGGGTCACGACTGGGGTTCCGTCCCGGATATGACCGGGGGGTACACCGATACGGATAATTCCAACTGGTCCCTCTCGGCGAATGTTTCCCAGGAGATACTTGCCACGGGTGGAAGCAGCTGGCTTCGCATGCATGGCAGCCGCAGATCTTACGAAGCGGCCCTTTACGACAGGGAACAGGTTCTCCGGGACCTGACCCTGGAGATCGTGGAAGCATATTACGGAGTGATCGAGGCGGTGGACCTGCTGAAGTCGGCGAGGAGAGCCCTGGCCAGGAGCGGTAAACAACTGTCCAGGATCAGTACGCTCTACGATATGGGAGGTGCCACGGGATTGGAACTCGTGCAGGCCAGGGTCCAGGCCGGTTCCGACAGTCTCGAGGTACTGAGAAGGTTTCAGGCCGTGTCCGGCGCCTATTCGGAACTCTACAGGGCGGCCGGCGTCACCGGTTCCAGGTACGGGGTCGATACCCGGGCGGTCCTCATGCCGGTTTCCCTGGAGACCGCTATGGAATTCGAAGCGGATCCGTACGGAAACAAGTCTCTCGCGGCTTCCGAAAAGCGCCTGGAGGCGGCGCGTTGTTTCCTGGATGCCGCGGAGAGAAGTTACCTGCCCTCGCTGAACGCCTCGGGAAGCTGGAGATGGAGCAATGACGAACCGGATTTCCGTGATTTTTCCGACAAGGATTCCTGGCACGTCTCCCTTTCCTTGCAATGGATACTGTTTGACGGATTCAACAGGGAAAGTATCATTCAGTCCGCCAGAGCGTCGGTTCTGAGGCGGGAGGCTGCCCGCCGGCAGTTGCTGGACTCCATGGAGAGTTCGCTGGACACGGCCCGGCAACGGCTCGTGGCATCCATAAAGCGATGGGAACAGTCACGCCTGGTCCTGGAACAGGCGGAGGAGCGGTTGAGACTTTCCGCCATGAGTTATGATCTCGGCGGTTTGTCGCTCTTGGATCTCCTGGATGCCCAGGCCGCGGTGGCTTCGGCCGAGGCGTCGGTCACCTCTGCGAAAGTGGCGTGCCTGGTGGACGAGGCGAGGCTCCTGGTCCTGGCCGGGCAGCGGCCCAGGCTGGGTGAATGAGGTGTTATGCGGGGTTGCGTTGGTTTCGAACGTTTTTTTAGGATTTCTTGAATTGTTACCCCCCACCTAGGAGGATACGATGGGAAGGCTGGCATTTCTTTTCCCCGGGCAGGCATCGCAGAGTGTTGGTATGGACGGGTTCCTGTGGGATTATCCCGACGCAGTGGATTTTCTCGAGAGAATCGATGAAATGACGGGAGTACACAAGCTGAGCCGGATTATCGCTGAAGGACCCCCGGAACTTCTCACCAGGACCGACAATGTTCAGCCGGCGATAACCATGGTCAGCTTGGCGACCATGAACGTGTTGGTAGCCGCCGGCGTGAAACCGGAAGGTACTGCCGGGCACAGTCTGGGGGAATACTCCGCCCTGGTGACCGCCGGGGTGTTGCTTCCCGAGATAGCCGCCAAGTTGACCCGTATCAGGGGTGAATTGATGCAGGAATGCGCCAACCGTCATCCCGGGGGGATGCTGGCCATAATCGGAATGGATATGGAAGCCGTGGGAAAATGCGTGGAGGAAGCTTCCGCCAAGGGTCCCGTCGGGGTGGCGAACGTGAATTCCCCGGGCCAGGTCGTCATATCGGGAGCCAAAAGCGCCCTGGAAAAGGCCGGTGAGTTGTGCAAGAAGATGGGCGCGAGACGCGTGATCCCATTGGATGTGTCCGGAGCTTGGCATTCCATGCTCATGAAGGATGCGGCCAACGGTCTGGAAAGCGCTCTGGACGATGCCGGGTTCTACGAGCCCGAAATACCGGTGGTTTCCAACGTTACCGCTGATCTCATAAGAAGCGGAGACGAGGCGAAACGGCTCCTCAAGGAACAGGTGACTTCTCCGGTTCTGTGGGCGGCATCCATCGGGAAACTCCTGGACAGCGGTTTTGATACTTTCGTCGAGGTGGGGCCGGGCCGGGTGCTCCAGGGACTTATGAAACGCGAGCGTGATGTCAGGGTTTACGGCACCCATGACAAGGAGGCCCTGGAGAAGACGTTGGAGGATCTGGCTTAGGATAGCCTTCCGAGTTTTTCCGCCAGGCGTTCATGAGCCTTGAACGCCAGTCCGTCGATTTCATCCGGAGCGACGAACAGGACCTCCGATGCATCATCACCGGGCGCCGGTGTTCCTTTCCATTCATACACCTCCAAGACTATCAACAGTATACCACCGTATGGCGTAGAATCGATCTCAATATCGAACAATCCGTACCTTTCCGCCGTGAGCCCGGTTTCCTCTTCCAGTTCTCTCTTACCGCATTCCAACGGGGTCTCGCCCGTTTCCATGAATCCCCCGGGGAAGCACAGTTCTCCCTTGGCGGGGGGGTCGGCTCGCCGCACCAGGAGAACTTCGTCGTTTCTTCGGACGATCAGGGTGACGGCTGGAAGAGGATTCCTGTAATGCACGAAACCGCAGTTTGTACAAAACAGGCGTGCACCGGGGCCGGTTCCGGTGGCGGTCATGGGATTGCCGCATGAAGAACAGTAGGCGGGAGGCAGGTAGAATGCCGCGGGATTCGAATTCGATGGCAGGGGACCTATGTCGGGACCGTGCCCGGGCAGGAATCCGTTCTTTCTTTTGAATCGTCTGGAAATTACTCGTTCCGTCAATATCTTAGCGCCCTTCACGGCATCTTCCAGGGAGAAACCCAGCGCCAACATAGAGGCGCATGCACTGGCCAGGGTGCAGCCGGTACCGTGAACGGCGTCCCCGGTGATTCGACCGCCCCGGAATATTTCAACACCGTCGGGGGTGACAAGAATATCGCAGGGATCTCCCGACAGGTGTCCGCCTTTCACCAGGACGGCGCCTGCTCCCATGCCAAGGATGATTCTTCCCGCTTTCTCCATGGAGTCCGGGTCGTTCACCGGTCTCACTCCCGAAATGGATTCCGCTTCGTGAATGTTGGGAGTAACCAGGGCGGCCAGGGGGAACAGCCTGCGTATCATCGTGTCCAGGGCGTTCCCTTCCAGTAACGGGGTGCCGGAACCCGATGCGGCCACCGGATCCAGGACATACGGGGGCGAATAGTCCGTGCTCTCCAGAAGGTGGGCCAGAACGGAACAGTTTTCGGAACTGCCCAGCATGCCGGATTTCACTGCGGAAACGGGTCCGTCGTCAAGTACGGCCGCGACCTGATCTTCAAGGAGTCTGCCGTTCAGGGCGGTCCAGGAAGATACCCGGCCGCTGTCCTGGATGGTTACAGCGCAGACCACCGGGCATGCGTGGACTCCCAGGATGAAAGCGGTCTTGATGTCCGCAGGCAACCCGGCGCCCCCGCTCGGGTCGGTTCCCCCCACGGCCAGGAGTGTCTTTTTCGTGATTCGCGTCCTTTCATGGTTGCGGTACGATAGCAACTATACATACTCCGTCGTATATTTTCGAGTATCCGTATGGCGGGTGTGCTCACCCGGGGACAGTTCACCTGAAAGGAAACGGCATAGTTCGGTTGATTCGATATTTCCCCGTGTTTTCTCCATTCCTGGTTCTCCTTGCGGCAACGACCGGTTCGTTGGCGGAGATGCTGGAACCCGAAGTGGATTCCATCCACGTATCCGGCTCCATTCTCATTCCGGTCGATGAACTCCTGGATGGAACAGGGCTTGAACCCGGGGCTTCACTCCTGTCGATAACTCCGATCCAGGTCAGGGACGGGATACTTGCGAATATGAGGGCGAGGGGCTACCTGGACGCGGAAGTCGATGTCCAGTGGCCCCTGTGGACCGACGAGATCAACGTTGTGAGAATAAAGGTTGAACCCGGTGACAAGAGTTTGTTGTCGGGCTTGGTGTTTGACGGAGTGACCGTTTTCGATGCGGATACGCTGGCCTCCCTGTACCCGGGTGCTCCCGGTGAACCGATTACTCCCGGAGACACCGCCGCTTTTAAGAATGCGGTGATCCGACTATACGGCGAGGCCGGGTACATCTACGCCGATGTTGCTGTGAAACTGGGCGAACTCGATTCCCGGGGAGACGGTACCGGGTTTCGGGCGGTGGTATGCAGTGTCAGAGAGAACGTACGGGCCTTCCTTGGTTCACTGGACGTGGAAGGCCTGCAAACCGTGAGACGCAAAGTGGTAACAAGGGAGCTGCTGGTGCAGCCCGGTGATGTGATGAACATGGAACTCCTGAGACGTTCCATTTCCAACGTTTACGGACTGGGTCTGTTTCGTGACGTCAGATTCGAATACAGCCCCCGGCCGGGGGACAGTACCGTGGTGGACCTTAAAATGTTTGTTTCCGAAAAAAGCTACAGACGGGTGGATTTCGTTTCCGGATACATGTCTCCGTCGGCGGTTTTCGGAAGCGTCACCTGGATGCATCCGAACATAATGGGAAACAACCAGAGGCTCTCCATAGGGTTGTACGCCATGGAGTACGTGGGTTCCCGGGAAGGCCGTCAGTTCGAACCGCAGGTGGTATACGAAGAACCGTGGTTGTTTTCCTCCAGATGGAAGTGGCAGCTGAAACTGGGATACCTGTTCTTCCGGACTCCGGGGGTCAGACAAAAGAGTTATTCCCTTACCTCCACTTTCGCCAGGGATCTGTCGGAGAAGCTGCATTTCTCTACCGGTTACAGCCTGGAGTATGAAAAGTACAACGAGTGGACCGGCAGCGGTTTCACATCGTTCGACTGGCGCACTACTTCGAGCGTTGTCGCGTCCATGGTTCACGATACCCGCGGACCTCTCCTGGATCCCGAATCGGGTCACTGGCTTATGGGAAGTGTCAAGTTGTCCGGAGGAATACTGGGCGGTAACGATTATTACAGGTTGAGAGCGGAATCCAGGTTGTTCTTTTCTCCCGGGGACGGATTGGTCTTGGCGGGACGTATCGGGTGTGGCGGTGCTTTTCCTTACGGTGATGACATAGCGGTTCCGCCAGACGACAGGTTTTTCCTCGGTGGCGGAACATCGGTGAGGGGATACCCTTTCAACTCGCTGGGACCGGAGGACGACGAGGGAAATCCCATAGGGGGAAGGGTACAGGTTCTCGGAAATTTTGAGATCAGGACCAGGATAGTCGGGAATTTCGGAGTAGTGCTTTTCACGGATGCGGGCGGAGTTTGGAAATATCTGGACGAAGTAGACCTGGATTCCGCCGGTTTCGGCACGGGGGTAGGCCTGCGTTACCATACGGTTTTCGGCCCGTTCAGACTGGATTACGGTTTTGCTCCCACCTGGAGGAATTCCCTCAGGAGGGGCAGGATTTACGTGGGACTGGGACATGTCTTCTAGGGCCGGGAGAATGCGCAGAGCTGCGGGAGTGGTCGTCCTGGGCCTGGCCGTAATGTTGCTCACCTTCTATGTGCTTCTTGCGGCCGGATTGCTGGGTGACATTCCCGGAAAGATCTTGTCGGCCGTGATTTCCGACGAACTCACCACCGTTAGGTTCGCGGGGCTCAGGACCGATCTATTCAGAATGACGAAAGTGGACACCGTCCTGGTGACCGATGCCTACGGGCTGGTGGTCAGGATCACCGGGGCGGAGATCAGGGGAGGAGTGCCCGGGTACCTTCTGAAAGGGCACGTGGACGAAGTGGCGGTGGAAGAACTCTTCATCGGGATTCCGCCACGGGATTCCACCGACGGCGGGCCCGTACCACTGGCGGAAATCCTTGATGACATCGACGGGGGAATAGTGGTTTCGACGGACAGGCTTTTGCTGGAGTACGGCAGGATAGTGGACGGCGTCGAGATTCTGGGTTCCATGTACCTCGACTGTTCCGTGCACAGGAACGGCGGCGTGGAGCTGAAAGTGGACTCCGCAGCCGTTTTCCTTCCGGATTTTGGAACCGTTTCGGGTTGCGGGCACCTGGAGATGGAACGGGGCGTGGTTTCCAGCCGGGGTTTCACCGCATCGACCCGGAACGGCGGATGTACCCTGGCGGGTACCCTGGATGGAGACGACGAATTCCTGGATGTTTTTCTGGAGGGAGAAGGGAATTACTTCGATTCCGCAGTGCCGCTATCCGTTTCCGGCGGCTTTCGGGGAAGGGTGTACGGGAAACTGCCGGATATCAGGTTGTCGATTGCCGCATCCGGAGGAGAGATCGACATGGCCGGGTACCGGGCGTCGTTCGAAGCCGATTCGTTGATCGCCGGATTTGACGGGATCTCGGTTCGCAATCTCCTGGTGGCCGTTCCGGGCGCCTCGGTGAACGTTAACGGGGACGTATCGTTTCCTGAAACGGATTGGAGGGTGTCTGCGCGGGTTACGATGCAGGAATTGAACGTATCCCGTTTTGCTACCGGAATGGACCCCGTGGTATTGCACGGAGGGATGCAACTGGATCTTAAAGGATCGGAAACCGATATCGCGGAGGGTCGGGCCGTCCTGGAACTTTCGGGAATGGAAACCCGCGGCCTTGACCTGGGAGAATCCAGGTTTACGGCGGTGCTCCGCGGGAAGAAAGTTCACCTGGAGGGATCGGCGGAGATTGGAGCCGGCCACCTCGGGATCGCAGCCGATTGCATGCTTGGAGAGAGTATGGTTCCCGAATCGTGGAAACTGGCCATGAATGGAACCGTTGACGGAAGCGTGCTCGCCGTCCTGGGAGATGACATAGGCCTTCCTGAATTTTCGTCGGTGGATTTCGAGGTGAACGGTACGGGAGGACCGTACCGGATGAATGCCGGTGGAACGGTGGTGGCCCGGAATCTGCGGGAAGGGGCCCTGTCCCTGGACAGGGTTTCACTTGAAGGAGAGTTCGAATTGACCGCCGATGGTCCGGAGGGCAGCCGGCCGGAAGTATTGAGTTTCCGTGGAACCACCGCGGCGACGTGTGTGACCCTGGGGGAAATGTTCGTGGATTCCGCTTTTGCCGCGATAAATCTCTCAGGTTCATGGTCGGGAGGAATGACAGCGGAAGTCGAACTCTTTCTCGACAGCCTGAGAACCGCTTCCATGGCCTTTTCGTCATATTCCAGGGCCAGGTTCGAACGAGGTGGACTGTTCGTGGACGAACTCGTGTTTAAAGGTCCCGGCGGAAAGTCGTACTCCGCAGTCGGAAACGTACGCTTCGGGGATACTACGATTGTCGAGGTGAGTGATCTCGACTTTGTGCATTCCAAGCTCAAACTGGTGAACGATGGTTTCGTAAGGGTACGGACCACCGAAGGACTGGTGATCCTGGATACTCTCTGGATCGATCCGCCCGTGGGGGTCGTGAGTGTGTCGGGAATGATGGACGGTGACGATTTTTCCTGCACGGCCCACGTGGGAAAACTCGACCTTGCGTCGATGAGAGCGGTTCTGGGTTTGTCCGCAGAGATGTCCGGCGTGGGTGACTTCACACTTTCCTTTTCCGGTAAGGGAGGGAAGGTGGAGGGAGTGCTGCAAGGCGATATCGTTTCGCCGACATACGGCAGGTTCTCCATGGACAGTCTGACCGTGGGTGTTTCTTCCACCGAAAACCTGTTGTTCATAGACGGAATTTACGTATGGCACGACGGCATGAGGTCCGGACTCCGGATGAAGATCAGGGATGTATGGACTGCGGGCGGACTTGCGGAACTTCGTGACCGGGTGGAATGGCTGGAACTGGAAATCAATGACATAGGAGACTGGCTCTTCTACCTGCTTCCGTTACCGATGCGTACCATAGGAGCCAGTGTTTCCGCAAGAGCCGAGTACGACAGGTCCGCCGCCGATCCGTTCCAGATCCAGGCATCGGCGAGAATAGCAAGACTGTACGTGACGATCCTGGGAATAGAACTCCCCAACATCAACTTTTACCTGAACTATCCGGATTCTTCAACGAATAAGTACAACACGAGGTTCACTCTAGGGGCCGGGAGCGTGGATACGGGAAACTTCTCCTGTGACTGGAGAGCCCGGGTGAGAGGCTTGATGCCCATGGAAGTGGGTGACTACAGGATACGTATGACCATGAACGACATGAAAATGGCGATACCCGGCATCGGGGTGGTGGTGTGTTCCGGGAATCTCCGTTCCGAGGGGTGCGGGTTCGAAGACCGCCCGCTTCTCTCGGGCAAGCTGGTGCTGCACGAGGGAGTGGTGGGTATTCCCCAGCCTGTCTCGGCCCCGGGGGAGGGCGGTTCCGGCGAGATGCCGTTCGATTTGTCGATAGACGTGGTGGGAACCGGGGACATGTGGTTCAGAACGAATTTCGCCGACATAGAGATGGCGATGAAGCTCAGGATATTCACCCTGGAACGGAAACCCACGGTTAACGGTACCGTGTCGGTGGTTAGGGGGAGTATAACCCTGCTGCAGAGGGATTTCCGGATAACCAGGGGAACCGTGCACGTGATACAGGGGGATCCTCCGTCGATGCAATTGGACGTGGAAGCCTCGACCCGCATCAGGAGCGCCATGACCCACCAGGAGTATACCATAGTCGTGTACATACGAGGTGACGCCAAGAATCCGGAGATAACTCTTGAAGGTTCCGGACCCGACGGCTCGATAGCCCAGGAAGACGTGTTCACACTGCTGGCCACCGGGTTGACTTACGGAGAGATGCAGCAAATGAACTCATCGGCTATAAGATCCGAAGTGGGTAACGTGGCGCAGACGATGCTCGGCGGCCTTCTGGCCAGAAACATCAGGCACGAGGTGGGCCTGGATACCTTCGAAATTGACCCCGAGTTTCTTTCCGACACCACCAGCCTGGTGCTCAACGTGGGGAAGTATGTAATGCCGAATCTTTACGTATCATACAAGGACGATGTGTTCTCCGGAGATCCGGGCACAGTGAGTGCGCAGTATCTTTTCGGATCGGATTTCTATGTGGCTGGTTCTTCGAGAACCGCTATCCACGGCAATCTGGAACCGACCATTGAGTTGCACTACACGATCAGGTACTGACCGGCAGGATCAAACCGGGTAGGTTCTCCTTTCCGGAATCACTCCCCTGATGCCTCCCCTGGGATCATCCACGTCCCTTTCGAACCTGGGTATGAGGTGTACGTGCACGTGAGGTATCGTCTGTCCGGCGGCGGTACCGTCATTGACACCGATATTGTAACCGTCGGCGGCAAGCGATCGTTCGAGCTGCAGCTTCCGGAATCGCAGGGCCGCGGTTATGGATTCCAATTCTTCGCGCGTGGCGGCGAAGATACTGGCGAAATGCCTGAACGGTATAACGAGTGTATGCGACGGGGATGCCGGATATATATCCCTTATGACGTAGACGTTGTCGTCCTTCCAGAGGATCTTGTCCTCATCTGGATTGCAGAAAGGGCAGTCTTTCATCTCTTTCCTTTCCAAAAGTGCCACTTGATTCCGGATCCCGGATAATTTACGATAAACGCCGTGATTCAAACAGGAGGTGCATACTGGAAGGATTCGTGATTCCGCCACGTAACTTTTTCCTCAGGCATGCGACGGAAGTGGCTCCCGATCTCGTTGGATGCCTGCTGGTGCGAAAGACCCCCCAAGGGGTCCTGTCGGGGATGGTAGTGGAGACCGAGGCGTATGCCGAGGGTGATCCGGCCAGCCATTCGTTCCGGGGGAAAACGGACAGGAACCGTCCCATGTTCCGGGAAGGGGGGAGGGCCTACGTTTACGTGATTTACGGTATCCATCACTGTTTCAACGTGACCACCGGTGCCGCCGGCGACGGCCAGGCCGTCCTGATCAGGGCTTTGCAACCGATCAGTGGAATCGGGCTGATGATGGAGCACCGGGGAACGGACAGGGTGGAACTCCTTTGCAAGGGGCCCGGCAGGTTATGCAGCGCCATGGGCATAGACAAAAGCTTCAACGGTATGTCATTACTGGATGGCAACCTGCGCATAATGGTGCCTCGGGAGCGGAAAGATACCGGGATTTCCGTATCTTCCAGAACGGGGATAACCAAGGGAGTGGAGTTGAAGTGGAGGTATTTTCTTGAAGGGTCGCCCTGGGTATCGACTTCCCGGAGAGTCAGCGACTCGCGTTGAGTATCTTGGCGGCGAGTACGGTCAGGCCTACGCCTGCGATGACGGAAAAGAAGGCATAGAAGTCGCCGTGTAAAGCGGTCGCCCTTCCCCGGCTCCATTCCAGGGTCCAGAGGGTGTAACCCTGTGGAACCGGCAACTGGAATATCCACGATTCCGCCCATGACGAACGGGATGCCTGGGCCATGAAACCCATGAGGTTCAACAGGTATCCGCCGGTCCCCAGATGACGTTCCAACAGCAGGGAGGCCGAAACGGCGGTTAGGGAGGAGGAGAATATCACTGTCCATAGCTGCCAGGGTATGCCTCCGGAGGGAGGCGACGAAAGTATCATGGAGATGGCGGGTACGGATCCCGCCGCCAGGGGAAACAATATCTCGGGTATATGCATGGACTTGGAATCCGCCCGGGTTCCGCGGATAATCAGGGCTATTCTTTCTCTCTCGGCTGATTCCAGCCATCCGGATACCAGGGCCGTCGGTATGCACCACGTAAAAGCGGATGCAAGGAAGGAATGGATAGGAAT
Organism: Candidatus Fermentibacteraceae bacterium; assembly: GCA_027067855.1. Lineage (GTDB taxonomy): Bacteria > Fermentibacterota > Fermentibacteria > Fermentibacterales > JCC-6 > Aegiribacteria. The sequence goes on from JAMOUX010000017.1 coordinate 14,941, forward strand.
TTCCATTCTTCCCACCAGTATCCAGGCGGTCAATGGGGCCGCCAGGAGAATCCACGGCAGAAAGGGATTCCTGGCCGAGTGTCGAAGCATGGCCGCCGACACGGCCGCAGCTACCCTGAAGTATCCAGGTCTTCTTCGCAAAACAGGTTCGCCTCTCCAGTATCTTCTTTCCCGGTTAAATATTCCAGGAGTTCGGCATTGGTTGGAGGTCTGACTTCCAGTGAGACTATGCTCCTGGAGTTGGCACGCGCCAGGTTGACCAGGTTGGTTACCGTGGGGCTCAGACTTGCGTAGAGAAACTCGTAGCCTTTCTCGACCGCTATGATGTTCCTGATCCCCGTAAGGCTTTCCATAACTTCCCTGGGCAGCGCGGGCAGGAAACCCACCCGCAACCTCGTGAGCGCCGACGATGCTTCGGCCAGCTCCTCGAACCTTAAAATTTTCCTGACATCACTTCCGTCACAAACGGCAACCCTGTCGGTACCCCTGGGAATGTGTTCGATGCCGGGCACGCATACCACCACCGCGCTTCCGTACTCACAGAGGTCTTCAAGGAGTTCATGTACTTCCGTGGGGCAGGGTCCCTGGAGGACCAGTACCTTCGGGACGGATATACAGGTCGTCGCGAACGATACCAGGTATTGCTTCTCCCGGGGCAGGCCCGTCACGCTCCGCTCGCCGGAATCTTCCAGTGAACACCATTCGAGCATGCCGTTCACCGCCTCCGTGGTTTTCCTTACGGGATATCCGGCGGCGGCGGCCGCCAGTTCCAGGTGTGCACGAACGCTGATTCTCTTCGGCCAGCGGGTTTCCCCGGGTACGTAACCCACGGTCATTCCAGGGTCGGCTTTCTCCTTTATAGTACTCACGTCACCCGGGAGTATCCTGCCCGAAACGGGCCCGGACCTTCCCGCGAGAATTCTTCCAAGTTCCGGCGCTACCGTGGTTTCATCGCCGAGGGCCGCCAGCATGGAGCCGGAAAGGAGGGCAAGATCCAGGGGTTTCCTAGAGTCTTTCCTTATTACCAGTTCGGAGGTACTCAGCAGGACCGCTGAATTCATCCGGTTTCCCGATTCAGACATTATTTTTCCACATACTGTTTTCGACTCTCGACCGCTTTGAGTGAGTGGATCGCCGCCGGTCCTTCCTCACCGGAAGATACGAGGTTTTCCCCTTCTCCATGGCGACCGGGGATTCCGCCGGTTACTTCCGCTTTTTCCTTTCCGGTGCATGGTTGAATAAACCACCGGAATACGACTGCGAGATACTACAAAACGGGCTTGAAAAGGTAAAGCGGGGGGAGGTCCGGGCGGCCCATACCGTGGGCCTGCGGGGAGGGTTTTCCCGGGTTGCGTTTCGTAACATGTTGAATATGTACGTATCGGTTTTTCGGTTGTTCCCTTTCCATCCGTTGAACCCTGCAGTATATATGCATGCTTACCCGGAAGGAGAAAGTAGGAGATATGAATTTCGAAAAATTTACGATAAAATCAAGAGAAGCCGTCCAGGAAGCAAGCAGGATGGCTATGACGGTGGGTAATCCGGAAATAACCACGGCACACCTTGCCGCGGTGCTTCTCGACGACCCGGAAAGCGTGGTGTCGGGGGTGCTCGACAGTCTCGAGGTGGACAGGCAGAGTCTCAGGAACGACATATCCGGTATTCTCTCGACCCTTCCTAAAGTCAGCGGTGGTTCAGATCCCAGGCTTTCCCAGGGCCTTGCAAAAGTATTGAATCTCGCCCTGGAGAAGGCTACGGTGATGAAGGACGAGTACGTGGCCAGAGAACACCTGTTCCTGGGGTTGCTGGAAGCCGGCGACAGGGTTTCTGATGCGATGCGGGTCAGGGGTGTGACCCCCGACGGATTCCTCAGGGCGCTGGCTACGGTGCGTGGATCTTCAAGGACCACGAGCGAATCGTCGGAGTCTACCTACAAGGCGCTTGAGAAATTTACCAGGGACCTGACCGCATTGGCCCGGATGCAAAAGCTGGACCCGGTGATAGGCAGGGATGACGAAATCCGTAGGGTTATGCAGGTCCTGGGGCGCAGGCGAAAGAACAACCCGGTTCTCATCGGTGAACCCGGTGTCGGGAAGACGGCCATAGTGGAAGGGCTTGCCATAAGGATAGCCGAGGGGGACGTGCCGGAAACCCTGAAGAATAAGAGTGTGCTGGCATTGGACATGGGGGCCCTGGTGGCCGGGGCCAAGTTCAGGGGTGAATTCGAGGAGAGACTGAAGGCCGTACTCAAGGAGATAGCCGATGCGGAGGGGAGGATCATCCTCTTCATAGACGAGATGCATACCCTTGTGGGTGCCGGCGCCGCGGAAGGTGCGGTGGATGCGGCGAACATGCTTAAGCCGGCTCTTGCCAGGGGTGAATTGCATTGTATCGGCGCCACCACCCTTGACGAATACAGGAAATACATAGAAAAGGACGCTGCGCTGGAGCGCAGGTTCCAGCCGGTGATGGTTGAGCCCCCTTCGGTGGAGGATACGATAAGTATTCTCAGGGGATTGCGCGAGAGGTATGAGAGTCATCACGGGATAACGATACAGGATGCCGCTCTCATAGCGGCGGCGACCCTTTCGGACAGGTACATTACGGACAGGTTCCTGCCCGACAAGGCTATCGACCTGATCGACGAGGCGGCTAGCAGGTTGCGTATCGAGATAGACAGTATGCCCGAAGTCATCGATGAAATAAGGCGCAGGATAATGAGGCTGGAGATAGAGCGGGAGGGTCTCCGCCGTGAAGGTGAGAACGGTTCGGGGGAGGCACTGAAACGAATAGAGAAGGAACTCGCCGAACTCAACGAACGAAGGAAAGCCCTGGAGATCAAGTGGAGGAACGAGAAAGAGCTGATAGACAGGATAAGAGATATATCGAGGCAGATAGAGGAACTCAAGGGTCAGGCCAAGATAGCCGAAAGGGAGGGTGACCTCGGTAAGGTCGCGGAGATAAAGTACGGCAAGATAAGAGAGCTGGAAAACGAAGCTTCGATACTGAAGGAGAAACTGGCTGAATTACAGAAGGATGGAGCGCTCTTATCGGAGGAGGTGACCCCCGAGGATATCGCCGAGGTGGTGTCCCGGTGGACAGGCATACCGGTTTCCAGGCTCATGGAGAGCGAGAGACAGAGACTGATGTCGCTGGAGGATGAGCTTCACAAGCGGGTGGTGGGGCAGGACGAGGCGGTCAGGGCGGTGGCCGAGGCCGTGAGACGCGCCAGGGCCAACGTACAGGATCCCAACAGGCCCTTGGGCAGCTTCATTTTCATGGGTCCTACCGGCGTTGGTAAGACCGAACTTGCGAGATCCCTGGCCGATTTCCTTTTCGATGATGAGAAAGCTCTGATACGTATCGATATGAGTGAGTTCATGGAGAAACACTCGGTATCGAGACTTATAGGTGCTCCTCCCGGTTACGTGGGTTACGACGAAGGTGGATATCTTACGGAAGCGGTGAGGCGAAGACCGTATTCCGTGGTACTATTCGACGAGATCGAAAAGGCGCATCCCCAGGTATTCAATGTCTTTCTCCAGATTCTCGACGAGGGTAGGCTCACGGACGGCCAGGGCAGGACCGTTGATTTTAAAAACACGGTCATTATAATGACTAGTAATCTGGGCAGCGACTGGATAGCTGAGATGGCCGGTAAGCTTTCGCAGGAAGAACTCTCCGAGAGGGCCAAGAGGGAATTGTCTTCCAGGTTCAGACCTGAATTCCTCAACAGGGTCGACGATATAATAGTTTTCCGGCCTCTGGGCAGAGACGAACTGCGGAAAATCGTCGAGATACAGATAGACAGACTGAACAAGCTGCTCAAGGAGCAGAACATAATCCTGGAGCCTACCGAAGCGGCGCTGGACCTCCTGGCCGAAATGGGATACGATCCGGCCTATGGTGCGAGACCCCTCAAACGGGTTATACAGAAGAACGTGCAGAACAAATTGGCGGAGATGATCATAGAGGGCACCGTCAAAAACGGAGACAGGGTCGAACTGGATGCGGAGAATGGAAAGCTCGTCGTAAGAACCGTTGCATCGGGGACGTAATACCGGGTTTCGCCGGGTGAGTCCTCCACGGTGGCATCGGTATTGAAGAGAGTTCCGTCACATGGTCGAATGATATTGCCGCTGGTGGACGTATCCATTGTCGTGAGTCGGTTTTTCGGGGTCCATGAAGTCTTTTCTGCCCGCCATGGTTCATGATTCCTGGAGCATGTCGTTTTCCCGTGGTATCGGCGGTTCTACATTTGCGGAGTCTGTTCCAGGCGCTGAAAAACCGGAAGAGGGGAGGGGTTTCGCCTCCTCCCCTCTGGAAACGGCGTGATCCCCGCCGCAATGTCCGGGTCGTGAGCCGGTAACGACATCGTTCCCTTTGAATTCCCGTACGTTTCCCGGATTGTTTCAGCATGTGTGTGAAAAAGATACGAGGTGATGCCGGAACCGGGCAACCACTGCGGAATTCCCGCCGACCGGCTGAAAATCTTTCGATGATACGTGTTTCGTCGTTGACTGGAGAGGCGTATTCAGTAATCTTTTGATACACTTTAACCCGACGGGTAGTTACCCTGTTGTTTCTTGAACCGGGAGGTCTGCAGTGAACAAGCAGTGGGAGTACCCTTATCCCGAGATAGACCCGGACATATGCAAGGGCTGCAAGCTCTGTGTGGCGGCGTGCCCGAAGAATGTGCTGGTCATCTCTTCGAAATTGAACTCCAAGGGGTTCCATTATTCGGAGTACGTGGGTGAGGGATGTATAGGGTGCGGGAATTGTTTCTACGTATGTCCTGAACCCAGCGCAGTAACGGTTTACCTCAGGAACTACGTGGAAGGGGAGGTGAGCTGAATGCCGAAGATGCTCATGAAGGGAAACCATGCAGCGGTGTACGGTGCCGCTTTGGCCGGTTGCGAGGCTTATTACGGTTATCCCATAACTCCCGCAAGCGAGATAGCGGAAGCCGCATCGGCCATCTTCCCCAAGCTTGGAAGGACTTTCCTGCAGGCGGAGAGCGAAGTTGCCGCAATAAACATGGTCTATGGCGCGGCCGGGGCCGGCAAAAGGGTCATGACGGGAAGCTCGGGGCCGGGAATAAGTCTGAAACAGGAAGGTATCTCCTACTGCGCGGGCTCGGAACTTCCGTGTGTGATCGTGGACATAATGAGGGGGGGGCCCGGGCTCGGGAACATCGGTCCCGAACAGGGAGACTATTACCAGGTGGTCAAGGGAGGAGGACACGGCAACTACCGAAATATCGTTCTCGCACCCAACTCGGCGCAGGAAATGTGTGACCTGACCATGCTGGCTTTCGAACTGGCGGACAAATACCGTAATCCGGTTTTCGTTCTGACCGACGGTGTGATCGGACAGATGATGGAAGCCGTGGAACTGCCGGAACCCGTGGAGAAGCTTCCCGATAAGAGTTCCTGGGCGGTAATGGGAAACGCCGAAACTAAAAACCTGATCAATTCCATCTACCTCGGTCACGATGATCTTGAGGCGTGGAACAGGTATCTTGGCGAGAAGTATGCCACCATAGAAAAGAACGAAGTGAGGTTCGAAGAGTACATGATGGAGGACGCCGAGATAGTCGCCATAGGGTACGGAAGTACGAGTCGCGTATTACAGTCGGCGGTGGATATTGTCAGGGGAAAGGGTGTGAAGATGGGTATGCTCAGACTCATAACGCTTTTCCCGTTCCCGAAGGAGCGCATAAATGTTCTGCCCGACCGGAATGTGAGGGGCATCCTTACCGTGGAGATGTCCAACGGGCAGCTCGTCGACGATGTGAATCTTGCTTTGCGAGGCAAGATGATTTCCGATCTTTACAACAGAATGGGTGGTAACGTTCCTTCCGCCCTGGAGATTGTCGAGAAGGTCTCCGAACTGTATGGGGTGTGATTATGGCGCAGAAGACTGTACTGAGAAAACCCAAGGGATTCATGGATGTCTACAAGCACAAGCCCGGTACGGAGAAGGACAGGACCCACTATTGTCCCGGCTGCGGACATGGTATCCTGCATAAGCTGATAGCGGAAGCTCTGGAAGATTTCGCAGTGATTGACAAGACCATACTGATAAGCCCTGTGGGGTGCAGCGTGTTCGCTTACTACTATTTCGATACCGGGAACTTTCAGGCGGCTCATGGAAGGGCGCCGGCAGTGGGTACCGCCGTTTCCAGGGCCAACCCGGACTCGATAGTGATAAGCTACCAGGGCGACGGCGACCTGGCCGCCATAGGCGGCAACAATATTCTCCAGGCCGCAAACAGGGGCGAGAATATGGTTGTATTCTTCGTGAACAACGCGATATATGGAATGACCGGCGGACAGATGGCCCCGACCACCCTGGAAGGGCAGAAAACCACTACTACGCCGTATGGTCGTAATCCTTTGAGTGATGGTTATCCGATGCAGATGTGCGAGTTGTTGAACCAACTCACCGCCCCGGTCTACATCACCAGGACGTCACTCCATGACATGGCTAATATTCGCAAGACCAGGCAAGCCGTACGTAAAGCCATACGATATGCCTCGGAGAAAAAGGGTTTCTCATTCGTGGAAGTGTTGAGCATGTGTCCCAGCGGATGGAAGATGGATGCGGTCCGGGCACAGCAATGGATCAAGGAAAAAATGATACCCAGGTTTCCCTTGATGGTCTTGAGGGATAATGCCGAGAACACCGGTCCCATAGAGAGACCGGTTCCCGTCCTTGATCCGGAGGAAGTGAAGAAGGTCTTGGGTTATGACACTTTCGAAACTACCGGTTTTAAGAAAAGACCGGGAACGATGTTCCGGAAAGTGGCTCTGAGGGTGGCCGGTTTCGGCGGACAGGGTATTATGTCTACGGGAATCGCCCTTGCTAACGTCGGCATGAAATACGGCTATAACGTGAGTTGGTTGCCTTCCTACGGTCCGGAGATGAGAGGTGGAACCGCTAACTGTTCCGTAAAGATACAGGAGGATTCCATCGGGGCCGCCGAGTGCACGGAACCCAACATGGTTATTGCGATGAATCAGCCCAGCCTGGAAAAATTCGAAAAGCTCCTCGTGCCGGACGGAATACTGATATACAACAGTACGCTGATCGACGTAGAGCCCTCCCGGAAAGACATCCGGGTATGCCCGGTACCCATAACGGGGATAGCGGATGAGCTGGGTGATACCAGGGTTCAGAGCATGGTAAGCGTCGGAGCATTCGCTGCCGTGACCGGAATGTTCGATCCGGAAGAGATCAAGAGTCTGATGCCCACTCTATTCGCAGGCAAGTCGGAAAAGGTCCGGAAACTGAACGAGGAAGCGGTGCAGAAAGGGTACGATCACGTCAAACGGAATTTCTGACGAAGAGGAAGGCCCCGTCTCGTGCGGGGCCGCCCTTTCTCCTCAAAGCCAGGGTCTTACGGCCAAGGTGTATTCCTGTATTTCCTCGGGTTTAAAGAACAGATCAATTTCTTCACGGGCTGCTTCCGGTGAGTCTGAGGCATGAATCATGTTGTGTCCCGGGCTTGTCGCGAAGTCACCCCTGATGGAACCCGGGTGTGCGTCGGCGGGGTCGGTGGCTCCCACCATGTACCTGACGATTCTCACGGCGTCGTGAGATTCCAGTACCATCAAAACCGACGGACCGCTGGTGATGAAATCGATGAGATCGACATAGAAATCCTTCCCGCGGTGCTCCCGGTAATGGGTTTCGGCGATCTCCCGGGGAATCATGATCATCTTCATGGCGATTATCTTGATGCCTCTGCGTTCGAACCTGGCGATGATCTCGCCCACGAGTTCCCTTTGGACCGCATTGGGTTTCAAAATCACGAAGGTACGTTCCATGATCTCCTTTCCCGCCCGACGATAATATGCCTGGGGAAAAGGTTCAGGCGCAATATTGATTTTGGAGCCCGGCGCCTGTATCATTTCCAATACTCTTGATATCTGGAAGGATATGAAATGCTTTCCTTCGGTCGGCCGAGACCGGGTTCATCCGGGGTAATTTCAATGATTTTGAGCCATCGATACTACGGAAATTTTCCCCGGAGATCATTACCGGAAGACAATGCCGGGTTCTGAGTCAAGACCATGAATAAGATAACAAGCGGGCATTCTTCTCCGTATAGGTGGCTCAGGATGAGGTGGCATCCTGAGAAGGGTATCACGAGAGTAGCCGGGGACTGCGAGGGTCTGCTCGGTGTCGACGGAAAGAAGTTGACCAGATCCTCCGAACCTTTGGGACTGCTGCCTCCGGAATTGACTTCCGTACTTGCCGCCGGTCTTCCCGATGTTCCGGTTTTCATAGCCATGCCTTCGATGACCGGTAGTGCATTCACGATGGAAGATTCCGTAGAGGTGGTTCTGTTCGGAGTTCCGGGTCACGGCGCCGGAAGCGGGGTGATGCTGGATGAACTGGGAGCCGGTATCGTGGGCGTGGACAGGAACGGGACGATCACCATCTGGAACACGGCCATGTCGTCCATGTTCAGGGTATCACGGCAGTACGCAATGGGTAAACATATACAGGACGTTCTCGTGTCTCCCATTCTTTATTCCTGGGAAAACGTGATCAGGATGGTCCTGGAGGGAAAACAGGTCAAGGTGGTATGCCAACCCGATCCCCAGCGAAGGATCGAGGGAACATTCACCCTGGGCGGTAGCGGAGTGATGGGAACCTGTTTCGATACCACGGAGAATTTTCAGGCGGAGAACAGGCTCAGAATCAGCAGAAAGATGAATCAGGCTTATTTTCATTCCGTAAGCACCGGCCTGGTTCTCTTCGACAGGGATTACAGGATACTCGTTGCAAACAGGGCCTTCGGCAAAATTTTCGGGTTGGTGGAGAACCTGCTCGGCATACACCTGTACGAGATACTTCCCGGTGAGAGTTACGGTATCCTGGAGGATCTGGCCAGGCCGCTGTTTGACGGAAGCACCACGGAACAAGGCGAAGGAAGAACGGCTCATTTCCGGCTGCCGGGAAGAGGAGATCGTATCGTTCACCAGAGCGTGCAGCCCATAGTGGAAGATTCCGGGGAAGTTTTCTACGCGGTGGGAATATTCGAGGATGTCTCCGAAATCGATTGGTTGAGGCAGAGTTACGGTGGATACGTGGAAGCGGTGAGAAGATTCAATGTTCTTTCTTCGTTCTTACTCGGAAAAAGAACGACCGGAGGAGGAGACGTATTGGCGAACAGGGTGAAAGACTGCCTGTCGGCAACGGCGGTGGCCCTGTACCTGGTGGATCCGGGACTGGAAATCAGGCTTTCCGGTCGATCCGACGGATGGCCGGATGAAGTGCCGGCGAAGTTCTCCGAGTTGCGCTTGCCGGTGACCGTTGACAGTGAGACGGGTTGTAGGCTGGTCGGAGAGGATCGTGGAATATTGTCGGATCACTTCTCCAGTTGCCTGGTTTTCCACCTGGCCGCCGAAGGGAAGAGTTACGGTTACATGATGGTGGGTTACGGAGAAGCCGAACCGGAAGCTGATATTTTCCCCCTTGCGCTCCTGGCGTCATCCATGGTCGTGTTCGGTTTTATGAGGGGCGAACTTGAAGCTGAGGCCGAATACCTGGATCTGCTGGGTCTCAGGCAGAACGAGCTGATGTCCAGGTTTGTGGAAATGCTCGATGTTCCCGTGGCGATGTTCAGGATGGACTGGTCCGTGATATTCTGGAATCCGGCCATGGAGGAACTTACCGGCATAAGAGAGAATCTTGCCACGGAGAGCCCCGAACTGGTATCGGAAATTCTATTCGGGGGAATCGGCGGTACTGACAGGATAAGAAAACTCCTGAGGAGTGATGCGTCGACGGTCAAGGATTCATGGGAGGTGACCGGCTCCGGTGGGAAGACCAGGAGATGTATCTGGAGCATGCTCAGAACTGAATGGGTGGAAGGAAGAAACCTGGAACCGGTGATCGTGATCGCCGGGGTCGAGTCCGGGGACGAGTATAGCATCAAGGCGGCCGGGAAGGCCCTGGAAACATACTTGTTGATCAGCAGAGGCTTGGTGGGGATTTTATCCGTTACGAATCCCGCTAAGGTGGCTGAGATAGCCGCATCTACCATGCTTGAGATTTCGGGTGCATCCAGGGTGTCCGTCGAGATAAGGGGTATTCAGCAGGTGACCAGAACCACCACCGGGGAACCCGGATCCGGAGGAGGCAGGTCTCAGTGGTCGATCCCGTTCGTTACCGATACGGATACTTTGGGTGAGTGTTCGTTCGAAGGAGGGGAGGAAAAACCTATCCTGAGGGATTTCGCCAGGGTCGTGGCGAGGACTTGCGTCGACCTCGAGAAATCCGAAATAGGCAGGCGTTTCGCGTTCCTGGCGGAGAGGAATTCAGGCAAGTTTTTCATCACCAGTCCTGCCGGTCGCGTGCTTCTCTCCACGTGGCGGGACGCCCAGGCGGGCATAGTTTCCCGAAGGACCGTATACGGAATGTTTCCCGGAACTCCACGTTCCAAGATGGATGACGTGATTTCGTTGGTCAGGAAAAAGGGACGCTTGGATACGTTTCTGCGTACCAGATCCGGCAAGGACGTGGAGATAGCCGTAACCGCCCTGGACGGCAACAGTAGCGGTACTCTTCTACTCTGGTGGCCCGTTGACGATCCGGCGTACCGCATGCGCCGGTTCCTGGTAAGAAAAGGCGAGGGCTTGAAGAGGATAATGAGTGAATCGCTTGATGGACTCCTTGTTTCGATAGACCGCAGTTTTTCCAGGTTGAAAGAGGTGTTGAGTCCGGAACATCCCGCGGTTTCGATTCTCAATACTTCCGCGTACGCATTCCGTGGCATGCGTAAGGATTGTGAATACATAGGACTGCTCCATAGTGTAATGAACTTGGTGCCGTCGAGATTGGATGCGGAGAGAATGCTGGACGGCGTGGCCGCCGTTTTCATTGAAGAAGGACGGGAACCGCCGGAAACGGGTATTTCGGGAAGAGTTTGCGACCTCATGGGAAACGGTGATTTCTTGGTGAGAATAGTTTCCAGGCTCTGCATGGTCATGTGCGGAGAATCCGTACCCGGATTAGGCGTATCGCTGGTATTGCGTGATGAACCGGAGCTTCCCGATGATGTTCTCGAAGGAACCGAGCACTTCGTCAGGATAAGAATAAGGAGGATAGACGGCAGGAAGCTTCACGGTATCGTTTCCGATATCTGTAACGCCGATTTGGCCGACAAGTTGAAAGGCGGAATCGACCAGGAGGCGGAAGTGGGCCTGTTATGTCTTTTACTTAGGATGTTGGGCGGATACCTCCTGCCCCGGGGAGAGAATACCGCGGATTTGTTCCTGCCCTGCGCGGATTGACGATGTTCCAATCGTTTCTTCAACTTTACCCGTTAGGCGTTTCTGCACATACTACCACTCTGCGTAAATTTTATAACGTACCGGGAGGGCAGTCTTGGAGAATTACGATTTCAGGAAACTCGAAGAAAGATGGCGCCCCGTTTGGGAGTCATTGAAACTTTATAGAACAGGAACCGATAAGAGTAAAAAATCCTTCTATTGCCTGGATTACTTTCCGTATCCTTCCGGCTCGGGGCTTTCCGTGGGCCACTGCAAGAACTACATCCCCACCGACGTCATCAGTCGAAAGAAGAGGATGGAAAACTACAACGTACTTCATCCCATGGGGTGGGATGCTTTCGGCCAGCCCGCCGAGGAGTACGCGATAAAGACCGGCGTACATCCTTCCGTGGTTACCCGCGTGAACACCGATAACTACAGGCGGCAAATGAAGCTGATAGAGGCCAGTTACGACTGGGAAAGAGAGATAAATTCAAGCCATCCGGATTATTACAAGTGGACGCAGTTTTTCTTTATCCTGCTGTACGATATGGGTCTGGCATACCAGCGTGAGAATGAACAAATGTGGTGCCCGCACTGCAGGATAGTTCTTTCCAACGAGGAGGCGGCGGGAGGATTATGCTGGCGCTGCGGAAACGATGTTACAAGGAAGAAGCTTAAACAGTGGTTCTTCAAAATAACCGAGTACGCCGACAGGTTGCTGGAAGACCTTGACGGACTGGACTGGCCCGAAGGAATCAAGGCGATGCAAAGGAACTGGATAGGCAGATCGACGGGCGCCGAGGTCGATTTTACCGTGGTCAACCCTGAAACGGGACGTAAGATACCCCTTACGATATACACCACTCGCCTCGATACCATATATGGTGCGACGTTCTGCGTCCTGGCTCCGGAGCACCCGGACCTGCAGGAGATGGTTACCTCCGACAATCGGCAAGAGGTCATGGATTACGTGGAAAGGGCGAAATCCCGCAGCGATGTGGAAAGAACTGCCGCGGCGGAGAAGGAGAAGACCGGGGTGTTCACCGGTTGCCATACGATAAATCCCTTCAACGGAGCCGAGATACCTTTATATGTCGCAGATTACGTTTTAGCTGGCTATGGTACGGCGGCGATAATGGCCGTCCCGGCTCATGACGAAAGGGATCACGCATTTGCCTTGAAATTCGGTATTCCGATAGTGGAGGTGGTGGCTCCCGGCGGGATTCCACGGGGCGTGACGGAATCGGCCACGGTTGCCGACGGCAGGCTGGTGAACAGCGGTGTTTTCAACGGCCTCGATTCGGCGGAGGCCAGAGAAAAGATGGCTGAATACGCTGTACGTAAGGGATTCGGCCGGCCTGTCACCAGGTACAAGATAAGAGATTGGCTGGTTTCCAGGCAGCGGTACTGGGGCGCTCCCATTCCGATGGTGCATTGCAGGGAGTGCGGCGTAGTACCCGACAGGAACCTTCCCGTAATACTTCCCGATATCGAGAATTTCGAACCGGACGATTCCGGCAGATCGCCCCTGGCCAAGGCCGGTGAGTGGGTGAAAACCACGTGTCCCAAGTGTGGCGGACCCGCATCCAGGGACACCGATACCATGGCCGGATTTGCCTGTTCGTCGTGGTACTTCTTAAGGTTCGCCTCGCCCCGCGAACAAGACAGGCCGTTTGATCCCGAAGCCGTGAAGTACTGGCTTCCGGTGGATCTGTACGTAGGTGGTGCCGAGCATGCGGTCATGCATCTGATATATGCCAGGTTCTGGACGAAAGTGATGTATGATGCAGGGATGATAGACTTTCAGGAACCGTTCAAAGTACTCAAGAACCAGGGAATGATACTGGGTGCCGATGGTCAGAAGATGTCCAAATCCAAGGGAAACGTGGTCACCCCGGACCAGATGGTGGAGAAGTACGGTGTTGACGCCCTGAGACTGTATATACTTTTCATGGGGCCCTTCGAGGCTGAGTTGGAATGGAGCGAAGACGGAATCGCGGGTACCTACAGATTCCTTAAAAGGGTATGGAAGGTGGTATCCGAGACTGCCGATGTCGTTCCGGTGGAAGAAAACCCGGAATTCACGGACAAGCTGCGGTACGAAACTGCGAGAGTAACGAAAAAGGTGTCGCTGGATATTGACGGTTTCGACTTTAATACGGCTGTCGCCGCTTTGATGGAGTTCGTGAATTTTCTCTCCTCGAACAGGAACGAGGCTGCTCGCGCCGGAGCCGTGTGGCGTGAATCGATAAGGAAACTGCTGGTGCTCATGGCACCCATGACACCTTTCATCGCGGAGGAGCTTTGGCACAGGATGGGTTTCGGGGGAGAGACTGTGTTTCATCAGGAGTGGCCGGACTGGAACGAGGAGGATTTGGTAAGAGATACCGTAGAGGTCGTAGTGCAGGTGAAGGGAAAGATAAGGGGGAAAATGACGGTATCTCCCGATATTCCTGAGGAAGATATGAGGGAAAAAGCCCTGGAACTTCCCAGGATAGCGGATATCCTGGGGAATAAGGAACCTCGCAGGGTGATAGTGGTGCCCGGGAAACTGGTGAACATAATTCCGTAAAACAAGGTGGGGTGTGGCATCATGGAGATGGAGATAGTTTTCAGCGGAGGAAAAAAGGTGGACGCACTCTTCGGAGGCTTCACCGTCAGGACTGATCAGTCGGTGGCGGGAGGCGGCGAAGGCTCGGCTCCCGAGCCGTTTCAACTGTTCCTGGCTTCTATGGGGACATGCGCCGGTATATATGTGCTGAGCTTCTGCAGGAATCGCGGTCTTCCCTGGGAAGGCATCAGGTTGATTCAGAGATCTGTCTTCAACAAGGAAACGGGTTTCGTGGAAAAAGTGATCATTGATATCGAGGTCCCTGAAAGTTTTCCCGAAAAGTATCGAGGGGCGCTGGTGAGATCGGCGTTGCAATGCGCGGTGAAAAGGCATATAGCTGCAGGCCTGCCCAAGTTTGAGGTTTCCGTGGTTCCATGCCGGGAGGAGGAAGACCAATGCGTGTGAAAAGATTCGATGACGTTCCGGAGAGGGAAGTAGAAGTCGAAGGGGCCAGAGGCGTGAGAATCAGGGTCCTCATATCCCCCGGGGACGGCGCACCTAATTTCGTGATGCGGATGTTCACGATTCAACCCGGTGGATGCACTCCTTATCACACCCACTCGTGGGAACACGAGGTTTTCGTTCTTTCCGGCAGTGGAGAGGCCAGGCAAGGGGAGAAGACCTATCCGCTGGAGAAGGGCTCGGTGGTATTGGTATTACCGTGGGAGGAGCATAATTTCAGGAATACCGGTGACGAGCCCCTGGTTTTTCTCTGTTCCATTCCAATAGTCGAAGACGGGTCCGGCTGACCGGGAGCGTGGTGCCATCGTGACGCAGATCCCACTGCCGCGTCACGTGAATTAACCCTAACACCATGTGCATCAAACAGATTTGTTTCATCACAAAATGGCATGGATTTTGCCTCTCTTCCAGGGAAATGGGAGTAAAATATGGGAATCCTGGACAGGATCCTCCCCTGGAGGAGAAACATGGCGGAAGGATACCCGGGACGTGGGTTCCGTGGCAGGCCGATGCCGTTGCGGATGGCCGTGGTTGATGGAAATCTCTGCAGGGGATCCGGAGAATGTGTGAAGGTATGCCGTTTCGGTGCCGTCAGGATCGGTGAGGAAGGAAAGGCCGAGATTCTTAAGAGAAGATGCAGGGGATGCGGCGTATGCGCCGCCGTGTGTCCCGAGGGCGCCGTAAAAATGGAGTATACCGGTTCCCGGAGGGAAACGACCTGATTTCCGGGATTCCGGAGAGGATGGAACCAAGATGCCTACTTATGTTTACAGGTGTACGAAATGCGGTCATCGGTTTGAGAAATTTCAAAGCATGGCCGCTGAACCCGTGAAGACCTGCCCGGAATGCGGAGCCCCGGTGGAACGGCTGATAGGCTCCGGTGCCGGATTGATATTCAAGGGGCCCGGTTTCTATGCAACCGATTATGCCGGGAAGAAGAATACGGGCGACAAGTCCGACTCGGGAGGGTCATCGGACGGGGAGTAGAGTAGGGCGAGGTGCTCCTACTCCGTTCCATCCAATGACGACAGCATTGCTCTGAAATCCACCTTTCCCGCTATCCGGCTTTTCTCCAGCGTATCCATGAAAGCTTCCATGGGGATCACGGGGTTCCTTTTGAGGTAATACATAAGGGAGAGTATGGCGGCATTCCTGGTTCCCGCTTTTTTCGTAAAATCCAAGGTTATCAGATCAGAGTTAGTAGGAGGGGGTGTCAACCCGGAATCGGCTATGATTAGCCCTTCTCTCATGGAATCGAAGAAATGGGCGCTATACCGCAAACCATCCTCCGTCACCACGATAAGAACGTCCGGTTCGCTCACCTCGTTGAACAGTATCTTGTGGGGAGACATTATTACCGTGGCGCTGGAGAAACCCGTTCCCACCGTAACGGGGTAGTTGCCCTTCTTAGTAACGTGAAGGCCCGATGCCATGGCGGCCCTTGCCAGGAGTTCGGCGGCCAGTTGCACTCCACCTCCGGCGGACCCGCTCAGAACAATAGATATCGGTTCGGTCAGGGTGGATTCGAAGCACGCTTCCACATCGGGTACTTCCTCGAAAAGAGACTTTATGATGGTCGAAGGTTTGACCGAGAAACATTTTCTCTCGGGGTTCTTGTGAAAGTCCAGGGAAAGACCGGCCTCTTTCACTATTCCGGCCAGTTTTCTTCCGGGGTTGTATTTGACTCCGTAACTCGGACATATCTCCATGGCCTCGACCAGTGCGAAGCCTTCCCAGTCTATGGCCTCGGCCAGGTGGGAGGAGAAATCGCCCATGCATATGATTCGTCTGACGTAAGAGGCTCCGGCACTGCCCACGATCCTGCAGAGATCATATCCTGAGTATGATTTGCCATCCGGGGATGTGGTGGTCTTGAAACCGCAGGGCGTCAACCCGCTGGACTGCCCGCCGGTCATTCCGTAGAGCATGTTGTTGTGAACTATCACGGTGATATCGACGTTCCTGTGGGCCGCTTCGATCACGTGCTGAAGACCTATCGTGGCCCCACCATCTCCTATGAAGACGATCACCTTCTTGGATCGATCGTCCAGACCTAGAGTGATTCCCGTGGCCAGCGCCACGGATCTTCCGTGCAGACCATGTACCGTATGCGTATGAAACTTTCTGTCTATTATTCCGTTACATCCGATGTCGGTCACTATGACCACGTTCATGGGATCCAGGTCAAGGGATTCCAGGGCCTTGCCGGTATTCCTGGCGATGAGGTGATGACCGCAGCCCTTGCAGAAAGGAAGTCCGGAAGTTGCAAGAAACCTATTTTCCATGATTTGCCACCTCCCGTAATATTTCATCAGGAGTGACCATCCTGCCTATTGCGTTGACCCCCGTCACGTTTTCCCGATCAGATGCCCCGAACAGTATTCTGCGGTATTGTCCGTCAAGGTTTTCTTCCGCCACGATGATCCTTTCGTACCCGGAGAGCACGTCGAAATAGCGGGGAGGTACCGGGAGAAGAGTTTTCGCTATCAGCAGCGAAACCTTGCGCCCGCTCGACCTGAGTTTTCCAACCGCTTCCCTGGCTGCGTTCGCCGTAATCCCGAAGGAGAGTACCAGGGTGTCCGAACCATCTTCTTCGTCCAGCTCGTAGTACGTGAATTCGTCCAGGTTCGCCGTCATCTTGTCATGAAGCCGATGCGTATTCGCCATGGCCTCCTTGGTGGAATGACGCAGCAAGCCTTCGGAATCGTGAGTGGATGCCGTGACCCTGGTCTGTATGGAATCGTTCCCGGTGGGCAGGAAATCCGGAACCAGGTTATTTTCCGGCAGATACGGGAGGTAATTCGATTGCCCTGCGTGCATCGGGTAAGAGACTCTTTCCACTTCCGGTAACGACGAGACGTCCATGTCCGAGAGAGGCATGACGGATTCCTTGGAGGTCAGCACGAAAACGGGGGTGCGAAGTTCCACCGCGCATTTCGCAGCGGCAGCCGGGATGCTCCAGCAGTCTTCCATGGAAGATATGCACATGGTGGGTACGCCGTATCCGCCGGAGATGACACCATTCAGGAACAACAGGTCCCCTTGGGCGCCGCAGGTGGCCGTTCCAGTCGATGGGCCCAGGCGTTGAACCAGTATCACGATCATCGGGAGTTCCATCATGAAGGCCATGTTTATGGATTCCACCATTAGAGCGAAACCCGGGAAAGATGTAGCCGTGACCGGGAGCCTGCCGGTGGCGGAGAATCCCGCCATCCACTGCAGGGTGGTTATTTCATCCGGTGCCGCCAGCCACATGGGAAATCTCATGGTCCCGTATCGGTAGAGGGCATTGGCCGGGGTTATTGGGTAACCGATGAATATCTCGCCCCCGGCTCTCGCGAGGGACTCGATGATCAGCATCGATCCGTTGGTCAGTATCAAGTTTTTTCCCCTTCAGTCGATAGCGCCTTTTAGGTAAAGATCCTCTATTTTCGAATCGTCCAACCCCAGGAGGTTCTTCAGCACCGGCCTGGTGTGTTCGCCGTAATGGGGTGGAGGTTTCATTCCGTCCGCCATGTTTCCCGGCACGAAAACGGCGGAGCGGACCCCCTTCAGAAGTTTTCCCGAAGGAAACTCGTGTTCCAGCAAAAGTTCTATGGCTTCCGGTCGTTGAAATACTTCTTTCATATTGTAGACCCCGCCCGCCGGTACATTCTTCTCGTTCAGCTTTTCCAGAAGTTCGTCCCGGGAGAAACGGGCTATGTATTCCTGCAGGATCGGTTTCAATTCTTCCCTGTGCCGCACCCTCGCCTGGTTCGTGACAAATCTTTCATCCGAAGCGACTTCCGGTATTCCGAGGATGTCGCACAGTTCCGAGAACTGCCTGTCCGTGCCGACACCCAGGACGATCTCCCTACCGTCGGATGTGTGGAATATGGTGCCGTAGGGTACTATGTTGGGGTGATCGGAGCCCATCCTGCCGGGGATCTTTCCTCCCACCAGCCAGTTGGTGGCCTGGTTGACCAATGAAGCGATACCGGCTTGCATCAGGGATACGCTCACGTAGTCGCCCCGCCCGGTGGTTTGTCGTCTGAGAAGCGCGAGAAGGATTCCTTCCTTTATCTGGTGCGCTGCGAGAACATCCATGAGCGCCACCGGCATCTTTACCGGTCCTCCGTCCGGTTCGCCGTTCATGTAGGTGAAACCGCTTTCCGCCTGGATTATGGCGTCGTAACCGGGACGATCCACCTTGGGACCGTACCCGGTTACGTGCGCGTAGATGAGTTCGGGATTCAGTTTGGAAAGGGTTTCATAATCTACGCCCAGCTTTTCCGCGTCTCCCGGCTTGTAACTGGCGAGGACGATATCGCTTTTCCCGACGAGACCATGTACGATGTCCAGTCCCCCGGGGTTGGTCAGGTCGACTCCTATGGAGAGTTTGCCCCAGTTGACGCAGGAGAAGTAGGCCGAGATATCGGTGTCCGCAGGTTCAGTGGGGAGCTTCCACCTCCGGGTGACGTCCCCCCGGGTTCTCAGATTCTCGACCTTGACGACGGTGGCTCCCAATTCGGCGAAAAACATTCCCACACTGGGGCCTGCCAGCACGCTGGCCAGTTCCAGCACCCTCAGGTTCGAACACGTGTCCTTTTGTAACATCATTTCTCTTTTAACCTTGTGATGGCGTTACCCACCATTATGAACACAATAGCCGAGATCACCGCACCGTAGGTCTTGTCTACGTGGAACCATCCGAGTTTACCGGCGATTATGCAGCTGAAAATGGTAATGGTTCCTCCTATGAAAGCCAGCTTCGCTCCCAGGCTGGTAATCCATCCGTTGGCGTATATTCCCAACACGATGACTATGGCCCCTATGGCTCTTATCGCGTAGGAAACGTACGCCGCATCCAGGATGGCTCCCTTTATAAAAATCGCCAGGGGTATCGTCACGACGTTGACCATCAGGACAAGTCTCTTGGCCGTTCCGAGTATCTTCTTGTCGTCGGCGGATTTGTTCATCAGGCCGTGATATATGTCTTTCGTAGCTATGGTCACTACGGCGAAGTTGACCGGTCCCACCGTGGAGAGTATCGCAGCGAGAATCCCGGCCAGCGCCAGGCCTCCTAGTACCGGATGTATGAACCCTGGGGAGGTGAGCAGGGTGGGCAGGGCCATCTTGGGGTTTATTCCGGGATCTATGAACAGGCCTGTTTTTGCGATGAGTCCGAGTATGCCCACCATTACCCCGAACGGTGCTATTATCAGACTGGACATGATGGCCGCACGTTTAGCCGTTTTCGGATCCTTGGCGGCAAAGATGGGTTGTATGCTGGCCTGCCCCGCCATCCCACCGAGAATACCGCCGAGGAGCAGGCTGAATGCATAACCGAGATCAGCGCTGAACGGATTGTAGAGATTGTGCGGGGCGCCGGTTTCCACCAGCATTCTCCAAAGGGTATCGAATCCGCCTACCTTGCTAAGACCCAGCACCATGGCGATACCGATACCGGTAAACATCGTGATCACGTGAATTAATCCGGTGATCGCCAGGGCATGCATGCCACCCATGTAAGTATACAGGGTTATTATAGCGGAGGATATGAGTACCGCCGCTATCCAGTCTATTCCGAACAGGGAGGCTATGACACTGGAACACGTCTGGAGTTGGACGTAGGCGAGGGTCACGTACGCCACGAGAAATGAAACCGCAGAAACCGTCCTGGCCCTGGAACCGAAGAGGGTTTCCAGCATTTCACTGACGGTGTGGACGTTCTGTCTCCTGTAATGGGATGCCACGGTGAAGCCGATTATCACCATTCCCAGGGCGGTGGAAAAATTGTACAATATGGGCTGGAGAGTTCCGGTAGTGAAAGCCTTTTCGCTGACCCCTATGGTGCTCATGCCCCCCAGCCATTCCGCCGCGACCACGACGGCGCAGACTATCACCCCGAGGTTTCTGCCGGCTATGAGGAAATCGGAGGCGGAACGGCTGGCGAACCGCCTGGTAAACGTGGAGACCAATACCACGAAGCCGAAATACCCCATGATGACTGCTATGTAAGTATTCATTACCTCTTGCTCCGTTACCTTTATAAACGAGTGATTCTCAGGGGGTCAGGAACCCCTTTATCTCCTTCATAGTTTCGTTCAGCGGTGGTACTCCTCCGAACCATTCCCTTCCCGTTATTTCATTGGTGCAGGAAAGGTACACCCTGGATATGAGTTCCTTCAGGCGTGGGGGCAGGGGGTCCGGAGTCGTTTCACATATTTCCTTCCAGTTCTTCCTGTTCCGTTTTTTCGCATCGTTGACCGACCGGAACCACGGGGTCTTCCGGTAATGAATGCGTGCTATTTCCTTGCTGACCGGGAGTCCGTGCAGGGTGAAGCGGCACTCGTCCAATGTCCCCAGGACGTCCACCAGCATGATCCTCCGCTCGTTGTCGAAACCCGTTTCCACCTTGCCGTCTTCGTTAACGAGGCCGATCCCGGCATAATCCTTCGTTATCAGGTCGTTCACCCTGAGGGTCAGGTCTTTGAGTGTCTTCAATTCTCTCCGGTCAAGCCCCGAGATTTTGCCTGCTTCTTCCCACGTTATGTACCTGTCGGTTATTTCCAGTTTTGTGGATACGTCCAGGATCGGAGGATCCAGTCTGCTGCCCGGTGCCGGCATGGAATCCAGGCCCAGATCTTCGGGTGTTATACTTTTCTCCTCGAGTCTCCTGAACACACTGCTTCCCGGGGGTAAGCTGTTCCTGTAGATTATTTCCAGAGGGATGAGGAAGGTGGTTCTCTCGGACAGGTACGCCGAGTAATCGTATCCGTCGTCTTTTTGTCCGGGATGTATGACCCTCAAAAGTTCTATTTCCATGGTATCGGATGGTTCGTCGAGTTGGTCGAGCCTTTTCGGGATTCCATTCTCAACCAGTCCCAGGTAATGCGTGGGAATACCCATTTCCTGAAGTCTTTCGAAGAAGTATGCCCCCAGAATGGCTGTTGCCGCTCCTTTGCCTGAAATGGTGTCCGGCATTTCTCCCCAATCGAAGACGGAATATCTGTCGGAGAAGATGAACCTGCCCTTTCCCATTTTTTCGGTTGAGGGCTTCTCCAGAATCTTCAGATCCTTGACGCTGCCCATGCGATCATCCTTTCGGTTGGCATGAGATGGAATCCCAGAACGTGGTTACCGTGTGTAAACCCGAGAAAACCGAATATACCCATGATTTTTTCCCCGGAGAAGGCTGTACCGGTTCCACCCCTTCCCGCGGAGAACGGGTTGTTCCTGCCGGAGTGGCGCCTGTATGTTCCGGCATAACCGGAGAATGGAGGAAAACATGGATCTCTCTACGACTTACATGAAACTCGAACTGAGGAACCCGGTCTTGGTCGGAAGCTGCGGGCTTACCGGGACTAAGGAAGGAGTCAAAGCCTGTGCGGATAACGGTGCCGGAGCCGTAGTACTCAAGTCCATTTTCGAAGAGCAGATAGAGGCGGAATTGGGAGCGGTTGCGAGGGAAGGAGCCGCTTATCCCGAAGCCGCCGATTACATAAACAGGTACGGCATGCGAAACGCCGTGTCCCGGTACCTGGAACTCCTGGAGGAATCCAACAGGGAAGTGGACATACCGGTCATTCCCAGCATTCATTGCTTCGGCGTGGGTGATTGGACGGGATTTGCAAGGAGGTTGGAAGATGCCGGCGCACCGGCCATAGAACTTAACGCTTTCGTTTTTCCCTCCGATCCATCGAAGAACGGCAGGGAGTACGAGAAGGTGATCCTGGATCTGGTCACCGCCGTCAAGGAGCGGGTGAGCATCCCGGTGGCGGTCAAGATAGGATCTTACTTTTCCGCACCGGCCCACTTCATAAAGGAACTCGATTCCAGGGGCGTCGACGCCCTCGTACTCTTCAACCGGTTCGTCAGGATAGACTTCGATATCGAGAAGTTGAAGATTACGAATGGGACCATGTTATCCACGCCCGATGAGACCCAGGAGGTCCTTCGCTGGGTAGGCATCGTTACACCTTTTCTGAAATGCGACGTATCCTCGACTACGGGAATCCATGATGGTGCGAGCGTTGTGAAGCACCTTCTGGCCGGAGCTTCCACCGTTCAGGTTTCGTCGGTTCTGTACAGGGAGGGACTCGGAACCCTTTCCGGCATGTTGGGTTTCGTGGTCCGGTGGATGAAGAAACACGGTTTCGAAAAGACGAATGATTTCAAGGGGATGCTGAACCGCTCCGGAATCGATGATCCCGGCGGTTTCGAGAGAGTCCAGTTCATGAAGGCATCGACCGGTACCTGATAACGTGTGCCGGGAGCAAAGGGGGGAGGAGGCGGGGAAACCGCCTCCTCCCATTGTGATACCGGGTTACCGTATGACTACGAGACTGGTGGAATCCGTCCAGTCACCGCTGGTGACCCTTACGTGGTACATTCCGGAAGGTACGGGGGCGCCGGCGGTGTCCTTCAGGTTCCACTCGATAGCGTGTCGTCCCGCGGCCATCTCGCCTGAGTCCAGTGTCGTAACGATTCTGCCGGTTACGTCGTAGATGTCTATCGAAACGTTACCGGAGCGGGCGACGCTGAAAGGAATGGTCACGGAAGCTTTGGCCGGGCTGGGATAGGCCGCGCCCAGGGAATTGACGAGGAACCCCGGAACGTCGCCTTCCATGCCTACGCTAGTCACATTGATGGTGCCGAGGTACGAGATATGATCCCTGGCCCAGGCCACTATCGACATGGAACCGGTAGTTGACGGATCGGCGTAGAGCGTGACCTTGCCGCTGCTGTTGGTAGTATCCACGTCGTAAACTTCGCCTGTCTGCCAATGTCCCTTCTTTATGCATACCCTGGCTCCTTCAACGGGGGAACCTCCGGAAGTAACGGTAACATCGATGTTACCGGAGCCGCTTATGCTGCTGGGATGGGATGCTTCGAGAGAATCGGCTTCAAGGAACCACATGGGAAGTTCGGGGTCACCGAAGAGGTTGTATTCCTTGATGCACCAGTCAGCCAATTCGCTGGGAGGCACCATTGCGTCGGAAGCCATCAGGTGCGCCACTCCGAGGTTGTACAGGGTATCGTTCCACATCACGTCGTAGAAATGCCTGCAGAGTATCTCGCTTTCCCCGTAACCGGGATTGCTGGGTGTTCCCCAACCGTACCTGGCGTTGAAACAACCGAAACCCCCGCCCTTTGGAGAATTGT
>JAMOUX010000018.1 GCA_027067855.1 Candidatus Fermentibacteraceae bacterium
ACAATTCTCCAAAGGGCGGGGGTTTCGGTTGTTTCAACGCCAGGTACGGTTGGGGAACACCCAGCAATCCCGGTTACGGGGAAAGCGAGATACTCTGCAGGCATTTCTACGACGTGATGTGGAACGACGGTCTGTATGTCCTGGGCGTTGTACATGCCATGGGAGTGGATGAGATGTGCCCCCCCGGCAGCGAAATAACAGATTGGTGCGTAAAGGAATACAACCTCTTCGGTGATCCGGAGCTTCCCCTATGGTCGGTTGTGCCCGGCGCATTATCCGCCGATCATCCTTCTTCAATAGACGGTGTTTCCACCGTGGAGGTAACGGTGACCTCCGACGGTTCACCGGTGCATGGAGCCAGGGTATGCCTTCAGAAGGGTGATTGGAAGACCGGGGACGTGTACGAGGTGGAAAATACCGACACCGCCGGTAAATGCAGCTTTTTCATCAGTCCCACGAGTACCGGAACCATATCGCTGGTGGCCTGGGCGAGGGATCACGTGAGTTACACGGGAAGCATCACGGTCGCTTCCACCGGAACCGGGGAAAGCGGTGTCCGGGAACGAAACGTGTTGCTGGCTCCAAGACCGTGTCCCGCAAGAGGCAGCGTAACGATTCCATGTGCTGTGGTCGAGCCCGGAGAGGTGAGACTGGAGGTTTTCGATTCTACCGG
Organism: Candidatus Fermentibacteraceae bacterium; assembly: GCA_027067855.1. Classification (GTDB taxonomy): domain Bacteria; phylum Fermentibacterota; class Fermentibacteria; order Fermentibacterales; family JCC-6; genus Aegiribacteria. The sequence goes on from JAMOUX010000018.1 coordinate 674, forward strand.
CAGGTTGATCTACTCCGGAGTCGAAACGGTTTCGGAACCGGGATTTCACGATTTGAGCTGGGAATTGGAGAGTGCCTGCGGCGATCCGGTACCACCGGGGATCTATCACATCAAGGTGTCCGCCGGAAGATGGTGGGACGTGGCTGAGGTGCCGGTTCTGCGCTGAATCTACCTGAGAACCGAAACCGTTCCCTCTCCGTAGTTCACGACGTAAGAAGCGGTGCCGTCGGCGGTGATGCACACGCCGGCGGGCGAATTTCCGACTTTAGGCAGGGCCATTACCTTGTTGTCGGAAGTCCTGAGAATGGAAACGGTGTTTTCCATGCTGTTGACCACGTAGACATAGTCACCGGTGGGATGTACGCACACTCCCCATGGACCGTTACCCACACCGGCGGTTCCTTCCAACTCGCATTCCGCCGTTCGTACCACGGCCAGCGCGTCTTGGTTGAATATCGAGACGTAAACGTAATCTCCCGAGGGTAAGATACATACTCCGGCGGGATGGGTGAGCAGGGAGACGGTGTCGAACACCGTGTTGTCCGAGGTACGTATCACCGACAGATCGTCGGAAGCGAAGTTGGAAACGTATACGTAATCACCGGAAGGCGAAGAACAGATTCCGTCGGGATTTATTCCGACTTCCACGGTGTCCGTGACGGTGTAGTCGGAGGTCCTTATGACGGACACGGTGTTGTCGCTCCTGTTGGTTACGTAAAGAAAATCCCCCGAAGGCAGGGTACATGCATTCACCGGCCTGTTTCCTACGGGAACGGTGGCGATCACGGTATTGTCGGCGGTGCGTATCACCGAAATGTCGCCGGATCCCCAGTTGGTGATGTACACGTATTTTCCGTCGGGTCCCGAGCATATCCCGTAGGGGGAATCGCCCACCGGCACCATAGCCGTCAGCTGGTCATTATCGTCTATAACCGCAACGGCGTCATCACCCCTGCAGGTAACGTAGACCAGGTTGCAAAAGGGTGGAGCCACCGCGTCCCACGGTTTTGCCCCTACCTGTATCACGGCCTCGACATGATAGGGTACCGGATCGGAGGAGCGGATTTCCACTTCGTTGCTCCAAACGGATATCCCCTCGGTGTTGGTGGTGAGCACGGCGTAGTAGTAGAGGGTTGAAGGCGCTATCGTATTGTCCGTGAAACAGGTGTCCAGTCTCCAGTCGTTGACGGTCACGAGGACGGCCGAGGATGTATCGGAGGCTATGCCCGGCGAGAGGGAGCGGTAGAGACGGTAATAGCGGAAGTTATGGTTCGGACAGACCGTCCAGGAAAGCTTGGAATAGAACCAGCTGAATTCTTCCACTGAAAGCCGGGAGGGCTTCGGCGCCTCCGCCTGGGGAATTGTAATGGAAACCTCGTTGCTCCATGCTCCGCTTCCCCGGATGTCCGCCGTTAACAGCGCATAGTAATACGATGTATTCCACGTCACTTCTTTGTCAGAATAGGTATTGGAATTGTAGGAATCTATATCAGCTACGAGGACGGCCGAGGATGTATCGGAGGCTATGTCCGGCGAAAGGGAGCGGTAGAGACGGTAAGAGTCGAAACCCCGGTCGGTGCACATAGTCCAGGATGCGGTCACCATGCACGCGCTCAATATTCCGATGTCCGGGTCTCCGTTGCGGCGTAACTCTTTCCGGGAACCTGGTCCCGAATTGGTGGATCCCGTGAATATTACCGTGAGTGTGGAAGGCGAAACACTTGTGCCGGATGGTCCGGTGCCGTTACTGCAGGAGGCGAGGAGGAGCAGGCAGAGCATCACCACGAAAGAGTATTTCATAGTCGTCGGCTTCCGTTTCCGAGTATGGTCCCGCTTCAGTACATTCATACCTGCCAATACATAGCAACGATGAATATATTTGTCACCACGGCGGGAAGAGGCGCTATAGATTTCCCGAAACCGGGAGAAATGGAGGCGCCCCCTAAACGTCGAATGACTCTTGACAATTGAAATAACTATGCTATTGTAATCACCGATACGGTCTTCTAGAGAATAGGCAGGTTCACATCTCGTTTTCATCGGTGTTCTCCTTTCATCAGGAATGATTTGTATCGCTGGGCGGTCATTCGGACCGCGAAGGCCGGCGGTGATTCGCCGGAAGCAGAAGCTTCGGCAATGACCGAAGCGCCGGTTTGAAACCGGTTGGAGAGGGGCGGAAGTCCCTCGGGAATGGAGTCATCTTTGAGTAAGAAGTTGTTTGTAGGCGGTCTGTCGTGGGATACTACCGACAGGGAACTGAGAGAGGCCTTCGAGCCGTACGGTGACGTTACCGAGGCCAGGGTCATAATGGAACGCGATTCCGGCAGGTCCAGGGGTTTCGGTTTCGTGACCTTCGAGAGTGAAGCGTCGGCGACCGCGGCCATGGAAGCCATGAACGAGACGGAACTCGACGGACGTAACATCAGGGTCGACTTCGCTCACGACAAACGCTGAGCAAACCTCAAGCGGAAAGCAGCCTCCCTCGGGGGGCTGCTTTTTTTTAGCCTCGCGGGGCTGCATATTCGAAATTGAAAAAATCGCCGGTAAAGGAGGATGGACGTGAAAGTGTACGGAAAAACCCTTGATGTGGCCACGAGGGGTTTCTCGGATATAGTGGACATCAGTGATGAGGTACGGTCGGCGGTTTCCGACTCGGGTGTCGGGAACGGCATGGTCTCGGTCACAGTGACAGGTTCCACGGCATCCATCTCCACCATCGAGTACGAACCCGCGCTGGTAGAGGACATGAAGGAATTGCTGGAAAAACTGGTTCCATCGGACGGAATGTCCAGGCATTCCCGTACATGGGGAGACGACAACGGTTTTTCCCATATGAGGGCTACCCTCATGGGCTGTAGCATCGTGCTTCCGGTGGTGAACGGAATGATCATGACCGGTACCTGGCAGCAGGTGGTTCTCATAGATCATGACAACAGGAAGAGAAACAGGAAAATCAGGATACAGGTCCTGGGAGAATGATTCCCCGGAACGGGGACGGCGGCAGCGCCGCCGGAATCATGGTTTAGAAATGTATCGGAATGCGTGAATCCCGGTGGGATTTCATTAAGCGTCATTCTGAACGGAGAGAGGGTTTTGTCGTACTATTCCGGGTACGAAGCCCGTTTCAACATTCCAGGCGGATGGTCCTACCATCCGCTCATCGGTGGAATCACGATTTCGAACCGCAGACCGTCCCTGCTTACCAAGGCTTCCAGGGTGTCCTCAGAAAGCAGCAGCAGCCCCCGCAGGGTTTCCGGATGGTAAACCGGAGTACCATCAACATGGGTGATGAGATCCCCGGGACGCAGACCGCACAACCAGGCCGGGCTGCCGTACGCAACGGAAACTATCTGTATTCCCGATCGCATGGTCGGACTCAGGGATATGCCGGAGAGTGCGGTCACTCCGAAGCGATGGGGAGGTGTTTGCTGTTCAAGCATGGTGAGCTTGGCCCACATGTACCATACCTGGCTCGGATACAGTACCAGGTAATCCCTGTCTTCGACTGTCGGAAATCTGTGCCCGGGTCTTATCAGGCCGGAAATCATTCCCCAGTAGTCGCCGCCGGCGCTGAACACGGCCGCCCCCATGAGACCGTTCATGGGGGGGGCCGATACGAGGAAAGAACCATCGGGAAATCTTTCTATAGCTTTGCCCTTCACGGTAATGACGCCTTCCAGTCCCTGGCCGACGATGACCATATCTTCTCCTATGGCAGGTACGGAGATCGATGGTTCCGAGAATTTATCGAAAACGTCTTCCGTGAATTTCATGAGGACCGTTCCGAGATCCGGAGAGATGAAAAGAGAGTCGGGGGGCATGAATCCACGGGATGTCTCCACCGAAATGCTGTCTTCCGGGGAGAAAGTGCAGATGGCCAACGCATGCCTGGGGGATATCGGGACCGCGGTCCCCAATTCTATCCGCCCCGCGGTGTTGCAGACCCGTATGGTGCTCACCGGGCCCGGGAGTGACGAAGCTCCGCCCGCCGGCAAGGATACCAGCAAGGCGAGAATGATTCCAATCATCTCAGGTCAGAACGATATCAGGCTTGATCGCCTGGAGTACCCGGCCAGAGGCGCCGTGGTCAGGCGGGACTTGGAAGTGAGTTCGACACTTGCGGTCTTGGGCTCGTTTCGCATCGAACCGGCCAGGATAGTGGTTCCGCAGGCTACGTACTCGTCGTCGTGGGAACGCGGTATGATAAAAATGGCGACTAACATGGCGGCTACCGCCGGCAATGCCAGAAGTGCACTGCGCTTTGTTCGGGGAACAGTCGTTTCGATGTCTTCCCGCGCCAGCATTTCACGGACCCTTGTCTCCAGGTCGGAAGGAGGTGGAGGAGCCTGTAGCGATCTTGTGATGGTGGCGATGTCCCTGGAGAACTCCAGGGCCTTCCTGCAGGATGGACACCCAAGGAGGTGGAACCTCAGCATGATCTCCTGTTCCCTGGTGGCTTCGTCGTCGAGAACCAGGGTTATGATTTCCAGGGCTTTCCTGCAGTTCATTTCCACTCTTCCCAGACGTCGTTCAGCATTTCGCGCAACTTGGCCCTCGCCCGGTTTATCCTGGACTTCACCGTACCCAGCCTGACGCCCAGTATCTCTGCTATGTCTTCGTAGGACATCTGTTCCATCTCCCGCAACAGGAAAGGTTCCCTGTAGTGGGAAGGCAGCCTGTCTATGGCTTCTTCGATCGAGGCCCGCAACTGTACCCTCCCGGCATCGTAATGGGGCGCGGTACTGACGGGACTTGAGAGGTGAACGTGTTCAAGGGGCACGCTCATCCACCTGGATTTCCGCTTCCATTCCTTTTTGGCGAGATTGCTGGCTATGGTGAATATCCAGTTGACGAACTTCTTCTCGGGATCGTAGTTCCTGCGGTACTTGTAAACCCTGAAAAACGTTAGTTGGAGAAGCTCCTTGGCGTCCTCCTCGTTTCCCGTCATCCTTATGAGCAAGGAATAGATGGGAGATTGGAAGCGCCGCACTATCTCCGAAAATGCATCTTCGTCACCGTCGCAGAGATCCACCATCAATTGCGAATCGGACCTTGAATCCTTTTCCGCCGGTTTGGAAACTATGATCCTGCCGCTCAAACGTAGCCCCTTTCAGTTCACGTTTAATCAAATATACCCCCCGGAGCCAGCGAGGTTCCCGGTTGCCGTTCTTGACCCGGGTTGGCTTTGTCGCAAAGATACTTGCTGCCATGAAGAAGACAAGAGCGCCCATTAGGCATGGTACGGCAGTCAGGATCCTGGGGTTCGTGAAGCCCTACTGGAAATGGATGGCCGCAGCCTTTTTCTGCATGCTGCTGTTCGCTCTGTTCAGCGGAGCGTCCCTGGGCATGATACTTCCCCTGTTCGACGATGTCCTGAACAGGAGCGGGGACTCCGCCGCCGGAAAGGATTTTTCGGATCTTCTGGCCGATAACGTGTCGAAACCCCTGGAAAAAATGATTTCGGACGTATTTGTCCTGGATATTCAGGAAGCCGTCACCGCCGCTTCCGAAGTTGTTGCCGGATTGAAACGATCGTTGAGGGAGGCGCCCCCGGACCAGGTACTCTTGGGAGTGATAGCGGCACTGGTGTTCATACTGATCCTGAAAAACATCCTGGGTTTCATGCAGATATTTTTTCTGTCCAGGGCGGAGCAGGGGGTGGTCAAGGACATCAGGAAGAAACTTTACGATCATCTCCTTAACCTCGACATGGCCTTTTTCACCAAGGCGCGTTCCGGTGACATCATGGCCAGGTTCACCTCGGATGTCGGGAACATGAACTGGGCGATGACGGAGATGCTCATGAGCATTCCCAGGCAGGTTGTACTCCTGCTGGTTTACCTGGCCCTCGCTCTTTGGGCGTCATGGAGGCTTGCGCTGATCACCCTGCTGGTATTTCCGCCGGCGATGCTGTTCATCGTGATGCTGAGCAGACGGCTCAGGAGAAAAACCCATGAATCCCAGGAAAGGTTGTCGGATTTTTCCGCCGTGCTCCAGGAAACGATTTTCGGAATAAGGATCATAAAGGCGTTTTGCATGGAGAAGTTCGAGTCCGCCAGGTTCGAAAGGATACTGGAATCCCACAGGATGACGGAGACTTCCCTGCAGCGGGCCAGGGCGCTGGCAAGCCCGGTTACCGAGGTGATGGGCGCCTTGGCCAGTACATTCATAATGTGGTACGGAGGTCGGGAAATCCTCGCAGGAGGCGAACTTACCACCGGGAGATTTTTCGTATTCCTGGCGGCGGCCCTTTCCATGATGAATCCCATAAAGGTCATAAGTCATGCCAACAGCAGGATACAGACCGGCATGGCCTCGGCTCAAAGGGTGTTCCGGCTGATGGATCAGGAGCCGACGGTCTTGCCTCCCCGGAATCCGGTGCCGTTCCGTGGATTCAAACGATCTCTGGAGTTCAGGAACGTGTCTTTCGGTTACGACGGAAAGACCAGGGTGCTGGAGGGAATCTCCTTCACCATGGAGAAGGGTGGGATGGTGGCCCTGGTTGGTCCCAGCGGTGCCGGGAAGAGCACCATCGCGGACCTGATACCCAGGTTTTACGATCCTGACTCCGGCGAGATCCTGATAGACGGAGTGGATTTGAGGAAAGTGGACTTGGGCGAACTCAGGGCATGCATGGGAATCGTCACTCAGGAGACGGTCCTTTTCAACGATACCGTACGCAACAACATTGCGTACGGCATGGAGGACATTCCCCTGGAGAGGATAGAGAGGGCTGCGGAGGTTGCCAACGCGCTGGACTTCATCAGGGAACTTCCCGAGGGATTCGACACGGTGATAGGAGAACGGGGAGCCAGGCTGTCCGGCGGACAGAAACAGAGAATCGCGATAGCCAGGGCGATACTCAAGAATCCCGACATCCTGATATTCGACGAAGCTACCTCCGCGCTGGACACTCATTCCGAGAGGATGGTCCAGAAAGCCATAGACGGCTTGATCCGGGGAAGGACTTCGCTGGTGATAGCCCATAGGTTGAGTACCATAACGAAAGCCGTGATGGTACTCTACGTGGAGGATGGAAAGATAGTGGAGCGGGGAACCCACGAGGAACTCCTGGCCCGTAACGGGAAGTACAGGAGACTGTACGATCTTCAATTCTCCGGTGGCTAGAATTAGAATGACCCGCATGGATGAACCCACGTTTCCGGACGCGTATGCGAGAGGAAGAAGGATACTGATAAGGTTGCATTCCCTGGGAGACGTGGTTTTGGCTCAGCCTGCGGCAAAAGCCCTTGCCGGAGGAGGAAATGTTCACTTCGTGACGTCGCTGGAGTACCTGCCCGTGGTGGAACGAATGGAAGACGTGGTACCGGTACCCCACCTGCGGAAAACGGGTTGGAGAGGTCTGAGAAGCATTCTGCGGGAGTTTTCCGCGACCGCGGACGTGGTGGTGGATCTTCAGAACAATCTTACCACGCGTCTTGCGACCTCGGGAATGAACGTGACCGGCAGGTTCCGGATGAACAGGAAACTGCGCAGAAAGGTGATGGCGGGGGGAAGTGGAACCATGAATCCCAGGCGGCTGGATTTCCTTCGGGCCGTGGGGGCCGTGGAAGGCGGGATGCCTGTCCTGGCGAGACATGGAGGACCATCGGCTGAGAAGATGGTGGGACTGGTGGCCGGCGGTCGCTGGAAGATGAAATCGATTCCCGTCGGAGTTCTTGCCGAAACGGCCAGAATATTGCTGGATGTCTATGGCGTCGGAGTAGTGTTTGTAGGTGGTCCCGACGACGAAGAAGATGTTATGCGTGCGGCGGAGGAGACCAGGCGGGAAGGCGTATCCACGTATTCCGGAGAGGCTGGGTTGGGAGGGCTCTTCGAAGTAATGGAACGGTTGAGCCTACTGGTGTCCCCGGATTCCGGACCGGCGCACCTGGCGGCTGCGATGGGTATTCCGGTAGTGGTGGTTTTTACCTCCACTTCACCCGGGCTCGGTTTTTGGGAGGAAGGCTCGGCGGATTTCTTCTTCTCCGGTGATCTGAAATGCAGGCCTTGTCATCCTCACGGCGGTTCCCGGTGTCCCGAAGGCGGAGAATCATGCAGGCTGTCCATCGTGCCGATGAAACTGGCGCGGAGAGCCATGAGGCTGATCGAATCGTGAGTACTCCTATGATGAAGCAGTTCCTGGAGATCAAGTCCGGACATCCGGACGAGATACTCCTTTTCAGAATGGGTGATTTTTACGAGACGTTTTTCGAGGATGCCAGGACCGTTTCCAGGGTTCTGGGCATCGCCCTCACGTCCAGGAGCAAGGGAGAAAAGGGGAAGATCCCATTGGCGGGTTTTCCATACCATGCTCTCGATGTGTATCTCGCTAAGTTGGTCAAGGCCGGGTTAAGGGTGGCCGTGTGCGAGCAGACGGAGGATCCGTCCAAGGCTAAAGGGCTCGTGAAACGCGAGGTGGTCGAGGTCATAACCCCGGGAACGTTGCTTGGAGAAACCGTTCTTGACGAAAGAAAGACGGTTCTGCTTTGTGCGGCCCACGTGGAAAAGGGAAAATCAGGATTGGCGTTTTGCGATCTTTCCACGGGAGAGGTAGATGCTACGGAGATGGAGGCGTCTCTCCTGGGCCAGGAGATAGCGCGGCGGAATCCGTCCGAATTGCTTCTGCCCGAGGGTTTTCAACTTCAGCCTCCGGCCGGATGCGGACTCACGTTCCTGGAGAGGTGGAAATTCGATGTAGACAGCGCATCCGGGGCCGTGGAATCGATGCTGGGTTTCACCACCATCGAGGGTCTGGGAGCCGGTAAGGACGGTATGGCGCTCGGAGCGGTTGGAGCGATTCTCTCCTACGTGAGAGACACCAAGGGAAGCGGGGTCGCTCACTTGGTTTTCACCGGGATCTACAGGCGGGAAAAGAACCTGATAATCGACAGAGGCAGTTCCAGAGCCCTGGCGTTGACGGAGGAGACCGGTGATGACGGGGATGCTTCCCTGGCCCGGGCGACCGACTGTACGGTTACGCCGGCTGGAACCAGGGAGTGGAAGAAATGGCTCCTGGCCCCGCCCAGGAATCCGGATACGATAACCGACAGGTACGACGCCGTTTCGTGGTTTGTGGAGAATCCCGGAGCACTGGGTCGGGTGAGGGAGGCTTTGGACAAGGTGACGGATCTCCAGAGGCACGCCGGCAAGCTGGGAACCTCCAAATCCTCGCCAAGGGATCTGAGGGCGATAGCCGATACCCTCGGGCTTCTTCCCTCCCTTACGGAAATGCTCCGGGGAGCGGAGAGCGGACTGTTGCGAAACATGGCGTCGGTGGATCTGCTGAAGGAAACCCGCGGGAAGATAGATTCAATGTTGCTGGAAGAACCCTCGATGCGGGCCGGTGACGGCGGAGTGATCATGAAAGGGGTTTCGCCCGAACTCGATGAATACAGGGATGTGAGAGCGGGAGGCCGGGAGTGGATAAAATCCAGGGTGGACGCCGAGAGGAAAAGGACCGGGATACCCAACCTGACCATCGGCCACAATAAGGTTTTCGGCTATTACATAGAGGTTTCCAAGAGCCATCTGGACAAAGTGCCGGAAGATTATACCAGGAAACAGACCCTGGTGGGTGCCGAGAGATTCATCACACCGCAACTGAAGGAGATGGAGGCCCGTATATATAGGGCCGGGGAGGAAATAGAGAGGCTGGAAAAGGAGATTTTCGTTCGCCTTCGGGAGGAAGTGGCCGAGAAGATAGACGGGATAAGGGCGGCGGGGAAGATGCTGGCCGGGCTGGACGTCCTGGCATCCCTGGCGACCATGGCCCTGGAACGCGGCTACGTTAGGCCGCGCCTGGAAAGCACACCCGGAATAATCATAGAGGACGGAAGGCATCCGGTCCTCGACAAGCTGCTCCCCCCGGGTGAGTGCGTGCCCAACAGCCTTACGCTGGACCAGGGAAGACGGATCCTCCTGGTAACCGGTCCCAATATGGCCGGAAAATCCACGTACCTGCGCCAGGCGGCGCTCCTGGTGATAATGGCCCAGGCCGGTTCCTTCGTTCCGGCTTCTTCCATGAGATACCATCCCGTAGACAGGATTTTCACGAGAATAGGTTCCTCGGACAGGATAACCAGGGGACAATCCACTTTTCTGCTGGAGATGGCCGAGGCCGCCGCGCTCCTCAACTCCGGCACCGCGGAAAGCCTGGCCATACTCGACGAGGTGGGACGGGGAACGAGTACCTATGACGGCCTGTCCCTGGCATGGGCCATGGTGGAGTATCTTCACGACGATCCGAGGCACAGACCACTGGTGCTGTTCGCCACACATTATCACGAGCTGACCGCACTGGGCTCCTTACTGCCCGCGGTCGGGAATGTTAACGTGAAAGTCGAGAAGAACGGGGGCAAGGTGGTATTCCTTTACAGGGTGGAAGACGGAAGCACGGACGAGTCCTACGGAATACACGTGGCTTCCATGGCGGGAGTTCCCCCGAAGGTGGTGAGACGGGCCAGGAAAGTCCTGGCCGACCTGGAGGCCGGCAGGCACCTGATGCCCGGCGGAATGGCGGATGACCAGTTGGAACTTCCATTCCAGGACGGTTCGGGAAGCGGGGAAAACGATTTCCTGAGGGAAAAGCTGCGTAAGATTGACCCCGATGAACTGACACCCAGGAAGGCACTTGAGGTTCTGTACGAACTCCGGGATTCGCTGGAATGAACAGCCGGAACATAGACTTCGCAATCGGTTCGGGATATTTATTTTCTTCATGAACAACGTTCACAACGATCAGGGGGCGTGTCATTACCAGCGATGAGGGATTGTCGGTAATCTTCCCCGCTTACAACGAGGAAGAGAACGTGGTTTTCATGGTCGAATCGATCATGGAAACCCTCGCCGGCATGGGCATAACCGGTGAAGTGATAGTGGTAGATGACGGCTCGACGGACGGTACGGCTGAAGTGGCGGAGGAGATAGCTGCGGGAAATCCGTCGGTGAAACTGGTGAGGCACCCGGTGAACATGGGTATCGGAAGGGCGGTCAGGAGCGGTATCGAGAACGCTACCATGCCCTGGATATTCTATACGGACTGCGACGGCCAGTTCGATTTGGGCGAACTGGAACTGCTCTGGAACCTCAGGAACGACGCAGACGTCATATCAGGGTTCCGCAGGCATCGGAGGGATCCACTGATGAGACTTCTGTATTCCTTTGCCTACAATACCCTGGCCTACGTGTTCTTTTGGGGAGGGTTCAAGGACGTGGACGCTTCGTTCAAACTTTTCAGAAGGGATATACTCGGCGACTTCGAGATAAGGTCCAACTCCAGCGTGGCGGACCTGGAACTTTTGTTATTTCCTAAACGTTTGGGTTACAGAGTGATCCAGGTTCCGGTGTCCCATTATCCCAGGAGGGCCGGAACCGTTTCCTGTGAAAGTTACCGTAACGGGATATTCGCATGGGTGAGAATCGGGCCGGTGGTGGAGATGTTTGTTCAGCTCCTTCGACTGAGGGCCAGGGTATGGAGAGGTGATGTCGTCGCAAAGGACTGAAGTCCTGCTGGTTACCCCCCTGCCGCCCATGAAAACGGGGCTGGCCACGTACGCTGTCAGGGTGCTGGAGAACACGGTGGATTTCATCGACTGGGTGGTGGCCTGTCCCCAACGCCCGGACATGAGCTTACTTCCGGAAGGTCCGCAATACCTGCGACTGGATGAGCTGGAAAGCCGCCGGCCGCCCGATGCCAGGATATTCCAGTTGGGCAACTCGCTCCATTGTTTTCCGGTGCTGCGCGCGCTGTACCGGATGCGGGGGACCACCGTGTTTCACGAGACCGTTCTTCATCACATGATAAGGCAGTCTTGCATCGAGCGAGACATGATGGATGAGTATGCCGGGGAACTCAGGTTCTGTTACGGACCCGGAGCGGAGAAGATCGGAAAACTTCTCTCGAAGAGAGTTTCCGAAAAAGAATACGACGATCTCCAGAAACGCTATCCACTCCTGGGAAGAGCGCTTAATGCCTCGACCAGCGCCGCCTGCCTGAACGAGTACGCCGCCGATCAGATAAGGAATGCATTCGCTCCGGAAACCTTCGCGGTTATCGGGCATCCCTTGAGTCCCCTACCGGTGTTCGAAAAGGTGCACGCTCCTTTTTCGCCCTGCCTGGGAATGGTTGGAAGTTACCATCCCGGAAGAAACCTCGATAAAACGATGGCCGCGGTCAGGATCCTTCGCGACAAAGGAATGAGCGGTGCCGGCCTGCTTCTTCTGGGCGAAGGTTACCCGGAGGATACACCCGAATGGGTCATGCGTGCCGGGAGGCTGCCGGAACCCGAGTATCAGGCCATGATACGCACTATGGACGTGGTGACGGACCTTCGTCATCCGACATGCGGAGAGACTTCGGGAAGCCTCCTGGAAGTGATGAGGGCTGGTATACCCTCAGTGGTAAGCGCTTCGGGGGCATTTCTCCATATCCCTTCCGATGCGGTGATGCGCGTACCCGTCGAGAGTACCGAGGAGGCGGTGGCGGAGGCCTGCAGGATGTTGATCCTGGATGATGACCTGCGCCTGTCGATGAGCCGGGCCGCCGAGATGTATGCGTTATCCAGGGGTTCGGTGGAAAGACTCAGGAAAGACTGGAGAAAACTTACGGTTATGGCATCGGCATTTTCCCCTGTGAGACCGACCTCCCCGAAGTTACGTTCTCTTTCTCCGGCATGGATGGATCCTCCCGATGGATTCGAGAGATGCCTGGATACTGCTCCGGTGACATGGAAGTTCCGGGGTGAAGTGAGATTGAAGGGTCCCGACGGTTCGATGGGGGGATACGTGACCGTTTGGGGAGAAGGTACCGTAAACGGCATGCCCATGTCCCGGAACCCGGAGGTCATGGACTTTCGGGGGAATGAACTCGTCATGAATGGAAGAGGCCATGTTTCCAACGTCTACTGGAATTGAAGAGGGTACCCGGCTACTCGCCTTTTCCCTTGCCGTGATTGCGGCGCTTGTCGCGGTGACGTTTCCATGGATCCCGGTGCTTGCAAGTGGAGGAGAGTACCTGGTGGGTTCGGTTCCTTCGGATCCGGCCGTAAAGGGGGACGCCGATCCTTACGAGCATGCATGGCAATTCTGGTGGGTGGGTAAGGCCCTGCGGGAAGGAACGGATCCGAGGTATTGCCGAAAGGTGTTCTGGCCCGGAGGGGCTTCCCTGGCGTTCGATCATGTAGGCTGGTTCGATACCCTGATCCTGGGAGCGCTGAGGACCGGATACGCTGATCCCGCACTGGCTCACGGGATTTCCCTGTTCGCGGGAACTATACTCACCGCTGTTTTCGGATGGCTCCTGGCCAGGTCCTGGGGAAGCGGGAGGTACGGAGCGCTTTTCACCGCCCTGGCCCTTGCATGGCTGCCTTCCAGGACGGCTCACGTGCTACAGCATTACCAGGTGGCTAACGTTTGGGCGTTCCCGGCTGCGATGTGGGCTGCGAGAAGTTATCTGCGCGACGGAAGACGCATGATGCCCTGGGTGTTCGCGGCGGCTTCCCTTGCGGGGGCCTTGGAGACGCCGTTCATATCTGTTTTCATTTTCCCCGGGGTATTGCTCACCGCGATGGTGGGTGGAGGAGGTTGGAAAAGAACCGTCGTACTCCTGGGAGCATGGGCCGTTGCGAGCGCTGCGGCGGGCATGTACCTTTTAACCTCTCCGGGAAGAAAGGGGGATGCCGGCGGATATTGGAGAGAAGCGGTGTACTGGGCCGGAGAACCCCAATCATTCCTGCTCCCCTCGCCGTTCGGAGCGGCTGCGAAAATCCTGCGTCTTCCCGTGAAGTTCTCATGGATGCCCAACACCTACGAGGGGGTGGTGACGCCGGGTCTGGCGGTATTGCTGCCTTTTCTGGCATTCATATGGAGAGGGAAGCGATGGAAGATCGCGACGGCTTTTCTTGTTTTCGCTGTGCTGGCCCTGGGGCCCGAACTCAAATTGATGGGCAGGCCACTCGGGATTCCCCTTCCATTCAGGGTGTTGCAATGCCTGCCCGTACTGAACGGTATCAGGGCTCCTTCGAGATTTGCGATACCCGCCGGAACGATTGTCGCGTTAGGAGCCGGATTATTGGTGAGCGCTTCCGGAAAGCGGTGGAGGACGATGCTTTTCGCTTTCCTTGTTCTGGAATCCGCGCCTCTTTCACTTCCCGCCCTGGGTACCTTCGTTCCCGGCGCCTGTTCGGAGTTATCCGAGGATGATGTTGTCCTGGAGGTTCCACCGGACCCGGGGGTCAGGATTTATTCCTGGTTCCAGACGGCGGGTGGTTACGCCAGGCTCTACGCATTCATGGCGAGACCGCCGGAAGAGATCGATCCCGAAAAATTGCTGGAAACGGCGCTGGAAAACGGGTACGTGATAATCTATCATCGATGGCTGTTTCCGGATTCCACGAGGCGCAGGCTTGACGGGGAATTGGCTCCGTTGTTCCCGGAACATCCTTCCGGCGATGGTATATGGATGAGGGGAAAGTGACTGAGTTGCAACCTTCCCGGACGTATGCCATGGATCTCAGCATCATTCCCCATGCTGTCGGAGGTGTGGCCAGGTACCTTCTGGATCTGGCCCGGGCCCTGAACCGCGTGGCGGCCGGGAATTCCGACAGGTTCATAACCGTGGATGTGCCGGATGCTCACCCTGGAGTATCCCATCCGGAACCGGTGAACGTAGTGGTTCCCAGTCCTGTGTACACGAAGATTCCCTTTGCAAGGAGGATTCCAAGAAAGTTTCACTGGGAAGAAAAGTCCAGAGGAAGGCGGATAGCCCTGGCCGCCGGTGAAATCTCGGTATATCATCACAGCGGGGTGCAACCGGTTTTTCCTCCCGGCGCCTCGTCGGTAGTGACCATCTTCGACCTCATTCCCCTGGAACACCCGGAATGGCTGACCGACCATACCCTGGAGTACTTCCGCAGGGAAATGGATCTCATCGCGTCGGGTTCGTACGCCTGCGTCATATCGAGATGGACGGCCGAGCGGTTGATGGAATTGTCCGGTATCCCGGAAGAGCGGATATTTGTTGCCGGCGGAGCCGCTTCGGAAGATTTTGTTCCCGGGAAACCATCGGTCGGGGTCATGGAGCGATACGGCCTGGAGCCCGGGCGCTACCTGCTTCACGTCGGGAACATGGTTCCCAGGAAAATGATTCCATTTCTGGTGGAGGCATATCGAAAAAGCGGGAGGAGAGGTCTCGGAATCGATCTGGTACTGGTTGCGGCCGGCGGTTGGGGTGGAATAAGGGTGAAGGAGGGAGAGGGCGTCAGGGTGCTGAAGAGGGTGCCGGACGAGGACATGCCTCATATTTACAGAGGGGCGCGCGTGCTTCTTCTTCCCAGCAGGTGCGAAGGCCTGGGACTCCCCGTGATGGAAGCCCTGGCATGCGGCATACCGGTGGTGGCGGCGGATGCCGCGGCGATTCCGGAAACCCTGGGGAGTCACGGGTTGCTGCTCCCGGCGGGTGACATGAACGCGTGGGTGGAAGCGATTTCCATGATGTCGGACGAAACCTGGATGCGGGAATTGTCGGGAAGGCTTCGGGGATATGTTAGACCCACATGGGAGGACGTGGCCGGGGGTGTCCTGGAATTCTACGGAAAAACGGCTGGAAGATGAAGATACTTTTCCTGGTGCACCGGTCATGGCCTTATCACGGCGGTTCCGAACGATACGTGCTGGAACACGCGGTTGCTGCGTCCGAATGGGGACATGATGCTACGATATGTACCACGGACGCATGGGACATGTCCGTTTTCGCGGGGCGGAGGGGAAAACGCATATCGAAAAGATCGGACGTGTACAAAGGTGTCGGAATAATCAGGTTCCCGGTTGTGAATCCTCCGGGAGCGCGGATCGCCAGGGCGGTGCTCAGACGCCTCTTGCCCTGCGGCAAGGACAGATTCTACTACCCTAATCCCTTCGTTCCGTCCCTCGAAAGATGGTTGACCCGGGACCGGGGTTTCCACGTGGTACACGCCAATGCCATGCCCTTCATGCTTTACAATGGCTGGATGCATGCGAGGCGCTTCGGAAGAATGCTGGTGACGGTTCCGCATACCAACGTGGGAGAAAGGTACAGACGGGTGGATGCCCTGAGGTATTTTGACGGATGCCAGCCCGGAATATTCCGCAAGAGTAATTTCGTGGTGGTTCAGAATTCCCACGAAAGAGAAATCTACGAAGGGTTGGGAGTTCCGGGGGAAAGAATACACCTTTCGGGAAGCGGAGTGGATCCCGGGGAGTTCCAAGAGGCGGATGCGTCCGCGGCCAGGCGGAGACACGGCCTCGAAGGTCCGGTGGTCCTCTGTATGACCGCCCATAGCGCAGACAGAGGAGTAGTATACATACTCGATGCTTTCAAGTCGTTGATCCGACGAGGGATGAACGCCACCCTGGTACTGGCCGGACCCATTCTTCCCGATGCCCGTAAAGTGCTGGATTCCAGGGCCGGGGAGGATGAAGAACTGGCGGGCAGACTGGTGGTTACGGGATACGTGACCAATGAAGAGAGAGTGGATTTGCTTGCCGCTTCCGACGTTGTTCTTCTGCCATCCAGACTTGACGCTTTTGGAATAGTGGTGATAGAAGCCTGGATTTCGGGCAAACCGGTGGTGGGGTGTTGGTCCGGAGCGATGCCGGACCTGGTGCGGGACGGCGAGAACGGTTTCCTGGTGTCATTCGGGGACGCGGCGACCCTGGCGCACCGGATCGGTCTGCTGCTGGGTAACAGGGAACTGGCGTCCGAAATGGGTGAAAGGGGCAGGAAGACCGTCCTTGCGAACTGGACGTGGAATAAGGTGACCGACAGGTTCTACAGGAGGCTGGCCCAATGTTCTCTCGGAAGGCTTGAGCCGTGAAGACCACGGTGGGAGTCGTAACCTGGAATGCATCCGGATTGCTGGATACGATAACCGAGACCCTGCGCGGACTGATGGAGCATTGCCGGGTTTGCATTTCGGACAACGCATCCACCGACGGCACCGCCGACTTGCTTGAAGAGAGACTGCCGGAGGCCCTGGTTCTGAGAAACCCTGTGAACGGCGGATTCGGATACGGGTGCAACAGGATCATAGAAACCTGTAGCACCGATTACCTGTTGTTTCTCAACGCGGATGCTTCCATGACTCCGGACGACTTATCCGTCCTGGAGGAGCATCTTTGCGATTCCGAAACAGCCGGAGTTCAACCCGTGTTACGCCTTTGGGGCTGGCCGATGGTGACTCTCAGCGCCGGGTGTTCCATGAACGAGTTCGGTTATGGTTACGACATGGATTTCATGCATTTCCAGCCGGAACCGGGAAAAGCTACCACCGAGGTGCCGTGCATAACCGCCGCCGCATCCCTGTGGAAGACCGGGGTCCTGAAGAAAGTGGGCGGTTTCGACGAGGCGATCTTCATGTATTTCGAGGACGTCGACCTGAGCCTGCGGGTTCTCGCTACGGGCATGAAATTGAAGCTGGTTGCCGATGCGCGGGGGATGCATATGGTGGGGGTCTCGAGCAGTCGTTCCAGGGCCGAACTGTGGGAGCTGAGATCCGCCGCCTACCTGGTAAGAAAGTACCTGGACGGAGAATCCCGCAGGTTACCCTGGTACTGGATTCGCAAGGAGCTCGGAAGCATGCTCGTGGGGGCTATCGCGGGAAAGAACCCCCTGGGAAGACTCGGTGCCTTATTAACCGCCCCCGTGCCGGTGGAGCACGTAAAGATACCGGAAGAAACCCTCGCCTGGGTCACCTCGCCGAGGCCCATGAGAATGCCACGCCCCAGGCCCCCGGTGCCGGTTTCCCTGCCGGGCTGTACCGACCCCGTCCTGCCGGGACCGGGCTGGACCTCTTCAGGAAGTACCGGTCCGTGGGGATTCGGTTGCCTGAAAGTTCCGGGAGAAGGCGGAGAACTGAAGTTGAGAATACGGCAAGGCGGATCTTCGGGTTCATTGGCCCTTTGGAGTAATGGAGGAATCGTGGGAAGACGTTTCGTCGGCCCCGGGAAGGAAGTAACTTTCGAAGCTGAAATTCCTCCCGGCGACGGCAGATTGTACGTCGTACCGGACAGGGCTTCGCAGGTGGTGAAGTTGGAACATGCGGATTTCGAAACTCCTTAGGGTGATTCCGGGAATCCCGGTTTTGCTGTTTCTTCTGCACTGGAACGGCGCGGGCATGGATACCTTTGCCCTGGCTTTCCTGTTTTTCGCCGCCGCCTGCTACGAAGGAGACCGGGTTTCAGGGGTTTCCATGGCGGCGTTGTTGGTACTCGCGGTACTCCAGCCTTCTCCGTCCCAGCGGGTCGCTGTCGTGACGGCGGCCGCTTCGTGGAACGTATGGGCTTCTTCCTCGTTGCTCTCCAGGGTGTTTTCTCTGGCTGCCCTTGCGTTCTGCATAGCATCCGGAGGGGTAACCTCGCTGGAATTCATGACCTTGGCCGCCCTGGCGTCGCTTCCGTTCCGGGAGAGGAAATGGAGAACCCTGGCGCTGGGTCTGGGAATGACGGCTACCGTCGCGATTCTCGGATTGCCGCAGCCGGTATGCCGCTCCAGGCTGTACGCCGCCGAGAGGATGGAAGATGACGGAACGGTATGGCGTTGTGATTCGCCGCTGACCCTGGCGACTCCTGAATTGTTATTGGATGCCTCTCCGCCGGAATATGGAAAATTGACCATGTGGTGCGATGCGGGAGGAACCAGGACGGATGCCCCGGTGGCCCTCGTCATTTCGGGACGGGACACGGCGTACGTGTACCCCGGATCAAATACCGTGGAGATATCCGATCCGGCATTTCCGGTGTTTCTCCGCCTGGCGGACTCCTGGAAACCGATGAATCACCAGGTTGTGCATTTCCTGGGAGCGAAGGTGATCGATGGACGACATCCGTAAGTCGGCGGCCCGGTACCGCGGGGCTTTCTTCCACGTTATTGGAGGGCTGGTGATATTCCTTACCTGGAGGATCGCCGGAATGCCTTCGCCGGGAATCCTGGGCCGGCTGCTGCCCGCCACGTGGCTCATGACCGCTCTCTTTTACGGGAAAGGGCGTGAAAACGCAGCATCCGTTTCCGGACTGGTCGGATTCGTGTTGCTCGCCTCAATCTGGACTACTTCTCCGATGCTGTTCACGGTTGCCGCCGCCTGCGCCCTGGGGGCCCTGGTTCCCTCATGGCTGAGGATTTCCGGGAGAAGAATGGGACTGCCCGGGGCCGTGCTTCCCCTGGCGCTCCTGGCCACGATCCTGGTTCCTTTCACCGGTGACGAACCTCACTATGCCAGGATAACGGAGGAACTCTTTCCCCTGGGAGGTGAGAGATACCAACGGTACGATTCCCAGGCCGGAGATCCGGAAGAAGGAGTCAGGCACCATCAGAGCATCTTTCCCGCATTGATGGTTCCTTTCTATCCATTGGGTATTCCCGGGTTGAGACTTTTTAACGCCGCCGCGGCCGTCGCGGCCGCATGGTTGCTGGGACGGGTCGCCCGTAGGGAGAAGATTCCCGGTGCCTCCGCGCTGGCATTTTTTTCGATATTTCTGGTACCGGGCATATCGACTTTCGCGCTGGTCTATCCCGGGTGGCTGGTACTCCTGCTGTTCATGGCGGGTCTTTCCGCCTGGTTCGCTCGAAGAAACACCGTCGTCGTCCTGGCCGTGGCCGCCGCGATGATCCTGATCAAGGTGAGATTCGTAGGCTTATCCTTCGGGATGTTGGCCGCCCTGATCCTGGAAGGGGAAAAGAGATCGAGATGGAAAATTCCGGCGATACTGGCGGTTACGGCGCTGGCCGCCCTTCTTTTCGATCTCGTTTTCCTGGGAGGCCGGATCTTCTGGGTCAGGTACGGTAACGCGGCTTTTCTGAAGACCCTGGTGGTCCGGCCCCTCTACAGAATCCCCGAACTCATCACGGCCGCGGTTTCCACTCTTCTCGACACGGAAGCGGGGCTTTTATGGAAGGCTCCATGGGTACTGGCGGCAATCGCCGGGATTCCCAGGCTCAGGAAGGAAAATCCCGCTCTCTTCCGGTGGCTTGGCATACCGTCGATTTCTTACCTGGCGGTGTTGCTGTACTGGACGGGAATAAACTGGAACGGGATGCCCACTCCGGTGGGAAGAATGTTGCTTCCAATGGTTCCTCTTCTCGTGCTTTCGCTCGGAAAGGTCATGGAAAACAGGGGGACCGCTCTCCTATTGATTATTTCCCTGGCGGTCTCATCCATACTGGTGGCGGAACCGGTTTTTCGCTTCAATTTCGCCGACGGCACGGACGAGTTGCTCCTTGCAGCCGCAGGCCCGGATTCGGGGATATGGGAACTGGTGCCCAGCTACGTAAGGCCCGCGATGCTTCCCTTTATTCTCTGGGGAGTGTCGGCCGTCATCGTAATACGGCTCATTTCACGGAACAGCAGATACGCTACGGGTGCGATAGCACTTTCCGCGGCTCTCCTGTTCGTTGAGGGAAGCGCGCCCAGAACCACGTGGGAGGCCGAAGACCTTCCCGAACAATACCGCGACTTCTGCGGTTTTCACCCTCCCCGGAAAGATCCGGAATACCGGAAGTACTGGATGTTTACTCAGGAACGCATGCTTGTCATGAACCATGGAGAATCCAGAGTGAGGATTCCGATAGTGGACCCGGAAGACACCGTGGTAGTGGAAATTACGTGCAGGATCCCCCCAGGGGAGATTCTTGGGGGGATGATCCTTTCAGACGGAAAGTGGTCCGATACCCTGCGGGGTTGCTCCGGTCTTCCGGATCCTCCCGCCTGGGCCACGTCGATACGCGAAGTCAGAGTCGAGGCGAAACCTGAGAATTTGTCTCCTCTGTCGTTCACGGCGGCAGTCCCCCCGGAGGAAGACTTCCTCACGATTTCGCCGTACGTTTTTGCGGACGGAAAAGTATCGGAGGTTTACCTCGACAGGATAAAAATCCGCCGGTGAGGTTCCGCTCTCTTGCGTGGATAACGTTACTTGTGCAGAATTGTTCCGGTAGGGCGCCGAAGGAACGAAGGGGATGATTTGGCGAAGAGATTCATAATCGGGGTCGAGCTTCTCACCGGTTTGGCTATAGGAGCCGCCGCCGCGGCTGCGGCCGTGTCCTTCATGACCGCCTTACTGGTGAAGAGGGACCTGGATGCCGGATCCACACGAATGGCTGCGGCGACGGCATTCGCATTTGCATCATCCATGGAGGATCGGGCCCCTGAAGACCTGCTTGAGATGGTACGGCCCCTGGTGGCGGGAGGCGAACTCGGCGCGGTGGTTCTCATGGACTCCTCGGGGAACAGACTGGCCGGGTACGGTGATCCGGACGTGGAAGACATCCGGCCCGGCAAAACTCCGGGATGGTATTTCGCGCAGGTTCCGGGCACCGGTAACCTTGTGGGAGTCAAGCCGGCCTCATCCAGAACTTCGAATTTGTATGGCGGACTCATGACCGGTCTTGCCGTGCTGACCCTAAGCCTGGCCCTTCTCGCCTTCCTCACTCCCGGGTACCTGGCCGGGAATGTCATATCGCCTCTCAGGGAGATCCTGGAGGAGGCTGACAGGTTTACCATGGGAGGAGGGGTCAACCCGGAAACGGCCGGAGCCTCCTTTCACAGGCTGGTGGAACTTCTCCAGGAGCGGGAACGCGAACTGAACGAAATGAAGGAACGGGCCGAAAAGAGGGCGGACAGGCTTGAGAAAAGGTCGGCTGCCATCCTCAAGGTACTTGGATCGGCCGTGATGGCGCTGGATGAAAAGGGAACGCTTATGTTTTTCAACAGGCAGTCCGGTGAATTGTTCTCCCTCGATTCCTCCGATACGGGCAAGGCATTTCCATGGAGCAGGAGCAGGGCCGGACTGAACCTGGTTCCCATAGTGGAATCCTGGAAGAAAGGAAAAGCTTCCGGCGGCGAGTTTCAGCTCAGGGATGACGGAACCGGGGGATCACGCATATACAATGTCGAGATATCCAGGTCCAGCGGTGAAGAGACGGTGATCATGGTGACCGACGTTACCAGGATAGGCGAACTGGAACGAAAACTCGCGGACCAGGAAGCCATGGCTGATCTCGGGGCTGCGTCGGCAGGCATCTCCCACGAGATGGGAAATACCCTATGCGCCCTTTCGGGGTTCGTAGATCTCCTTGCCAGGGGGCACAACGATTCGAGAACCAACAAAATACTATCCGAGGTCAGGAGGGAAGTGGAATCGGCGCAGGATCTCATAAGATCGTTCGTCACCTTCACTCATTCACCGGAGCCCGAGGAATCCACCATCGACAGCAAGAAGCTCCGTCAAATGGTCGAGGGAGTATGCGACTCCTTCGGCGAGCGGTGCCGGCTGAAGTTCGAGGGATGCGGCGAAGCCTGTATCCAGGCGGACGGCAAGTTGCTGGAGTCGTGTATCCGTAACCTGGTCAAGAACGCAGTGGAAGCCGATCCCCGCTCCGGTGCGCTGATCACCGTTTCCTGCACCGGAGGAAACCTTTTCATAACCGTCGAAGACGACGGTCCGGGGTTGTCGATGGATCCGGAAGAGGTATTCAGACCCTTTCGCTCCACGAAGGGAGGAAAAGGCGGGGGAAACCTCGGATTGGGCCTTTCGGTGAGCAGGAGGATAGTAAGGGCGATGGGAGGGGAATTGAGCGGCGGAAACAGGAAGGGCGGGGGCGCAGTGTTCCGTATAGTCCTTCCCCTCTTCGAGGAACGGAGGTGATCGTCTTTGGACACCATCCTGCTTGTTGAAGACAAGCGAGCCATGCGGGAGATGCTGACCACGGCGCTGGAAGAGGACGGTTGGAGGGTTTGCGCGTTAAAAAACGGCGCAGAGGCCCTGAAGGCTCTGGAGGATTCCAAACCTTCACTGGTATTGAGCGATATCTGTCTTCCCGGAGAAGTCAGCGGCATGGATGTACTCAGGAAGTCCAGGGAACTGAACCACTGGGTACCGGTGGTGCTCATGACGGCTTTCGGAACGGTGAACCTGGCGGTGGAGGCCATGAAGGAAGGAGCCAGGGACTTCATTACCAAGCCCTTCGACCTGGATGAATTGCTGGCGATGTTAAGAAGGTACTCACCGTTTTCGGAAACAAAACTGGTGGGGAAATCCCCTCTGCTTAAGGCTACTTTGAAAAGAGCCTGCAAGGGGGCTGCTACGGACATGAACATTCTGCTCCTGGGGGAGAGCGGTACCGGCAAGGAATTGCTTGCTAAGATGATATACAGGGAAAGTACCAGGTCGGACGGTCCCTTCGTGCCGGTGAATTGCGCGGCCATTCCCCCGAATCTCATGGAGAGCGAGTTGTTCGGAACGGAGAAAGGGGCGTACACCGGGGCTGACCGCACCAGACCGGGGAGGTTCGAATACGCAAAAGGGGGTACGATATTTCTGGACGAGGTGGGGGACCTGGATGTGTCGCTGCAGGGCAAACTCCTCAGGGTACTCCAGGAAAAGGAATATACCCGCGTGGGCGGCAACGAGATATTTCATACCGACGCCAGGATCATCTCGGCCAGCAACAAGGATCTGGAACGGGAGACGCAGGAGGGAAGATTCAGGGAGGATCTCTATTTCAGGATCGGCGAGTTTCCCATCCGTATTCCTCCCCTGAGAGACAGGAAGGAAGATATACCGCTTCTTGCACGCCATTTTCTTGATGGGGCGGGTTACAGGCACCTGGAGTTTTCGGATGCCGCCCTGGAAAAATTACTCTCCTACCACTGGCCCGGAAACGTTCGGCAACTCAGGAGCATAGTACTCAGGGCCGCGGCGCTGGAGGAAAGTGACACCCTGAAACCCGGGAATCTCGAGATAGAAAAGGCTGCACCCGGGGGTTCCGGATTGCTGGAGGAATCGGCAAGGGCTGCCAGGAGCAGGGAGATATCCCTGATAAGGGATGCCCTCGGGAAAACCGATGGTAACAAGAAAAAAGCCGCCGAGATACTGAAAGTCAGCTACCGGACGCTTCTTTCGAGGATAAAAGAACTCGGTATATAACCCCGGCGAGGACTTTCACGTGTTGTGTTCCGGGACTCCGCCAAGTATAATCCAACCTAATTTGCGGCTCTGCCAAAGCGCCCGTTCCCGGGCTTTTTCATGGATTCGTTCCGAAAGGAGTCCCATCGACCGTGATAAGGAAAATGGGTGACGTAACGCCGGAAGATTACCTCGAAATAGGCTTGAAGAGCGGGCTGGAAATACACCAGCAGCTGGACACGGAACGGAAGCTGTTCTGCAGGTGTCCGGTCCTTCCATACTCGGACGAGTACGACGGAACCATCCTTCGCCACATGAGGCCTACGCTTTCGGAGCTGGGCGAGTACGACGGTACGGCCCTGATGGAATTCAAGACCAGGAAAAACATAATCTACAGGATCAACAGGAAGACGATCTGCACATACGAAATAGATGATACGCCGCCCTTCGAACTAAACAGGCAGGCATTGGAAATAGCGCTGGAGATAACGATGCTCCTGAATTGTAAACTGGTAAGCGAAATACACATCCAGCGCAAGCAGTACCTGGACGGTTCCATTCCTGCGGGGTTCCAGAGAACGACGATACTGGGTGTGGATGGGTGGATTCCTTTCCGGGGAAGAAAGATAGACATAGTTCAGTTGGGCCTGGAAGAGGACGCCTGCAGAGAAGTGAGCGACCGGGGGCATGAAAGAGTGTATCTTACCGACAGGTTGGGCATGCCGCTGATAGAAACGGTGACGGCACCCCAGATGAGAACCCCGCAGGAAGTTGCGGCGGTGGCGAATACCCTGAGGAATCTGGCGAGAGCCTCGGGCAAAGTAAGAACAGGTATAGGTGCGGCCCGCCAGGACGTAAACGTATCCGTAAAAGGCGGCAGGAGAGTGGAAATCAAGGGGGTATCCAGGATCCACGATATCCCGATGCTTGTTCATAATGAAGCTTTCAGGCAGGTTTCGCTTCTGGAAATAAGAGACGAACTGCTTGCAAGGGGAATGGGGCCGGAAGATTTCGAATACACGGTGAAAGATATCACGGAACTCCTTCGGAATGCATCCTTCGAACCCTTGGCATCTGCTCCGGGAAAAGATTTCCAGGTCCGGGCGGTGCTTTTGAGGGGATATGCCGGCATACTTTCCGTGCCCCTTCAACCCGGCAGAACTTTCGCCGACGAGATTTCCGACAGAGTCAGGGTCATCGCCTGCCTCGACGTTCTGCCGAACATCCTGTACGACGATATGACCGGCGGAGAAGGTCTTTCCGCCGGGAAATGGAGCGAGGTGCGAAAAGCGGTTGCGGCGGGTGACGGCGATGCCGTGGTGTTGGTATGGGGACCGATGGAGGATCTGGAAACCGCCGTGGAGGAAATAGCGATAAGAGCCGGAGAAGCGATGGATGGTGTTCCTCACGAGACCCGCCAGGCTTTTCCCGATGGAACCACCGGTTTCGAAAGAATACTTCCGGGACCCGACAGGATGTATCCCGATACCGACCTGCCCCCCCTGGCGATAAGTGACGCACTGATAAAGAAGATACGTTCCGGTTTACCGGAGAGGCCGTGGGAAAGGGAGAAACGGTACCTGGAGGCCGGAGTTCCCGAAGAATCGGCGCACAATCTGAGCATTTCGCCCGGGAGGTTCGCTTTCGATTCCGCCATGAAGGATACGGATTATCCGCCCAGGCGGCTGGCCCATTTCTTCCTGAGTGTCCTGGGGCACTTAAAGGCCAAGTACCCGGAAGCTTCGCCCGGGTACGATACCGTCCTGAAAGTACTGAAATCCTGTTCCGAAAACGGTCTGCCTCTGGAAGCCGCGGAAGCGGTGCTGGTCGGGGCGGCAATCGGAGACGTGCGGAATCCGGAAGAATTCATCTCCGGCTTCAGGCTGCCCGGTAAAACCGATGTCGAGGAAACGGCGGAAAAGATAATGAAGGAAGTCGACCTCGACGGCATGATGCCGGACCGGGCCGTGCGTTACGTCACGGGGCTGGTCAGGAAAAGACTGGGTGGAATACCCGGAGGGATCCAGGTGATGGAGACGGTTGCCGCTATCATTGAATCGCCGGGACGCGGAGAAGAGGAGAACTGATCATGTCCGCAACGGAAGAGAAATACAAGGGATACCGCGGCAAGAGTCTCGACTGCCTCAAAAGGTTCGATGTAGGCGTATGGTCGGATGTCACCATAGAATCCACCAGGGGTACCTTCAGCGGTGTGATACTGCCGAGGTCGGAAACGGCGGATGACCAGCACGTGGTAATAAAGATCCATAACGGCTATAACGTGGGAATAGACGTTGATACCATTAAATCCATGAAAGAACTCGGTAGAATAGAAGCTCATTATAAAATACCCGAGAAGGAATTTCCCTACGATCCGGCAAAACCCAACGTCAAGCTCTTCGGTACCGGCGGCACGATAGCATCCAGGTTGGATTACCGTACCGGTGCGGTGATTCCGGCTTTCTCTCCCGGGGAACTCTACGGTTCCGTGCCGGAACTTGCTGACATATGCAATCTCAAGACGGAGAAACTCTACGGGGTATTCAGCGAGAACATGGGGCCGGAGCAGTGGAAGGGAACCGCCGAGGCCATAGGCAGGGAAATAGAGAAAGGTGTCGATGGAATAGTCATAGGACACGGAACCGACACGATGCACCATACTGCGGCGATACTCTCCTTCATGGTTCAGAATTCCCCGGTACCCATAGTGATGGTGGGTTCCCAGCGCTCCAGCGACAGACCTTCCAGCGATGCGGCCCTGAACCTGATGAACGCCGTCTACACTGCGGCCGAGAGTGATATGGCAGAAGTCATGGTATGCATGTTCGGTCCCACCAGCGATGAGTACGGCCTGCTTCACAGGGGTACCAGGGTACGGAAGATGCATTCCTCTTACAGGTCGACTTTCAGAACCATAGGCGACATACCCCTTGCAATGGTGAGCAGGAGCGGGATAAGGATACTCAAGGAAGACTACAGTAAGCGTAGAAATGACAAGAACGTAAAGATAAACACGGCATTCGATCCGCGGGTATCCATAGTGTACTACTATCCCAATATGCAGCCGGACATAATCGATTCGCTGGTGGACAACGGCTACAAAGGAATAGTGATAGCCGGAACGGGTCTGGGGCACGTCAATAAACCCTTGTATCCCGCTCTCAGGCGGGCTTTCGAACACGGTGTCCATATCTACATGACGGTACAGACCTTGTGGGGCTACGTGCAGATGTTCGTGTACGACACGGGCAGGGATATTATGGACCTCGGAGTGGTGCCTGCCGCCAACATGTTGCCGGAAGTGGCCTACATGAAGTTATGCTGGGCTCTGGGTCAAACCCATGACCGGGAGGAGGTCAGGGAGATAATGTGCACTCCGATAGCTGGGGAAATCACGGAGCGCGAGCCTCATAACGGCTACATAATCCTGCAGGGCGGCATCCCGGAAGTCGAAGAGTTCCTAAGTAAATACAACCGTTGACCGAATGCGGTTGGAACCTTATTATTCGATCGTGATAAAATATACCGGTACCGGAAAGACTGCTCGTGATATGCTATGCAAGCATGCTGAGAGCAGTGTTTTTTTCTTCGTGTTCATTAATTTGTCAAGAAACCGGATTCCCGGAAGGAGTGCCCGATGAACATAGAGATCAGTGCAAGACATTTCGACCTCACCGACGCATTGGAGAACCACGTAAAAAAGAAACTTAAAACCCTGAAAAAATTCTACGACGGTATCATGGACGTACACGTCATACTGGAGGTGAACGCGGGAATCGACAGGGTTCACATACAGGTGCGCGGAAAACATGTGAAACTTGATGCTAAGGCCGAGGCCCACGACATATACCTCGCTTTCGACGACGCCTACGACAACATAGAGCACCAGGTGAGAAAGTTTAAAGACAAGAAACACAACCACAGAAAATCGCATTCTCAGGTCGACGACACGTTGAGTCTCTACGTACCGGCGGAAGAATCCGAATACGACAAGCCGGTTTTCATAGACGATACCCAGGTTTTTCCGAAACTCGGAACCGAGGAAGCGATAATGAAGTTCGAGATGGAGCCCTCCAACGATTTCATTTTTCAGAACGAGGAGACCGGCAGGCTCAGCGTGGTTTACGTCTCGGTGACCGGCAAAACCCAAGTAGTGGAACTCGTCAGGAAACAGAAATAGCGGATCGGCTGAAAGAATGGAGATTCCGTCCGGGGAAAACTTGACCGTAGGCATGCTCTATGAGTTAATGTGGGATAAACTGTGTCTGGAGTCAGTCAACGGATCTACCGGACACGACCGGAAAGTTCTTTCCCCCGACATAAGCAGGCCGGGCATGGCTCTCACGGGCTACCTGCACAAGTTTCTTCATGAGAGGATACAGATATTCGGAGAAACGGAGATATCGTACCTGCAATCCCTCTCGGAGCGGGAACGTGAAGAAGCGCTCCGAAATATTTTCAGATTTCCAGTATACTGTTGCATAGTCACTAAGGGCCTGGCTCCTCCCGGGCAGTTGGTGGAACTGTGCACCTCGAAATCGGCGGCCCTCTTTCGCTCCAGAAGAGATACCACGCCCCTGATTCACGACCTCTGCGGTTTCCTGGAAACGGTTTTCGCACCTTCCACCAACCTGTACGGAACCCTTGTGGAAGTTTACGGCGCCGGGTTGCTGTGTACGGGGAAGAGCGCCATAGGTAAAAGCGAGGCGGTGCTGGGACTCATAGAGAGAGGTCACCATCTCATTGCCGACGACAGGGTTCACGTGAAAAAGATCGGTAACTCCCTCGTAGGTTCCGGGGATCCCGGCATGGCGCACCGAATGGAGATAAGGGGACTCGGCCTTGTTGACGTGTCCGCCTTCTACGGGATAAGGGCGGTCAAGTCCAGGCAACAGATTCACCTGGAGGTGAATCTCAAGGAATGGTCCAGGGAAAACCAGGAATTCGATCGCACCGGGCTGTTCCAAAAAGTCAGCACGATATTGGATATACCGATACCGAAAATAGTCATCCCGGTTCTTCCCGGAAGGAACCTGACGCTTCTGCTGGAAGTGGCGGTCATGAATTACCTTTTGCTCCAGAACGGCAGGAATGTCCCCGAGGAGGTCGAGAGGGAACTCATCGGAAGGATCCTTGCCAAGGAAAGCGGAACCGGTAACCCCAGGCACAGGCACACCGGAGGCGGAATTGAAGACCGAAAGCACTAAAGTAGTCAATAAGCTGGGGATACACGCAAGGCCGGCGGCCCAGATAGTGAAAACGGCTTCGAAATTCGATAGCGACATAGAGCTTACCGTAGACGGAATCACAGTCAATGCGAAGAGCATCATGGGAGTCATGACTCTGGCGGCCTGCAGGGGAACCGAAGTAAGGGTGACCGCCAGGGGAAAAGACGAGGATGAGGCCGTGGATGCCTTGATAAAACTCCTCGAAAGCGGTTTCGGAGAGGACTAGGCTTTGAGTATAAGGTTGAATGGAGCTCCTGCTTCTCCGGGCGTGGCCATCGGCCCGGCGTTCCTTCTCGACGTCGAAGAAATACGTGTCGCGAAGAAGGAGATCCACAGCGAGGAAGAAGTAGAACGGGAACTCAAAAGATTTCACGATGCGCTGAACAAAACCAGGCGTGAACTCGAGACCATAGCCCGACGGGTGAGCGATGTCATAGAAGGCCGGCAACTCATAGAGGTGCACATGCTTCTTCTCAATGATCCGTCGATGATAGCGGAGGTGGAGAGAAGGATAAGAACGGAGAAAGTATCCGCCGAGTACGCGGTAAGCCGCACACTGTATGACGTCCTCGAGAGATTCGAGGACATGGAGGATCCTTATCTCAGGAGCAGATCGGCGGACATACGCGACGTGGGGCGAAGGGTGATAGCGAATCTTCTCGGTACCGAGCGCGAAGCTTTGCTCAATATGAAGACTCCCGTGATACTGGTTTCCAACGATCTGGATCCGTCCCAGACCGCCGGACTATCCAGGAAGCAACTGCTTGGGATAGTGACTGATCTGGGAGGGGTGACTTCCCATACCGCCATACTTGCCAGGAGCCTGGGTATCCCGGCCGTCGTGGGACTGAAAAACGTGGCCGAAATAGTGGTCCCCGGACAGACGGTAATAATAGACGGGATACACGGTAACGTAATCCTGGATCCCGATCCGGAAGAATTGGACTATTACACGAAACTCATGGAGCGGTACCAATCGGCGGAGAGGGAGATAGCCAGAAACGCGGACAAGGAAGCAGTGACTTCCGACGGCAGACCGGTGGAACTTTCGGCCAACATAGAATTCTCCCAGGAGGCCGACCAGGTCAGGAAATTCGGCGGCAGGGGCGTCGGTCTTTTCAGAACGGAATTTATAAAACTTATCGCTCCCGGGATGCATGATGACGAGGAGATGCATTTCAGGGCTTATCGCCATGTCCTGGAGGTACTCGACCCTGATCCGGTCATAATAAGAACCCTGGATCTTGGAGGCGACAAGTTTCTTGAGGAGGTTCCCACCAGAGAGCGGAATCCCTTCCTGGGCTGGAGGGCCATAAGAATCTGCCTGGATAGGCCGCAGAATTTCATGATGCAGTTACGGGCGCTTCTCCGGGCGGCGAGGTTCGGCAACGCCAGGATAATGCTGCCGTTGATAACACACAGGGAACAGGTGCTACAGGTCGAACGTATGTTGAATACTCTTGCGGAAGAGCTGGATTCCTCCGGAATCGAGAGGGGTGAAATACCGCCCCTGGGAATAATGGTCGAAACTCCGGCGGCCGCGCTGGCGATAGACACACTCCTGCCGGTGACGGATTTCGTTTCCATAGGAACCAATGATCTCACTCAGTACACCCTTGCCGTGGACCGCGGAAGCCCATACGTATCCAAATTGTTCGATTCCTTCCATCCCGCGGTTGTGAGGCAACTGGAGTTGGTGATACGAAAGTGCAGGGAAGCGGGAACCTGGGTGGGAGTCTGCGGTCAAATGGCCGCGGAGCCCCTTGCCATACCATTATTGATAGGTTTCGGAGTCGATGAACTGAGTGTTGCGACTACGATGATTCCCGACGTGAAGGAGATGGTGCGGTCGTTGGATTCCAGGCGAGCCGAGGAACTGGCCGTAAAATCCCTGGAACTGGCTTCCGCCGAGGAGATACGCAGCCTGGTACTGAAATACGTGGAAAAAAGGTATCCCGAGATCATATTGGATGAGATTATCAGGAGCGGAGAGGAGTAGTACCGGCATGCATGCCATAATACCCGCAGCGGGCAAGGGTACCAGGATGCGTCCCATGACGTGGTCGACTCCGAAACCCCTCCTCGATGTGGCGGGGAACACGATACTCGGGCACATAATGGACTCGCTGGTCGAAGCCGGGATAGATCACGTGACCCTCATCGTCGGATACCTGGGAGAGCTTGTGGTGGAGTGGGCCAGGAAAAACTATCCCTCCGTTTCAGTAGATTACTTTATCCAGGAAAAGATGGACGGCCTCGCCTCCGCCGTGGCCCTGGCGGAACCCGCTACCGGTGACGGTCCCACCCTTGTCGTTCTGGGGGACACTCTCATCGAAGGCGACTTCACCCGCTTTCTGAGAGGAGACGCCAACGTCCTGGCGGTAAGTCAAGTGGACGATCCGTCCGGGTTCGGCGTAGTGGTCATGAAAGACGGAAAGGTCGAGAAACTGGTGGAAAAACCGGCGGAATTCCTAAGCGACATGGCTATAGTCGGAGTTTATGGTTTCGCATCGGGACTGAAGCTGATGAAGGCCGTACGAATGCTGGTCGAATCCGGCAGGAAGACCGGGGGTGAATTCCAACTCACCGATGCCATGCAGCTGATGTTGGATCAAGGGGAGGAATTCAAGGTGGTCGAGGTGGATGCGTGGTACGATTGCGGGAAACCGGAAACGCTCCTGGCCACCAACCGGGCACTGCTTGAAAAGAGAGCCGGCGCCGGGAATCATGAACTCCTTGATTCCTTGATCATAGAACCAGTCAGCATTCATCCGGAAGCGGAGGTAACAGCCTCCGTAATCGGTCCATACGTCTCTCTCGCCCGTGGAAGCAAGTTGAAGAGAAGCGTGGTTTCCAATTCCATAGTGGGACGAAATACGGTTCTTTCCCACGTTGTGCTGACCGACTCCATTATCGGCGCCGATGCGAAACTGACCGGAAGACCATCCGGCCTGATACTGGGCGACGACTGTAAAGTTGAATGCTAGGTATCCTCAGGGATTCCCCCTCGTATATGCCGATTCCATCGGAAACAGGGGAGGAACCGGCGTTTACACCCGCAGACTCCTGGCGGGTTTCCGGGACATGGGAACGGATGTCCTGGCCGTTGTGGGGGGACGGGTGATGTCTCCTGGCGAGGCATTGCAGTCCAGACCGTTCACCGGCACCACCAAGGTACTCTGGGAAAACGTGTTGCTGCCTGTTAAATCAGCGGAATTCAGACCATCCCTGGTACATCTTCCCGCTTTTTCGGGAAGAGGTTGTTCCGGGGCGCCCGTAGCCGTGACGCTTCATGACCTGGCTTTCATTAGGAATCCGAGATGGTTTTCACCGTTGAAGTCCATGTATTACAGGCTCCGTTTCGGAAAGGTCGCCGGAACTGCAGATGTCATCATGGCGGACAGCAGGTTTACCGCAAAAGAAGCCGAATCCCTGCTTTCCCTGGATCCCTCGAAAATACGTGTCGTCTACCTGTGTACCGAAAGATTCGAGGCGGACGGCGGAGAGAAATTCAGGAAATGGGCGGAAATGAAAGGGGAATACTGTGTGCACGTAGGCACGATAGAACCCAGGAAAAACGTCTCCGCTCTACTGGATGCCTGGAAGAAAGTCAGGAAAGTACACGGCGACATGGCCCTGGTACTTGCGGGCAGATGGGGCCGGGGTCCTTCTTCCCTTAAGAACAGGTTGTCCCGCGAACCCGGAGTTTTCCATGTGGGCGAGCTGGAGGGGGGGATGTTGAAATCCTGCGTTTCCGGCGCGAAACTGCTGATATGCTCTTCTTTTTACGAGGGCTTCGGCCTCCCGCCCATGGAGGCGGCGTCAGCCGGCGTACCCTCCGTGGTTACTCCGGCGGATGCCCTGGTGGAGATATACGGCGAAATCGCCACGATAGCCGACGACTTCGGTGCGGACGGTATTTCCGGAGCTATTCTGAGTGCCCTGGATACACCCGGTAAAGTCGACCGACTCAAAGAATTCGCCGACGAATTCACGGTTGAAAGAATGGTATCTGAAGTAATCCGGGTTTACGGAGAGTTTGCCCGAGAATGAAAATCCTGCAGGTGTACAAAGACGTTCATCCTTTTGTAAGAGGAGGCATCGAACGTTACGTTCACGACCTGTCGGCCTTCCTGGCATCCGGGAGGCACGAGGTGACGGTTATGGTGGCGGGCGTGAAAGGCTCCTCGCACGAGGTATCGGGATTTGAAGTCCTGGAATATCCCTGCCTCGCCAGGATCCTCTCGAATCCGGTATCGCCGGGCCTCGGGAAAATGATGGCTTCTTTCGGAGCGGACGTTATTCATTTGCACGTTCCCCTGCCGTCGGCGGTCATATCGAAACTCGCCTCCGGGGATGACACTCCTTACGTGGTGACGTACCACAGCGACATCGTCAGACAGTGGTTCCTGATGCCGCTGTACGGTCCGTTTCTCAGAAGATTCCTCGGTAAGGCGGAGAAAGTTCTGGCTACCTCGCCGGTCTACAGGGACACGTCGAAATACCTGTCCGGCCTGAAAAACGTAGAAGTCCTTCCCATAGGTGTGGACCTGGAGCGGTTCTCTCCGGGAAATAATCCTTCAAGGGATTATTTCCTTTTTGTCGGCAGGTTCAGAGGATACAAGGGTATCGATGTGCTGCTGCGGGCATGGAGAAGACTTCCCGCAAGAAAACTGGTCATGGTGGGAGGGGGAAGCATGACGGACGAAATAAGGAGATTCGCAGTTGCGGAGAACCTGGAAATCAGGATTTTCGAAAATATCGATGACGAGGAACTGGTAAACCTGTACAGGAATGCAAGGGCATTGATACTTCCTTCGGTGAAGCGCAGCGAGGCCTATGGCATGGTGCAGCTGGAGGCCATGGCCTGCGGAACCCCGGTGGTAAGTACCGGCTTGCCCACCGGGGTCCCGTGGGTGAACAGGGATGGAGCCAGCGGGCTGATAGTACCCCCGGGTGATGTCGATGCGCTTGTGGATGCGGTGATTCGCATGGAAGACGACGAAATCCATGGCGAACTTTCCCGAGGAGCGCTGTCAAGGGCCAGGAATTCCTTCGATTCCGGGGTTCTGTTCCGGAAAGTGGAGGAGATACTAGAGAGAGTGGCGATGCATGGCTGAAAATCCCGGAGGGGGAATCGCACTGAGAAGGGAAGTCATGCTCGTCGTGATTGCCGCAGCCCTTTCGGTCATGGAAACGATGTTTCCGAAACCTTTCCCTTTTATGAAACCCGGACTGGCCAACGTGGTGACCGTGGCGGTAGTGGTAAAGTACGGCACTGTGAGCGGGTTGAGACTTAACGTGCTGAGGGCCGTCGGTGCGGCTCTTTTCACCGGAACCATCGCGACTCCGGCGTTTCTGCTCTCCATTTCCGGGGGAGTGATGTCGGCGCTGGTCATGGGCCCGGCGAGGAGAATCCTGTCGATAACCGGTACGTCGGTAACCGGAAGCATGTTCAATATGTGGACTCAACTGGCGATGATCTCGTTACTATTTCCGGGTCTTCCCGTGCGGGCGATGCTCCCCATGGTGACGGTCTGGGGGATTCTGGCGGGAGTTGTAACCGGTATGGTCGCCGCTATACTCTTGAGAAGGGGATTTCCATGGATCGAGGAACCACGCCTTGATAGGCTGTCGACTCACTCATAAATTACTATATAAGGAACATGTTGCTTCATGAACGTTCGACGCGTTTCTGGATCATCGTTTCCATATTGGGAATGATGACCGGAACGGTATTAGGCGAGGCTATAGCCGGATTGCTGCCGGAATCTTCGGCGGCTTTGCGGTCCTTTTTCGGCGGAACCCTGGAGTTCTCCATCGGGCCCTTCAGGCTGGACCTGGTGGTATTCAGGTTCGCGTTGGAAGAGATAGCCTTCAGGCTCAACCTGATGAGCTTTGCGGGATTGATGATGGTGGGTTATCTTTACCGCTGGTTTTAAGTTGAACAGGGAGAAAGAATGATGTTCCGTCCCGGTACCGGTGAGTTAATACTGATCCTTGTAGTGTTGCTCCTGCTTTTCGGGGCGAAGAGAATACCGGACCTGGCGCGATCTCTGGGGCAGGCGCTTCACATGTTCAGAAAGGGTATGAAGGAAGGCCTGCCGGATGAGGACGACGCGGGAGAAAAAGAGAACGGGGACAAATCTGATGGCAACGATTAGCTACAGTTCCAGGGAGATCGATTGCAAACTTGTATACGCGGGCCCCGGGCTTTCCGGCAAAACCACGAATGTGAAGTATATTCACAGCCAGATTCCCGCTACCGACAGGGGCAAGTTGATATCCCTCGCCACCGGTAACGAGAGGACCCTTTTCTTCGATTTTCTACCCATCAACACCGGTACGATCTACGGTTTCAAGGTGCGACTGCATCTCTACAGCGTGCCGGGGCAGGCGATGTACACCGACAGCCGCCAGCTCATCCTGCAGGGGGTTGACGGAATAATTTTCGTCGCCGATTCCCAGAGAGCCCGGATGGATGCCAATATAGCCAGCCTGAGGGATCTCAAGGAAAACCTCCGGAACACTAAGCGCAAGGGGGTGAGCCTGGTGCTCCAGGCCAACAAGCGTGACCTACCTGACATATACCCCACTGATTTCATAATGAAGGAATTGGGACTGGAGAGGGTTCCGTGTATAGAAGCGGTGGCGGTGGAAGGCACCGGAGTGTTCGAGACCCTTCGCAAGGCCAGCAGAATAGTGATGAGAAGACTACACAGGCAGTTCTCCTTTGCACTTAACGAGAAGAGAGGTTGATTTGGGCGATAAAAGATTGGTTGACCTCCTACTGGTAAGACTTAACGGAGAAGATGAGAAGACCAAGGTAATCGATCTCCTGGTGTCCGAACTCGGCATGACCGAGGAGGAGGCCAGGGAAAAGGCTGAAAATTCACCCTGCATCATCGGCGAAAATGTTGAGATGGAGCAAGGAAGAATACTCCAGGACAGGATGTATCCTTTCGTGGATCTGCTGCCGAAGTACCAGGGCGATAAACTGCGGAATCCTCCGCAGCGGGCGCATGATTCCCTCGACGTCGGGATATCTGAAGACGTGATTCCGGGATGGAGCGTGAATGCTGCGGAACCTGCGGCGGAAAGTACGGTGTCCGGAAACGCGGACATTGAGACGGAAACCCCGGAAAAAACCGGGGAAGAGGAGAATGAAGAAGACGAATCCCTCATCATAACCACTGCTGCGGACGAAGTGATCTCGGTAAGCAGGTGTCATATATGCGGACGGACGCCTACCGGGGGCGAAAAGCTCGTTCCGTGCACTTCGTGCGGGAAGCTGACCTGCGCAGACTGCTATGACAGGAGAAACCACGTCTGCGAAAGATGCGCCGCGGACGGCAAGACCATCGATAAACCCCTGGACGCTCCCAGGGAAGAGATTCGGGCACCGCAGTACGAGGTACCCCAGGCTCCGGACCCGGACCCGGTGCTTGTCAGGAGGCGATCCCCGAAAAGAACTTATGCTTCCGTTCTCGGTATGCCACCCGGCATTCTGGCGATAATAGTGGTACTCGTGGTGCTGGGAGTGGTCTTCTACCTGGCCGATCCCCTGGGGATATTTTCCGGAAAAGAAAACGAAGTCACCCAGGCTCCGGCGCTCCGGGACGCCGCTTCCGCCACGACGGAGGTTCCGGCTGGAGGCGTCACGGGAGGACAGCCCGGAAACAATTCTCAGGAGGCTTCGGAACCGGTATCCCTGGCCCTGTTGAGTGTGCCGGATTCACTGAAAGCCTTGTCGGGCGAATATCACCTTCCTCCCATGATCACCCGTAACGCTCCGCGTGGCGTGGATATCGAGGTCGATTCGATGGAGGCCATAGCCGACGAAATAGGCATCCTTGCGTCGCTCAACTCGGTAGAGCTGGATGGTTTTGCATTGGTGAGAACCGGCAGTGGTCATGATATCCTGATCATGA
>JAMOUX010000019.1 GCA_027067855.1 Candidatus Fermentibacteraceae bacterium
TGTCGCCTTCGTCACGCAAGTGATTCTTCAACCTTTTTCTGAGACTCTTGGCTTTTCCTATGTAGAGGATTCTTCCCGAGGAATCAATGAAAGAATAGATCCCGGGGGCATCGGGCGCTCCGTCGACCGCTTTTTCGAGACCGGCCCTCACCATGACTCTTTTCTTCTCACCGGCGAAGCGCCGTGCGGAAAACCGATAATGCAGCTCTTCCCCCGGCAAAGAGGAAAACCAGGAAAAAGGATACGTAGGCCGCCGCCGAAGCGACGAGAAGGGCGGGCAATCCTTTCGAGAAAGAGTTTGACAAGGAAGACGCCCACGGAGAAAGCAGGAGCAAAACTCCCAGGGAAACCGCCGCGGCCGGTAACATGGCCAGCCATGCCCTCGATGAGGATTTCACCACGGGTCCCACTTTTTTCTTCAATGTTCTTCGTAGCATGAGAAGGTTTAGCATCGATGATATGCTGGTGGCGAGAGCGAGCCCGGCCAGGGGTTCGTCGAGGCCCGTTTTCAGGAAGAATGATGTAAGTATGACGTTGAGGGGAATATTGATTCCCATGCAGATCACCGCTATCTTGACCGGCGTTACGGTGTCCTTCATCGAATAGAAGAACGGTATCGTTATTTTGACCGCTCCGTAGAACAGTAATCCGGCGGAATAGTATGCCAAAGCCGCGGCGGTGAGATCAATCGAATGGGCCGAGAATGCTCCCCTGCCCAGGACTACCGCAACGGCCGGACCCGCAAGGACGATTGCGCACAACGTGGCCGGAATCATGAGAGCGGCGAGCGCCAACATGGCGGTACCCAGGGTCTTGCCGGCGTCATCCAGTCGTTTCGCGGAGACCTGTCTGCTGAGGGTGGGCAGGAGCGCGGTAGCCAAAGATACCGAAATGACTCCCTGGGGGAATTGCATCATCCTGTTTCCGTAAGCCAGGGCCGCCACGCTCCCCGGTTCCAACATCGAAGCTATCATTTTGTCGACCACCATGTTGACTTCAGCGGCCACCAGTCCTACCAATGCCGGAAGCGCCAGTAATCCCACCCTTTTGACCTCGGGGGAATTCCATTGGAAATCGGGCTTGAAGCGGAATCCCCTGGCCCGGAGCGGCGGTATCATTATCATGAGCTGGAAAAAGCCGCCCAAAACTATTCCGACGGAGTAACCCCAGACGGGCTCGTCCGGTATCATCAGGCGGGAAAGGAAGAGTATGCCGAAAAGTGCCGATATGTTGAAAAGTATCGGGGCCGCCGCAGGTGCCGCGAAATGACGATGCGCATTGAGAATGCCTCCCGCGACTGCGGCAAGGCCCACTGCCAGTATATAGGGGAACAGCACCCGCAGCAGACCGGCGGCCAGGTCCATTTTCCCGGGTACCGAAGAGAATCCGGGAGCGAATATCCTGACCAGCAGCGGCGCGCAGGCGATACCCAGTAGGACAATCGCAAGGAGTATTACTCCCACGAGAGTGAGTATACGGTTTCCAAACTCGAAGGCCCGCTCCCTGCTCTCCTTTCCCAGAATTTCGACATAGGTGGGAACGAAGGCCGCTCCAGTGGTGTTCTCGCCGAAAAGTCTCCTGAGGGTGTTGGGGATTATGAATGCCAAAGTGAATGCATCCGCAGCGGTTCCGGTTCCAAGGACCGCGGCCTGTGCCACGTCCCTGGCCAGTCCCAGAATTCTGCTCGCCAGCGTGAGACCGCCCATGAGACCCGTGGCCCTCGCTATTTTTCCGGCCTCCTCGCCGGGCGTTCCCAGGTCGTTCAGGTTTTCAGCGGGATCAGTCGACAAGCCTTCCCCCCTGCTCAAGTATGGGTCTCAATTCTTCCCGGAGATCCGGGTTCAGGCGAACCGCTTGTCTTGCCGCTTTCATAGACTCGGAATATCGACCATTTGTCCATAGCGAAACAGCGTAATTCCTCCATAGATGAGGAGATAATGGAGCCAGTTCCAGTGCTTTCCCGAACTCGGACAATCCACTGCCGGTATTCCCCGAAAGCGATTGAAGTACTCCCCTGACGTTATGAAGGTCAGCGCCGTGAAACCCCCTCGAGGTCGCATCTTCCAGGTAATCCGCCGAACGGACCAGGTTTCCGGACGTAAGTTCGAATTCAGCCGCGAGGATGGAGGTGAGGCCCGCTCTCTCCCTTCCCCGGTAATCGAAGGTCAATGATATGACTAGTATAAGGATCATGGGCGCCAATGCTCCAGCCATTTTCCTGGACGGTCTTTCGTATGTGCCGGCGGCAAGAAACCAGAAGGCGGGTAATACCGCGGTTCTGAATCTTGCCGACGGGAAAAAGATGAATGCGGAAAGGATTCCCGAAAGCACTATAGAGGCCGCCAGCGATTTCCAGAAAATCCAGTCGCCCCGGACGATCGAGTAGTACCCGAGAGACATGGCGAAAAGAGTGAGCAGCAGTAACGGAGCGAGATCGAGTTGCGAAAGTATCCATCCTATTTCCAGGTTTCTGCCCGGACCCGGCAGGGAAAGGAACGCCATCACCTTCTCCAGACCCATCATGAACCATTTTCCGGGCCTGCGGAATATGGCATCGAGGGCCCTTTCGGTAAAAACCGGATCTCCGCCGGCTTTCATGTCCTCCACGGCCATTATTTCTTCATATTCTCTGCCCGGAGGTCTTTCGAGGAGAGTCCAGTCGGTTCCCAACCACAGGTTGACGCCACCGTTTGTGGATATGACGGGGCCTGCACCGTAAAGAGCGTTCAGCAGCATCACCGGCATTACCGCGACTGCGGTCATCGAAGCGAACCTGGGCCAGGATTTCCATTTGTCGATGGATGGAAGAAGAAGGATGAACAGGGGTACCATCAAGAGTTCCGCACGAAAGAGGGCGGCTAATCCAGTTGCGAAACCACTCAGTGCGTATTTTCCCTTGGAGGCTGCGGCCATCGAGACGGAGAGCAGGACTGCGGCCGGAACGGCCGGCATCAAGAAGAGGCCGTAAACGATCATGAAGGGCGAGAGGGCCAAGCCCAGCGAACATGCCGCCGCCCAGGCGTTTTTCCTGCCGAATGCATGGAAAAGTATCGCTGCGGGAAAGATGGAAACCAGGGACATTATAATTCTTGAAAGGGGTACGTCCTTCAGAATGGACAGGAAACGTGCGGTAAGGAACATGCCGGGTGGCCTGGAAAACCCCTGGAACCCGCTGTCGAACCAATTCCCGAAAAAAGTCTTTTCATCCACGTACAGTCCATTCAGGGGGAGAATGGCATCGAGAGAACGGAAAGCGTGCAAACGAAGCAATACGGCGGCCGACGCGGCGACCGATATGAAGACAGCCCTTTTCATTCCACGTTACCTTTAAGCGGCATAGTTGCCCCGATGGTCGAGGACCGACGGAAAGTCACCGTCGCGAAAAACCTCCGAACCCCGTTTCGCAGCTGCGTCCGTAATATCCGCAGCCATACGGGAGCATTCGGCCGGTTTTGTCGGATACTCCGGATCGAAATGGCGTTCATGGATTTTTCGTCATCCTACGCATCGTGAATCGGATCCTCCAGTCATCTTCCCGAGTTGGGAGTCATCCCCATCCCGGGACCGCCGGTTCTATCGGAGAATGTACCTTCAATCGTGTTGATGAACCAGTTCTTCCCGCAGCGACTCTCGGTCTGAATACGGTAAACGGAAGCGGGAAAGAGATCAAGGCTGAAGGATCTCCGCCCCCAGGTCGGGAGGTTTCTGAATCGAAGTCCTGGTGGAATCCAACAAGGTCAGGCTCACCCGGAAATTTTCAAGCGCTTCCACATCCGTACCTCTACCATCCACTACGGGGAGGGGTTTATACCTCTTGTATGCGAAGATCCTCCCGGACTCCAGCCGCCTGAAATCGATATCTTCGGCGAATCTTCCCATCCGGGTCCATGTTACTCCACGAATTTCCCGAAGCTTCGTGTTGGGTACGTTTACGTTCACGAGGGTTCCGGGTGGAATCATCGATGGAAGGCCCGCGTCGAGTAACCTCTTCAGAACAGCGGATGCCGTGGAGAAAAGAGGTTCGTCGCCGGGGTCGGATACCTGGATGCTGAGAGCCACGGCCGGAATATTCCAGAGAGCCGCCTCGGTCGCAGCGGCGACGGTGCCCGAATAGAATACGTTATTCGCGAGGTTGGCCCCCGGGTTTATTCCCGAAACCAGAAGATCGGGTCCGGTATTCTTCATCAACTCCGAAAGAGCCATCTTGACGCAATCCGTAGGGGTTCCGTCCAGCGCCCATTTTCTTTTTCCCGTCTTCTTCAGTTCCATCTCGGAATAGAGTCCTATGGCGTTGCTTATGCCGCTGCAATGATACATGGGTGCAACCACCCATACCTCGTGTTCGGCTCCAAGTGTTTTCTCGAGTTCCAGGAGGCCGGGTTGGTCGTATCCGTCGTCGTTGGTGAGAATTATCCTCATCTATAGCGATCTGCCGATGGTCATTCTGTGGACGTTACCCAGGGCGTGATCTGCCGGTACGAACGCATAGTCCAGCTTCCAACCTCCGGCCTTCAGCCCGATGCCGGTGGTAAGGTCCGATACCTCGTTTCCGAACTTCCATCCCATTCTTAGATCCAGCCATTTGCAGGGTTCGTATTCCAACCCGGTACCCGCGAATGATCTGTTGTCCAGAGGTTTGCCGACCTCGGCGGATAATGAGAAACTTCCGGGAGGAAGTGATATGAAATATCTGCCGCCTGTTTTCCATGTGGCCGGCATTCTGAAGTCTTCTCCATCCATCGTGACACCGGGTCCTGCGTGAAGCACGGCTGCGGCAAAAACCAGATCCCGGGCCGGACGTATCGTTATTCCCACGTCGAATGCGATGCCCGAAGAGGTCTCGGTCCATATTTTCTGGCTCAGGATTTTGAATCCCGAGCC
Organism: Candidatus Fermentibacteraceae bacterium; assembly: GCA_027067855.1. Lineage (GTDB taxonomy): Bacteria > Fermentibacterota > Fermentibacteria > Fermentibacterales > JCC-6 > Aegiribacteria. The sequence goes on from JAMOUX010000019.1 coordinate 4,882, forward strand.
CAGGTCGAACATTCCGAGCCTTACACCGGCGGCCATTTGGAAGGCCATGTCCCACGATGAGAAAGTGGTCAGGGGTTCCGAGGAGGCTGACTCGCGCATTTCCAGGTTTCCAACGTACATGGAGCGTGCTCCCAGGGCCAGGTTTATCTTTCCAGCGGTTGTTTTCCATGCCATGAAATTCAGGATCGCGTCACCCAGCCACCTGTCATGACCTATGGATATGCAACTGTGGTCCGTGGCCGGGAGCAGGGCCGGATTTGTGAAGACTCCCAATTCGGGAGCATTCAGAAGTGAAGTGCCTCCCAGGGCCGCCGACCTGGCTCCCGGATCCACCTTGAGGAAAGCGAAAGCACCGGCTCCCGCATCCCGGTATACTTCACCTGCTATGGATATCGATACCGATATCAAAATAGCCGCGTAAGAAAAATATTTGTTCATGTCCGCCGTTTCGGTTTTCGTTCACCCGTATTATCGTTATTTATCACGTCGATTGGCAATGGTTCCATACTGGAGGCACCCGGATGAAGGCGATTCGGATACACACCGGAGAACACGAAGGCCTTTGGAACATGGCTTTTGACAGGCTCCTGGTAAACTCCCTCGGCAAATACGGCTTCACTTTCGTCCTCAGAACCTACACCTGGAATCCGGCCTGTGTTTCGATCGGCAGGTTCCAGAACGTATCTAAGGAGGTCGACCGGAACAGGCTGCTGAAAGACGGCTACCACCTGGTTAGGCGTCCTACCGGCGGGCGGGCCGTGTGGCATGAAACGGAACTCACTTACGCCATAGTGGCGCCGGAAGATCACCCGATGGTCTCCGGCGAAACCAGGGAAGCGCTGAGAAAGATTTCCGTTCCTCTCCTTATGAGCATGGAGAAACTGGGGATTCCAGCCAGAGCCAACCCCGTGGAGAGGCATCGTATGGGTGGTCCGCGCACTGTTTCGAATCCATGTTTCACCTCCCACGGTCTCTGGGAGATAGGAACCTCCGACGGGAGGAAACTCGTGGGTAATGCACAGCTAAGAAGCAGAGGTATGTTTTTGGAACACGGTTCCATACTCATCAAGAACGATCAACCGAAGATACTCCGGTATCTCCCCGATGATCCGCCTCCCGGAAACATCGAAAAGCTCCGTATCCTCCTGGAAAAAGGGATAGCGAACCTGAGGGAATTCAATCCCGGGATTTCCTTCGAGGATGTACGGTCGGCCTTGGTGGAATCGTTTTCGGAAAGGCTTGAGACCGAATTGCAGGAAGTGGACTATCACGATTTCCTGGGATCCGAATTCGAGGCGATGCTGGAAAGATGCTCGAATGAAATATAAAAAGAAACCGTCATGGCTCAGGATGCCCGGCAGGGGTTCCACGGAAGCCGCCAGAATCAGGCGAATACTGGGAAAGTATTCTCTTCAAACCGTTTGCAGGCAAGCCGGGTGTCCGAATCTGGGTCGATGCTTCCAGAGTGGAACAGCTACGTTTCTTATAATGGGAAAGATCTGCACAAGAAATTGTTTCTATTGTGCTATCGAAGGCGGCGGAACGAATCTTCCCCCGCCTGACCCGGAGGAACCCGCCAGGGTTGCAAGTGCCGCCAAGGAAATGGATCTCGAATTTGTAGTGGTTACTTCCGTCACCAGAGATGATCTTCCCGACGGCGGAGCCTCGCATTTCGCCCTGACCGTGGAGGCTCTGAAGAAAGCCATCGACGGTGTTATGGTCGAAGTATTGACGCCGGATTTCCGGGGAAATCCGGCGTCGCTGGAGATCGTGGTGTCCTCGGGACCCCACGTTTTCAACCACAATCTGGAAACCGTGGAACGTCTGTTCGGAGATATCAGACCCGATGCTAACTACCGGAGATCGCTGGCCGTTCTTGAACTCTACGGTAAACTTTCCCCCAGGACCCCGTTGAAAAGCGGACTCATGCTGGGACTGGGCGAGACGAAAGAAGAAGTATCGAAGGCGCTTTACGATCTCAGGTCCGTCGGAGTAACCATGCTGACGCTGGGGCAATACCTTCAACCTTCAACGAAGCATCGTGCGGTGACCCGTTATCTTCATCCCTCGGAGTTCGATGAGTGGAGGGAAATGGCGTTGGGGATGGGTTTCGAAGCGGTCTCTTCCGGTCCCCTGGTAAGAAGTTCGTTCCATGCCATGGAGGATTATTCGACGGTGTTTCCAGACAAAAACGACGATATCGCAATTTCGAAGAACGGAAACGGAGAATGAACGAGGCTTTCGCAAGGGCTTACGTTCACGGAATAGTTTTGGCTCCACTGGCGGGTTGGTCGGATTCGGCTTTCAGGATAATCTGCAGGGAAATGGGAGCCACCGCGGTAGTTACGGAAATGGTAGCGGCGGCCGGACTTTCCAGGCGCTCGGTGAAAACCAACAGGCTCTTGGCGTTCCGGAAAGAAGAAAAACCCATAGGAGTTCAACTTTTTGGAAAAAATCCCGAGGATTTCGTACGTGCATCCGCCCTTGTCTCTTCCAGGGGCTTCGATTTTATCGATATCAATGCGGGATGTCCGGTAAGAAAAGTAGTGCGCAACGGCTCGGGAGCGGCATTGCTCGGAAATATTCCGCTCCTGGCCGCCATCGTGGCGGGAGTGCGTTCCGAAACCCGGTTACCTGTCACGGTCAAGATCCGCCTGGGCTGGTCACCGAAAGAGCCGGTTCCCGGTTCGCTCCCTTCCATTCTCGCCGATTCGGGCGCTTCCGCCCTGGCGATTCACGGAAGGTATGCATCCGATATGTTCGCCGGAAATGTAAGGGTCGGGAAGATGGCGGAACTGGTGTCGGCCTCTCCTTTGCCGGTGGTGGTCAACGGAGACGTGAAATCCCGTGATGACTCGGAAAGACTCCTGAATGCGACCGGCGGTTCCGGCGTCATGGTAGGTCGCGGGGCCCTGGGGAATCCCTGGATATTCAGGAGCCTGGCTTCGGGGGTCGACTACCGCCCCTGTCCGGAAGAGGTGGCGGACACGATCAGACGGCAGTTTCGGATGATGTCGGAGTACGTGCACGAGAATCGTTTACACCATATAATCAGGGGATGGTTGGTACACTACCTTAAAGGGTTCGACGGAGCCGCCGAACTCAGGAGGAAGGCCGTAAAGGTGAGCACTGGGGATGATCTCGAAAACCTCCTGGGTCTGCTTTTGGAAAGGTTGAAAATCCTGGAATCGATGGAACGATGATTAGGAAGAGATTACCGGCGGTATTGTTTCTTGCGGTGCAATCGATTCTCTTTTCCTGCGGCGGAGGAGAACTCACATTGCCCACCTACGAAGAGAATATGTGCGCGGATTCCGAAAGATGCGCGTATATCTGGAAAGAAGATGACGGATGGGCCTTCCTGGCATGGGCGATGGGAATAGAGGAAGGAGCGGAAATCCTGGCCCTGCAGTCGGGCTATCAACCGTACCAGGTTCC
>JAMOUX010000020.1 GCA_027067855.1 Candidatus Fermentibacteraceae bacterium
ACAGTTTATCGTAACGAGTATTCTCATCAAAGATCTTTCATATCAGGCGGCCGGGTTGTATTTTCAATGATCACCTGCGCAATATAACGAAAGGGATTCCCATGAACGGTTTCGAGCCCTCCGCCAGAACGCGGTCGATAATCATGCCGCCCATCGCCGGAATCATGAACAGGGTGCGGGAACTCCGGAACCTGGGAACCGATATTGTCAGCATGGCCCAGGCGGTACCCTGGTACACCCCTCCGGACCGCGTGCTGTCCCGCTTCTCCGAAAAACTCCGGGAGGCCCGTCTGCACGGCTACGGTCCCGATCCGGGTTTCCCGGGGACCAGGAAGCTGGTGGCGGAAGACTTCGCCGCACGCAGGAACATCCGCCTGGACCCGGAAAAAGAGCTGCACCTGACGTGCGGAGCCAGCCAGGCCTTTCTGAGCGCACTCCTGGCCGTCACGTCGGCCGGAGACAGGGTTTGCCTGGTGGAGCCGTATTATTTCGACCACCTTTTCGCCGTGATCTTCTCGGACCTGGAACCGGTGATCGTGCCCATGCTCGAGAAGGACGGCGGATGGATATTTCCCATGGATCGCCTTGAACAGGTGATCGAGGATATAAACGTACTGGTGGTGGTCAATCCCGGGAATCCCACCGGCCACGTGATACCCGACAAAACCATGGCCGAGCTTTCCCGCCTCACCATGAAACACGGGGTATTCCTGCTCCTGGACGAGACCTACGAGAGGTTCGTCTTCACCGGCGACGGCTGTCATCCCTGGTCGGCGGAAAGACTTCCCAACATCCTGACTTTCGGAAGTTTCTCTAAAAGCCTGGGCATGGCGGGATGGCGCCTGGGATATCTCTTCGGCGGGGAAAAGATCCTGGAGCAGGCTCTCAAGGTCCAGGACTCCGTTGTAATATGTCCTCCTTCGCCCGCACAGGTACTGCTGGAACTAGCCATCGGGGAGAAGGAATGGACGGAGACCATGTCCGCAAGCATCCGGCTGCGTATGCACGCGTGCGAACAGGCGCTGGACCACAACCCGCACTTCCACTGGAGAAAGGTCGGCGGCGGTTTTTTCACACTCGCGGCATACGACGGCGGAGCCACGTCGGAACGGGTAGCCCTGCATCTGCTGGAAGAACACGGTATCGGCACCATCCCGGGTTCCGCTTTCGGCGACGCGGGAGAAGGGCACGTGAGAATCAGCTTCGGGTGCCTGCCCCCCGGCGAAGTGGATGCCGCCATGGAGAGAGTTTCTCACATGACCCTACCGCGAGTGCAATAAGCGCTTGTAGGTACTCCTCGCCCGGAGCATGAACTCCAGGAACCTCCCGTCCCTGAAGTCGGGGAAACTGTGGGACGGAGCGGTGAACCCGCCGTGCCCGTACCTGAGACAAACGTGGGCCCACACTCCGCTTCCGACATAAATCTTGTCCGGCGCTTCCTTGAATGACGCCAGGACCAGTTTGCCGAAATCCATGTACCCGGGATCCACGTTGATCGTTCTGTTTCCGCCTTCCCGCGATGATTCCTTTTCGATTTCACGGCAGGCCAGTTTCCAGGAAGGCAGGAGGGAAGGATCCGAAAGCCGGCGGAATCCCAGCCAGACCCTGCCCAGGTCGCATCCCATTTCCGCTTCGTAGTAGTCGGACAGGTCGAAGGGATACCTCGCGCTCTCCAGGACCGCTTCGCCGAAAACTTCTTCCAGGGCTTCCCCGATCCCCTCCGGAAAAGTATCTCCGGGAAAGATAACACTCACCAGGGGCATCACGGGCAGCGGACTCACCGGTTCCGACACGACCGCCTCCACGCCTCTTCGGCGGCCCCGGCCACCTTGCCGCTGATGCCGAAACGGGACTCCATCAGTCCAGGGTAATCCTTTCCCATCTTCTCGTTACGTTTCCCGGAATTATCCACCATCCTGAGATTCATGTTGTGGGCCGAGAACCTGGCGTCGCCGTTCCTAAGGTTAGCGTGAAGGCTGTTCATGCCCGGCGCGTCGAAAGATCTCGTCCAGTGTTCCATGAATTCCTTCCTGCTCACCGGGGCGGTCTTCAGCCTGTACCGCCATGTCTCGACACCGTCGCCGCTCGTGGTATAGAGGTCATATCCACCCTTCCCGTCGGGCTTCCACAACATCACCTGGTCACCCAGCGCGAGGGAGACGGTTTTCTCCCGCGAAAGCCCGACCGGTCGAGGCACGAGGTAACCGGGGTCCGCCAGGAAAGTTTCGCCATCCTGAAACTCCACCAGGAGCGCACAGTGTATGTCCCTGCCATGGCTCATGTCCGCCATGACCGGACGGCAACGGTACCCCTGGAAGGATAGTATGCATCTCAGGGTTTCCGTAAGGGAGAAACATGTTCCGCCGGTACCCGCTTCCACGTACCCTCTCATGACGGTGCCGGGAGAACGGGGAAGCTCGTCCGGCGGAGCCCCCCGGGTCTTAGCCAGGAACTTCGTCAGGTTCTCCCATGGAATCCCGGAAAACTCGTTAACCACCCGCAACAGTTCGTCAAGACCGGGTTTCCCCGGCGACAACCCGAAATGGTCGAAAAAGATACCGGCGGCTTCGATGCCGGAAGAACGTTTCCCCATCCGGTGGTTCCCCTTTCTTTGTATCTTAGCACAGAACTTACCGGAAGGCATGGTAGTTTAATGGAAGCCCCGCGGATACGCAAGTTCGGCACCTTCCTGAGGGAAATTTTCGGTCGCAGGGTACACAAGGTGGGACTCGTGGGCGGATTCACCTGTCCCAACAGAGACGGCTCCCTGGGAACCGGGGGTTGCAGTTTCTGCAACCCGGCATCCTCCCTTCCGGCCGGGTACCGCGGAGGATCGGACTTCCGGAGACAACTGGAAAAAGGTTGCAGACACGTCTCGAAGCGTTTCGGAGTATCGCTCTTCCTTCCCTACTTCCAGGATTACACCACGACCTACGGAGACCCGGAGGAACTGGAGAGGATGTACGAATCGGTCCTCTCGTGCCCCGGAGTTGTGGGAATATCACTGTGCACCAGGCCGGATTGCCTGGACGACGGCGTGCTGGACGTGCTGGAGAGGCTTTCGCGGAAAACCTTCCTGCTGGTGGAACTCGGGGTCCAGACCTTCGACGAAAGGCTGCTCGCCGACATGAATCGTCTTCACACCTCCGGGGATACCCTGGATGCCCTGGAAAGACTGCGCGACAGGAGCATTTTCACCGCGGCCCACATGATACTGGGCTATCCCGGTCATACCGTGGAGACGGCTGTCGGGGATGCCGCCATACTGCGCGAAGCCGGTATAGGCGGAGTCAAGTTGCAGAACTTCCACGTGGTGAAGGGAACCGCCATGGCGAAAAGGTACGCGGAAGGCGGGTTCGAGGCCCTGGATCAGAACGCCTACGTGGAAATGGCGGTTTCATTTCTTGAAGAAACCGATCCCCGCGCAGTGATTCTCAGGCTCAACGGAAGCGCCCCGGCCCGTCTGACCGTGGCGCCGGAATGGTCCACCGATTCCAGAGCCACCACCGCCGGGATCGAAGCGGCGCTCGAGGCGCTGGACACCTGGCAGGGCAGGAAGACCGGGGCCTCCCGGGAGGATGTTTCCGGGGCACCGGATGCCGGTTTTCACCCGGTCCTCCGGACTATTGCAGAGGGTACTCCGCCTGAATAGATTAAACTTTCCGAAATATGCATACAAACGTTGGAACGAGGCGGAAGGCCGTCCGGAAAACAATAGGGGTTTTCATGATAGATCGCACGCCGGTTGAATCGATCCTGAACGGAACACACGCCGCGGGCGAGGTAACCGTGTACGGCTGGGTTAAAACTTCCCGATCGGGAAAGAACGTGACCTTCGCGCAGATTTCGGACGGCTCTTCCATCCGGCCCCTGCAGGTCGTTTTCGACAGGAACAGGTTCGACGATCTTTCCGCTCTGGCCACCGGGGCCTGCATCAAGGTCACCGGAAAGGTCGTGGAATCTCCCGGACGGGAACAGGCCCGGGAGCTGGAGGCCGTGTCGCTTGAGATAATAGGCCCGGCGGGAAGCGACTACCCGCTGCAGAAGAAAAGGCACTCCCTGGAATTTCTAAGAACCATCCCGCATCTCAGGGTCAGAACCAATACCTTCGGAGCGGTGTTCAGGATGAGCCACCACCTGAGCATGGCGATACACCGGTTTTTTGACGAAAATGGGTTTTATTACGTTCATGCTCCCATAATTACAACCAGTGACGCCGAAGGCGCAGGAGAGTCCTTCAGGGTGACAACCCTGCCCCTCGACGATCCGGACCTTAAAAAGGGCATCGACTTCGCCGATGATTATTTCAGAAGGCAGGCCTTCCTCACGGTGAGCGCCCAACTGGAAGCGGAACCCCTGGCCATGGCCCTGGGAAAGGTGTACACCTTCGGGCCCACCTTCAGGGCCGATCCGTCGGACACCAGGTTCCACACCGCGGAGTTCCGGATGATAGAGCCCGAGATGGCGTTCTTCGATCTGGACGACGACATCGCGCTTATAGAGGAATTCCTCAAGTATACCACGGCGTACCTGCAGGAAAAGTGCGCGGAAGACATCGATTTTTTCACCAGGTTTTACGAGAAGTCCCTCCGGGAGAGGTACGCCATGCTCCTGAACGCCGACTTCGCGAGGATAACCTATACCGATGCCCTGGAACTGATTCGCGAAAGCGGCAGGAACTTCTCCATGGCCCCGGAATGGGGCTGCGACATATCCACCGAGTTCGAGAGGTTCCTGGCCGACGAGCATTTCGGAAAACCGGTGTTCGTAACCGATTACCCCGCATCCATGAAACCCTTCTACATGCGCATGAACGACGATGGCAGGACGGTCGCGTGCACCGACCTCCTGTGCCCGGTGGTGGGAGAGATCGTGGGCGGCAGCCAGAGGGAGGAGAGGCCGGACATACTTCACAGGCGTGCCGTGGAATGCGGCATAGATCCCCATCGATACTCGTGGTACTTCGACATCAGGAGATGGGGTTCCGCCCCCCACTCGGGTTTCGGGCTGGGTTTCGAGAGACTGCTCATGTACTATACGGGTATGGAGAACATAAGGGACGTCATACCCTTTCCCAGATCCAAAGGCAGAATGCTGTAGACAGGGGAAACCCCCGGAAGATATTCGCGGTTCCCGAACAGGATGGAGCGACATGGAAAAGAAGATGATAACCATCGACGGTAACGAAGCCACCGCCAGGATAGGCCATAAGCTGAGCGAAGTGGTGGCCATCTATCCCATAACCCCTTCCAGTCCCATGGGAGAACATGCCGACGCATGGTCCGCCCAGGGCAAGACCAATATCTGGGGTTCGGTACCGCTGGTACAGGAGATGCAGAGCGAGGGAGGAGCCGCGGCCGCGGTACACGGAGCGCTTCAAACCGGGGCGCTAACCACCACGTTCACCGCTTCTCAGGGATTACTCCTCATGATTCCCTCGATGTACAAGATAGCGGCCGAACTCACCCCCGCCGTCTTCCACGTTTCGGCCAGGAGCCTGGCATGCCAGGCCCTGTCCATATTCGGCGATCACAGCGATGTCATGGGCGTAAGGCAGACGGGTTTCGCCCTCATGGCCAGCGCATCGGTCCAGGAGGCCATGGACCTGGCCGTGGTGGCTCACGCTTCCACTCTAAAGGCCAGAGTACCCTTCGTACATTTCTTCGACGGTTTCAGGACCAGCCACGAGATACAGAAAATAGAGCTTGTTCCCGACGAGGTGCTGAGGAAGATGATGGACGACGAACTGGTCATCGCGGCCAGGAACCGCGGGCTCGACCCCAACCGTCCGGTGGTGCGGGGTACCAGTCAGAACCCCGACGTCTACTTCCAGGGCAGGGAGACCGTGAACCCATATTACATGGCTACCCCGGGAATCGTCCAGGATTACATGGACAAGTTCGCCGAACTCACCGGCAGGCGTTACCGGCTCTTCGACTACGTGGGCGCTCCCGACGCCGAAACCGTGGTGATACTCATGGCCTCGGGGTGCGAAACCGCCCACGAGACCGTGGAATACCTCGTCGACAGGGGTGAGAAGGTGGGTCTCGTGAAGGTCAGACTCTACAGGCCCTTCCATGCGGACTCGCTTCTCGCGGCGATTCCGAACACCGTCAAGAACATCGTGGTCCTGGACAGGACCAAGGAACCGGGAAGCACCGGCGAACCGCTCTACCTCGACGTGATATCGGCTCTTTACGAAAACGGCAGGAGCGACGTAAGGGTCATCGGCGGAAGGTATGGCCTTTCGAGCAAGGAATTCATTCCGGCCATGGTCAAGAGAGTCCTGGAAGAAGCCGCTACGGAAAAACCCAGGAACCACTTCACCATCGGTATCACCGACGACGTCACCCACACTTCTCTCGATGTGGACGACTTCGACATCGAACTCCCCGGAACCATTCAGGCGGTCTTCATCGGCCTCGGCTCGGACGGAACCGTGGGCGCGAACAAGAACAGTATAAAGATCATCGGGGAAGAGACGGACAACTACGCCCAGGGATACTTCGTTTACGATTCCAAGAAAGCGGGAGCCAGGACCGTCAGTCACCTCCGCTTCGGCTCCAGGCCCATCAAGCAGACCTGCCTGATACGCAAAGCCGATTTCGTGGGATGCCACCAGTTCATCTTCCTGGAGAAGTACGACGTTCTGGGTTACGCCGCCGACGGCGCCACTTTCCTTCTCAACGCTCCCTACCACAAGGACGAGGTCTGGGACAGGCTTCCAGCCAAGGTACAGGAGGCCATAATCCGCAAGAAGGTGAAATTCTACGTCATCGACGCTTACGAAGTGGCCAGGAAAACCGGTATGGGCGTGAGGATAAATACTATCATGCAGACCTGCTTCTTCGCCATCTCGGGCGTCCTGCCCAGGGACGAGGCCATCGCCAAGATCAAGGAGGCCATCAAGAAGACCTACGGCAGGAAAGGTGAGGACGTGGTAAGGAAGAACTACGAGGCCGTGGATCACGCCCTGGCCAACCTTCACCGGGTGGATTACCCCGACAGGGTCACCAGCGATATACCCATCCCGCCGGTGGTACCCGAGGCGGCGCCCGACTTCGTGAAGAGGGTGACCGCCAAGATAATCGCTATGGAAGGAGACGACATCCCGGTTTCCGACATGCCGGCCGACGGCAGCTGGCCCACCGGCACGACCCAGTGGGAAAAGCGCAACGTGGCCCTGGAGATACCCGTGTGGGATCCGGAAACCTGCATACAGTGCGGCTTCTGCAGCCTCGTGTGCCCACATGCCGCCATAAGGATGAAGGTATACGACGGGAAGCACCTGGAACTCGCCCCGGAGACTTTCAAACACGCCGAGGCCCGGGGGGCGAAATTCAAGGGTATGAAGTTCACCATCCAGGTGGCCCCCGAGGACTGCACGGGATGCGGAACCTGCGTACACGTCTGCCCCGCCAAGAACAGGGAGAATACCGCCTTGAAGGCGATAAACATGCACGAGCAGATGCCCCTGAGAGAGAAGGAGAGAGAGAACTACGCCTTCTTCCTCGGCATACCCGACTACGACAGGACCGCCGTAAACCCGATGAACGTCAAGGAAACGCAACTGCTCCGCCCTCTCTTCGAATATTCCGGAGCCTGCGCGGGATGCGGAGAAACCGCCTACGTCAAACTTCTCACCCAGCTTTTCGGCGACAGGGCGGTCATAGCCAACGCCACGGGTTGCAGTTCCATCTACGGAGGCAACCTTCCCACCACTCCCTACACCTTCGACGATCATGGCAGGGGACCGGCATGGAACAACAGCCTCTTCGAGGACGCCGCGGAGTTCGGTTTCGGTTTCAGGCTCACCGCGGACAAGCATATCCAGGTGGCCGTGGAACTCCTGAAGAAGCTCGCTCCCAGGCTTGGCGACAACCTGGTCCGGGAACTTCTCGAGGCTTCACAGGATACCGAGGCGGACATCGCCAGGCAGCGGGAGAGGGTTTCGCTGCTTCGGGGAAAACTGGCGGAGATAGACGAACCGGACGCCAGGCTGCTTGAAAGCGTGGCCGATTACCTCGTCCACAGGAGCGTATGGATACTGGGCGGCGACGGCTGGGCCTATGACATCGGTTACGGCGGGCTGGATCATGTCCTGGCCCAGGGCAGAAACGTGAACGTCCTGGTCATGGACACGGAGGTATACTCCAACACCGGCGGCCAATGTTCCAAGGCCACGCCCCTGGCGGCCGTGGCTAAGTTCGCCTTCTCGGGCAAACCTCAACCCAGGAAAGACCTGGCCATGCTCTCCATGAGCTACGGCAATATCTACGTGGCCCAGGTCGCACTGGGGGCGGATTACGCCCAGACCGTCAAGGCGTTCAACGAGGCCGAGAGTTACAAGGGCTCCAGCATCATAATCGCCTACAGCCATTGCATCGCCCACGGTATCGACATGACCTGCGGGCTGGACGAACAGAAGAACGCCGTGAAGTCCGGGCTCTGGCCGCTGTTCAGGTTCGACCCCAGGAAGATAGAAACCGACGGCAAGCCTCTCACCCTGGACAGTAAGGATCCGTCCATACGGTTCAGCGACTTCGCCTACAACGAGGCCCGTTTCAAGAGCCTCCTCAACACCATGCCGGAACACGCCGAGGAACTCATGAAGAAAGCGCAGGAAGAAATCGACCGCAGGTGGAGCATCTACAAACAGATGGAACAAATGACCTGGAAATAACTTAACCGACCGTTACGGAACCCCGGTCCCGTTACCTGCGGGACCGGGGTTTTTCCGTATATCCGGGATCAATTCACGTACCACCGGTCCCGCGGGACCGGTAGGGGATCATTCGTATTGAAGAAACCAGACGGCAAGTCGCGCCCCCGGCGTCATTCCCCGGCGGAGCGATCTCCCGGTCGTCCACATCCGGGCCCGCGCACGATGCTCCTGCCCCATGAACCTGGAATCACTTCCAGCCTGGCGCCTATACGCTCCTTGAGCGCGGTAACGTGGGATATCACACCGATGAGCTTACCCTCTCCGTGCATTTCTCCAAGAGCCTCCAGGGCGGTGTCGAGAGCATCTTCATCCAGGGTGCCGAAGCCCTCGTCCAGGAACAGCGAATCCATCCCCGTGTTTCCGCCGGCCATGCCGGCGAGCCCCAGTGCAAGGGCGAGGCTCACCACGAAACTCTCCCCGCCGGAGAGGTTTTCAGTCGACCTGGTCTCGCCGGCCTGGTAGTTGTCCACCACGTTGAGTTCCAGGGGATTCTTCCCGTCCAGGACCAGCAGGTAACGATCGGTCATCCTGCGCAGCTGCTCGTTGGCGCGTCTTACCATCACTTCGAAAGTAAGCCCCTGGGCGAAGTTCCGGAACTTCTTGCCGTCGCCGGAACCGATCAGGTCATGGAGGTTCTTCCATTTCAGGTATTCCCTCTCCCGGTCCGCCAGCTCCTTTTTCTTTTCATCCAGACGCTTCTTCTTCCGCCGGTTCTCCTTCAACAGGCTCCTCAGGTCCGCCGCCTTTTCACGCAGAATGCCCAGCGACTTTTCGCGCTCCTCGAGCATCGCCGCCAGTTCTTTCACGGAACCGTCGGTAAGCCGGCGGGATTCCTCAACGGCCAACCTTTCCCTCCTGTCATCCAGCCTGACGCGGAGTTCCTTCAGCCTGTCCTCCATTTCGGCGGCTTTCTCCGACAACTCCCTCATCTTTCCGGGAGCCATGCGACTTCCGAGAAAATCATCCTCTCCCCTGAAACCGGCACCCTTCAGGTTACATGCAAATTCCTTCTCCCGTGTCCGCAGGTCCGGGCGCTTCTTTTCCACTTCCTTCTTCAGAGAAGCGATCCCGGCTTCCGCTAACCGAAGGTTTCCACCGGCTTTCTCCAGTTCCTTCGCGGCTTTCTCCGCGGAATCGCCGGCTTTCGACATCTCCGCTTCCAGCCGGTTTTCCTCCTGGTCCGGATCGTCCTCTCCGAACAACCCGCGACGCCTGTCGATCTTCTCATAGTATTCCGTCTCCAGGCTCCGGAGTTCTTCCCTTCCGACCCGGAGATCCTCTTCCAGTATCTTGAGTTTCCCTTCCAATTCCCTCAACCTGCCGTCGACAACGGATTTCTCTTTTTCCGCCCGGAGCGCCTCCTCGGAACATTCCAGCCACTTCCCGCGCCTGTTTTTCAAGGCTTCCAGCACCGGCGACGCCGATTCCGCGGAGAACTCCTCCACTCCCAGGGGCCGGAGCCTTTTCAGAATTTCACTCTCCATCGAGGAAACGTCCCGGCCATACCTTTCCACTTCCTTCCCGATATTCCGCACGGCTTCCTCCGCCGTTCCAAGGAGGAGGACGGCCCGGTCCCTTCTTCCTCCGGCATCCGCGAGTCTTTTTCCGGCGGAGGCGATCTTCTCCTTAAATTCCTCTATCCGCTCGTCCAGCTTCCCGACCCGGTCCATGAGTTCGTCCAGTTCCCTCAATCTGAGATCCGCTTCATCGAAAACGGGCACCTTCCCGTCATCCACGTAAGGATGAACCGTCGAACCGCACAGGGGACATGGCTTACCCTCCTCGAGCCCGGCCCTGTACTCCTCCAGTTCCGCCACCCTCGCAACCAGGGCCTTTTCCCGCAGAAGGGCATCCCTTTCGGCCCGGTACTCCCGCAGGAGCCTGCCGGCAAGCAGGGAGTTCCTCTCTTCAACGAGGCGCTCCAGCCTCTCATGCAGGGCCCCCGTCATCTCTTCGAGGGTCGAAAATTCTCCGGACAGGGATTCCACGTTGCCGGTGAGCCGCTCCACTTCCTTCCCGGCCGCTTCCAGTTCATACTCCTTGGTGATCAGCCTCCGCCGCAACGACTGCAACGACCTGAATTGTTCCTCCAGGCCGGTATATCCGCCAATCAGCCACCGGTCCTCCCGGTGCCTTTCCAGGTACTCTCCGGCCTTTTCCAACCTTTTCACGAGAGTGTCGCGTTCCAGGAGCAGGTTCTTCTTCTCACGCCTCAACTTCCCGATATTACCGGAGATTCCGCTAAGTTTCTCCCCACCCCTCCTGATGCCGCTTTCCAGTGCGGCCAGGTCACCATCCAGGAGCCTCACATCCCGAAGAAGCCGCAACGTGGATTCTCTCTTCCTTCGCACTTCCTCCAATCGTTTCCCGGCGGAATCCAGATGTTCTGCGGCCTTGCGTTCCTTCTCTCTCAAGGCGGGCAGATTCCTCTCCAGCTCATCCAGTTTCTCCACGGTCTCCGCCAGTCCGGCACGCAATGTCTTAAGCTCGCCGTACATGCCTTCCAGGCTCGTGGCCGCCCGGGCCCTTCCAAGCCTCTCCATCTCGGGCGCGAATTCTTCCAGTTCCTTCAAAGCTTTTCCGCGGGATTCTTCCAACCCGCGTATCTCTTTCCTCAGGCTCTCCAACCCGGCTATCCGGCGGATCGCGTCCTTCAAACCGCGAATCTCTTCCGAAAACCCGGCCTCTTCACCTTCCAGCGCCTCCAGTTCCGCCAGGACCCGTTCCTCCTCCACGGGATCCATGAGGCGGACGTTTCCGGCTTCCAGTTCCAGTATGTTAAGCCTGTCCCTTTCCATACGCAGGCGCTCGTGCACCTTCATGGATATCCTGCTGTAAATGTCGGTGCCGGTTATCTGTTCGAGTATCGGCGCCCTTTCGTCGGGATCCGCCCCGAGGAAAGCGGCGAATTCTCCCTGGGCGAGCATCATGGAGAGGGAGAAACGATGAAAATCCATGCCGGTCAAACGTTCCACCACGCGAGGAACCTCTCTCAGCTTCGTTTCCAGCACCTCGCCCGTGTCGGCCCCGGCGATTTCGTGTCGGGGGGCCTGTAGCCTGCCCCGGGGGTTCGACCTGGCCCGGTGCTGGCTCCAGTGGCAACGAAACTTGCCCTCCCCGGTTTCGAAGGTGACCTCGGCGTAACACTTCCCGGTAAGCCTGGACATTATCTCGTTGGAGGACTGGTTTATTCTTTCCAGGCGCGGAGTTCTTCCGTAGAGGGCGAGGCATATGGCGTCCAGGATGGTGGTCTTGCCCGAACCGGTCGGACCGGTGATGGCGAATATGCCGGAAGAGGTGTACGCCGGATGGGTGAAATCCACCTCCCACTCGCCATAGAGCGAGTTAAGATTCTCGAATCTCAGCTTCAGTATCCTCACGGCGTTTCCCGTTCCCCGTCGTCGAGCCCGGCAATTATTTCCCGGTAGGCCCGCATCAACTCATCTCTCTGCTCAACCGGAACCTCGTGCGCGTCCAGGCATCGTTCGAACACTTCCTCCGGGCCCAGATCCTCCAGCGATTCACCTTCACGCATGCTTCCCAGCACGCTCCGGACGATGCGGTCATTCCGGATTCTGAGCACCTCCAGCCGACTGCCCTCCAGGGCGGTTTCCAGCTTTTCCCGAAGGTCACCCATTACCCTGTCCCCCCGGTATATCACCTCCAGCCAGGCATCGGAATCTCTTTCACGAAGGGAGTCTATCGTCCCGGATATTACCGTCCAGTCGCCTTCTATTCTTACCAGTTCCCTGAACACCGGCACCTCCGGAAACCCGATCCGGGGCTTTCCGTCACCGATCTCCACGAGGCAGACGCTCTTGGTCCGCCCCGCTTCTCCGAAACTCATGGGAAGCGGAGAACCGCTGTACCTCACAGGCGGCGCTTCACCCGCAGCCTGTGGAACGTGGAGGTGCCCCAGGGCCACATAATCGAGATAACGGGGAAACATTCCGGGAGCCACGCGGACCAGCGAACCCACGTACAGCTCCCGCACGCCGTCGTCCTCCCCCACCCTGCCGCCCGCGGTGAACAGGTGGCCCATGGCAACCATCGGAACGTCGAGATCCGCTTCCTTTCCGAGTTCCAGCGCCCTGTCGAACACCGCTTCGTAATGCTTCCTTATGCCCTCCACCAGTTTTCGTTCCTTCTCGGCCGGGGATTCTCCCATCTCCGCGACCCTCACGTCCCTGTCCCTGAGAAAGGGTACGGCACAGACCACGAGTTCCGGTTCGCCTTCGGTGTCACGAAGGACCAGCACCTCATCACCGGGATCATCCGCCGCCGAGCCCGTCACGTGTATTTCGAGGGATTTCAGAAGGCTTCGGGGGGCGTCAAGAAACGACGGGGAATCGTGATTCCCGGCTATGATCACCACGTGCCGGCACCCCGAAGATGCGACCCTGAACAGGAACCCGTAGTAAAGTTCCTGGGCCCTGTTGCCCGGCGTACCGCTGTCGAACACGTCCCCCGCCACCAGCAGCACGTCCGCACGCTCTTTTTCGATAACATCGGCCAGCCACTTAAGAAAAGCCTCGTGCTCATCGTACCTGCTGCGGCCGTAAAGCCTGCGGCCCAGGTGCCAGTCGGAAGTATGAACTATTTTCAACAAGTTTTTACCGCCGGAGTTCGGTTATCGTATATGGAACAATGCATACACGCACGATGTTTTGCAAAATCCGCAATTCACCGGTGCACCCCTCAACTTCTTATCAGTTTCAACCATACCCCGATTAAATATAATCTTCATAACATCCATATACCGGGGGTTAGGTTAATAAGCCCGGCAATGCTGATCACTCACCCTACTTGATTTTTGCTTGCCGGGAAGCCACTTGACAGGGATCTGCAGGGGTAAATAGTGTAAGAAAAATCGAGTAATAACCTATTACGGCACGGGGAAAGATTCGCTTTTATCCGCAGTACCGTTAGACAACAAAGGAGGAAGCGATATGTCAAGAGATTCGCCTCTGAACAAACGTGTCCTTGCTCATGATTTTTAATCAACTCTCTTGAAGGAGAAGCATAATGCCCAAAGATAAAGGTACACACGGAACCGACAAAAAAGAGATGAGCAAGTTGACGCCTGATAAGGTCATCAACATCAACGAGGGAATCCAGAGCCTTCTGGATCCGCAAGCTGCCGAGAATCTCGACCAACTTCGGAAACAGATGATTTCTTGTTGCCTGCAGGCATGTGATTGCTGCTTGCAGATAAGCTGAAAACATGATGAGATGGCTGCCGGTTCACCGGCAGCCATCCTGATTAATAAAATAAACTCTCGGAGAAAATGATATATGTATGTTAGTAAGTATAATTTGTTTATAGATCTTGGTGAATATCCGGATTTGTCGATAATTCAGAATATTTTTCATGGCCAGTCAACGGTCGTTCCGAAAAGCCTGGCCGACTACTTGAAGAATGCCGCCCCTTCCGGCGACCTATCAGATCTACCTGATGCCATGCTTTCCTTGTTAAAGAAAAAAGGATTCATATATGATGTAAAAAAAGATGAAGATAAACAGATCGAAACAATCTATTCCCAATTCAGGAAAACATTACCCAAAGCCAATCCTTCCCGTCAATATCAACTAATTCTTACATATGACTGTAATCTTCGTTGCATCTATTGTTTCCAGAAAAAAATACGTAAGACAACCGACAATGCCGTAATAAGCGAAACACAGCTTAAAGACATATTCGACATCATACTCACCAAGGAAAGGGCTAATGAGGAGGAAATAAAACAAAAGGAACTCCCGACGCGTGTTCCTCTAATTTCAATAGCGGGAGGAGAACCACTGCTTGATACGCCAGAATCCAAAAAAACGATTAGCAACATAATTCATTTCGCGAAACAGAATAATTTCCATTATTCCATAACTACAAACGGAGTTTTCCTGGATAAGTACATCCCGATATTCAAGTCCGCCGGATATTATCCAAGGGATATACAGGTAACGATTGATGGAACAAAAGAATATCACGATCGGCGCAGAATCGGGGTTGGAGGCGCCGGTTCATTTGATTCCATAGTGCAAAGCATCGATTCCATTCTTGAAGAAGGCATGCATATCAGCCTGCGTATTAATGTTGATGAAATGAATACTTCATCAATAAACAAAATAGCCGATTATATTCTTGCCAAGCAATGGACCGGTTACGATGAATTCTCTGCGTACCTGGCTCCGGTGACCGATCACAGCTCCGTCAATAAAAACTATAAATGGTTGAAGCAGGATGCCGGCCTGATCAGGGAGATAATGCGAATGTTCGCGGAGCGGCCTGAATTGGAAAGTATATTCACGATGAAGAATTTTCGTGGATTTCAGTATGTGAAACGAATAGTAGAGAAAAAAGAAAAGGCCGTACCTACCATATGGCGTTGCGAAGCTGTGCTGGGACAATTGGTATTCGATCCGCAAGGTGATTTATATACATGCTTTGAAGGCGCCGGAAATGAATCCGCGAGAATAGGTACATACAGCCCTTCCTATGAAATAGATGCGCAGCGAGATCGGGAATGGAAAAGTCTGAATGCCATCGAAAATAAATATTGTCGCCGGTGCAGCTATCGATTCGTATGCTCCGGGGGTTGTCCGTGGCATATCGTAGGACAACAGGCAACGGAGTGTCTGCCTGTCGAAGAAGAAATACGACTGGCCTGGAATTACTATGCTCCAAGAGTTCTGGGATCATTGGCATAATCACCGGGTTTCCGCTCGAGTTCCTCTCCCGCGGTTCGATCCATAATTCCTTCCTGATTATGCGCAATCAACATAACATCAAAATATCCGTGTCATACTAATCGGCAGCCCATGCCGACCGGGGACTTTATCCTTGACCATGGGGTATAAGCAATTAATATAGTATAATGTTATTCAGTTATACTGACTGGCAAAGAATCGTCCTGGATAAACGAAGATCGGCTATGAGAAGAAGTTGACCCAACGGAATGAAAAGTCTTATACAAAGAGCATTGACTGCCAAACGTGAGTCGAAATACATCGATTTCAAGAGCGAACTTGATTTCTCTAAGCCCCATTCGTGGTGCGAAATCATCAAGGATATAATAGCAATGGCAAACTCCGGTGGCGGGGTCATAGTTATAGGATCGGATAATAAGGGAAAACCGACTGGATTCGATCCCACATCGCTTCTTGATACAGACGAAGCCGTGATGACTGATCGTATCGGAAAGTATACAGGGGTCCAGTTCGACGGATTCACAATTTCGGAACATACGAAAGCAGGAAATCGCCTTGTATTGATTCTTGTTGAGGGAGTTACAATTCCGATCGTTTTCGTGAAACCCGGAACATATGCGGTTAGTGATAAAAAACAGAAAACAGCATTTTCGGCCGGTACCGTCTACTTTCGTCATGGATCGAAAAGTGAACCGGGAAATAGGGATGATCTTCGAAAATTCATCGAAAGAAGACTTGAAGCAATCAGAAAATCGTGGTTGCAGGGCGTACGAAAGGTTGTGAAGGCTCCCCCCGGAAGCCGAATTTATACATTCCCGCCGGGAGTGGAAGTACGAGAGTCCGCCTCATCAGATGCTAAGGCTGTCAGGATAGTAGATGATCCTGACGCTCCTGCATATAGAAACCTTGATTACGATTCGACACATCCGTTTCGGCAAAAAGAGGCACTTAAGGAAATTAATCGTATCCTTGATGAACGCGCTACAATAAACTCTTATGACATACAATGCATAAATCGTGTTTACGGAATACGGAACAAGGATAATTTTTGCCATCGGCCCAAGTATTCCTCACCCCAGTATTCACAAGAGTACGTATCTTGGGTGATCGATCAATACGAGCGGAATAAGGAATTTTTCATAGAAACCAGAAAAATCGACCGTGCGCGACGAGATAAAAACCGATGAATCATCTCACCGGATTTTAACTTCGCCATTCTTACTGAAGACCGGTGAGTTCAGACGCTAACCCGCTACCTGACACTTAGTTCAAAAGTCGAAGGAGGTTGGAGGATGGATTACGCGGATTACCCGCGCCTGGTAGTTGAGGATATCGTCCGGCTTCGGCGGCGAATCGAGGATTCTCAACTACCCGGGAAGCTGGTCGATGGCAACTTACTCATCGGTACATGGAATATCAGGAATTTCGGGCGGATATACGGGAAGTGGGATGAAAATACAGGAAGCCCAAAGCGCAATCTGCGGGCCATGGCATACATAGCTGAAATTGTGAAGCGATTCGATGTTATAGCCATCCAGGAAGTCAAGTTGGACACGTCAGCGATACGAATGCTGCTGGAAGAATTTCTGGGCTCGCAATGGGGTCTGATCGTGAGTGATGTTTCCGGGGGTTCCAAGGGCAACTCGGAGAGGCTGGCCTTCATATATGACAAACGACGGGTGCAGCCGTCGGGATTGGCGGGAGAGATTGTTCTCCCTCCCACGGCCGAAGGGGATCCGACGCAGCAATTCGACCGCACGCCATACATTGTGGGTTTCCAATCGGGCAAGGAGAAATTCGCGCTACTGACCGCGCATATCAAGTACGGCAACATACCGACGGAACGTTTGGGGGAACTCAAGGCCCTGGCCGAGTACATTGCGGTGGAGATACGACACCGAGCCAAGACGGGAAGCGAGGAAAACAACCTGATAGTTCTTGGAGATTTCAACATAGATGATCGGGGGGACAATCCGTTGTTCCAGGCCTTCATCTCTACAGGGTTGGTTGTACCGTCCCAGCTGCTGAACTTGAAGACGACCTGCGCCGGCAAACCGAAATACTATGATCAGATCGCCTGGTTCATGGGTGACCTCGATTTACTCACGAGTGAAGGGGCCGGGGTCATCAACTTCGCCGGAGCCGTGTACCGGGAGCTGACGTTGAAACAGATGTCATACCGGGTATCGGATCACTTTCCGTTGTGGGCCGAATTTCTCATAGACCGAAGCAGCGAACAGATGGCTCGTACGCTGGGGGTAGACCCGGCAATGCCCGACCCTTTGAACATAGTGCCGGACTGACGGAAGCGGTCGAATCGCCCATTGCTATGCGGAAGCCGCCGAACCACTCGTTGCGGCCAACCTTATAATCAAACTTTTCATTCACTTCCGCCCGATAAAACAATGAAAAATCTCCGGCGGGAGCCTGATCAGTCGGAGTACGCAGCACCGGACCGGGGGTCGATCGGTTCGACAAAAATCCCCAAGCCGACCGGTGACATCCTTCCTGTCGAACCGGAGGATATGTATTATCGTCGGCAGGAGGAAGCACCGGCAAGGACGGCCGCTCTCACGCAGCCGACTTGCCGGAAATACCCGGGATCCGAGGAGTTGTTGGTAATGAAGTACCGTAAACCGGGTTTTTGGTATTTGATTCCCGCATGCCTGCTGATAGGCTATCTTGGTGCCCAAAAAGTACACGAAACCGGCCACTGGGCGGTTCTACAGGCCTTTCGACGGGAACCGGTCATGGGCTTTACGGGGCTGGTTCAGCTCTGGGACGTATCGCCTGCAAACCCGAACGAGTGGACGGAATACACCGACCCTCTTGATGGCGGGAAAGGCTGGTTACACCTGACTTCACTTCCCCAAAGCCCGGTGGAATGGGTTGGCATGCTTGCCGCAGGTCAAATTGCGAATCTTCTTGCCGTAGTGCTGGGATTGCTTATCGCGTATAATGGTAAATATCCTTCAAGAGAAATGGGATTGATACTGGTACTGGTCAATTCACTCGGGCAGGCCTTGTACCATTTACGGAACCTGTTCCGGCCAGCGGGTGGCGATGAGTACTTCATAGCATCCTATCTAAAAACATCAAAAGAGTGGATAACGGTTCCTTTACTGCTGATCTATATCGCCGCCACAATTCTTGCCATCCGTCAGATCGAGGAATGGCGGGAGCGCTGGAAATTTATGGGAGCGGCGTTTCTAAGCAGCCTTGCGCTTGGACCTGCCCTGATGATAGCGGACAAGGTTGTCCGTAATCAAATAAACCTGGACAATCCTTTGTTTCAGCCGGTATGGGGATTTTCCATTCCTGTATTAATAGTTGATGCGGCGGCATTCATTGGACTCCGGCTTTGGGTAAAAAGAGTAAGAAGGATAAAAGAAACCCTCCAAGCCGGCTAACTCCGGTTGCGACAATGAGGGGGCCTGGATTATCAAGATAGGAAAAGGGGTTGTTTAAGGTGGATTTCTGTCTTGTGTTCACGGCTGACACGAAGCGGAGTGGCAACCGATTCCTTTCTGATTCATGCCATCACCTTCAGATGGTTCCTGTTTTTATAGTAAACCTCCGACGGTGTTCTCTTCCCAAGACTCGTATCGTAGCCTCCCCCATTTGAGTGACAGTTGATAGAAAGAGACTTTCTGCGAAAACCAATTCAGGAGGTCGAGTTGAAAAGGTCAAGATTCACAGAAACACAGATAGTAGCAATTCTTGCGGAAGCAGATGCAGGAATGGCTGTGACAGAGGTGTGTTGCAGGCATGGAATCTGTGGAAATACTTTCTACAACTGGAAAAAGAAGTATGGTGGAGATCTCAGCCTTGAGAGTGATGCTTTGAAGGAATTAATCTCGAAAAAGCTCTGACGCCACCGGAACGCCTGGAATCAGCATCTTTTCTGGTGGCGGAGCAGGTATTGAGTGTAGTGAAGGCCTGTGCTGCGGTTGGACTATCCGGATCAGCCTGGTACCGCGCACCAGTAGACAGGCCTGAGATGGATCGAGAGGTAATAGATGCTCTTCAGGAGCGATAATGGCCCTGAATTCATCAGCCAGGTACTTGCTGATTGGCGCGAAGAGAATGAAGTTGAACTTGCGCCACATCGAGCCCGGAAAACCCAACCAGAACGCTTACACTTACATAGAAAGATTCAATCGCACTTATCGTGAGGAGGTTTTGAACGCTTATTTGTTCGATAGTCTGGATCGTGTTCGAGAGATTACAGAGAATTGGATGAGAAGTTACAATGAGTGGCGGCCATACAGCTCTCTTGGAGGCTTGCCGCCAACCGTTTACAGAGAAATGTTAACTGCAGATGTCTCCTCTTATGAACTGTCCTCTTTAATAGGGGGGAGTACGTGACCACCCAAGCCGAATAAGGACAATTTTGGTCGATATGTCATTCAGAAATCCAATATCGTCTGCCTCGCTTCTATCCCTTGTAGTAGACGTCCCCATCGTTCACGAGGCCATCAATGGCGCCTCGTCTATGTTCACCCTTCAAACTTCACTCTTCACACTTTTCTTGTTCCATGTCCTGTTTGAGCCAGTTATGAGACTTTTCCAGGGACAACATGTTCCATCCAGCATGTCGGGTTTGGCGGGTTTCTGTCGGGTATGATACCCGGATACATAATGGGGGCTCGCCACTTCATCAAGATACACGTCGTCAGGCCGGCGGTCGGTGGGTTGCTGCTCCTCGAACAGGAACACCCGGAAGATCTGACCGAACAGCGCATTGCCATTCACGAAATCACACACCGCATAACGGTCCGCCAGAAGTCCTTTCTGTACACTGCTGACGAATATTTGGCCCATTAATGTATCTCCTGTGAGCAAAGCTAGAAGTCACCAATTTAGCAAGTCATTCTTTTTCTTTTTTGCTACATAAAATATCGGTAATCATAGACTTCATTGACTATATCCGGTGTTAACTTGACCACATCGGCAAAGACCTGTGAGTAAACAAGCGTAACCGGAAGCGTCTTATAAAGTGTGTTGTTGTTCCAGTCCATCTTCGTAAGGGCGAGAACGCTCGAACATGTATCGTGCCATCCACCTTCTCCAGAAAAACGGCGAAGCATAATTGGAGATGGAAGTGGTTTAAGCGCTGCCTCCTTAAATACCGGCTGATTTACTCTTTGCGGGTTAACATTCATCACACTGCCTTGCGTCCAAAGCAGACATTCTGAGTCTGTTAGAGGCTGATAAAGGCCACGATCAACCGGATAACTCGAAGGAGCGGGTTTATTTATTTGGCTACGCGGGCCATCGACTTTCAGACCGTACCAGTTTGTATTCCGTATGATCTGAACTAGCTCAACCTCCGTGTTGTTACCAAAGGCATCAAATGCCCCTTGTATTTCGTCTTCCTTAAAATGCGTTGTCTTATGAACAAATATCTTGCGCGGTACCCGTCCGTTGTGACTGTTTTGATAAAGATGGAGGCATTTGGACAATACGGACTGCATCTCCTGGTAGCTGAGATATGGGTTACCTTTTCGGTCTGTTATAAATTCTCGTGTATCGTAGGCAACAAACTCAAAGCCAGTTCCGTCCGGGTCGAATACCTGACTACAGCAGGTCGTGTAGTCATGACCGTCCTTGTGTTTCTTGATAGCGTAACTCAAACCGATGTATGCTTCGTCTTTATCCCAATCAGCAAGCTTCCATGGAATGCCTCCCGCCTTAGCATAGAGCGCAACGCTTATTCCCCACATCACATTTGCACGGCAGTTCCGTGTAAAGGCAATATCGTTGAGAATCTGGATGGGCAAATTGAGCGGTGCGACCTTTGACTTTATCCGGTCGTGCAGGTTGAATCCTTCATATTCAAAGCACTTTTTCCACCTTGCGGGTAAAAATACGAGTAGTACGTCGAACGCATGCCTTTGTCCGAGCAATCCAGATATGGACTGAAATATCGTGCCTGCAAGAGCAAACCCATCACCCGATGCGGCCATGCTATTGCATTCTGGAGACATGCCACATTTAATAGCGTTCCCAGGCGCAACAAGGGGAACACGGAACACTTTCTGGAAACCTTCATACTTTATGTAATAGTTTAGCGCCTCTCTTGGCATGGCGCTCTGCTGAAGTTCGGTCACAATGCTATCCAATTTAGATAGATATTCAGCTGGGGCGAGATAGGCGAGCCTGACCTGACCGGGAAGACCGATCCTGGCACTATAGGGACCGTGCTGCGCGAGGCCTTGGAGCGGATGCGTGTTAGTCTGACCTCCCTGAAACAAAAGTCGTGGTTCAGGCAGGATACAATGCGCGGGAAGGATTGAAGTATCAGTGACCATTACCATCTCCACGGCGGCTGTAAGCCGTACGGGTTCCGACCTCAAAATCCGCACTGTAGTTTACATCCGGGAAACAGGAGACCTTTATAGCCGCCCCCGACCCGACAGAACCAAGTAAAATTCTTATCCAGGCATCCAGCAGCAAATAGGACTTACTGTTGTATCGTTTTAGTCGCCGTTGACGCATAAAATCCCGTGCTTCCTTTCGTTTGGCGAGCGGTTTTATCCAGATCTCTGGCCTGAGCATTACCCAAAGCCTTCCGTTGCGCTCTTCGAGCCGAATCGACACGGCTTCTGCCCAGGTCACATCCTGAAGGCCCGGCACATTACCGGTGATTGCCGGATTGTTGTTGAACCCCAGTGCTTTCCGTAAGCCCCTGAAAAGTTTGTTTTTAGCAGCATCGTACCGTACGACTGCATAGTACGTCCTATTCTTACGCCGGAGAAAGAGGGGTTTATCCCTGCAGAGGGCCCTGGCAAGTGCTTCCCCAAAAAATGATTTCATAATGGTGGAATCAGATACTGCTTGTACCGTATTGTCGAAGTCAAAGGGCTGAATGGATCTGATGTTATCCTTTGGCAGAACCTTTACAATCTCTTTTTCATCCCCCCAGAAAAGAACCTTGTCCGTATACGTCAGAATCGCGTTTGGCGACTTTTTGATCATTTTTGCCTTCAGGTCAGCAAACGTCATTGTATTCGTCAAGTCGACGGTGCCACAACGAGCTGGTGAAGCGAGCACGGGTAAGGCATTTGTGCGCAATATTGGGAACTGTTTACCAGGAGCAGGAAGTGGAATAGAAACGCTCCTAACTCGGGCTGTTCTCACCCTATCATCAAGGGATTGAGACTTACCATCTATCTGACGCCATATTTTGGAGAGCATTTCGTCGAAAGTTCCAGTTTCAACGAGATAAGCTTGCACGCCCCTATTTCGTGCATATTTGATAAGCTCCAGCACATTCCCAGCCGTCCGAGGGAATTTCGTAACTGTCCAGAAAAGGCCATGCGGGAATGCGTTATTTTGGTCGATAGCCTCACGAAACATGGACATGACGTTTTCATCACGTCCGCTATACCCGGTCACGACCAGCCCGAACCGTGCCCCTGCGGCAATAAAGCATTTCTGAATTTCACGGTCATTGCTGAGCAAGTCCGCTTCCAGGTTCTTGATACTCTGATAGCGAAAATCGCCATGGATTTTAGAGTATATTGGAAAACGCTCTGCATTCAGCGCATCCAAAGCAGCGTATGACCCTTCCAGATTAAAAGTTGACAAGTTATTGCCACTAACATTCGCATAGGCTGTTTCGATTACGTCGTCAAAATTCGTAGTAAAGATAATCCTTGCCTGCCCCATCGCAAGCAAGGCCGCCAGAGCACGGTGGCCTATATTCAAGGAGACTTTGTCACTTGCGAGAGCCTCATTAATATACTTTTGCTGCGCAGCTAGGTCACCGCCAAAGGTCAGATCAAAATAGAAAGAGTATTCTTCCGAACTCCACAAGGCTGGGAATCCTTTACTCTCCATGTACGCCTGTATTTTCTGTTTTATGGCGTTGTTGTTGATATCATGAGACTGCAGGTCCTGATTTTCATGCAGGCAATAATAGCGGCGTTTCAGATCCCATATGATATCAGCCGCAGTCGGAAGCCCCGCGGATCTCGATGTGCCCGCGCCAAGGAACCACATTATGTGCGGGGCATTCTGCAAGTAATGCCGAAAAAACTCATTTTCTGACATTATGGATACTTGGTCACTCATGCTTGAAGCTCCCCGTTCATCAAGCGTGGTAGCAGGAGGTCGCGGGCTGATTTCAGTTGAAATATTAAGCGCTTCAGACAGCGTACCTGTTGAATTATGTCGCGAGAAAACCTTGAAAACTCGCGAATAATGGACCTTGGGGGGAGGACAATTTCCATCTGCCGAAATCGACCTTTGCTTATTTCGGGATAAGTGGTGCCTTTTGCATTGCTACGAATTTCGGTTACTCTACTCATAAGATTGAACAGAAGGTACATACACAAATCATCTTCATGGGGAATAATATTGATAAATCCCTGATTTGTGCAAACCTCAATGTCCATCAATGCAAAATATCCTACTGATGCACGGCTTGTCATAAGAATAGTCTCTGCTGGAACCATTTTAGCGGACGATTCTCTAAGACCTTTCTCCGTAATTTTACGTTCAGAGTCAAGGAGTACTAAACAGTCGTTTTTTGTGACATCCGATGGGACAACCCATGTAATATCCCCGCCCCAATATTCTGAAACTTTGGTTGAAGGTGTGCCGCCACCAACCGTTTCACAGATGTCTGCCATTTTTTTCCTCTCCCACCCTTCCGGCACGCCGCCTTTGATCTTGATGTGTTCATGGCCGGGGAAGCGGAGGTGGACGAACCATTCCTTGTAGAGCTGCTGCGCTGCCTGCTCCAGCAACTGAATCCGCCGCCGGTTGTTTTCGATGAGGTCGTCGTATACGGAGAGGATGGAGGCAATGCGTTGTTGCCGGAGCAAATCGAAATCAGGTATTTCACCACGGAGGATAGTATCTGTATCCACTGCGGGATAAGATGTCCACTTAGTATTGTTGGTGAGATACCCGGTAAATAGTCTATCAGTTACTGTATAATAATAGATAAAATAGGGACCTACATTCTCTTTGGCCCTGAGAACAGCAAATTTCGTTGATGCAACTGTGTTAACAGGGGGTTCCTTAATAAAAAGAAACGAACGTAAGTTGGGGTGAACCGTAGCGAGAATAATATCCCTACCCCGAACAATCTTTTTAGCTCGACTAGGGGCTTCATTTAACAAAAGTCGCTTTGGCCTTTCAACAAAATAACCTGAGGCAACTGATGATATCTATATACAATATTTTATCATAGTGGTAGGCCTTCATAATACCTTCAGGATTTATATCCACGAAATTTGCGAGAAGTGTGATCCTATCGCCCATATTCCCAACTCCATTGAAAAATTCAAAGAGTGAAGGGTGAAGTTTGAAACCGCTCTCCCAAGGCCTTTCTCACCCTTCAAATTTCCAGCTTCACTATTCTTCATCCGTTGCCTCCTTTCTGGCCAACCCGCTTTGATCTCCTCTATGCTCGGCAGGCTGCCTTTCAGGTCGTCGGGGAGGGTTTCGGTGAGCCCGGTTTCGCAGTCAGCCACGCCGATGGGTTTGGAAAAACCCCGCAGGGCGTATTCGGCCATGATCCGATTTTTCCCCTTGCAATAGCAACAGGCCGATGGCGGGTTTGTCGTCCGGGTGATGCATCAGGTCGTCCACGGCGGAAAGATAGAAATTTAACTGCCCCACAAAGGCGAAGCCGGCCCCAAGTTCCAGCAGGAATTTCTGAATGTGATCCACCAGAGCCTGTTCAACCTCCCGCTCCCGGCGTGGGTCGGCAGTGCCGAGAAAGTCGAACAGGTATGGGTCCTTGAACACATGGGCCGCCATGTTGGAATCCGAGGGAGGCAAGGCAAGCTCAAAATTGTTGATCGCCTTGCCTTCACGTTTGTGGAGGCCGGATTCAATCTGCATCACCAGTATATTGCGGCTACAGCCGTTTTCAGCGGCTTTGGCGGCGTACCACAGACGTGTTTCCGGACCCGGGCATTTTTCAAGAAGGGCCAGGTTGGTTCGCCAGGGAATTTGTGCAACGGTGCGTTGCACTATTTCACGATTTGGCCACGCCTGGGCGAACTTGCGCACGTATTTGAGGTTCCGTGTAGACAGGCCGTTCATGTCAGGAAAAGCTTCCTTGAGGTCGTGCGACAGTCTATCGATGACCTTTGCGCCCCACCCCTCCCTTGTCTGACGATCAAGGATGGTCTTGCCGATGTCCCAATACATCAATACCATAGCCACGTTGGCCGCATGATCACCCGCAACCGCTCTGAACGAATGCGTTCTCTGATTTCAGCCAGAAGCGTCCCATAACCTTCCGGCAACTCTTTCTTTCCCGGAGAACCGGCATCGACGCCCCTTTGCATGCCCGTCCCCTGAACTTTCGCAGTTTGTCGTTCCGGGCGGGAGAGGGTTGTCGTCTCTTTTTCATACCCCCAACTCCTCAAAGTTTTTCTTGATCTTAGCAGCCAGTTTCATCGTTTCGGAATTCAGGTCTCCTAGCTCAACATGGATATCCCACAATGCTCCTTCGAAATCGAAGTCGTCGTCTTTTTCCTCGGGTGCGAAGCCAACATAACGGCCGTGGGTCAGACTCCAGTCATTAGCCTTGATTTCGACACGGTCTACGAGTTTGACTAGATCCTTCACATCGCGGAGCTTTGCCTTGGGGAAGCGCTCAGTTAACCATCAAACCTGACGGTGGAAATAGCGCAGCTGCTTGAGCTGGGTGACGGCCAGCTGCCGGAATTTGTTCCTGGGTAAAACATCGTACAGGTTTATCGTAGTCTGCCTCAATGGTTTCCATGGCTTGGACTGGGTAGTCTTGCCGTTTTCCCACTGTTTTATAGTGGCAAGCAAAGTTCACTCCCAGATTTCATGGGCCAGCTTTCCCTGGCTATTCCCAAATACATTTCTGTCTCTTATCCAGAAATGAACAAAAGTGATATAATAGGTAGCATATCAGGTGAGAGTGGAAACCACAAACGTCAAAGCTGTGGGTTTATGCAACCTTTCTTCCATAAATTCTTGACGTCGGATTGATCTCCTTCACGGTCATGTACTTTCTTCCGGTCTCCCACCTGTCGCCAGTCTTCACCAGCAAGGCCGTAACCGGCCTGAGCAGCGCCGCTTCGTTATGCAAGGGCCTGCAGTCCACCCCTCAGCCTTTTTCCGAGTTTCCTGTCGTATCTTTCGAGCATCTTGGACGTACCAATATGCCTGCACTCGCTTTTCGCCGGACGATAAACGACGAAGTCTTCCTCAAACTTATTTTCCAGCCAGCTTGACAGCTTGGGTACCGTCTTCCCGTACTTCCCGATCACGATCTCCGGACGGCTCCCTAGTCTCATCCACATCCCTCGACCCAGGCACTGTACAAATGTCCTCTCGGTCACATCCTTCCGCATCTCCTTTCGGGGTGCGTAGCCTGGCATTCCTCTGCAAATGCACATGGCAGCGGTTCCATCACCTCGGGAAAATGTCTTATCGTCCATTTGTGAGATGATCATGTGATCTCTTCGTCAGGACTTGCTGTTTGAAGAAATATGGATCATACTAGGAAGCTGTCGATCAGACAGACTCAGAATTTACAGAAGCAATGATGCATAACCAAAGTTGTGACTATTTGTGAGCAAAACAGGAAGCTAGATTGGTAACTGAAAGTCAGAAGTGTCTTTTGCCAAAGGCCCGGCCGGAATAACTTTTCAGGTATTTTTCAAAAACCAGGATTCGTCTGAGTTGCTCATAATGATCCAAACATAGTGAGAACCCATCAGATATTTCAGGCTTCATTCTACGGTACCTTTCCGAAGCGAAGGCTGGTGGAGGGCTGGCCGCCTTCCAGAAATCCAGTCTCCCCAGCGCCAACACATCAAAACCCTTTATTTACAATGCCTTGAGAGCTTCTAAGTGCCGTTCGACCCGGCCCTACGCGGGAAATGTTTTTCTCCACATTTTCCACAAGCAGAGAATGGACGTGGGTTCGATTCCCACTGCCATATCAAACGCGGTGATGTCATAACTCGGGCCTGAAATCTCTTATTCAGATTCTTCATCTTTTTGTTCCAGTTGTTTGATCACCCGATCAAAGTCACTCTCAAACAACCGGTCCTGCACGATTCGGTATTTTTCAAATTCGCTCTCGGCATACGCCCTGGCCAGCTTTGCCGTCACCTTGCCGGCATCGCGCAGAATTTCACGATCGTCAAATTCCAGAAACATATCCAGGCGTTTGGCCCAATCTTCCATGGTCATGGGGATTTTTCGCTTGGCCCGCTCCTCGGCCAGATCCAGGTAGGCATTGACAATCCGTCCCAGTGACTCCAGTTCATCCCTGGTCAGATAATTTTTGGCAACCGAGACATCGGATTGCAGAATTTTGCCGTCCGGAGCCTTTTCCCAGGTGGTCAGCCCCATGTTTGGTTTCGAGGCGTTCGCGCGACTTGCGATCAGTTCAGCTGCGGTCTGCCCATGAATCGCATAGTGCAGTTTATTCTGCACCTTGGCAAAAAACGCCCTGGTGGTCGGGGCATCCTTATTGTAATCGATACTGGTGGCGTAAATATCGGTGATTTTCTGATAAAAACGGCGTTCACTGAGACGGATCTCGCGGATTTCTGCCAGCAACCGTTCAAAATAATCTTCACCAAGAAAGGCGCCGTTTTCCATGCGCTTTCTGTCCAGCACATAGCCTTTGATGGCAAACTCCCGCAAAACCCGGGTAGCCCACTGGCGGAACTCGGTGGCGCGGATGGAGTTGACCCGGTACCCCACGGATATGATTGCGTCGAGATTGTAATGTTTGGCCGTGTAGGTCTTGCCATCCGAGGCAGTTATTCGGAATTTCCTAATAACTGAATCCGGGGCCAATTCGCCGCTGGCGAATATATTCTTCAGGTGCTCGTTAATGGTTGGAATGCTTACACCGAAAAGTTCCGCCATCAGCTTTTGAGACAGCCAGATGGTCTCATCTTCATACCGTGCTTCGATGGACTGTTCCCCCGCCTGGCCGGTAAAAATAAGGAATTCTGCGGTGGAATTTCTGATCAGTTGGTTTTTCTTATCACTCATAGGATTTCTCCAACATCAAGCTTCCTCCGCTATTACATTAAAAAGACCTATTCGACTGCATCCCTCAAGGAAAGCTGTTTTCAAAAAATTGCTATCTGCAAAAGGGTACTTGTCTGTCTGTCTGATCAACGTTGCCAGATAATCAGCAGGAGTCCGTCCATCTTCATGCCATTCATCAAGCACCTGTGCCACCCAGTATTTTCCATCGCTTTCACCGCAACATTTGGCTTTGTAGCGCTTTTCAATGCCGTATATGTCTTTCCAAGTTTCGATCTCTTCGTTCAGCTTTTCCGGACCGAATCCAATATCAAGATCATCGGGCTCAAGATGATCTATATCCGATTTCTTGAGCCTAATCTCAATTTCAATCTTATGGCCGGGATTGGCATAGGGATAAAAAACTTTCCGGCGGAGCATGCCTCCTGTCGGGTCCTTGGGTGTGAATGCGGGATCTTTACTGGTTTTGTAGCTGCTGTTGCAATGATGACAAGCGGGAACGAGGTTGTGGAAATTGATTGAGTTGAATGGGTAGAGCGCCTTGGGAAGATAGTGGTCGTAGGCTTCCCGTTTTGTGTGATAAATTCCCTGCATATCCGTGATGCCGCAAAATGGACATTTGCCTACGGTATTGGCCCGCATAAAATTGTTATAGTGGTCGTCGATATTGCAAATCTTTTCTTTAAGCGCCTTAAGGCCCAGAAGCTCGCTTGAATACAATCCCTTGAAGAAGGCGGCGAGTTCTTTGCCCAATTCCGGGTGTGCAGGCAGAACATCAGCATAGCGGGCGATGTGGAGTGCCGGATTATTGGCGCAAATTCCCTTGATGTCGTTATTGGCCTGATACCATCGCTTAAACTGAGCAATTTCAGGCCGAGCCAATCGAGCGAAGAGGTTATAGATCCGTTCGACACTGCCATAGAAGAAATCCCCACCCTTGGTGTCACTATAAAAAAATGCTGTCATCACCTCTTTGAGGTTCGGATTGGCATCAAAAAGAGCCAAGTTGAAAACTCCACACTTCGGAGCACGACACCACACCTGATAGAAGATGAAATTAATAAAATTTTGCATCTTCTCCATCTGATGGGGAACATATTGATACGAAAACAGCATCAGTCCTGCTCCTCCATACTGTCCATAATGGATTTAATCAGCAGAACCTTTTCCACCGAATCGCCCAGTTTCCGGTTGATTTCTTCAATGAGTTTTTCTTTATCTTCCCCGTCCTCGAAACGCTTACGCAGATCCTCAAGAATCTTTTGTGCATGACCGCCAATGGTTTCACGTTTGCCGAAAGTGTTCATGGTGATCTTGTTGATGGACGCGCCCAGGGTGTTGTATTCAGGCGTGGTGACCGTCACAACGCCATCCGCCTTTTTGAACACCAGCACCTTGTCGGGTTTACTGTCGGAAATAAGAAACGGCGTATGGGTGGTAACCAGCATTTCGTGGCTGTCATCCGAGCCTTTGAAACATTGGTGCAGACGGGTGACAAAGTTTGAACGCCAGTCAGGATTAAAATGAGTTTCCGGCTCATCGAGCAGAAACAGACTGTTGGTGTTTTTAAAGAGCAAACACAGTCCCAGGCTGTGCAAGAGCTGATGTTCACCATCGGAAAGGGATTTCAGCAGAACAGGCGTTTCTGTGTCCGTTTTCCTGATCCAGAAATTCTTGATGCGCATTATTCGCTGATCCGAGGCCAGGGTTGGAACCGTTTCGGTTACATACAGGCTGTCGGAATGGTACAGATCACTCTTCAGGGTATCGCTTACCGAGTAAAGGTTGAGGGTCAGGAGCACCTGAAGGGCCTGAAAGAGGACAACGGGAGATTGGTCAAAATTTTCCCTGAACGCCTCTTTTGTCACTTCATCGACAAAATAGTCGAGATAAAGCGTGTCGGTGGATTCATCATCAAAGAAACAGGTGGCACAGCGTTTGAGGCGGGTGACAATGGGATCGAAGTTGTCAGCGGAACTCTTGTCCGCTTCAAGCGGTTTCATCAGATTGACACGGTAAGTTCCAGTTTCTGCATCCCTGCTCAGCGCCTGATTATCAGTGCCAAAACCCTCAGCCACCTCTGCGGAAACCTCGATGCTGCGTTTAATGATAATGCGAAACTCTTTCAGCTTCTCAATTCCCACATCTTTGCGGAATGGTTTCAGGGTGTCATCGTCCTGAAACAGCAAATTACAGAGCAGAATCGCCTGACTGAAACCGCTGTCCAGATAGGCCAGCCGGCTTTCCGGCCTGCCCGGATAGGAAAGTTGGTTCTTAAGCGCATGCCAGTATTCATCAAACTGGATAAAGCGCATCTTGAAGAAAGGCAGGCTCAGTATTTCGTTTTCACCGGATGAGTAGCCCAGTACATACTCGGGCAAGAGAAAATCCCGCTCCCGTTCGGAAATGGCATCCGGGTTATCGGATTTAAAATCGGCCTGATTGAGCCAGGTCAGTTGGGGAGACTGACCGATCTCTTTAATGATTTTGACTTTGGCAAATTCAGGTGACCCCGAATTGCGAAACTCATCCGGTACCCGAATAAGATATTCCAGTTCAAAACCGTTGGGACTGCCATCACCGTTTTTAAAGCCATGTGGGTTGTCTTCTTCATCAAAAAGAAAACTCTCCGGCAGGAAACTGCGGCGTACCCGCAATACTTCCAGTTGAAAAAAGATCGCCGCTAGTGCCTCCAGCAGATTGGACTTGCCGCTGCCATTGGGACCGGCACAGACAAAGGAGGCAAAGCCATCGTCCTGTTGCAACGCCCACTCTGTACGGAAATGGTGCTCAAAACCCGCTTGCAGACTGCGGAATCTATTGGGATCGGTGATTTTGAGACGCAGCAGTTTCACGATTGACTGTTCCCCTGGCCTTTTATCAGTACGCGGTTTTTGTCATCATCATAGTCCTGCGTCATTTGACCGTTTTCCAGCAACTGGAATACCCGCTCCTTAATCCAGTCATATTCATCCACGCCCAGTTCCGGCGGTTCATCCTCAATCAGTTCATCCAGTTTCAGTTGTGCCTGTTGCATAAACTGTCCGACATCGAATGCTTTGCCGCCCAGTTGCGCAAGATAGCTGGCCAGCCAGTTCTCGAGGGCATCTCTGCGTCCTGTCGTTTTTGCCAGACTGCCGAGATCAGCCGGTTCAGGTAATTCGATAGACCTGGTTTCTTCCTCTGTCATTTCTTCAGCCTTCACATCACTTTCTTTTCCCTGTTGTTCATCCCGTTCTTTTTTAACCAGTGGAACCCTCGACAAATCCAACTCGCCCTTAAACGCCTTTTGACTTAATGCGCCATAGAGGTTTTCAAGCTCGGCGAGACTTTGCTGGTATTGGGATTTGATGGTTTCAACCTTTTCAACGATAGCGGCAAATAGGTTTTGGAGATTAATAGGAGGGTAGCCAATAACAATACTCTCAATTTTTGCAGGTGATGTATGTCGAACTTTTGCGCCAGTAGCTTTGGAATGAATAATTTTACGAATCGATTTTTGATTAAAAAGGTGAAAAAGAAATAGCGGCTGGATAGTTTTTTTTGCTTTAACCAAACCCAATCGTTGGTTGTGCAAATAGAGATTGGATTCTGGAACAATTAGGGGGCTACCCAATAGTCCGGGAGCTTGCTCAGTCATAGCTATAAGCAAATCACCTTTATTAAGGATATATTCTTGAGGTGTTTCCCCTACATAGTACTTTTGCCTGTCTCCTCGGTCTCTAAAACCGCCTTTTTCAAAAAAATTACCCGGCGTAAGTAACACAAATGGGCCGCTGTTCTGGAAGAACTCACTTTTAAACGCAAATCCATGCTTGATTTTAATTATCACTCCAAGATTACATTCACTCCAGCCTTTCTCATTCCGCACCGGATCACCAAACATCTCCAGAAAGACGCTTTTGAGCAGTTCATCCAGTTGCTGCAAGTGTTGCTTGCGCCGGGCAATCAGCCCTTCCACCTTGCCCAGCAGATGGGCAATGCGGATTTGATCGTCAAGTTCTTCAGGAACTGGAATCTTGTATTTTTTTATCTCCTCAAGGCTTATTGCTGGATAGGCTGAATCTTTGATTAGTCTCGAAGGAGGGAATTGATTTAGTACTAGCCGGAGATATTCTCCATGAATCTTGTCGTTTGGTATCAAAATAGCCAAATGGCTGACTACATAAGCAGGGCTTTGCAGAGCATAGATTCTACCCTTGGTTGCAGACACGCCACTCTTCGCAAACAGTATTGAACCTTTGGGGTATAATTTCAGCTTTCGTTTTTTTGCGGTCTCCTCTGATACAAGTTCAAAACCAGCTTCACTTTTTCCTGCCAGCAAATCCTCAAGACTGCCAGCACGGATAAAGGGAGTTCCTTGCTCGGAAAACTCATTTTTCTTTGGTGCACCTTGGCCAGCTGACACAGATGCAATTGAATGAACGGTGACCTTTTTCATCCAATCATCTCCCGCAGCTCAAGCAATTCCCTTACAATACCGCCCTCAACCTTGCTCAGTGTATCGCCACCGGCTTCCCCAACCTCGGCCTTGAGCAGTTTGTCCAGAATCACCTCCGGTGCTTCATACTCCACCTCTTCAAAAACATCCTCCTTGTAGCGGCTGAACGAGAGGTCATAGCCCTCATCCTTAATTTCACTGCGGGAGACTACAAAGCATTTCTGTTTGCGGTCGGTGTCGGTTTTTGGATTCCGGGCATGGAATTTTTCAACAATATCCTGCAGGTCGCCATGGCCTTCCAGCTTGGTACGTTTGTCATCCAGGGAGTAGCCGTCAGAGTGCATCCCGTAAAACCAGACATGATCGGTGGCAGGTTGGCTGACCTTGTCTTTCGGACCCCAGACCTTGGTGAAAAGCAGAATGGCAGTGCTGACCCCGGCATAGGGCTTGAACACACCGCTGGGCATGGTAATGACCGCCCTGAGGTCGCAGCGTTCTATCAGGGTTTTGCGCAACTGCTTGAATGCCTTGCCGGAACCGAACAGAACGCCCTGGGGCACAATGACGCAGGCCGTTCCACCCTTTTTCAACAGGCGGTAGATATTTTCCACAAAGAGCAGCTCGGTCTTGGTGGTGGCAAGTTGCAGATTTTCGTTGATGTCACCTTTGTCGATGCTGCCGGTAAAGGGAGGATTGGCCATCACGATGTCATAGGTGGCCTCTTCGTTATAGCTCTTGCTCAGGGTGTCCTTGTAGTCAATTTGCGGCTCGTCAATACCGTGCATCATCAGATTCATCAGCCCCAGACGCACCATGGTGCTGTCAATGTCATAGCCGCGCAGGGTGTTTTGCAAAATGTTCTGAGCATCTTCGGTAAGGGCCGCCGCCACCGAGGTGCGGACAAAGCCGTCTTCATCGGGTTGCAAATCCTTGGTCCCGGCCCTGAGCGCCAGTTGTGTTACGATGTACTGATAGGCGCCGAGCAGAAAGCCGCCGGTGCCGCAAGCGGGATCAGCCATTTTATGCCCCAGTTGGGGCTGCACTAGCTCGGCCATCAGCTTGATAATGTGGCGCGGGGTGCGGAACTGGCCATTTTTGCCGGCAGTGGCAATTTCTGCCAGCAGCATTTCATAGACATCGCCCTGGATATCCTGAAAGGCCTGCCCCTTTTCTTGGGAGTCTTTCTCCATGATCTCGAAGATCTCATCAATGGTCTTGACCGCCTCCACCATCAACGATGGCTTGGGGATGATGAACACGGCGTTTTTCATG
>JAMOUX010000021.1 GCA_027067855.1 Candidatus Fermentibacteraceae bacterium
AGAAGGAGCGGCGTCGCCGGGAAGTCCGATTTTCCCCTGGAGGAAGACCTGGCTTTCAGTGGCGTATCCTTCGGCGAGCACGAGCTTTTCCTGGTGTTGACGGACAGGGAGACCGGGAACGGAATGACCTGGCGCGAAGAGGTCTACGTTCCCGTTCCGGACGAAACCGATTGGTCGGGGGAAAATCTCCGGGTAATCGGGAACGGCCCCATCCTCAGGGCGGAGGGCGAAGCGGAACTGGCATGGGACGTTTATCCTCCGGTCGCCGCTGTGTTGCCGGATTCCCTGAAAGCGGCCTTTTCCGTTCGGCGGGGTGACGAAACCCCGGCCGAGGGATGGATGAACGTGGAAACGAGGGAGAACGGAGTGTTCTGTTCGGCCACGCTGGACCTGGAAGCGCTGGGCGCCGGGAGTTACAGGGTCGCCACCGCCCTCCTGGACGGTGGTGAAGTGGTTGCCTCCGCGTCCGGTGATGTCGAGGTGCTGGCATCTTGGGACGTATGGGGCGGAAACCCGGAACTCACGGAAACCCTGGTAAGGCCCATAGCCAAAGTATCCGAACTTCGTGAACTCCGTAATGCCGGGGGTCCTTCGGGCCGGAGGGCCGTGATGGCCGAGTTCTGGCAGAAGAGGGATCCCACTCCGGGAACCGCAAGGAACGAGTACCTGGAAGTTTACCTGGAACGGCTGGACCAGATAGAGAGGCGATTCTCCGTCTTGAACGTCCCCGGCGTGAACACTGACCAGGGAAGGGTATACGCTTTGCTGGGCGAACCCGACATCATCGATTCCCGGCCCATGGAGAGGTCCACGCGTCCCGTCCAGGTATGGACCTATTGTACGCCGCCGGTGGAAGTGTCTTTCATAGACTACGATGGATGCGGTATTTACGAACTCGTCACCGACTGGGAGGAGGTGAGGTCCGCTTATGACAGGCGCGACTGAGACCTTCTTCCTGTTTGCGGCGGCGGTTTTAGCGGCGGATCTGGCGTCGGTCGGCGACGGAGATCTGAGGTTCGGCGTTGATACCGCGTTGTTCGATTACATCGGAAGCGATACCCTCGGCCTGGAGATCTACCAGCAGGTGAACCTGGGGGAGGTTTCCATGGATTCCGATTCCATGGCTTCCTTCTTAACTACGGTCGCCCTCGTGGATGCCGGAGGCGATACCGTCGCCTTCGACGAATGGATCTCCCGGGTCCGCTGGGTGCCGGACAGATCCGTGGTGAATTCGGTGGTTTTTCCCACACCTCCCGGTACGTATACCCTGGAGGTCGCCGTGACCGATCAGGAAAACGGGAAGACGGGAAAACTCTCGAGGATAGTGGAAGTGGAACCGCAGGGGGCGCTGAGCCAGCTGGAACTGGCCCGGGCCCTGGTGCCGGCTCCCGACGAATCCACAAATCCGCTGCGGAAGGGAAAGTACATGGTGTACCCCGCCGCGGACGGCGGTTTTACACTGCCACGCGAGCACAAGGCGTACTACTACGTCGAGCTGTACGGCATGGCCGGCGAATCCGTCCGGGTACAGGGCAGGCTGGAGACCGGGGACGGCGAAGTGATCTTCGCGAGGCCCCCGGTGACCGTCACGGTTCCGGAGGAGGGTGACGTGGTCGGCCTGGTGGACAGCCTGGATCTTATGGCGGCCAGGACTTCCGGAATCCACAGGCTGGTCTTTACCCTGGTGACCGGCGACGATACCCTGGAGACGGAGAAATACCTGGTGATAGGCAGGGAGGAGAATACGCAGGCGGCGACCCCGGTTGTTTCGGGCGATACCGAAGAAGCGGTTCCCTACCTGGAACAGTTCGCACTGCTTCTCAATTCCGGAGAGAGAGAGCTGTTCGAAAACCTGGATCAGGATGCCCGGGCGAGGTTCTACCTTGCCTACTGGGAAGGCGATCCCCGGGGAAGGAGAGACTTCGAAACCAGGTGCGGGGAAGCCGAGAGGTACGCTATTTCCGGAATGGCGGGATGGAAAACCGACCGGGGG
>JAMOUX010000022.1 GCA_027067855.1 Candidatus Fermentibacteraceae bacterium
GATATCGAGGTCGATTCGATGGAGGCCATAGCCGACGAAATAGGCATCCTTGCGTCGCTCAACTCGGTAGAGCTGGATGGTTTTGCATTGGTGAGAACCGGCAGTGGTCATGATATCCTGATCATGAAGATCACCCATCCGGAACCCGCCGAGAAGAGGGCCGCCCTGATAGGGAACCTGGGAACGCTTCTGGATCCCACCGGCGTGGACCAGCTGATTCTGTACTACAAGGAGAACCAGTATTACAACCCCGACATGTTCTCCTTCGTGGCGGACAGTTTCGGTATCCTGGGGTTGTCGAACAGCCCGTATTACCTTCAGGGTAAACAGGCCCTGATACCCGAGACAACGGAACTGGTCACAGGCCTCGTTTTCGATTGGATAATAGGAAGGGACTAACCTATTCCACGTGAGGCCCCGTTCCCGAACATGATTCTCTAATTCATGGGAGAACGATGGGTAATAAAAAGTACCTTCTGATCATAGAGTCCCCGGCCAAGGCAAAGAGCCTTTCCACTTATCTCGGTGGAGAATACGAGATCGTGGCCTCCAACGGTCACGTGCGGGATCTTCCCAAGGACAGCCTGGGTGTGGACGAAGCCAACGGTTTCAAACCCAGGTACGTTATTCTCCAGGAAAAGCGGGAGAAGGTCATGGAACTCAAGACGAGGGCCAGGAACTATTCCCACGTTTTCCTTGCGGCGGACCCCGACCGCGAAGGAGAGGCCATATGTTGGCATCTTGCGGATATCCTGGAGAGGCCCGGTATTACATTTCACCGCCTGAGATTCAACGCCATCACCAAGGATACCGTTCTCCGATCCATAGAAAACCCCGGAACCATAGACATGCAACTGGTGGATGCCCAGCAGGCCAGGAGAGTGATGGACAGGTTGGTGGGATACAAGGTTTCCACTTGGCTTCAACGTCTCCTGGGGCGCGGAAGGAGCGCCGGCAGGGTACAGTCCGTGGCCCTGAGGATGATACAGGAACGGGAAGACGAGATAAGGATGTTCGTGCCCGTGGAATACTGGCTCCTCACGGCGACATTTTCCCAGAACGACTCCGTTTTCAAAGCGGTTTTGAAAAAGATGGACGGTTCCCTTTGTTGCAGACCCGGAAAAATCCCCAGAAATGAAGAAGAGGCCGGGCGGATCGTCGAAAGAATAGAATCCATCGGTGATTCCTGGGAAATAAAATCGGTGAAAACCAGAGAAAAATCCGTCAAGCCTCCTCCTCCATTCATAACCAGTTCACTGCAGCAGGCGGCTTCCACAAAACTTTCGATGTCACCGTCGGTGACCATGTCCATTGCGCAAAAGCTTTACGAGGGCGTAACGGTACCCGATAGAGGTACTATGGGTTTGATAACCTACATGAGAACCGATTCGGTCAGGATAAGTCCCGAAAGCCTGCAAAAATGCAGGAAATTCCTGGAAGATAGGTACGGCCGAGAGTACCTTACTCCAAAACCCAGGCGGTACAGGAGTTCGAAAGGTTCCCAGGATGCCCACGAAGCTATAAGGCCGGTAGATGTCGAATTGACTCCGGAAAAACTGTCGCATCACCTTCCCAGGAATCAACTTGCGTTGTACAAGCTGATCTGGAACAGATTCGTGGCTACGCAGCTCAGGGATGCGGTGGTGGAGGAAGTCACCGTGGAAGTCGGGGGAGGAGGATTAACCTTCGAAACATCGGGAGAAAAACTGAAGGACAAAGGCTTCTCCGTGGTGGATAAAGGAATGCTCAGAATATCCACGAAACTTCCTCCCGTCGCGGAAGGAAAGGTGACGATGCTGGATTACGGCAGCGAACAGAAATTTACCAAGCCACCCCAGCGTTTCACGGAGGCAAAGTTGGTAGCCGAGATGAAAAAGGTCGGCATCGGAAGACCTTCAACTTACGTCAGTACGATAAAGACCCTCAAGAACAGGAGATACGTGGAGAGGGAAGAAAAGTACCTCAAGCCTACCGAACTGGGTACGACCACGATCAGACTCCTCACTAAAACGTTTCCACACATATTCGAAGTGGATTTCACCGCCAGGATGGAAGACCTCCTGGATTCCATCGCCATGGGCAGGGACACCTACGAGAACGCTTTAACGCAACTGACGGTTCCGCTGGAATCCTCACTCGCGGATGCGGGAAGGAGGACCAATGCGTTGAAAAGCGAACTGGAGGAGAAAACCGGGGAGAATTGTCCCGAATGCGGTGCGCCCCTGGTCATCAGGTGGGGGAAATACGGCAGATTCAAATCATGTTCGGCTTTTCCGGGGTGCAGGTATTCCATGCCCCTGGAAAGAGAGGACGAGATAGTATATTCAGGCAGGAAGTGTCCACGATGCGACGGAAGGCTTCTACTGAAAAAGGGAAGGTACGGAAAGTACCTTGGATGTGAAAATTATCCCAAATGCAAGTATACGACCTCCATTCCCACCGGGGTAGGATGCCCCGTACCGGGATGCGGCGGTGAATTGGTGGAAAAGAAAAGCAGGAAGGGAAGGATCTTTTACGGTTGCAGTCGTTATCCGGAATGCAGGTATGCCCTGTGGAACATGCCCGTAGACAAAACCTGCCCGAGATGCGGTTTTCCGCTGCTTGAGCAGAAGAAGAACGGATTATGGTGTCCATCGTGCAAGAAGAAGATAACGGAACAATAGAGAATTTCTGCATGGACCTGAAATATGGCTCGGTTTTCTCGGAAAACACGATAAGAGCTTACCGGGGCGATCTCTATCGTTTCCTTGATTACCAGCATGGCCGGGACATAGTTAGTGGATTTACGCTTAGGGAAATAAGGGGATTCGTGAGAAGCGAGACGGCCAGGGGAATCGATTCCAGGTCCCTGTCCAGGGAAATATCCACCTTGAGGACATTCGGGGACTGGCTTGTCGAAACCGGACGCCTGCAGGGCAATCCCGCCAAACTGGTGAAATTGCCCAAGACACCTGCGAAACTTCCGGGATTCCTGGCCGTAGACGAGGTTATGCAGGTACTGGAGAGTTACGATACCGGCACTACGTTGGGACTTAGAAACAGGGCGGTGGTAGAGTTGCTCTACGGAGGCGGGTTAAGGGCCGCGGAGGCGGTATCGGTGACCATTAAGGATCTGGATACCGACGAACGTCACCTGATGGTCAGGGGCAAGGGGAACAAACAAAGAATGATACCACTGCCGGAACCGACGTGCCGTATTCTCGATAAATGGTTGGCGAGGCGCCCGGAATTCCTTCCGAAAGACGGGAACGATCCGGGTACGATTTTCGTGAGCGTAAGAGGGCGCAAACTGGATCCCAGGGATGTCAGGCGAATCGTGGCGTCCGGAGTCAAGACTGCTGCGAGGGCGGCCGGGGCCACTCCACATACCTTCAGGCACAGCTTCGCCACTCACCTCCTGGACAACGGGGCCGACCTC
Organism: Candidatus Fermentibacteraceae bacterium; assembly: GCA_027067855.1. Classification (GTDB taxonomy): domain Bacteria; phylum Fermentibacterota; class Fermentibacteria; order Fermentibacterales; family JCC-6; genus Aegiribacteria. Next base: position 3,419 of record JAMOUX010000022.1, read on the forward strand.
AGGTCCGTGCAGGACATGCTTGGTCATGCAAGCCTTTCCACCACCCAAATTTATACCCATCTCACCGTTGAAAGACTCAGAAAGGCATACAGGGATGCACACCCGAGAGGGAAAGATTGAAAGTAACGCCATGAACGACAAAATTACGAAAGTGGACAGAATGATAGCCCTGGGTATGGGCGCCGTGGCGCTGGCGACCTACCTGCTTACGTTGGCACCCAGCGTGAGTTTCTGGGACAGCGGAGAGTACATTACCGCTTCCTGGACCGCCGGAATCCCGCATCCGCCCGGGGTTCCCCTTTTCGTTCTCCTGGGCAGGTTCAGTGCCATTATTTTTTCCTTCCTGCCCGGGGTGGCGATGAGGGTGAACCTGCTTTGCGCGTTTGCGGGGGCCGCGACAATAGCGCTTCTCGCAAGACTGGTCCAGAGATGGGGTCGCAGGATGGACCTGGAAGCGGCCTGGTACCGCCCGATGTCCGTACTGGCAGCGTTGATCGCAACCTTCAGCTACTCTATATGGCGTAACAGCAACGCTACCGAAACCTACGCCACAGCCCTCCTGCTGACCTTTATAATTCTCTGGCTTTTCGATTGCTGGATAGAAAGATACGGAGAGGGAAAGTTATCGAAGCGATCCGGCTCCAGGGCAAACTGGGGCGAAGCGAAACACCTGCTTCTGATATCGTACCTGATCATACTCGCCGTGGCCAACCACGGCAGCGTTCCCCTGGTCACAGGCCCGCCGATACTTCTCGTCTACCTGATTTACGCCTTCAAAGGAAAGTCGGACTTGTGGAGGAAGCCGTGGTTCCTGCCGGTTCTCCTCGGACTGGTGTTCCTGGCTTTCAGCATACACCTCTACATGCCCATAAGGGCGATCCAGAAACCTGAAGTGAATGAAACCGATGCCAGTCACTGGGAAAATTTCGAAAAAGCCTTTACCAGGGAACAGTACGGCAGAACATCCATCCTGGAACGGAAGGGGCCATTCCCGGAACAACTGAAACTCTACATGAAATACCTGTTTTGGCAGTCGGGAAGAATTGTTGACGGATGGAACAGATTATTCGGAAGATACGGTTCCGTTGCGGCCACGGTAATGAGAATACTACTCATGTTCGGCGCCATATACGGTCTGGTGATCCTGGGGATGAGAAGGCCCAGGCTCCTGCTGTACCTGGGTTTTCTCTTCCTCATGTCATCGGTTCTCTTCATCTTTTTCATCCTGAACTTCAAGACCGGCCCGGAAGGTACTTCCACCGGAGAAGTAAGGGAAAGAGATTACTTCTTCGGCGCCTCCTTCTCTCTGTTCGCCATTTTCGCAGGGATAGGCCTGGTTTCCATCTTCCGCGATCTAATACCCAATGGAAAGAATCTCGTATGGACTACACTGGCCGTACCGCTCCTGATGTTCGGCGCGAATCACTACAGGTGCGATCGATCGAATTCCTTTTTCGCCCGGGATTACGGGATCAACCTGCTGGAAACTTGTCCGGAAAACGCGGTATTGATCACCAACGGAGACAACGATACTTTCCCCCTGTGGTTCGCCCAAGGGGTTCTTGGAGTAAGGCGTGATGTCATTGTAAGCAACCTCAGTCTCATGAACACCAACTGGTACGTACACCAACTCGTTGATAAGGATTCCCTTCTCCTGAATTTTGACGATGCGGGCCTCGTGGATTCCCTGAGACCGGTTTATGTATGGGGCCCCCACCATTTTCACGTGGGAGAGGAAGGAATGCCGATGTCTTCCCCGGTGGACGGAGCTATCATGAGGGCGACTTTTACTCAGGCATGGCCCTGGGGAATAACCGATTCTTCCCTGGCCGTGGCGATACCCATGGAGGGAATGGTGAGCCAGGGAGCCCTGACCATGCAGGATCTGGTACTCCTCAACATCATAAAGAACAGGCACCGTCACGGCCGGGACGTTTGTTTCGCCGGCACCGTAGCGGCGGAAAGCAGGCGTTTCCTGGAGACTTATCAGCTGATGGAAGGTATAATTTACAGAATCCTGGATCGTCCCATGCTGGACGCGGTGAACGGTGAAAAAGGCCGGGAACTCATGAGCGGTTACCTGTACACCGGGGTGGAAGATCCGTCGGTATTCAAGTGCGACCAGACCGTGCAGTTGCTGCGGAATTACGTCTCCGCGTACCATAAGCTGGCGTATTACTATCTCGCCAGGGGAGACGTCGACGCTGTGAAGGAAATCCTCGATGCATCCGCCAAATTGTTCGTGACTCTTCCCGATCAGTGGAAGGAGATACTTCCGGCAAGGGCCATGCTGGTGAGCAAGCTGGTGGACGGTATTTCGGGGCCCGCCGCCGCCATAGACACGATAATGGCGATAGCCGAAGACGTAATGTCGGCCGCCGATGAAAGGGACGACGAAAGGCTTCGGGACCTGGCTTCCACGCTGTACAGAATAGCGTCAGGGGGGAACGGAGGTCTCGGATACGCCCAAGAGGCCGAATACCTGTTGCTCATGGACGAATTCGATGACGGTTCGGCAGCGTTCGCTTGGCTTAGGGTGGAACTCGCCCTGATTTTCTCCAACTACGTGGGGGCATGGAAGACGGTGGAAGACATGGAGAAACTTGACGGAGAGCATTCTTCGGAAATCCACCGTCTTGCCAAGGCTTCACTGCAGGAGTTGATAAACATTTACCCGGTGGGATACAGGATGAATCCCGATGAGACCGGTCTGTGGCTGTTCTTCAGCGTCATGGACTCCTCCGATGATCCCATACTTCCCGCCGACGCCGGCTCGATCATGCTGGCCATGTTGAAATTGGCGGAGAAGGACAGGATAATGGGCGCGGTGTCGGCGGGGCTGGTGCTTTCCGGCAGATTGGACGACGATAAGGAGTCCGCCATGGTGAGGAATCTGGCGCTGAGAATGCTGCTTGATCCCGAGGAAGAAACCCGTACATGGGCGGAATGGTTCATCAGGGAACGCAACAGGGTTTCCCCGGAAGAACTGGCTTACATGTCATGCCTGGGGGGCAGGACGGACCTCATGTACACGGCTCTGGCGACGGTTCTTTCGGATCGCAGGCTGGAAGAGATACTCGACGACCTGCCCGGGTATCTGTCCGACCTCCCATCGCCTGGAAGGGCATCCGGAAGTTACGCATGGATCAACAAGTTGGCTGGTGAACCATGAACTCCGGCTTGGAACTGCATTCCACCACCGTCATAGGCATAGTTCGAAACGGCAGGGCGGCAATGGCCGCGGACGGTCAGGTGACTTTCGGTGACACGGTGCTGAAAAGTTCGGCGCGGAAGATAAGAAAACTCTACTCCAATACGGTATTGGTAGGTTTTTCCGGTACCGGGGCGGATGCGTTCGCATTGGTGGAAAGGTTGGAAGAAAAACTGGAAAGCGCCAGGGGAAACCTGCCCAGGGCGGCGGTGGATCTGGCCAGGGAATGGAGGGCGGATAAGTATCTCAGGGAACTGGAGGCCTTCCTGGCCGCGGTGGACAGGGAACACGCCCTGCTCATAGGGGGAGCCGGCGAAATAGTGGAAGCCGAGGACGGCATAGTCGCCGTGGGCTCCGGCCATCCGTACGCCATAGCGGCGGCGCGGGCATTGGACGGCCACACAAGAATGGGACCGGCCAGGATAGCTCTTGAAAGCATAAAGATAGCCTCGGGGATATGCATATACACCGGTGGCGAAATTCAGTTGGAAGTACTGGACCAATGAACGGGAGCATGACTCCGGCGGAGATCGTCGAATGGCTGGATAAGCACGTGATAGGCCAGGAAAAAGCTAAACGATCGGTGGCGATAGCCTTGAGAAACAGGTATCGCCGTAAAAAGGCTCCACCGGATATCAGGCAGGAAATATATCCCAGCAACCTCATAATGATGGGCCCGACCGGTGTCGGCAAGACCGAGATAGCCAAGCGGTTGGCATCACTCACCGGAGCTCCGTTCGTCAAGGTCGAAGCCACCAAGTACACCGAAACCGGTTACGTCGGGAGGGACGTGGAATCCATGATCAGGTCCCTCGTCCAACATGCGGTGAACATGGAAGCCGAAAGAGAGAAAGAAGTCAGAAGCGGAAAGATCTCGAAAAGAGTGAATGAAAAACTGGTCGCTGCCTTGCGGAGGGCCGGTTACGATTCCATTCCGGCGGATGAACTGGTAAGGATGGTGGAAAACGGTTCACTGGATGAAGTCCGGATAGAGATACAACTCCCCTTGGAATTTCCGGGCCTGGAGATATTTCCGATGGTACCGGGCCGCGGATTCGATGAACAGCCGATGAACAGCCTGAAAAAAGTACTGGACGGGATGTTCGGCGAGAGGCGCAAAAAAGCTGCGGTAACCGTCGAAAAGGCCAGGGAAAAACTTGTGGAGGATGAGACCAGGAGGATACTTGAAGGTGGTGATTACGTTTCCCGGGGACTGGCCCTGGCCCGGGAGGAGGGGATACTGTTCATAGACGAGATCGACAAGATAATCGGCACCGGTGAGAGCAAAGGGCCGGAGGTGTCCAGGTCGGGGGTGCAGAGGGATCTTCTTCCCATAGTTGAAGGTTGCACGGTACCCACGAAATACGGCCCGGTAAAGACGGATCATATCCTGTTCATAGCGGCCGGCGCTTTTCACGGTTCGAGCCCCTCGGACCTGATTCCCGAACTCCAGGGCAGGTTCCCCATGAGAGTAGAACTGGATCCCCTTTCGGAAGAAGACCTTTTCAGGGTATTCACGGAGCCGGAAAACTCGCTTCTCAGACAGTACACCGCGCTCCTCGCCGCTGACGGGGTAGACCTGGAACTCACCCCGGAAGCCGCACGGATATTAACCAGAACGGCAAGTCACCTGAACACGGAGACCGAGGACATAGGCGCACGGAGACTGAGGCCGGTCCTCACCTATCTTCTGGACGAACAACTGTTCGGTGCTCCGGATCTGGTCCGGGGTACGGTCAGGATAACCGGAACCATGGCGGAAAAGATACTTCTTGACCTTGACTCCAAGAGAGAAGATGGTAATTACATACTTTGATTTGTCGATAAGTCAGTAAGCAGGAAAAGGGGCCTTATGTACAGATCCGGTAAAGAGGTTGCGTACAAAATAGTCTACTATGGTCCCGGTCTCTCGGGTAAGACCACGAACCTGAGAAGAATAAGGGATATCATAGCACCGGAACACCGGGGCAGGCTTGTAACCCTTTGCACCAGGGGGGAGCGAACCGTCTTTTTCGATTTCCTGCCCATCAACTTCGCCACCATAAATAACGACAGGATAAGATTGCACCTCTATTCGGTACCAGGTCAGGCCTATTACTCCCTGAGCAGGAAAGTGATCCTTGACGGAGTGGACGGGGTTGTTTTCGTCGCCGACAGCCAGGAAGAGAGAAGAGAAGCGAATCTCGCAAGCCTGGAAGATCTCGAAAACAACCTGAAAAGTTATGGCCTGGAACTTCACGAGGTACCTTCAGTACTGCAGTTGAACAAGCGAGACCTTCCTTCCATAATTCCGGCCGATGAGATGGAAAGGACATTGAACAGGCATGGGTGGCCCTTGGTGGAATCCGTGGCCATAGGCGGGGGAGGCCCCATTGAAACCCTGAAGACAATGTCCATGATTATAGCCCGGAATCACACAGGAGCCGGTTCCTGATCGCTCCCTATCCTCCGAGAGCCGGTTCGGAATGAAATTCTCTTCCAGGATCGTATTCGGCATCGCAGTGGTGGCGTTACTGGTGTTTTCGTTCTTTTTCAGAACGTGGTTCGCATCGCACGTACTCCCTCCGCCCAAGAGAATGCAGGCGGAAACTACGCAGGCCTACAGGTACGCCCTGGCATTTTCGGAGAACGGAACGATACCGTCGGTGGATTCCTTGGTGATGTACCCGGACGGGTGGCCCACCGTACAGAATTCCATATTCGAGGAGTACCTGGCCGGGGGAATGCACAGGGTGCTGGGCGGAGATTTCAATACATTCATGAGAAGATTCTGCCTGGCATTTCCCCTGCTGGCCGCTTTTTTCCTTTATCTCTGGATGTCCGCCGCAGGCTATCGACCCGGGGATGCCGCCGTGGCTTCCGTACTCTATTCGGTGATGCTGCCGGCCATGCTGAGAGCGAGAGGGGGTTCTCTCTACAGGGAAACCGTTGCGTTCCCGCTTCTCATGGCCCTGGGATGGCTCGTGGAAGGCTTACTGGGAAAGGAACGTTCCGTGCGACGGGCCGCTGCGGCCGGGATCGTGCTGTTCATGGCCCTGGCGGCCTGGAAGGTTTCGGCATACCTGGTGTTCTTCCTGTTCGTCTACCTGCTATGGAGAAATTGGAGGCGGAACGACGTTCCGGCGTTCATCAGGTGGTGGTTGGCAGGGGCTCAATTAACTGCCTCGTTGTTGATTCCGCACATGAGACACGACGGTGCCGTTCTGAGCCCGGCTTCCGTAGCGGCTGCGGCCTTACTGCTCCCGCCCTTTAAGACATTGTGGTTCCCGCTGCTCTCAACCATCCTGGCCCTCGCCTCGGCTTTCCTGGGTAAAGAAGCGGGGGGGCATGTTTCGGCGGTAATACTGGCCAAGATTCGTTTCGCCTTCCGGCATCCCGAAGATCCGGGTATGCTCAATGAAGACGCGAGGCTTTTCTGGGTGCCCGGATACACCTCTCCCGGGCTTTCCCAGGTTTTACTTCTTTTCGGAATTCCCGTATTGGCGGCGCTTCCAGGGCTCCCGGATTTCATCAAAACGAGGCGGCACACACTCATCTTCTGGTTCTTTCCCGTCGCACTGGCAGGTTATCTTTTCTTCGACAGGCTCATGATATTCCTGGCCGCCGCACTTGTTCCGGTCATAGCTCACACTTTTCGCAGAAAGTGGACAATACCTGTAATTGCTGCGGCTTTGCTTCTTCAGTCATCCTTCCCGTCAAAGTCAGCGGAATTCGTGGACTCCCTGGGATTTCATTTCGAGAATTCCTCCTCGCTCCTGGATGACCGGGAACTGGATTCATTCCTCTCCTGGCTGAAGTCGGAAACGGAAGAAGATGAGGCCGTCCTGGCGTTCTGGCATCTATCCGGACTGATATCGGCTTATGCGGAGCGGCCGGTGGTGACTCACACCTTCTTCGAGAATTCCACCAACAGGAAAAATATCGTGCGCTTCGCCCGTGTAATGTTCATGCCCGAGGACAGCCTGGTATCTTTCATGAGGGAAAAGGATTGTGGATTAGTAGTCTACCAGGCGGATTTTCTTCTCGACGACAGCCCGACCGGATTGTCGTATCTGGCTGGTCTCACCCGGGTTCCGGAGAACGCAGCGGCGCTTTCCATGCATTTCCACCCGGAGAGACTCGACTCGCTGGACCTTGTATTTCAGGGACAATCCATCAGGGTGTTCACCCTGGATTGTCCGGTTCCTCCGAAGTTGCCCGCAGGATTCCTTTTCCGGGAAAGATACCGCCATTGCTACACGGATTACGACGGAGCGCGGGCAATGCTTTCCGACCCCAAGGGATGGTCCGGACGCCTGGCTGACATGGGTATTGAATCGAATGATCCGGACATGCTTTCGGGAGCCTTGCTCCTGGGCCTGCAGGGAGGGGGTCCGGCCGATGTTCTGAAATTCATGCTCGACGACCTGATACGTTTGTATATTCAAGGATGCTATTCCCTGGAGAATTTGGCCGAAGACATCCGGAATTATACTTGGTACCAGGGTCCGGATACGGATCTTCTTCTCTTGCTTGCCAGGTTGCAGATTGCTGAAGGTGAAACGCAAAACGCCGTGAACGTATATGAGGAAATTCTCGAGATCGACCCCGGAAACGCGAATGCGGCATTTGAGCTTAAGGTCATGAATTCATCCGCGGAGGAAAGGTTGACGAGGGAATGAAACTCGATTTCCTCAAAATGAGTGGTGCCGGCAACGATTTCATATTGCTGGATAATCTGGACGGGGATCCTTTCGAGGTGCTCTCCATCGATATGGTAGCCACCTTGTGTGCCAGGGGTACATGGATAGGAGCGGACGGCCTCCTTGACATCAGGAGTGACGTCAGTCACGCCTTCAGGATGAAGTACTACAACAGCGATGGAAAACCCGCCGAGATGTGCGGAAACGGAGCGAGGTGCGCGGTCGTTTACGCCGTAATGGCCGGACTCGCCGACCGGGACGAGGACTTCCATTTCGAGAGCGATGCCGGGGTACACAGGGCCAGAGTCACCGGGCCGGAAGAGTCCAGGGTATGGATGACACCGCCGGAGGTCCGTTTCATGGCTGAAACGATGAGCGTGGGAAAGATTGAAACCGCCGTTTCCTTCCTGGACACCGGTGTTCCCCATGCCGTACTGGTAACCGGTGGTCCCGAGGATCCTCCTTTCGAGGAAACCGCCCGATTCCTCAGGTGGAATCGGCGCTTCGGTGTCGCCGGAACCAATGTAAACTACCTTTGGAAACAAGATGGAAAGTTTTTTATGAGGACATGGGAGAGAGGTGTCGAGGGAGAAACCCTGGCCTGCGGCACCGGCGCAGTGGCCTGTGCCGTATGCGCCGTAAAGCTCTTGGGCGAAAATTTTCCGGTGGAAATCACCACCAAGAGCGGACGTACTCTCACCGTGGGAGCGGATGAGCATGGAACCTGGCTCCAGGGAGAGGCCAGACCCGTGTACCGAGGAACCCTTCATCGCTTACCCACGTGAACTTGACGGAGGCCCGATGAAAGCCTATTCATACCGCTACCCTCGTACCGGAGCGGGTATAACTCAGTTGGTAGAGTGTCAGCTTCCCAAGCTGAAGGTCGCGGGTTCGAGTCCCGTTACCCGCTCCATTTTCCTTTTTGTGATGATGCTTTTCATAATGTCCGCAGGAGCCAGGGCGTCGGAGTCGTACGATACCTGGGCGGCCGCTTCCGGCTCCGGTCGCTCCCTTCCGTCCGAATCGGCGGTACTGAGCGGAGATGTACTGGTAAAGAGTATAGAAAACGGAAACAGGATCGCTCTCGTATCACTGGTTCGGCTGCTCGTATCCCAGGGAAGAATGCGGGAAGCTGTCGCGTGGTTTCAGGGCAGGGGTCTGGACATGCCGGTGACAAGGAGGGACCTGGGCATAGCTCTTTCCTGGTACGGAAGGTTCCGGCTTTACGAGGTGCTGGGAGAAGAAATCGACGTGCCCCCGGACCTGGAGGACGATGATTACGGCAAAACCCTCGCCGCCATAGTGTCCATGGGGTGGATGGCGTGCACCGAAGACGGTCTCTTTCGACCGGACCTGCTGGTGGGCCCCGGCGAGTTGCAATTGCTCTCGGGGATATTTTTCCCCCGGTCCTGTGAATGGCATCGGGACTGGATAGGTATGAAGTCCCTGGACAGCCTTTTCGCAGAAGGCATACGTGCCGGTGTGACGAGGTGAAAATGGAACGTCCGGTGGACAGGGTACAGTTGGGTGATTTCCGGCGGAATCTCCTGGAGCGGATGCAGAACATAAATTTCAGGATTGCTCCGGGTCCGGCGGCGCTTACGTTAACCAGGTTCCTGGCCGGCATATTTTTACTGCTTCTGGTTCCCGGAAACGAAAAATCGGTCCTGATCTTCTGGGTGGTCATGTGGGGAGCGCTTTCCGATTACCTTGACGGCTGGGCGGCCCGAAGACTCGGCAAGAACAACTATCCCGGCAAGGTGATGGATTTCGTAGCGGACAAGCTCTTCATTTCCGTGGCCCTGGTCACCATTTCCTATAACCTGGGAACGTTGAACAATATCATGGCGCTGGTACTGGTTGGATATCACCTGTTGCTTCTGGCCGGACTTTCCCTGATATCCTGGAGTATTGATTTTCCCGTGGTCACGATAACCACAGGGGAGAAATTGGCGGTTCTTTTCAGCTATATCCTTCTCGTAGTTTCCAGCGGCAAGGCCGCTTTTCCCGGTAAGCGGATCTTCATATCGCTTTACACGCCCGTTCTCATATTCGCCGCGTTGTCGGCGCTGACGGGTCTTATAAGCTATTTCAGACTTTTGAGAAGAATTTTGAACAGGATATTGGAGTAGGCGAAATGCACTTTTTCCTATTGCTGGCCGCGGTCCTCTCCTCCGAAGGCTCCCGACTCGAGATGGAAGGTCGATTCATCGATGCGGGGAGAACATACTTCGAAGAAAAAGATGTCGCGGGCGAAGTACGCATCGTATCGCGATTCATAGAGGAATCGCTCTATTCGGGAGATGCTTCCCACGCCTTCACATTGATGGCCGGCCTCGAAACCTTTCCCCTCGCCGAGGGCTGCATGGATTTCTGGTACGCAAGACTGGCCTGGAGCTGCGGATTGGCGCGATATGCCATAGAATCCCTCGAATCGATATCCGGCTCTCCCTGGCTGGAAGCCAGGGCCAGGGGGATGGCATCAGCTTACAGGGGCCGCCACCGGGAGGCCCTGAATAGTTTCATCGAATCCTTGCTGCTCGCATCCTCCGTAAGACAAAAATTCTACTCCTGCCTGGACGTCTCTTTCGCCCTCCTTTCCCTTGGTCGTTACGACGAAGCTTGCGAGTTGGCTGCGAATCTCCAGCAGTCGTTCCCGGGTGAGGGACTTCCATTAATGGCCCGTGCACTGGCCCTGCACGGCAAGGGTGAATTCTCCCGGGCCATGATGATGCTTCAGGATTTATCTACTTCCGCAGATTATTCCCAAATAACGAGAAACTACGCCACCGCCCTTCTGGAGAACCTGGAATGAAAAATCCCCTGGCCCGTCTCCTGCGATTCGCAGGACTGTCGGGAAATCGAAAGGACCATTCCCTGGAATTCCCGGCGGATTTGAAGTCTCCGGGAAACATCATGGTATATTCCGGTCCCCTCGAAAGCGCCGTCTGGCCCGCGATACTGCTGGCGAACGCTTTGCAGACCACATACAAGGATGTGAGCATGACCGTGATTTGTCCTTTACGGGATGGAAAACTATTCAAAATGTTGCGACGGAAACCGGAAATTCTTTGTTATGACAACCGTCCAAAGGTTCCGAAAGAATTGTCGAAGCGGGAATCCCGTCCCGTTTCGTCGCTTCTCTTTTTCCCGTATTCCAGGATAGGTAAGGAAGAAGAACGCTTTCTTCGCCGGATTCCCTGCAAAATCAGGATAGCGCCGCTGGAGGCTCCGTCACCCCTGGTCAATATCAGGGTCAGGACGCGGACCGTGGAACTTCCCGGAATGCTGGAGGAAATGTGTGGTGCCCTGAGGCTGGCTTTCGACTCCGCATGGAAACCCGTGCTTCCCAGGAATATCGCCCTCGACGCCGATCACTTGGTGAGACGCGATGCGGGAAGGGGAGTTCCGTACATGGTGGTGTCGCCGCGGGTACCCGCATTGCTGAAGAAACTGGGCGCCGAGATACCACTCAGAAAGGTGGTTCTGGGGAAAAAGGGAACTTACGGTACCGTGGAAAGGGAATTGGCCGTGGCCCTGGTTGCAGGCTCCGAAGCCGTAGTTACGGACGATGCGACCTTATGGAGCGATGCCTGCGCCCTGGGAAGGCCGGTGGTGGGCCTGGATTCGAAGAATACCTTCATGAAGTGGCGTTGGGCGGCCCCGGTCGAAAACATGGAAGAATTCGCGAAACAGTGCAGAGAACTGGCAGCAAGGAAGTGGTAGAATAGCCTTGGTAATAAGGACTCCGAATTGGCTCGGAGACGCCGTAATGGCTCTGCCGGCCATTTCGACCATCCTGCGATGCCGGGAGACCTCGCTATGGAGCCATGACAGGGTTGCCGGGCTTTTCCCCGTTTTTTTCCCGGATATCCATGTGTACGTGGGAAATCGACATCCCAACGGAATCGGTGACTCCCTGCTCCTGATGCCCGATTCTTTCCAATCCGCGTTTCAAGGTTTTCTTTCACGTTTTACCGAAATTATAGGTCTTCCCGGTGAATGCAGGAGGATTCTTCTTACGAAGGTCGTCAGGTACCGGGATGAGAGGAGTCGTCATCATTCCATGAAGTTCATGGAACTCGCCGCCGCGGTAGGCTGTCCCGGAAAAGCATCCATGCCCGAACCGCAGGTCGAACCGAAAGGGGAATCGCACCTGGCGATATTTCCGGGCGCCAGGTTCGGACCCGCGAAAAAATGGCCTTACTTCGGGCGGTTGGCGGAGTCGCTCTCGCTTGAAACCGGATTGCCGGTGGTGATGTACGGATCGAGAGATGAACGCGAAGAACTCTCGTCGATGTTCCGGGGGGGATTCCCGATGACCATCGAGACCGGTCTGGACATTCCCGCCCTGGCTTCCAGGCTCCTTGCCGCCGTTTTGACGGTGGGAAACGATTCCGGAGGAGTTCACCTGTCAGCCGCCCTGGGAACCCCAACGATGGCGATATTCGGTTCCACCCGGCCGGCCTGGACTGCACCCATCGGAACACATACCACCGTACTCGCTTCTTCTTTGAAGTGCTCTCCGTGTTTCAAGCGGGAATGCCCCGGGAATAATACCCGCTGCCTTCGGGAAATAACGGTGGAAACCGTATTGAAAAGGGCCATGGAACTCATGAAAAAATGCGAAAGGGGCTCTGCGAACAATGGCGGTTGAAGATAAGGGGGGTAGAATATTCTTGTTGGTGGATTGTAACGCGCTGCTTTACAGGGGACATTACGCTATGTCGGGAAATCCCCTCATGACCGCCGACGGCATGAACACAAGCGGTTTATTCTTCCTTCTAAGGCAATTGCTCGACAGGAGGGATGCGAGGTCTCCACACCTTGTTGCAGCCGTTTTCGATCATCCGGGACCGTCGTTCCGAGTGGATATCTATCCCGAGTACAAATCGAATCGTCCGCCGATGCCGGAGGAATTGAGATTACAGTCCGAGTACGCCAGGAAGGTGATACCGGCCCTGGGAATCCCTCTCGTGGAAAGAAAAGGACTGGAGGCGGACGATATAATAGCCTGGTTCGCCAGGGAGGCCGAGAAGGCGGGGGACAGGGTGGAAATATTGTCTTCCGACAAGGATCTCCTGCAGCTTGTATCCGACAGGGTAACCGTAATAAGGCCCGGCGGCGGAAGAAAGAAAGAAAGTATCATCCGGCCCGAAGACGTTGAAGCCGTAATGGGAGTGAAGGCCGACCAGGTAGCGGATTTCCTGGCTCTGACCGGAGATTCCTCGGACAACGTTCCGGGCGTGGCCGGAATAGGCAGGAAGACCGCCGCGGCACTGCTGGGTGAGTATGGCGATCTGGAAGGAATATACGCGGCGCTTGATGAAATAAAGACCTCCCTGAGGAAAAAACTGGAAGCGGGAAAGGAGATGGCGATGCTGAGTCGCAGGCTCGTGTCCCTTCCTCCCCCGGTGGAACCCGGTATCAGTCTTTACAGCCTGAAGCCCTCTCCGCCGATTCAGCCCGATGCCGGCGAGCTTCTATCAAAATTGGGTATGGCGAGCATTGCGGAACGCCTGGGCGTGGATACGGTGAAAAACGACCTCTTCGGATCTGCCGGAATAATTCTTGAAGACCGGCAACCGAAGGTGAGGATCATCAGAACTTCCGGTGAACTCCGGGACGTGAATCTTGGGGAAGATCCGGTGGCTATAGATACCGAGACCACCTCGAAGGATCCCATGGAGGCATCTCCGGTAGGGCTTTCCATGGCGTCCGCCGCCGGAGTATGGTACGTTCCCCTGGGCGGCGCCTGCGCCTTGGAAGCGGGGGAAGTAGTGGAAATTCTCGGGGAAAAACTATCCGGGCGCAGAATAGTGGGGCAAAACGGCAAGTTCGACATGCACGTGTTGGAAAACCTGGGATTGAGACTCGATGAACTGGGAGGAGATCCCATGATAGCCGATTACCTCCTGAATCCGGAGATACAGTCCCATTCGCTTTCTTCCATGGCCGCGAGGTGGCTGGGAATCAGGTTGCGGGAATACAGGGAAGTGCTGGGGAATGCCTCGACGCTCCTGGAGGTGGAAACCGAGAAGGTAGCCGCATACTGCGGTTCTGACGCCGACACCACGCTGAAACTGGTACTGGTGCTGGAAAACGAACTGGAGAAAGACGCCAGGCTTGCAAAACTGTACCGGGAGCTGGAACTCCCGCTAGTAGGCGTAATAAGGGATATGGAAAGAAGGGGAATAGGCCTGGACACGGAATCCCTGCGAAGGCTTGAGAATGAGTTCATGAAGGCCATGAAGGAATTGGAGAAACGGGCTTCCGAAATCGTGGGATGGAATATCAATCTGAACAGCCCTTCCCAGGTTTCACGGGCGCTTTTCGAAACCCTCGGTCTCGAATCCGCGGGAAAGACATCTTCGGGAGCATATTCCTCCAGGATGAGCGTGCTGGAAAGACTGCGGGGCAAGCATCCCTTTGTGGACATCGTGATGGAACACAGGGAACTTGCAAAACTGCTCAACACGTACATACGGAAACTCCCGTCCTTCATCAGCGCCAGGGACGGACTCATACACACCAATTTCAGCCAGACGGTCACGGCCACCGGCAGGTTGAGTTCCAGTCGTCCGAACCTTCAGAACATTCCCGTAAGGACCAGCAGGGGGAGAAGGGTACGGGAATGCTTCGTGCCCGGAGGCAGGGGCGAGGTATTTGTCACGGCCGATTATTCCCAGATAGAATTACGCATACTGGCTCATTTCGCCGGTCCGGGAAATCTCAGGCATGCTTTCGAGGAGGGTATAGATGTTCATGCCAGGACGGCGGAAGCCTTGTTTGGTGACGCGAAACCGGAACACAGGCGTAAAGCCAAGGAAGTGAACTACTCGATTCTCTATGGTATAAGTTCCTGGGGACTGGCGGCCAGGTTGAACGTAAGCAGGGCGGAGGCGTCGGCTATAATCGAAAGGTACATGAGGGCCTATCCCGAAGTAAAAAACTTTTTCGATGCCTGCGTAAAGAAAGCGGAAACCGAAGGGGAAACGAGAACCATACTGGGCAGAAAAAGGAGCTTTCAGGGAATTAAGAATGCCAAGGGAGCCGAAAGGAATGCGATGGAACGGATGGCGGTGAACACTACCATCCAGGGTTCCGCTGCGGATATGATAAAGCTTGCGATGCTGAATGTTCACCGGCGCCTGACCCGGGTGGAGGGAGCCGGCCTCGTGCTGCAGGTTCACGACGAACTCGTCGTCACAACTCCGGAGAAGAAGGCCGGAGAAGTGGAAGTGCTGCTCAGAAAGGAAATGGTGAACGCGATTCCCCTGGATGTACCACTGAGGGTGGACACCGGTACCGGGAAAAATTGGCTGGAGGCTCTGCACTGATGCGCATTACGATTATGATACCGGCTATCTTTTTTTTCTTTCAGGCATTGTCATGCGGGCATCCCACCACCGGAAGAGGCATAAACGTTCTCCTGGTGATTATCGATACCTTACGCGCCGATCATCTGGGTCCCTGGGGTTATCCCCGGAATCTCACTCCGACCCTGGACAGTCTCGCGGAGGAGGGAACCGTGTGGATCAACGCCCAATCCCACAGTTCCTGGACCCTTCCTTCGGTGACCTCGATTCTTACGGGGCTGTATCCGAGGCAGCACGGCGCCGGGGCAGCGTCAGGCAATCTTTTCGCCATGCCGCCAACGATACGGACACTCCCGGCGTTGCTTCACTCCCGGGGTTGGAAAACGTGTGGAATATTCAATGTGGTTTTTCTGAGCGAAGACTTCGGATTCCACAGGGGCTTCGACCACTTTGACTGTAAAGGGATTACAGGTAACCGGGGAACCAGGAAAGCCGGGGAAACCGTGGACGCTTTCGTAAAATGGCTGGAGGAATACCGGGGGGACGAACCATTCATGGCGGTGCTACATTTCTACGATCCTCACATACCATACGATCCGCCTCCACCGTACGATACGATGTTCGCCGACGTGACGCCGGAAGATTTATACTCTCCGGAATACCAAACGGATATCATGTTCGCCGTGAACAGAAGCGCATCCGAAATATCCGTCGATGGTCTGGATTATCTTTCCGCCATGTATGACGGCGAAATAGCCTATACCGATTCCCAACTCGCGAGACTTTTCGCCTACATGAGAACCGATGGTTTCATGAACAACACCCTGGTCGTGGTAGTGGCCGATCACGGCGAAGAGTTCATGGAACACTCCGGCCTGGGACACGGAAGTACCCTGTACCAGGAGGTACTTCACGTTCCCGTGATTCTTTCCGGACCCGGGGTACCTGCGGGAGTCATAATAGAGGAACCTTGCGCCCTGGTGGACGTTTTCCCGACAGTGATTTCGATCCTGGGCCTCGATTGTCCCCCCGACAGGCCGGGCAGGAATCTCCTTTCGGATGACCGGGAATCCGTAGATATACCTTCCAGTAATCTGCTGTGGTCCAACGTGCTTCAAGCAGCCGTCAGAAGGGGAGAAAAAAAGATAATCTGGTACCCGGGGGGACGGGATCCGGAGATGTACGACCTGGAACTCGATCCTCTGGAGTCCGACCCGCTGGAAGAAGTGGATTCATCGCTGGTAAGGGCGGCGGAGTATTACTGGGCGACACCTTCCCTTGGCGAGCCGGTGGAAGTAAGAATGGACGATGCCGCGAAGAACCAGCTGAGGGATCTGGGTTACATCAGGTGACCCGGCATCCGGCGTACCTTCTTCTCTGCAACTCCGCTGCTATTACCGCCGCCATTCCGGAAACGTTTATGCAGGTTCTGCGTCCCGACTGTGGAAACATCACTCTAATATCCGCCATTTGCGAGAGAGCCGGGTCCAGTCCCCGGGCCTCGTTGCCGAACATGAATACCGAAGATAGCGGAAAATCCGCATCCCACAACGGTACGGAATCCTCCAGATTCTCTACGGCAACCAACAGTCTTCCGGTATTCCTGCCCCACTCCGCGGCCTCCGTGGAATCCCGGAAGTACTTCCATGGCACCAGGGCATTGGTCCCCCGGGAGGTCCGTCCCAGTTTTCTTCCACCGGGCCTGGCGCATATGCCGCAGAGAAAAACCGCTGCAGGGCTTATAGCTTCCGTCGCCCTGAAAACGGAACCGACGTTGAAGGCGCTTCTAAGATTGTCAAGGAGAAAGACAGGCATGCCGTTCGAGGAATGGAGCGCCCGGGAGTAATTTTTCATGGTTATGGAATTCAAGAAGAGCCCTTTCGTAATGATAATCCTTTTTCTGGCCGGATATTATACCCCGATGATCACGAAATATCCAGCGTGGCTCCCGTTGCTTGGGATCGGCATTCTCTTGTTGGCCGCGGGACGCAGGGTTCCGGGGGCCGTCGCTGTGTTCGCGGCCTCTTTTCTCCTGGGAACCTGGATCGCCCGAGAAGGAACCGGCGGAGAAACAGGCGATCTTCCCACGGGAGTCTGGAGCCTGGAAGTCCTTTCCGGCAACACCGGAGGGGTGCTTCTCGAAGCTCCCGACGGAGGAACGCTTTGGCTGGAAGGAAACAAAGTGGCCCGGTGCTGCAGCCGTGGGGATACTTTGCATGTTTTGGGACGGGCCTCGGGTGGTTTTATGGATGCCTGCGCATTCAGGGTATCCCGTTCCGGGAATCCCTGGGATGTCGTTCGTCGATCGCTGCACGGGACCATCACCGAAAGGATATCTTCCAGGCCGACATCATCGCTGATCTCGGCTCTGCTGACCGGGGAGCGGGGAGGACTTACCAGGGAACTCCGGGAAATCTTCCGATCAACCGGAACGAGCCATCTGCTGGCTCTTTCGGGGCTTCACGTAGGAATGCTGGCCACTGCGATTCTTATGATTCTCAGGAAATTATTCGGTAAAGGGTGGACGTCTCTCATCGGAGCCCTGTTCGTTTGCGGGGTTTACACGTTGATCTCCGGCGCCAGACCCTCTACCGTGAGGGCCTGGATAATGCTGGTCATGGCGGCGACATTCTGGTGGAAATTCGGACGGAGTCCCGGCATGTTATCGGCATGGTCCGCCGCCGTGGTGGTGATGGTGCTCGCATGGGGGAGAGGGATTCTCGAAGATCCGGGAGCCCAAATGTCCTTCGCCGCTGTTCTCAGCCTGCTGCTCCTTGGACGCTGGAAAACCGGCGGGGGAAACCTGCTGCTTTCCGCGGGACACGCCGGCCTGGTGGTGACCATCTGCCTCGCTCCCCTGATATCACACCTGTACGGGGTTTTCAATCTCCTGGCGCCTCTCGCTACGTTGGTTTCGATACCTTTCATGTTGGCGGTAATGTTCCTGGGAGTTCCAGTACTTCTGTTCCATCCGCCGGCGGCCCTGGAGAACCTGTCTGAATGGACGGTATACCTGTGGCTGGAAATTCTGAAAATGATGCGAAATCCCGGGATCGCCTACAAGGGTTGGATGGCGGCGATCACCGTCCCGATGATATTCCTATTGTGGTTTACGGGCAGGAGGATGGGTTTCTTCCGAAGGTTCAGGTAAAGCGGACGAATCCGTAACCCGGGCTGAAGTGGAATCCGTGAGTATTTCAAAGGTAACCCGTATACTTCCTTCGTTATCCATGGCGTCTTCTATCCTATCCAGACCGGTGGCCCGGATCGTCGCGCCGAGAGGGATGTTCAGTAACAGGGTGTCTCCGGGAAGCATGCCGTATGCCCTTCGCGGCCCTTTGGCTGGTTTCACTATGAGAATTACCAGTCCGTCGTATCCGGACAGATCATCAGCCGCAGAAACCGCCCTGTATGCACCGGGAGGCACATGGATCGTCCTGGCTCTTTCCAGTATCGAGAGGTGATAGGCGGCCGAGACCGATATGGAAGGAGTTACATCGGGAATTACCGGCAGGAACCTCACGGTGTCGGATACCGAAGGGGTTGTAACTACAATGGTGACGGAATCCTCCAGGTCCGGAGGAGGCCGCCAGGTCACACTCCTGCCGCCTGCCTCGCTGGTCCCGGTTTCGATGAAGGTTCCGGCGGAACATTGCCAGAGTGCCTCGTTTCCGTCTTCGAGGATGGTGGAGAACGAAGTGGTCCTGCCTCCTTCCAGGTTAACGGAGGCCACTATGTGAAGTGGTGCCGGCGCATTTTCCTCGGCGTTACATTGGGCGTGGAACCAGATGACGAATACACCCAGAGGAAGGATGAACGGTAGAAGCATTCCCAGTAGGGCCTGTAGTTTTTTCCCCGTGAATCCTTCAGCCATTTCCTTCTCCTGCGTTCTCCGTATCGATAATAAGGTCCACGGCTTCCGTTATGCTTGCCACTGTCTTCCATGGCATGGTAAGTCCTTCGAAAACAATATGATTCAGCTGACTCTCGCCTCTGCCGGTACGAACCATTATGGTTTTCAATCCCGTACGAAATCCCAGTTCCATGTCGGTTTGCGCATCTCCCACAATGTATCCTCCCGGTACAAGGGAGAGTTCCGAGCTCGCCCTTTCCACGAGGCCGGTACCCGGTTTTCTGCAGTTGCACCCCTCGTCGGGATGATGAGGGCAATAGTAGATCCCATCGATGATCCCGCCGGCAAGCGCTACAATCTTACGAAGATGCTCGTGAATTGCTCTCACATCTTCTTCACGGCAAAGTCCGCGTCCTATGCAGGACTGGTTTGTCACCACCACCACCGGGTGGCCGGCTACGGCCAGTTTTGCGATGGATTCGACCGCGCCATCTATAGGAACGAACTCATCGAGATTCTTGACGTAATCGGACCTGTTCAGGTTGATGACACCATCTCTGTCGAGAAATACCGGGGGTTTCATTCTTCTCCGGACTTCAGCTGTTGCCTGTGATATTCCACCAGGTTCCCGAGACCATCATCGAAATCCATGGTAGGTTCCCACCCGAGAATTTTCCGAGCCCTGGAGCCGTCCAGGGCTATGCGCTTTATCTCCTCGGGAAGGGCGGGCCCGAAGGTAGGTTCCAGGTCGGTTCCAACGTGTTTCCTTATTATTTTATCCAGTTCCAGTACCGATCGTCCCACCCCGAAACCGAGGTTGAATATACCCCCGGAGAGTTCCTTATGCCGGAGGTCCATGGCCAACCAGTTGGCTTTGGCGATGTCGGAAACGTGAACGTAGTCCCTTAGCTGGAGGCCGTCGCCGTTTATCCTGGGAGGTTTCCCGGTGAGATAGGCCAGGGTGAATATCGCCGTCACACCGGCTTCCCCATAAGGGTTCTGCCTGGGACCGTAGACGTTCGGATACCTGAGCACCACGTAATCCAGCCCGTAGAGATGTTTGTAGAGAAACAGGTAATGTTCTACCGTGTGTTTGCTGACACCGTAATGGCATATGGGATTCACGGGATGCTTCTCGGTAACCGGTATGAAATCCGGTTCACCGTAGACGGCGCCGCCGGTCGAGGCGTAGATAAACCTCTTTACTCCTCCGGACCTCGATGCTTCGAGGAGATTGAGGGTTCCCAGGATGTTCACATCGGCATCGAAGAGGGGTTCCCGTACCGATCTCCTGACGTCCATCTGGGCTGCGTGGTGACAAATCACGTCAAATTCGCACGACTTCACGAGAGCAAAAGCCTCGGGACTTCTTATGTCCATCTCGTGGAATGTCACATCTTTGTTCACGTTTTTCATGAATCCGGTGGACAGATCGTCCATGACGTGAACGTCGCAACCCTTTTCCAGAAGTGCATCGGCCACGTTAGAGCCTATGAACCCTGCTCCACCGGTAACAAGAATCTTCATAATGTCCCGCTTCCAGTTTCGTTTTCGATCTTACGGTGCGCGGCGCATCCCGCAATCGTATATTCGACATCAAATACCCGACTCGATACTCAGGTGGGAGGAATATTCAGAAGAAACACTGTAAAAACCAGATGGAGGATCATTGAAAGTTCTACTTCTCTACGGCGGAAGATCGGCGGAACACGATGTTTCGGTTATTTCTTCCCGTTTTGTCGGAAATCTTCTGAAAAAGACGGGACACGACGTATTCCCTGTCTTCATAGGAAAAAACGGTGGATGGAAAGTTGAAAACAGGACCGCGGCCATCATTACGGAAAAATACCCTTGGCGCATCATGCTGGGGACCGCTGAATTTACGCCGGACGTGGTTTTCCCGGTCCTGCACGGACCATACGGTGAGGATGGCACCATACAGGGACTTTGCAGAACCGCGGGATGGCCGTGCGCCGGCAGCGGCGTCGAGGCATCGGCGGTAGCGATGAACAAGGATCTCTGCAAAAGGGTGGTCGCCGCTCGTGGAATCCCCGTCCTTCCGTGGATTTCCGTATCCGGGAAAAGAATCCCCGGGAAACAGGAAGTACACGGGAAACTGGGTTACCCGGTCTTTGTGAAACCGGCCCGCCAAGGTTCCAGCGTAGGGATATCCAGAGTCACGGATTACTATGAGTTGAAACCGGCGATCATGGCCGCCTGCGAATACGATAACCTGATTCTGATCGAAAAAGGAATCGAAAATCCCAGGGAGATAGAGGTGGCGCTGGTGTCGGACGGAGGCGCAATCCGTTCCTCCATGCCCGGGGAAGTGATTCCGGGGAAAACTTGGTACGATTACGAAGCCAAGTACGACTGTCCGGAATCCGTTACAGTGATTCCGGCCGGGATTCCGGCCTCCTTGACTGCGGAGGCGAGAACCATGGCCGAGAAAGTATTTTCGATCCTTTCCTGCGCAGGTTTCGCCAGATGCGATTTTCTGCTGGATTCCGACGGTTCATTGTACTTCAACGAGTTGAATACGATTCCCGGGTTTACGTCGGTAAGCATGTTTCCTAAACTCTGGGAAGCCGGCGGCGTTCCCCCGGAAGAGATTCTGAACGGAATATTGACGGAGGCCCTGGAGAGATATTCCAGGGAGAAATCCGGAACGGGGAAGGAGCCGGTTTGAAAAAACTCAGGGTGGACCTGAGAAGCGATACCGTGAGTACGCCGACGCACGCGATGAGAAATGCGATGGCAAGAGCCCCGGTGGGAGATGATGTTTTCGGGGAGGACCCCACGGTCAACAAGCTGGAAACTACGATAGCCGAGTTGTGCGGATTTGATGCGGCCGTGTTCGTTCCTACCGGTACAATGGCCAACGGGGTTGCGATAAGGGCGATGACCAGCCCGGGTGACGAAGTGATATGCGGCAGCAACAGTCACGTGTATCTTTACGAAAATGCCCAGTATGCGGCCCTGGGTGGTATCCAGCTTCACAGGGTGGACGAAAACGGAAACGGATGCCTGCCCCGCGAAGAAGTGACGCGGCTGCTTTCCCGACCCAGGGATCTTCACTTTGCCCCAAGAACCCTGGTGACCCTGGAGAACACTCATAACATCCTGGGAGGATTGGTCATTCCCCTGGAGATGAAGGAGGAGTTGTTGGCCGTATGCGGAAAACGGGGAATTTCCACGTACCTGGACGGCGCCCGGGCCTGGCATGCCAAGATAACCCAGAACGTACCCTTGAGAGAGATCCTCTCCGGATTCAGAATGGCTTCACTCTGTTTCTCCAAGGCCCTTGGATGCCCGGCGGGATCCGTGGTTCTGTGCGGAAAGGAAGACGAGGAAAGGGTGCGTTTTCTCAGAAAGCAGCACGGAGGTGGGATGAGACAGTCCGGCATACTGGCGGCTGCGTGCCTTTATGCTTTGGATCATAACCTTCCGGATCTTGCCAGAACCCATAGATTTGCGAAAAGAATCGCCGATGGAATACTGAAATCCAAGATACTCTCTTCTCTGAATCCGGAGCCGGACAGCAACATAGTTGTAGCCGCGACGCCCCCTGGCGCGGCCGAGGCCATAGTGGCGGCCCTGGAGGGTTTGGAAATAGGTTGCCTGTCCTTGACTCCATCGAAGATAAGGTTCGTCACTCACCTGTCTCTCACGGAAAGGGACGTGAAGTACGCAGCCGACATACTATCCGCGTTTGGAGGATGAAATGCTAGCAGGTGTGATCGGAACCGGACATCTTGGTTACCACCATGCAAGGATACTCTCGGAACTCACGCGTAAAACAGTACCCGTATATGACATAGACAGAGATAAGATGGAAAGGCTCGCAGGTGACCTGGAGATAAGGCCCTGCAATGATCTCGAGTCTTTGCTGGACGCCTGCGAAGCAGTGGTCGTGGCCACGACGACATCTTCGCATCACGAGGTAGTGTTACGGGCACTGGATGCCGGGGTTCACGTCTTGGTGGAAAAGCCCTTGGCATCCTCCACCGCGGAAGGGCATGAGATGGTGGAGAAAGCGGCGGAGAAAAACCTGATTCTCGCTGTGGGGCACGTGGAAAGATTCAACCCGGCCATAATGGCCGCCGCCGGGTTGATTGAAAATCCCATGTTCGTGGAAGGACACAGGATGGCTCCCTTCACCGAGAGAGGCACCGACGTTTCCGTGGTCTTCGATCTGATGATACACGACATAGATCTGGTACTCTCCTTCATAGATTCCCCGGTGGAATCCGTGCATGCTTCCGGAACAGCGGTTTTGAGTTCCAATGCGGACATAGCCAACGCCAGGATCGGATTCAGGAATGGTTGCGTAGTGAATATGACCGCCAGCAGAATATCCAATGACAGGATTCGAAAGCTGAGATTTTTCCAACACAGGAGATATGTGTCCGTCGATTTCGCCTCCAGGACCGTAGAGGCTTTCGGACTCACCGACGGCAGAATAGAGCCCATACCCGTTGATGTTCCGGACAAAGACGCCTTGACCGAAGAACTGAAGGATTTCATTAAAGCCTGTTCCGGCGGCTCCGCTCCCACGGTTACCGGTGAAGACGGGCTGAAAGCCCTGACATCGGCACAGGTCATCTCCGGCAAGATAGAAGAAACATTCGGGAGCATGGCCGGTTCGTCGAAATGAATATGGTAATATCGGCAGGCGACCCTTCCGGGGATGCCAGGGCCGCCGAACTTCTGGGTGAGCTGGCGAAAATGACGAAGATCTCCGCAATGGGTCTGGGAGGACGGCACCTGCGGAGAGTCGGATTCGAAGCTATCCATGATCTGGAGAATTACTCCGTCATGGGTTTTACCGAGGTTCTCACCGCCCTGCCGAGGATACTGAAACTCAGATCCGCCATGAAATCCCTGATACTGGAAATCAGACCGGATGTGGTTCTGCTGGTGGATTACCCAGGGTTCAACCTCCCACTGGCTACCTGGGCCAAGGCCAGGGGATTCAGAGTGGTCTATTACGTATCCCCCCAGATCTGGGCCTGGGGAAGGAAAAGACTTAAAAAGATAAAGGATTCCGTGGACCTGATGATCACCCTGTTCGATTTCGAAGCTGACTTTTACCGGCGGCACGGAGTGAGGGCGGTATGCACCGGCCATCCTCTCGTGGATGCCATACCGCAGCCCATGGACTCCCGTCCCCTGACCGGCAGAATCGCCTTGTTGCCCGGAAGCAGACGACAGGAAATCACCATGCTGGTCGAACCCATGGCCGGAGCGCTACGCATTCTCAAGGCCGAAGGAGTGATTTCCGAGGCATCGGTATCGATGATCCCGGGTATACCGGAGAAATTGTACGCTCCCGTATCGGACATTCCCTGGGTGGAGTCGGCGCCGACCGTCGAAGCGGCCCTTCGCGGATCTTCCGCCGCCGTCGTCTGTTCCGGAACCGCAACCCTGGAAACGGCCTTGTGGGGGGTTCCCTTCCTGGTGGCGTACGTAACCTCACCGATGACCTGGCTGATTGCCAGGATGCTGGTGCGGGGCGTGGACAACATCGGAATGGCGAACCTGGTCGCGGGTTTCGAGTACGCTCCGGAACTACTCCAGCGAAGGGTGACCCCGGAAAACATGGCGGCCTTACTCGGAAAAATTGTGAAACCGGGCCCCGAACGGGATGCGATAATCGAGGGGAACAGCTTGGTCAGGAAAACCTTGGGAGCCCCCGGATCATCGCGAAGGGCCGCGGAACTCCTTCTAGAAGAAGCGGGATCGGCTGAGACATGAATCTCCTGAAACTCTCACGGACGGCGGGAAAGTTGTTCATGAGGTTGATGGGCCTGTCCTGGAGAATCACGTACACCCGTCCATGGTACGGTCGCCTTGGTAGATCCAGGGGAAGAAACGTTCTCTTTACTTTCTGGCACGGAAGGCAGCTTCCTCTCATATATACCCATAGGAACGAGGAGGTAGCCGTACTGGTCAGCATGAACACCGACGGGGAGTACGTGGCGAATGTTCTCCGTTCCATGGGATTCCGCACCGTCAGGGGTTCCAGTTCCAGGGGAGGGGGGAGAGCTTTGCGGGAAATGGTCGGGCTCCTCGCCAAGGGGGTCGACGGGGCTATCACTCCGGATGGACCCAGGGGACCGGCGGAAAAGGTAA
This sequence comes from Candidatus Fermentibacteraceae bacterium, assembly GCA_027067855.1. Taxonomy (GTDB): domain Bacteria; phylum Fermentibacterota; class Fermentibacteria; order Fermentibacterales; family JCC-6; genus Aegiribacteria. The sequence continues at coordinate 28,619 of JAMOUX010000022.1, forward strand.
AGCCGGGCCTGGTTCTCATGGCGAAACTGGGTGGAAGAAACCTTGTGCCCATAGGCACTTCGGCCTGGCCGGCCTTGAAATTCAATTCCTGGGACGGTTTCGTTCTTCCATTACCATTCGCCAGGGTAGTGGTGGCGGAAGGACGGGCGATAACCGGCCCGACCGGGTCCGGAAACATGAAATCATGGGTTTCCATGGTCGAACGTGCCGTTTCCGCGAGCACGAGAACGGCGGATATCCTCGCAGACCCCCGCTGTCGCCTGCAGTCTTTCGCATGCAGAATCCTGGGACACGCGGCCAGGATTCCGGCGGAAGGCGCCATGCTCTTGCGGCCTGGTGATGAAGCCCGTGAACGACGGGGATTCGCGACATCCGGAAATGACGGACCGGTATGGCTCCACGGCTCTTCCCTGGGTGAGTTGAAAGGTATACTCCCGTTCTTCGAAGTACTTCGTTCGAAAGGTGTTCCGGTACATGTTACCTGTTTTACTCCGGCTGGAAGACGATTCATGGAAAAGGAGGGTATTCCGGGGGGATTTGCTCCCCTGGACGTACCCGCATACGTGGAGAGGTTCCTGGAAAGAGTCAAACCCCGGGCACTGGTGCTGGCGGAAACGGAGATATGGCCCAATACCCTTTACCTTGTGCTCAAAAGAGGGGTTCCTTGCGTCCTTGTCAACGGAAGGTTGTCGCCCGGCAGCTTATCGGCCTACCGTCGATTCCTGCCCATAACGGGAAACATTCTTTCAGCCTTCAGGGTTGTGGCGGCCAGAACCCGGGAAGATGCGGGAAGGTTCAGGACTCTCGGTGTCGCCGAGGATGTGCTGATGACTTCGGGAGACATGAAATCCCTTTCCGACAGCGGCGATCCGCCGTCCGAATGGCGGAGACTCCTGGAAGGAATGCGACCGTTGCTGGTGGCGGGTTCCACCAGGCGGGGGGAAGAGATGATGGTGGCCAAAGCGGCTTTGGCTGCCGGGCTTTCCCCGGTACTGGCACCCAGACACCTCGAAAGGGTTCCCGAGGTGGAGTCGATTCTCAGGAAACTGGATCTTACCCCGGTCAGATGGTCCGACCTGGAGTCCGGAGACGCAAGGAAAGGCTTCCGTTCCGTCGTGGTGGACGTTCACGGTATATTAGCATCTCTCTACGGCGTCGGAGACGTGGCGTTCGTAGGTGGAACGCTGGTGCCTGCGGGTGGGCACAACGTCCTGGAACCTCTCATGAGAGGGGTTCCCCTGGTCGTCGGGCCCCATGCCTGGAATTTCCGGGAGCAGCTGGAGTTCATGGAGGCAAACGGAGTGGCCCTTACGGGCAAAAACTCCGGGGAGATCGAGGATGCATTCCGGTATTTCGTCAACCATCCCCCGGAGAAGAGATTCGTCCTGGAATGCTTCAGAAAGCTGAAGGACGGATTGGATTCGGAGGTAACGGAAATACTTTCGATGGCAGGTATACTTCCACCATGAGAAAGCTTCACGAGATTTATCGAAAGATCACGAAACGCGAGGGCGGGTACATGTGGATAGGCGCATGCCTGACTCCCCTGAGTATCCTCTACGGTTTGTCCGTTACATTGAAAAGACAATGGTACGAGTCCGAAAACCGCCGGGTCAGGCTGCCGGTACCCGTCATAAGCGTGGGGAACATAGAGGTGGGAGGGACCGGGAAGACGCCGGTCACCATCTGGCTTGCCAACAGGATACACGGAATGGGTTACAAGGTCCTGGTTGTGGCGAGGAACTTCGGAGCAGGAAAGACGCCGGGGCGCGTGCGACCCGACACCATGGATACGAGAAAGAATTACACCGACGAAGTGCTCCTTCTTGCCGAGAGTCTTCGCGGGAAGTGCACCGTATATGCGGGAAAGTCCAAAACGGAAACGGCGATAAAAGGATTAAGGGCGGAAAGACCCGACGTGATCCTGATCGACGACGGCTTCCAGCATTTCAGGTTGCACAGGGATCTCGACCTGGTGATACTCGATTTCAAAAGCCCCTTCGGAAACGGAGAGTTGCTGCCCGCGGGAACTCTTAGGGAATATCCGTCGGCGGTGTCCAGGGCGGACTACATCTGGATAAACCGCGTATCCACCGGCATGTCCGCCGAATGGACGAAACGAAAGCTTCTGGATTACAACTGGAAGGCTCCCATGCTCTTCAGTAGAATAGAACATACCGGTCTGAAGTATGTAGGAGGAGGAAGCCACAACGGAATGCCCGGGGGAATGCTGTATGCCTTCTGTGGGATAGGTAAGCCGGAGAGTTTCAGGAACTCCCTGGAGGAAGCGGGAATACTCCTTGCAGGAATGGAGATCTTCCCGGACCATTACGAGTATTCTCCCGGGGATCTCGTTCACCTCAGGAACCAGGTACGGGTTACGAGGGCGAGCGGACTCATCACCACCGAGAAGGATGCCGTGAAACTTCGGGGGATTCCGGGCACCGGAGACGTACTGGTACAAACCGTGAATCTGGAAGTGACCGGTTCCGTGGCGGAACTCATGAAACACGTACAGGAACTCGTGGAGGGCGAGGGAAAGCGGGACGACATTGACTGAAAACACTATGAGGACCGACGTTCTGGTAATCGGAGCCGGCCTGGCCGGACTTACATGTGCTCTCTCTCTTCCCGACGAAATGGACGTGGTTCTCCTGAGCAAGGTCGAAGTGCCTACGGGAAACACTTTTCTGGCACAGGGCGGACTGGCTGCCGTGGTATCGGACGAAGATGATTTCTCTCTTCACCTGGAGGACACGGTAAGAGCGGGCGGTGAACTGGTGGACAGGGAAACCGCCATGAAGATCATAACCTCGGCGCCCCTCCTGGTGAAAAGGCTACGGGAATGGGGAGTGGAACTCGAGGGTGCGGAAGGTAAGGGAGACAGCGGTATAGAAGGAGGACACAGTTACAGGAGAGTGCTTCACTACAAGGACAGGACCGGCAGGTTCATAAGTGAAATTCTCACGGAAAGATGCATCTCGAAACGAAACATAAGAATCATTCAACCCGCTTTCGCGGTCAATCTCCTTACCGCTTCTAGAGAGATGCCGGAACTGGTCGATGATGCCGCGGACAGGTGTATAGGCGCCCACGTCCTCTACGGTGGGGATATGATGACCCTGCTGGCGGGAGAAACAGTGCTGGCCACCGGCGGCGCCGGGAAAGTCTACAGGTACACGTCCAACCAGGACTCGGCCACCGGTGACGGGATAGCCATGGCCTACAGGGCCGGCCTGCCCATCAGGAACATGGAATTCTTCCAGTTTCATCCTACTTGTCTTTTTCACCCCGAGAAGAGAAATTTCCTGATCACCGAAGCTCTGAGGGGCGAGGGAGCCAGGCTTCTGAACCTGCAAGGTGACAGGTTCATGGAACGTTACGATCCCGAAAGGATGGAACTCGCCCCCAGGGACGTGGTGGCCAGGGCCATAGATTCCGAGATGAAACGCCTGGGACATGACCACGTTCTTCTGGACACCACCCATCTCGGGAAGGAAAAACTGACTGATTCCTTCCCGGAAGTAACCGAAGGAGTCATGTCGGTAGGCATAGTTCCGTGGGAGGAGCCCATACCGGTCGTTCCCGCCGCGCATTACTCGGTGGGAGGCATAGAGGCCGGGGTGGACGGAACCACGGCAATGAACGGTCTCAGAGCTGTCGGCGAAGTGTCGTGCACCGGTTTCCACGGAGCCAACAGGCTGGGAAGCAACAGTCTCCTGGAGGCGGGAGTCATGGGTATACGCACCGCTGAATCGATACCGGGGACTTTCACCGAACCTTCGGATTTCCGTGCCAGGGACTGGTCGTTCGGAAGGGCCGAACCTCTCATGGAGAGCATACTGGTCGATCATGCCTGGGCAGCGCTAAGGAGCGTGATGTGGGATTACGTCGGTATAGTCAGATCGGACAGGAGATTGCGCCGCGCGCTTCGTCTGGTGGACGTACTTTCGGAGGAAGTCGAGGAAGACTACTGGTCCCTGCTTCCCACCAGGGAACTGCTGGAATTGAGAAACATCTGTACCGTCAGCAGGATAATCGTGACTTCGGCCTTGAGAAGAAGAGAGAGCAGGGGACTTCATTACAGCCTGGATTGTCCGGAACCGGTTCATCCCCCCAGAAATACGGTTATCCGACTTACGCTATGAATACAAAACCGTCTCTTTGCTTCGCGTTTATCGTATTTCTTGCGGTAGCCTGCGGCCCGGCTCCGGTCTACAGGGGAAGCGGCGTCACCCGTCCCGGCGGGAAGTGGGCCGAAACTCCCGATTCCGGACGAGAACCCATGACTTCCCTGGAGCACCGCATGATGCGGGAGATAGAAACCTGGATCGGTACACCTTACAAGTATGGAGGCGTGAGCAGGTCCGGGGTGGATTGCTCGGGATTCACCCAAGCCGTGTTCAAAGCGGTGGGAATCGATATCCCGAGAACCGCCGGTCTTCAGGCCGCCTCCGCCGTAAAAGTGCCCGCAGGAGAGATGAGATTCGGAGACCTGGTGTTCTTCAACACTGATGGCTCCGGAATCTCCCATGTAGGCATATATGTCGGAAACGGTTTCTTCGTGCATGCTTCATGCGGCAGGGGAGTGGTGCGGGAATCCCTGAGCAAGAAATATTACGCCGACAGGATAGTATCCGTTGGAAGGTACCTGTGAACAAGGCCGGGAGTAACACCGCCTGAAAATATCCCGGATATTCAGACTCTTCGAATACGATTGTTCCAAGCCGCTTCCATGCGATCAGCGCTCTCTTTCGCGCCTTTCTTCCTGCAGCAGTGCGTATTCCACCGCCATCAATCTTATGGAAGCATCGGCTTCGGGCGCGGCCAGGATGCGTCGCCAGATGTTGGATGCCTGGTAATCGTGACCGGTCACGGTGTAGATGAGTGCTGCAGCGGCCAGAGCCTCGAAGGGCGGAGTTTCATCCATGAGACATATCTCCAGCCGGCGTATGGCTGTTTCGGTATCCCCGCGGTTCCAGGCCGCGTAGGAATGTATGAGAGCCGCGTCGTACTTGTAGGAGACCGGTTCGAGTACCTTGAGGGCGGAATCGATTCCTTCCCGTTTCATCAGCAGCAGCGAAAGATCGTAAGCCGGTACCGACCAGCTGGAATCCATGTCGATGGCTTCTTCCAGAAGTTCCATGGCTGCCAGGGTGTCGCTATTTTGCAGGGCTTGAGTGGCATCGCGGACCAGCCGTGCCGCCCGGAGTCGCCTGGTCAGAATTTCCGAAAACTTTTCACATACGGGAAGGTAGATTTTTACGCCCGGTGCCGGAACCTGGTACGGTTGATAGCCCGACTGCAGGGCCAGGATTTCCGCTCCTTCCTCTATTCCCATCGCCCATGCCAGGAAGGCCCATCCGTCATCTTCTTTCCAGATATACGCGCATTTTTCGGAATCCGCGCACATATTCTCTTCG
>JAMOUX010000023.1 GCA_027067855.1 Candidatus Fermentibacteraceae bacterium
AGAATACAACGAAGAGGCCAAGGGCCTGACTTCCTCGGTGATTTCGGGGGAAAGACTCTCGATGGAAACCAGGCGAAGACGTAAAAACGGAACTTACGTGGATGTTTCGATTTTCGCCGCACCAGTGATGGCATCCGGTTCCCTGGTCGGGTACTACGGAATCTACCTGGACATAACCGACAGGGTCCGTACGATGGAAAAGCTGGCCAGGTCCAGGCGCAGGATTCAACAGCTTCACGTGACCGCGAGGAAGCTGGACAATTGTCAAACCGAGGGCAGGGCTTACAGGATAACCGTGGATGCAGCGGCTTCCATACTGGATTTTCCTTATTCCATCGTGGCCGCTATGAAAAAGGACGTACTGACACCCGTGACCTTTTCCAAGCGGGAAATGAGAAACGCGCTGAAGAAACAGAGATTCATTCCGGGTAAGGATATAGTGGGCAAAGCATTCATGGAGAAGAAGACCACCCGTGTCGACGATGTTCCCGGCGGAGAGATATTCCATTTCGAAACCGGTGAAAGCAGCTTCGAATTACTCCTCGTTTCACCCATCGGCGAATATGGAGCCTTCCTGGTCTTCACCGGCGATACCTTCTCCATCGATGATGAACAAGTCAGCCTCCTGGAACTGCTCCTGAGTTATTCGGCGGATGCCGTAAAGAGGATAAGACTCCTGGACGAGCTTCGCGAGCAGGCTATTCACGACCCATTAACCGGCCTTTACAACAGGAATTACTTCAATTACTTCATGCAAAAGGAAACGGAACGATTCAAGCGTTATCACCATTCGGTCAGCATCATAATGCTCGATGTGAACAATTTCAAAACCGTGAACGACAGGTTCGGACACCAGGTCGGCGACGCGGTCCTCAAGAAGGTGGCCGAGGCATTGAGAAGCACGCTGCGGAAAAGCGACACCATTATCCGGTACGGTGGGGATGAATTCCTCGTACTCCTTCCCGAAACCAGGGGGAATATCGACAGGTTGATTGAACGCATGCGCAGAAACGTGGAGAAGATAGAACCTGGCAATGGATACGACACCCTCAAGTTAAGCATTTCCATAGGCTCGGCCGTCTGGAAACCCTGGGACGGAACCACCATCGACAGCGTACTCTCCGAAGCCGACAACAGAATGTACATGGAAAAACACGGAGATGACGGAGACTTGGAAACCTGAAAACCGGGTACGTGCTTCTAATGAGAAGGCGGGCCGCGAATACGGCCCACCTCTTTTGGTACCCCCGACGGGACTCGAACCCATGCTTCCGGCTCCGGAGGCCGACGCTCTATCCAACTGAGCTACGGGGGCACATTCAAAGTATCAGAATGTAATCCGCTTTACTTCGGGTTCCCCGCCCTTCTCGAGGTTGAGAACCGCGAAGGATCTTTTTCCCTTTGCTCCCGCCACTGCTCCCGGGTTGAGCCTCATGACGCCGTTCATCCTGTCCAGGTCGAAAACATGCGTGTGACCGTAGATAAGAATTTCCGGCTCCAGGTGCCGGTAGCGTTCCAGGAGCCTGTCTTTCAACCTGAACCTGGCCCCGAAACCGTGGGTCATGCAGATGGAAAAACCTTCCAGCTCCAGTACCAGGTATTCCGGATATTTCTCGGCAACCTGGAATGTATCCATGTTTCCCCGCACCGCCTTGAGTGGTGCGAACCGTTCCAGATCGTAAAGCACATCCAATTCCACCACATCGCCGGCATGCAATATCAGGTCGGCCCCGGCACATTCCTCGTACACGCGACCGGGAACGGCGGCCGCCCTCGTCGGCACATGAGTGTCCGAAAGTACTATTACTTTCAACTATACTTTCTTCTTCTTGTGCCTGTTCGCCCTGCGCCTCTTCTTCAGCTTGTGCTTGGCGATCTTCTTGCGCTTTCTCTTTTTTCCGTTAGGCATCTACTTGGCTATCCTGTTCTTTATGAGTTTTGAAGGTTTGAACACCGGAACCTTCCTGCTGGGGACTTCCACCGCTTCGCCGGTGTGAGGATTCCTGGCTATACGCCTTTTCCTCTCCACAACCTTGAAGGTGCCGAATCGCCTTATTTCTATGTGTTCATGGTTTAACAGTGCTTTCCTGACCTCGTCGAGAAAACCGTCCACCACGGTGGCGACATCCTTCTTGTTGAGGTCCACGTCGGCGCGGGCTGCTATTTTCGAGACGATCTCGGCTTTTGTCATCTTTTCCTCCGTCTACGATTGATGTTTCACCGGAAGGTTCCGGTGTTTCGACGTACACCCAAATTACGGAATGCTAAAGATAGAGAATAACGGCATGCTTGGCAAGGGGTTGCAATAAACCCGGCGGGTAGTGTTCCAGTGCATTATACCATCATTCCGCCGGACCCTGCCGGCAACACGAAGCGGGGCCGAAAAGACCCCGCTCCAACATGGTGGAGCTGACGGGAGTCGAACCCGTGACCCCCTGACTGCCAGTCAGGTGCTCGTACCAACTGAGCTACAGCCCCGCGAAGTTCGCCGTAAGTTAATACATAGTTTCCCGGAGTCAAGTATTACGCTGCCCGGTATCGAGCATCCAGAACGTTCCTCCCATGGGAACCCTTACGAATTCCCCCTGCAACTCCAGGATCACCAACTCGATTGTCATTGATACGGTTCCCCCGAACAGGTGTCCTCCCATTGCAGCCAGATTCTCATCGGCCAGGCTGACGTGAAGGTGCACGAACGGTTTCCCTTCCTTAACGGAAACGTTTCCCTGGAGAGACAATATTTCGGATGATTCGCCGATCGTCTTTTTTTCATACTCCATGCCGTCGTATCGACCTATCTCCACATCCGAGAGCATCCCGATGCCGGCAACCACGGCCGCCGCCCTTATTTCCTCCTTACCGCACCAGTCCGCCAGGGCGCCGGGAAATTCTTCGCCCTTGTCGAACCTGAGTACCGCTACGCCGTTACGTCTGTGGAGCACCTTCATCTGCATCCGCCTCCCGTCCAGTTCCTTCTTCCCGTCTCCACGAAACCGTGCCCGCAGGGACAGGATACCAAGTAACCGTCTTCCAATATCTTGACCTCGTACGGCTCACCGGTTTCCGGGCATGTCAGGGGCCGGGTTCTCCCGGCATACTTGTCCAGTTCCTCTATGCTCTCCGCCCAGCGTCCCAGTTCATCCCTGTAATTCGCCTGATCGGTACAGAGTACGTTGAGGTTCGCCCGGCACTGCCTGGTCTTCGAAACCTGCTCCAGCGAGTGCAGACCGTTTCCGTCACATCCCGGGAACAGTGACAAGCAGAAGAACAGCACTATCGCGGCCCCGGAGATTATCTTACCTGGCATCAAAGGATCTATCCTTCCGTGATGGAACGCTCCAGCCCGGAAAACGCCCGAGTACAAATTCCGGTTGCGGCGTCATGTCGCCGGAAAAGTCTAATCTTCCCTTTCCGCGCAAACGCATCAGGTTTCCATGAGGGCGGACAACCATCCCTTTCCGCTTACCTCTTCTATCATGACCTTGAAGAATATTGTTATCGGAACCGCCAGTATCATTCCCCAGGCTCCCCACAGCCACGCCCAGGCAATTACCGCCAGGAGAACCGTGACCGGTCCCAACGGAAGGGAAAATTGCATTAATTTAGGCTCCAGAACATTCGAAACCATCATGTTCACCGTCAGCACCAGGAGTATCACCGGCCATGCATCCAGGAAACTTCCGTTCTCGTACAGCGCCATGGTATACAGGACGGCACCCGTTCCGGCGATGAGCGATCCATATATGGGAATGAAGTTCATGACGAAACTGATGAACCCCCAGGTGACGGCATCCTGGGGTTCCAGGAACAGGAGCAGTCCCAGGCCTATGGTCAGGCCGGTTATGGAACTGGCTATCAACTTGGTGAGAAGAAATTTTCTGGTGTTGCTCTCCACCTTGCCGCTTATTTCCAGAACCTTTTCGAATTTCTTAGGTTCCAGGTTGTTCCTGAGATTCTCCTCCAGCCGCTTTCTCCCCACCATCAGGAACACGGTCAGCACCAGTATCATGATGAAAGTAAAGACTCCCGATATTATGGGCTTCGCCGCGTTCGGCACCACTCCCACGGCGGATTCGGCCAGGCCGTTCATGTACTCGCTCACCGAATCGGCGTCTCCGAACAAACCGCAGGAAACCATCCAGCTTTTCACCGGTTCCACTATGTTTTCCATTATCTCGTCGCTCTTGCTCAGTATGAGTTCCAGTTGCCCGCGGATCAGGGCGTAGAACCCGAAAAAAAACATCACGAAAAGCAACAATACGATTATTACCGAAAATATTTCGGAGAGTTTGGACTCGTCCGCATACAGCCGGCCCGCTCCCAGTGGATTCTTCATTCTCCGTAACGTTCTCCATGCCATTCCGGCCGCGCGATCCGCCAGAGGCTGCAGGAGCAGCATCAGAAAAAAAGCCACCGTAAAGGGAATCAGTACGCTGGAAGCGTACTTCAGTATCATGCCGGCGGCCACCACGCCCAAAAGTATCATAGCTGCGGATAACAATCCCCCGGCTCCGAACACTTCCCGTTCACATCTCATGTCTTCCGTCACAGGTATTCCTTCGGTCTTCTGTCTTCGAGACAATTCATGAACTTCCTGAATTCCCGCACCTTCGAAAGATCAACTCGGAAATCCCTGACTCCCTCCGCAACGGAGATACCCCTGAGCATTCGTCCGGAAGGATCGACCACCGCCCCGCCACCCTCGAAGGCTACACCCAGGTGCTTGCCGCCCAGGTTACATCCAACCACGAAAATCTGGGCTTCCGCGGCCCTGGCCCGAAGAAGAGCCCTGAAGACCTTCCGCCTTCCCTTGGGCCATTGCGCCGGCACGAATATCACTTCGGCGCCCGACAGGACCAGCCTCCTGGCGAGTTCGGGAAACCTGAGGTCGTAGCATACCATTCCCGCCGCTTTTGTTCCGTGATAATCGAACACACCGCCGCAGGATCCCGGAACGAAAACCCTGTCTTCCCCCATCTGCCTGAAGAGGTGTACCTTGGAAGTGGAGTAAACCAGCCTGCCACCGGGATCATACACCGGAAGCATGTTCACTATGCCCCGTGGCGTAAGCACCGGATAAGTTCCCGCCACCATCCAGATGCCCAGTTCAGCCGCCAACCCGGCGGGAGGCAGTTTCTCCAATTCCTCCATGGTATGGGCCAGGCCGGGAATCTCGTCGAGCACGTAGCCCGTGGTACACAATTCCGGGAATACCACCGTGTCGGGAACCGGTTCCAGGGCAGCCGCTTTCAGCAGCCTCTCCATCATCTCCGGCGGTTTTCCGCTGATGTTAAGTTCAACGAGCCTTATTACCATTTCACTCCGTATCGGCGGGATCATCCTTTGTAATATAATAGGTGTTGCGAGAGTGAAATAATCATGTCTTATGGTCACCAAGAGGGAGGAATGCATCGAATGAGCGGCAATCCGGCTATCAGTAGAAGGGGCATGGATATACAGGAATCGCCGATAAGAAAACTCGCCCCTCTTGCCGCGGCGGCCAAGAAGAGGGGAATCAGGGTCCACCACCTGAACATAGGTCAACCCGATATTCCCACTCCCATCGAGTTCTGGGATGCCGTAGAATCGAATATGAAAGGCGTGCTGGCCTACGGTCCAAGCAACGGCATACCGGAGTTGAGGGAAGCGATCTGCTCGTATTACGCAAGATCCGGCATACACGTGGCTTCCTCCCAGGTAATGATAACCACCGGCGGTTCCGAGGCCGTTCTCTTCGCTCTTATGGCGACCTGCGATCCGGGGGACGAGGTCATCTGTTTCGAACCCTTCTATACCAACTACAACGGGTTCGCCACCATCGCCGGAGTGAAGCTGATCCCGGTAACCTCCAGGGTCGAAAACGGTTTTCATCTTCCGCCTTCCGAGGAGATTACATCCGGGATATCCGAAAGAACCCGTGCAATCCTCATCTGTAATCCCAACAACCCTACCGGCACCATATTCACCGATGACGAACTGGCCGAACTGGCTGATATCGCAATGGAAAGGAACCTGTTTCTCCTGGCTGACGAGGTTTACAGGGACTTCGCTTTCGACGGTCGGGAACACTCATCGATCCTGGAGTTCCCGGCAATAGCCGACAGGGCCGTGGTGATGGATTCCATCTCCAAGCGGTTCAGCTCGTGTGGCGCACGCCTGGGCAATGTGATAACCAGGAACGAGGAACTTATGTCCGTCTTCATGAAGTTCGGGCAGGCCAGGCTTTGTCCGCCTACCCTCTCCCAGTATGGGGCTACCGAGATGTACAAGCTCCTCACCGATGACTACTACAATACCATGGTGGCGAAGTACCAGCGCCGCCGGGACATTCTCATGGAAGAACTCCACGGAGAGGAAGGCATATTCTTCCTTAAACCGGAGGGTGCCTTCTACGCTACCATGAGGCTGCCGGTCGACGACTCCGACGATTTCGCCGCCTGGATGCTCAGAGAATTCTCCGTGGACGGGTGGACCACCATGGTAGCGCCGGCCGCTGGATTCTACGCGACCCCGGGAATGGGAATGGACGAGATCAGGATAGCATATGTCCTGGAGGACGAAAAGATGCGACAGGCTCTGGACATACTGAAAAAGGGCATCCGGAAGTACGTCTCCATCAATCAGTAGGAAACGGCGTCCAACTTCATTCCACCGGTCCCGATGACGGCGAAGATGCCGGAAGGAACACATATGACCACGTCCCCCGGCTTATCGATCCAGCCTCTCCTGACGCAATCCTGACCCGGACAGGGAGAATCGGCTATTCTAACCCTGTATCCGTCCACTTCCACCGTCACGGGACCTATGTCGCCATCCACGGTGAACAGGGTGCTCGAGGGCAGGGCCGTTTCGATGACTTCCGCGCCGTGGTGTACCGCCAGGCTAATTCTCCGGGACTCCTTTCCCGGCGTTCCTCCCAGTGCCAGCAATACCGCCGCCGACAGCGCGAGTATCATAAGATCAAGAGGTTTGAAGTAGGGATAACTGTTACCGGGAGACAATATTGAGATCCCCGCCGCACGCTGCGCAACGGCCATTGCGCAGCCCGGTGGTGTCCACCAGCCATCCCACCCGGCTTATGCAGGTACTGCCGCAGCCGGGACAGACCGTATCCGATCCGCCGCTGTCGACGTTACCCAGGTAGACGAAGTTCAAGGTTTCCCGGAAAACCTCGTAGGCCTTGCGCAGGGTATCCTGGGGAGTGGGCTCCTTACCGAGCCTATACCTGGGAAAGTACCTGGATACGTGAAGCACGGTATTCTCGCCGCAATGACCGGCTATCCACTTTCCCATTTCCATCCATTCTTCCGGGTTGTCGTTTTCACCGGGTATCACCAGGAAGGTTATCTCCAGGTGTCCTCCCGACGATGCTATGGTCTCCAGGGTTTCAAGTACGGTTTTCATGGGTCCGCCGCAGTGTTTCCGGTAAAAATCCTCCGACCAAGCCTTCAGGTCCACGTTCCATGCATCCACGAACTTCAGGTATTCCTTCAGGGGCCGGGAATTAACCTCGCCGTTGGAGACCATGACAACTACGCCTCCCCCGGCGTGGATCAGCGGAGCGGTGTCTGCTATGTACTCGTACCATATGGTCGGTTCGGTGTAGGTGAATGCGACTCCGCAGCTTCCCATGGAAATCGCAGCATTCGCCAGTTGCTCCGGTTCGAGAAACCTTGTCGGCACCCCGTCACGCTGCGAAATCGCCCAGTTCTGGCAGAAGTCACAGGTGAGGTTACACCCGGCGGGGCCGGTGGAAAGAATCTGTTCTCCGGGAAGGAAATGGTAAAGCGGTTTCTTCTCCATGGGATCCATGGAGAGCGATACGCACTCCCCGTAACCGGGCAGGTACGGGATCCCGTCCCGTACGCCCCGTACCCTGCAGGCCCCCTTTACCGTACCTTCTCCGGGAAATCCGCATCCCCTGGGACAAAGGGTGCACTTCCATCCCTTTTCAGTTTCGGTAAACCATTCCGCCCTTCTCAAACGCCTTTCCTCCGCCATTGAACCATGCTCCCGTCATACGCTTCGTATACTACTACTATGAGTCTGAACAGCGAATCCGGCAGCGCCTCGGCCGTCGGGACCCCGCCCACGGCTATAGCCGTGGCAAGTGCATCGGCAGTGGAAGCACTGTCGGAAATCACGGTTACCGAGAGAACGCCTCTCTCCGGGTAGCCGGTCCTTGGATCGAGTATGTGGCAGTACCTTACCCCATCCCTTACGAAGAAGGACTCGTAATCACCGGAGGTCGCCACTGCACCCCCTTCGATTTCGAATACGTCCAGCAATCCATCTTTCCTGGGATCCTTCACCCCTATGCTCCATGTTCTCCCGGTGGAGGCATCTCCCCCGCACCTTATCTCCCCCCCTATCTCCACCAGCGCCGCGGATGCCCCCATGGTCATGGCCAGGGCATAAACCCGGTCCGATACGTATCCCTTGGCAATGGCCCCGAGATCGAGTTTCACTCCGTCGGACAGGCGTATGGAATCCCCGGAAAAGTTCACCCCGGAGAAACCTGAAAGCGCCAGGGCGCCGGCCACCTGGGAACTGTCGGGAATTTTCCGGATTCCTTCCGCACCGAAATCCCAGAGTACCATAAGATTTCCCAACGAAGGATCGAAGAGGGTATCCGTGATCTCCGCCATGAAAACGGATTTTTTGAGTACACGGAGCAAGTCATCGGATATCTCGTTGAGCGCGGCTCCCCCGGTGGAGTTGAGCCTGGAGAGTTCACCGTTTCCGAAGAACCCAAGTTCCCTGTCCAATGCCCTGGCCAGGGAATCCATAGCCAGCAGGATGGAATCTCCCGAGGTTTCTCCGGCCAACACGATATAGGTGGCGAAAGTACCCAGGACCGGGGACCTAAGCCTGAATTCCCTCTCGTTGCCGGACCCGTCATCGAAAAACCTGAAAAGCAGGACCGACACCAGAGTAAACAGCAGTACTCCGGCCAGCGGCACCGCCCGCACCCCGGATCTCCCTGGTTTCAAACCGGTTCCCGAATCATTACCGAACAATGTTCTCACGGTGTCTTGCAGTACTTCGAACCCGGAACGGCAAGTCTCCCGTATTCCACGCATCCCGGGGTTTCATGGTCACTTCGTCTCACTTTCCATAACGACCGTCCCGATCCGTTAACAATCATGAACAGGAGCGGAATTCCGAAAACCACGGCCAGTTCGACCGGGGACCGGAGAACCGGGATACCGCTTCCCAGCAGGAATCCAACAGTTCATACAAGGATGCTCGCAATCAGGCATATGCCGAGAATCCTTCTTACGATATCCCCAAGCGACCGCTCCCTTTTCAGAAAAGGTCAATGAAACTCACCACGTGGTTCACGCCCAGCACCACGGCTCCGGTCTCGTACTCCTTCGCGACCATGAGGGCGATGCCCCCTGCCTCCACCAGCAAGTTCAACCAACCGATGCCCCTGTCCGATGACAACTGTCCCCAGCCGGGCAGCAATAGTGATTTCCAGGGTTGGGATCTTTCGGTGTTCGAAAGCACTATCGCCGTCGTATCCACGTGTTCCGTCACCACCACAACTTCCGGTAACGTTCCTCTTTCGAGGGGCAGAAGCGCGGTTCCAACCTCAAGCTCGCTTATCTCCGAACCTTCCAGGAATTCCTCCATGTTCATGTTGCCGGCAAGCACGCTGTCCATCCAGTCCACGGGAAATTTCAGGCTCACCCACCCCAGGTCATTTACATCCACGACATCAAGGGAAACGTGGGTCAAACCGGTTCCTGGAAACCTATCGATGCAATCCGCGAGTACAGTGAAAATACGATAGAGGGTCCCCTCCGGTATCCTGGCGGTGTAATCCACGACTCCGGACAGGACCAACTGCCCAGGACTCCGCTCGCCCGGATATACCGACTGTTCCCCCTCCACTTGCATGCCGGCACGGGTACTCAGCAACAGGCTTCGGCAACCGGGACCCGGCACACCGTGTTCGATCTCTATCCTAAGAACGCTCACGAAGGGTGTTCCTCCCACCAGTTCCTCTACCACGGCGAATTCGAAGGGAGTTTGTCCGAACGCCACCATGGGCAGTAACAACATCAGCGCAACAACGTAAACAACGACGGTCATCCGATCACCCTTCTCCAGTTCTCCCCGGCAACCCTGTCCAGGTCAACCGATCTCCAGCCCCTCTTGTCCAGGACCTCGAACAGGTCCGGCCAGCACGTGCAGTCCTCTATCCCCGCCGGAAGTCTTCCGACTCCGTCGAAATCGCTGCCGAAACCCGCTGCTTCCGGGCCCGTCACTTCGACCAGGTGTTCCAGGTGCGCCACGATGTCTTCCAGCGATTCGTTTCCCCCGAGAAACGAAGGTACGAAGGTTATGCCAACCACCCCTCCCCTGGAGGCTATTTCTTTCAAATCTTCGTCCGGGAGATTCCTGGGATCGTCCTGCACAGCCCTGCAATTGCAATGTGTGGCCACCAGGGGCAGGTCCAGATCGAACAGGTCGTACCGGGATCTGTCGCACAGGTGCGAAACGTCCAATACCACTCCCGATTCGTGAAGTTCCATCGCAAAGCGGCGCCCGGAGGCGGTAAGAGCCCGGTCCGTCCCTATTCCTCCGGCCAGGCTGTTCGCGCCGTTCCACGTGAGGGACGCCACCGAGAGATGCTTCATAACCATGTTCCTATCATGGTATTCCAGCAGTTGCTGACAGCCTTCCACCATAAGATGGATACACATGGTGGTGTTTTCAGAAATGCCGAGATAATTCGAAAATCCTCTCTCGAAAGTATTCATCGGGTCTTTCACGGCCTCGGAGCATATGGCGGTCACGATTCCGGTAACGCCGGCAGATTCGGCCCTTGGTATGTCCAGTTGAAGTTCCTCGCCACCCTCAAGAAATTCCGCCGGGTTCTTTATTTTCAGGAGAGTGTCCACGTGAGCGTCGAAAATCCGCCTCACCGTTCCTCCACCACCTCTTCCGGAGCCTCGAAGAATATTTTCGAGAAACCTTTCAGGAAGGCATCGGTCTTAAACATGAAGAAGAGAACCATCGCAAGCAGGAAAACGTAGAAAAACACCCTGGTCTTCGAGGATGTCTTCGGATGTCTCTCTCTCCAATCGCTTACTATGGACATCATCCGCCTATCCGTTCCATAACCCCGAACTCTTCAGGAAAAGTGGGGATGAAACCCGGAAACTCCATGGAATCAACGTAAGTCACGGTATAATCACCATCCCGAAAGACATCTCCTGATTATCTCTTCGGCCGATTCGTCCAAGAGTCTGTCCATCGCTTCCGCTTCGGTCTCGGTCACGGGATCGTACACGATCCATGTCGTCACGTTTTCGTGGTTCAACAACGCCGTTCCGGTGACGAGGTCGGTGAAAACGACCTCCACTCTGATCTCCAGCTTATACTCTTCCACCACTTCCGAGGAAGTGTACGAGTAGGGAGACCTGGAATAGGCCGCCACCGTCCCGGCGAGTTCCGAATCCGGGCCGTCCACCACCACCGCCAGTCGTCCGTCCGCAACCATCCTGCCGGTAACTCTTGAAGTAAGCTCGTTCTCCAGGCCGTACCTGGTGACCAGGCTTCTGAAAGGATACACTTTCACGGTGTGCAAGTACCCCGGCAAGCTTCCCGTAAAACCGTAACTACATGCCAGGATGAGCAGTAACACTGACATGGATGCAATACCTGCGAAAGCTACGAGAACGTTACCCGCCCGAATGGCCGAAACCTCCTTCTCCTCTGGCGGTTTCGGGAAGCCTGTCCACCACCCTGAAACTTTGTTTCACCACGGGAGCGAGAACGGCCTGGGCTATCCTGTCCCCCCTCTTTATCACCAGGGATTCACGGCCCAGGTTGGCGAGAATCACTTTTACCTCGCCCCTGTAGTCGGAATCTATGGTTCCGGGAGTATTCAGAACCGTCACGCCGTATTTCAGCGCGTAGCCGCTTCTGGGTCTTATCTGCCACTCGAAACCTTCGGGGATGCAGACTTTCAGACCCGTGGGAACCAGCATTACACTTCCGGGCTCCAGGATCAGGTGATCCTTTACCGCCGCATACAGGTCCACGCCGCTGGAGCCCGGCGTGGCCCTGGATGGCAGCGGAAGGCCGTTTCCGTGTTCCAACACCCGGAGAAGTATCTCTGTCTCCATCAGCCGCTCCCGCCGATCACCGGTCGTTCTGATCCACATCCTTCATGGTGAGGTCTATCTTACCGTCTTCCTTTACGGAAAGAACCTTCACCCGTACGTTCTGCCCCCTCTTCAGTACGTCTTCGACCTTGTTTATCCTCTCCTTGCTGATCTGGCTTATATGCAGCAATCCATCGGTACCGGGCATTATCTCTACGAAGGCTCCGAAATTCACTATCCGGACCACCACTCCATCGTAGACATGACCGACCTTCGGCTTACCGGTCGAAAGTTCTATCATCTCGATCGCCCTGTCCGCAGCCTCCGGATCATCGGAAAGAACCATAACGGTACCGTCGTCCTCTATGCTTATGTCAGCCCCGGTCTCGTCCGTTATCGCTCTTATATTTTTGCCGCCCGGGCCTATAAGCTTGCCTATCATGTCTTTGTCTATTCTCAGGGTATAAACCCTCGGAGCGTAGGGACTTAGTTCGGACCTGGGCTCGCTTATGACCTGATCCATCTTATCGAGTATTTCCAATCGATTCAGCCTGGCCTGTTCCATGGCTTCCCCGAGAATAGCGGAGGAAATCCCCTGCACCTTCAGGTCCATCTGGACAGCTGTGATTCCATTCCGGGTTCCCGCCACTTTCAGGTCCATGTCGCCCAGATGATCCTCTACTCCGGCTATGTCGGAGAGTATCACGTAGTCGTTTCCATCGGTGACCAACCCCAGGGCGATTCCGGCCACCGACGCCAGAATGGGCACTCCCGCATCCATGAGACTCAGGGAACCCCCGCAGATGGTAGCCTGGCTCGAAGAACCGTTGGATTCCAATATGTCAGAGACAACTCTCACGGTGTATGCGAACTGTTCCTTGTCCTTGGGCATCACGTGGGAAAGAGCCATCTCCGCCAGGTGTCCGTGACCTATTTCGCGTCTGCCCGGACCCCTGGCCGGTCTCACCTCGCCTACACTGAAAGCCGGAAAATTGTAGTGCAACATGAAATCCTTGGTGTACTCGCCCATCAGCGCGTCTATCCGCTGCTCGTCCCTGGTGCCGCCCAGGGTGACCGCTACCAGGGCCTGGGTTTGACCCCTGGTGAACAGGGCGGAACCGTGGGGCCTGGGAAGCACGCCCACCTCGCACGTGACCTTTCTTACCTCTTTCTCACTCCGACCGTCGTGACGTTTCCGCTCAACCAGAAGCTTCTGCCTGGCGAACTTCGTCTCCGTTTTGCTTACCGCCGCTTTCACCGCCTTCTCGAAGTAACCGGACTCCTCCAGCTCCGGGTACTTTCCGGCAAGTTCCTCCATCGCCTTCTCGGTCGCTTTTTCCGCCGCCTCGGAGAGGGCATTCTTCACTCCGTTGCCGAAGACCTCCTCGAACTCCGGGAATGCTATCGCCTCCACCTCTTCGTCGAAACCCGGGGGCACGGTAAAAAGAGGTTCCGGCTTTCTCTTTTCCTTCCCCGCCTTTTCCCTGAGTTCCATCTGCATCTCGTTTATAACGGCGGCTTCCTTCGCGGCGAATTCCACCGCTTTCAGTATTTCATTTTCCTCGAGCTGGTTGCAGGATCCTTCGAGCATTACGACATCGTCGCCCTTTACGGCGACCATCAGGTCGAGGGTGCTTCTCTCCTGGTCCGAGGCGGTGGGATTGATTACGAACTCACCGTCGATCTTGCCCACTTTTACAGAGGAAACCGGTCCCGACCACGGAATATCGGAAACCATCAGGGCGGCCGACGCTCCAAGCATGCCCAGAAGACTCGGATCGTTCTCGTTGTCGGAGCTGAGTACCAGGACGTACACCTGGGTCTCCTCCATATACTCCGGGGGGAACAGGGGTCTCAAGGGCCTGTCGATCAATCTCGCGGTCAGAACTTCTTTCTCCTGGGGACGGCCTTCCCGCTTGAAAAATCCTCCGGGAATCTTGCCGGCCGCGTATGTACGTTCCCTGTACTCGATGGTAAGAGGGAAAAAAGGCAGATCCTTTCTTCCCGCGGCAGTCGCCGCTACAAGCACCGCCGATCCTCCATACGTGACGTAGACTGCACCGTCGGCCTGCTTGGCCATTCTTCCGGTCTCTATCGTAAGTGTCCTGCCCGCTATCTCTCTTTTAACTACGTGTATCATCTTCTACTCTCTTGTTCTTTCGGAGATTCCTCCATGCCCCTTCGGGCGCTATTTTTTTACCTACCGGGAAATCCATCCGGGTGCTTCGTCTACGTCGCCCGGCTACCTTCTCAGACCCAGATCCTTAACTATAGCTCTATACCTCTCTATATCCCTGTCCATCAGGTAATTGAGTAGCTTCCTCCTCTTCCCGACGAGTTGCAGGAGCCCCCTCCTGCTGTTATGATCCTTTTTGTGCGTTTTGCTGTGCTCGGTGAGGTTCCTGATCCTTTCGGTGAGTATGGCTATCTGCACCTCCGCCCTACCCGTATCGTTATCGTCCTTACCGAATTTACTGATCAGCTCCCTCTTCTTCTCGGTGGTTATGCTCATCCTAGTGAGTCCTCCGTTCGTCTCTTTCGTTTGCACTCATCGATTCGATTCTCCTTACGTCGCTCATTATAAGTCTCCCGAGTTCTTGCCGGGGAATGCCCCGGACGACGTCTCTCAGTTTCTCCATTAATCCGACCACGACACCGTCGCCGTAAACGAGCCCGGGATCGCCGTCTATAACATGGACCTCCACCGGCCCGCCGGTATCTCCCGGGACGAACACGGCGGCTTCCATTCTTTTCCCGTCTTTTGAATATAAACAACCACGGTAGCTGCCAGCAGCCGGCAACAATTTACACTTCGGAACTCTAACGTTGAGAGTGGGAAAACCCAGTCGCCTTCCCAGCCCCTTGCCCCTGGAAACCGCCCCGGTAAGGGAATACCGCCGTCCGAGCAACTCACCGGCTCCCGGAACGTCTCCCGTTTCCAGTAGATCACGTATCCTGGTGCTCTTCACAGGCGAACCGCCGATCACTACCGGGGGTACGACGCGTATTTCCACCATTTTCTTATCTCCCCAGGCCCGAAGTTGCTCCACCGTACCGGCTCCCCCCCGCCCGAAACTGAAATCGTAACCCACGACCAGGCGTTCGAAGGAGAAACGCAGCAGAAGATCGTCCAGGAAATCACCTGGAAGGGTTTCGGCCAATTCCTTCCGGAACGGGAGTACCAGCACCTCGTCCACTCCTTTTCTCTCGAGGAGTTTCATTCTTTCCCACGCCGTGGTCAGGCGCCTGTGCCATTCCGCACCGCCGAAGTATTGCCGGGTGACGGGCTCCAGGCATAGAACGGCGATCCCGCCCTCCCCGCCTGCGGCCTCCTCCAATACCGCCAAATGGCCCGGGTGAACCCCGTCGAAATTTCCCATGCACAAGGAAACGTTTTTCATCAGACCAGGACGCATATCGGTTGAATCCTGTCACCGCGGCCTTCCCCCACCGCCAGCAGTTCACCGTCGCCGTCCAGGATTCTCATCGTTCCATCGACCTTTCCCGGAATCGAACCTCCGAACGAGATTCTTTCCAGCGCTTCGCCTTCCACTACGATCGAGGGATAGTCCCTGAGTATCTCCGACATCGACATAAGAGCCCGGACGTCATCCGGCTTCCCGGAAGCCTCCGAAACGTGAAATCCTCCTATGACCGTTCTCCTTATCTCAAAAGCCGCCGCCAGCGTTCCCAGTCTTTCGCCTATATCCCTGGCCAGTGCCCTGACGTAGGTACCCGCGCTCACCGTCACGGACAACACTATGAAGCGACCGTCCTGCGACTCCACTTTCCAGTTCCCGACATGAGCGATCCTCGTCGGAGTATCCGGAACCAGGCCCCGCCTGGCCACTTCGTAAGCCCTTCCGCCCCTTACTCTCACGGCGGAATATGCCGGAACCTTCTGCTTCACGGTTCCGGTGAACCCGGCCAGCACTTCCTCCAGGTCGTCTCTGGAGATTTCACCCACCGGCTTCCTCTCCAATATTCTTCCCGAAGTATCGTCGGTATCCGTGGATATCCCCAGTTCCAGTCCGAACCGGTATGTCTTCTCCGACCCGGACAGGAACCTGGCCAACCTCGTCGCCTTTCCCATAAGCACTACAAGGAGACCGGTAGCGTCCGGATCAAGGGTTCCGGTATGTCCGTACTTGCCGAAACTCCAGGAACCCGCCACCTCCGCAGCCGCTTTCCTCGACGTTATACCGGCCCTCTTGTCCAGCAGATACGCTGCTCCGGGAGATTCGGCGGGATGTGTCAATCTCCCATCAGCTCCCTGATGAGTCGAATCACCCTGTCCCCTTCCTCGCCCGATGAATCCAATACCAATGAAAGGATGGGAACACTTTTGAGCTTCATTCTCGAAGCCAGCCTGGAACGAATGAATCCCTTTGCGGATTCCATCGCGTTCCGTACATCCTCCCGCCGGTTCACGGAGGTTTCGGTCACCTCGTAGAACAGGGTGGCATGGGAACCGTCCCTGGATAGTTTCACGCCGGTCACGTGCACCGCCCGGAGCCTGGCATCGGATACTTCCCTCGCCAGTATCTCCTCCACGGCGGCCAGCAGGTCACCGCTGAGCCTTTGTCTTCTTCGTTCGTTCAAGGGTTACTGTCCCGGGTCAGAGTTCTCTTTCCACAGAGACCATTTCGTAGCTCTCTATCACGTCTCCAACCTTGATGTCATTAAAACCGGAAAGTCCGATACCGCACTCGAAGCCGGACTTCACCTCCCTGCGGTCCTCCTTGAAACGCTTGAGAGAACTCACCGTGCCGCTCCATATCTCTACGCCGTCGCGCACCAGGCGCACCATGGCGTTTCTCTTGATCATACCGCTCATCACGTACGACCCGGCAATTACTCCCACCTTGGGCACCCTGAACAATTCCCTGACTTCGGCAGAACCAAGGAATTCCTCGCGCTCCTCCGGCTTCAGGAGCCCCGAAAGGGCTTTCTTCATGGTTTCCTCGACCTGGTGTATCACGGAAAAAGTGTTTATCTCCACGTTCTTCTCGGCGGCTTCCTCGCGGGCCCTGATGTCCGGACGGACCCTGAAGCCGATTATCACGGCGTTGGAAGCCGCGGCAAGGTTTACATCGTTGCTGGTTATTCCACCGACCCCGCTCCTTATAACTTTGACGGATACTTCCTCGTTGCCCAATTTCATCAGGGTGTCGACGATGGCCTCGGCCGTACCCTGGACATCCGCCTTGACTATGAGGTTGAGAATTCCCTCGCCCTCCCGGGCCATTCTCTTGAAGTCCTCAAGGGATACCATGTTCCTGGCCTGGAGTTCCCTCTCGCGCTGGACCATCTGCCTCATTTTGGCGATCTTCCTCGCCTCGTGTTCGTCTTCCACCGAAACCAGGGTATCGCCGGCATCGGGAACCTCCGGACATCCGAGAATCTGGACCGGTGTGCCGGGACCCGCATCGGTCAGCTTATTATCGTTCTCGTCGTACATTGCCCTGACGCGCCCCGCGAACCTGCCGGCCACGAAGTAATCCTCCTGCCTCAGGGTTCCGTCTTCAATTATCACCGTCATGACGATTCCCCGCCTGGGGTCCACCGCGCCCTCTATAACCGTGCCCTTCGCGGGTCTTTCGGGATAGGCGGTGAGTTCCAGCATCTCCGCTTGCAGGAGTATCTTCTCCAGCAGGTCGTCGATATTTTCCCCGGTAAGGGATGAGACCTCCGAGCAGAGTACGTCTCCTCCCCATTCCTCCACCAGCACGTTGTGAGCGGCCAACTCGTTTTTTATCAGGTCGGGATTTGCCGTAGACAGGTCCATCTTGGTTATCGCCACCACTATGGGAACCCCGGCGGCCCTCGCGTGATCTATGGCCTCCAGGGTCTGGGGCATGACTCTGCTGTCCGCCGCCACCACCAGTACCACGATATCGGTAACCCTGGCGCCTCTTATTCTCATCGCGGTGAAGGCCTCGTGACCCGGAGTATCTATGAAAGTGATCTTCTTATCGTCTCCCAAGCGGGCCATGTAAGCGCCTATGTGCTGCGTTATCCCTCCCGACTCCGTGGCGATGACGTTGGTCTGCCTTATCCTGTCCAGGAGAGCGGTCTTACCGTGGTCCACATGCCCCATGACGGTGACTATGGGAGGTCTGGTGACAGCTTTTCCGCCCATGCTGACACGCTTGCTCTCCATTTCCTTGGCGCCGAATTCGTCCACGGGTTCCACCTCGAAATCGAACTCTTCGGCCACCAGAGTGATGGTTTCCACATCGAGACGCTGGTTCGCCGTGACCATGACTCCCAGTTCCACGCACTTGGCGATCACCCTGTTAAGGGGAACGTTCATCAAGTCGGCGAGTTCGGAGGGGCTGGTGTATTCGGGTACCCTCAATACGTTCGAATCCTTGGCGGCTTCGGCCTCCAACTGCTTCCAGTGTTTCTCCTCGCGATGCTTCTTACGTCTCTTCTGCCTGGTCTTACCGGGGCTGGATTCCATCTTCGCCAGGGTGTCCTTCACCGTCTTGACGGCCTCCGCAGTCACCCTGGGCTTGTGCCTCCGCCGTTTCTTCCGCTTTTTCTTTACGGTTTTGGATCTGGCCTCCCGCTTCTCTTTGTCGAACCTGTCCATGACGGCCTTTATGTGTTCTTCCTCCAGAAAGCTCATGTGACTCTTAACCGTGATATTAAGTTCTCTCACGACCTTCAGAAGAGCCTCGCTGGACAGGTTCAACTCCTTGGCCAATTCGTACACGCGTTTCCTGTTTTTCGATTTCGTCTTCGTTTCAGCCAAGGGTACCACCCTCTTCCTTGTCTTCTTTGCTCGAAATCACGGGTAGCGGGTTCATTCCTCCGGTTCGGCGGTTCCGGCGCCCTCCCCGACTTCCGTTTCCCCGCCGTCCTCCCGGGAAGCCTCGTCCATAATGCGGGCTTCCTCTTTCTTTTCTTCCACTTCCCTCGTTCTTTTTTCTATCAATTCACCGGTCTCCTTCAGCAGTTTGGCTGCGATCACCGGTCCTACTCCCTGCACCTTCATAAGCTCTTCGGGAGAGCATCCCACTATCGTATCGGCCGAATCGAAGCCGGCCCTGGTCAAACGTTCGGCCATCTTCTCGTTCACGCAGGAAAACTCGGAAATATCCACGCGCATCATGTCTTCCCACTTCTTGCGCTTCTCCCAGACGGAGAGTTCCTCCACCTCGATGCGGCACCCCACCAGCTTTCCGGCAAGCCTGACGTTGTGTCCGCCCTTGCCCTTGGCCTTTCCTATCTCGTCGTCCGGCACCGTCGCCACCATGATCGTTTCCTCTTTCCCGTCCTCCGGGTTCACGATCTTCTTGGTGGTGACCCTTATGACAGTCGCTGGAAGCAGGGCATTGGTTACCAGGAGTTTCTTGTCTATCGTCCACGGAATGATATCTATGCGCTCGCCGTTGAGTTCTCTCATCACCGACTGTACCCGCATGCCTTTCATTCCTACGAAAGTTCCCACTGCGTCTATACGCATGTCGCTGCTGGCCACGGCTATCTTCGTTCTGACCCCGGCCTCCCGCGCTATGGCCTTTATCTGGACGACGCCCTCGTCGATTTCCGGAGCTTCTCTTTCGAATAGTCTCCGGACCAGGAGCGGCGTGGCCCGGGAAAGGATAAGTTGCGGCTCGGTGCTATCCGGACTGAGCACTTCTATCAGGACGGGCAACACCGTGTCACCGTGTTCGAATCTCTCTCCCCTGGCCCTCTCTTCCGGAGGTATGACCGCATCTATCTGCCCGGCCACCCTTACGTTGACCCTGTTCTTGTACACCTGCTGCACGACACACCGGGGAATCAATTGTCCTATCCTTTTCGAGTATTCCTCGTAAACTTTCTGCCGCTCGGCGGATTTCTCCAGCAAGTGGAATTCCTTCCGGAAAACGTTAATGGCAGCCCTTCCGAAGTCACCGAAATTAATGGGCACGGCGACCTCGTCACCGATCCGGGCCTTCGAGTCATACTTCCTGGCCTTCCTCAGCGTCATCTGAAGGTGGGACTTACCCGGCTCTACAGCGTCCACTACTTCCATCATTGCAACCATGTTGACGTCACCGGTCTTCCGGTTCCACGTCACCTTGACCTTCTGCGGAGAACCGTATTCCCTTTCCGTGGCTTCCAGCAATCCCCGCCTGAGCCATTCCAGCAAGAGCTCCTGGTTGGCCCCCTTGCTCTCCCTGATAACCGCGGCCAGCGCATCGATCCTCTGGTAATTGTTTGCCACTTCAAAAACTCCTTGCGTAATCCTTACGAGCCGCCTGAGCCCATGTCGAGAACTTCAACGGCACTCACTATCTCCGAAACCGGGATCACCCTGCCATTCCTGAACTTCAGAATATCGGAGTCATATTCTTCCAGGTATCCCACGAACTCCTCGGTCTCCAGGCGGATCGACAGCTTTCGTCCCACCGTCCTCACCCAGTCCACCTCCCGGCTCAAGAGACGTCCGACTCCGGGCGAACTCACCTCCAGACGGTAATTCTCGCCCTCCATGACAAGTTCCTGGTCCATGGCATCCTGAAAAGCCTTGGAGATCCTGACACACTCCATGATGGTAATTCTTCCGGGCCTGTCCACCAGCAACCGGATCATATATTTCGTTCCGGTTTTTCTCATGGAGAAATCCACCAACAGGAAACCTTTCTCCCGAACCACCTTGTGCGCAAGTTCCGAAAGTTCGTCGAATTCCAACTTCTCCGCCGCTCTCCATACAAAATCAAGGCGGACGGTACCGCCTTGTGAATCCACGGATTCATCAACACCCTCTAATATATGAAATTTAGTCCCGGGATGGCTTTATGGCAAGTCGGGCCTGGATATCCGGCCGACTATCAGGTCGTTCTTCAAGGCGTCCACGTATTCCCTGAAAGAGCCGTCCACGTTGAGTATCCAGGAATTCTGCAAGGTTTCGAGCATCCTGGCCAGCATATACCTGGTTTCCTCCTCTCCCGCTTTCCCGACCAGGATCTCCCGTTCATCGGCGAGCATGTCCACCACCCTGGCCGTCTGGGAGATGTTGTAATGGGGCATTGCGGAATACGAGGAAGAAAACAAAACGAACAGCCAGGCCATCTCGTTGACCAGCGGTTCCACACCGGCCGAATCTCCGTGGGCAAGCTCGATCAGATGGTCGAGTTCGCTGTCCAGCAACCCTCCTTCGATCAATATCGGAGGGTACCCGGAGGTATCGCCCAGAGTAGTGAAGGTGTAGAATGGTCCGCCTACTCCGCCCCAGGTTTCCATGAAGTAATTCACGAAGTCCTGGGAGGATTTTTTAAGTTCCGGGGCCGAGTCGAGCAGATACATCATTTCCAATATGCGCCTGTCCAGGTCCAGGAGGTTCCCCAGGTGCCGGTAGAGCAGCAACCTCTCTTCCTTGGTATCCAGACCGGTTTCGAATATGGAGCCGCTTGCAACCTCGAATACCTGCATAATGTCGAGGGGAAAGTCCCGGATCTTGTCCAGACCGTTCCAGAGGAAGCTCTGTTCCAGTTTGACAAGAATGCCTATCCCCCGGATATCACCGCCGGATGCGTCCACCAAGGCTCTTACGGTCCTGTGTACCGGCAACACCTCCAGGTCCATGGAATCCGCGTCGGCAAGAATCTCCTCCACCCGGGCCAGGTTTCCGGAAGCGTATGCCTCGGCCAGTTCGTACCCTTCTTCCCAGCGTTCCGCCTGCCTCCTCACAAGGGGAACCATGTCTTCAAGTTCCCTTATCCCGGTGGAGGAAAGCATTCCGGCCAGTTCTTCCGCCAGGCTGTCGGCTTTCCCGGGAAACCTGTACATGGTGGCGCCGAAATCGAACATGACGTCCCGGAACACCGCCGGAGCCACCCTGCCGGGCCCCCTCTCCTCAAAGAAGCGCTGCAGCGACATGAGGTCCTCGCTCCACTTCACGTAAACCCCGTCCAGCGACCTGGTCAGGGGATTCAGAAGTTCCACTTTCTTTCCGTAGGAAACCCTGTTGTGAACGTGAAGATCCCATGCCTTTCTCATTTCACCAAGGGCGCTGTCCGCGTTTCCCAGGCTTACCCATACCAGGGACAGGTTGTTATGTATCTCGGCATAGTCAGGGGCTTTCGACCTCAGGGAATCGTATGCGGCAAGCCCCTTTAACAGCAACGAAGACACAATTCCGGAATCAGTGGCGATGCATCCTTTCATCTCCAGCACACGGGTGAGGGCCGGGTTGAAATGCTGGTACAGTCTGGCCTTGGAAATGTAAGCACTGCCCAGGGCATACCAGCCGCCAAGCCCGTCGGGGTCCGATTGAACACACCGTTTACACCACGCAATGGAACTGTCAGCCATCTCCCTGGCCATGGTCAGGTAATAAACCGCCTTGTCGGCGTCATCCTGTGCATCAGTCTCGCTCCATCTCATCGCCGAGTCGACGGCCTTCCGGATGCCGGGCTCTATTTTCATCAGGAACACGTCTTTACCCTCGAACAGTTCCTTCCCGGCCTTCATGGAATTCAGGTAATCGGGAACCGCCTTGAAAAACAGGAACGCCGAGGTGAGAAGGAGCGCCGCGGAAACTCCGTATCTCGCACGGGAGGATCTCTTCTTCCCCGAAGTCTTCGCGGGCAGGAAGGTAAGAAGAAGCCCCAACAGGAGCGCCAGAAGGAAAGCGGAAGGCGGCCATCTCAATGCCACCGAAACCAGTCCCTCGGCCAGAAGGGCCGTGATGCCGCCGGCTATACCCAACAGGGTCCAGACGTCCTTTCCGGACTTCCCGGCAAGGAATCCGCCCATGAAGGGTTTTATCAGCGCAAACCCCAAGGCCGCCCAAAGCAGGAGTCCTATCACGCCGATGTCTATCAGTATTTCCAGGTATTCGCAGTGGGCGTGAAGGGTATTGTGGCTGACGCCCAGCAGGAAATAATCCGGACTTCTGAACTTCGGGAAAACTATCTGGAATGAACCTGGTCCGTAGCCCAGGAGCGGATTCTTCAGCCACATATCCACAGCTCCGGACCAGATGAGCTTTCGCACCTGCAGAGTCCCGGATTCCGTGTTCATCAGCTCCCCCATCCTGCCGTGAAGGAGAACCGCGGAAAGACCTGCCAGTATGACGATAACCGCCAGTACCGCAAGGAAATGCTTCCTGTTCCGTCTGATGGAGGGAACCATGGGAACCATGAAAATCAGGGCAGCAAACCCCAGGAGGCTTCCCCTGGTCTTGCTCGCTACCAGCGCCCCCATGTAGAGCAGGGCGAAAACTCCCGCCACCGGGTACCTGGCCTTACCCAACTTCTCTCTTCCCACCAGGAAGCCCAGGCTCACCGGGATCATGGCCATTGCGACACTTCCCATGAGATTAGGATTACCCATGGTTCCGGAACTCCTGGCCGCCTGGGTCATGCCGGCGTCCCACGGAAAGATTATCATGCCGTTCGCCTGCAACAATGCGTACAGGGACACCAGGCCGGTCACCGACACTAATCCCCACAATACGATGTCCCGGGCTTTCTCATCGAGGAAGGAGGCCATCACGAAAACCATGCCTCCCAAGGCCAGGAGTCTGTAGATGTAATCTTCTCCGTTGACCGATTCGACACCGTCGAAATGCCTGAAAAGCATCCACGCGATAAGCACGCCAAACAGGATCACGGCACGGGCGCCCACCCGTTCCCTCCAGGCTCCCTCTTCCCTTGCCGACCTCGCGGCACCCCACAGCATGACGGCGGCGGACCCGGACACGAACACCATTTCCTTTATCAGGATACTGCTTCTGTTGTTCAACTGTATCAGCAACATGGTTCCCAGTATGGTCAGAACCAGCATGGAGGCCAGGACCATGTCCTTCTTCATCGTTCGTCCTTTCCGCTTGCCTCCGCCCTGTGCATGAAGAAGGAGAAGAGGCAGACAATACCCACCGCGTGGGCGAATACCAGGATGGCCTGGTAACGGTTCAGAGTAGGAAGCACCAGCGCCGGTATGCCCATCAATACCGCCACCGACAGCAAAACCCATACCGATTGGCCGTGGGAGAGACCCAACCTCATCAGGCGATGGGCCAGATGGTTCCTGTCGGCACCGAACAGCGGTTTGCCGGCCTTCCACCGGAACATCAGCACGAACGCCGTATCCAGTATGGGCAGGGCCAGTATGAGCACCGGGGAGAAAATAGCTATCTCGCGCAAAGAACCTTCCGGGGTGTACACTCCCAGCACCGCCACCATTCCCAGCATGAATCCCAGCATGTTGCTCCCGCTGTCCCCCATGAAAATCGATGCGGGATTGCTGTTATAAGGAAAAAATCCCAGGGCCGCGCCGGCCAATGCCGCGCTCACGAACGCCACGTGATAGTTACCTGAAACAACGTTGATGACCGTGAACAAAATACCGGCTACCACGGCGGTTCCGGAAGCGAGACCGTCGGCATGGTCCAGGAGGTTGAAGGAATTGGTTATTCCCACCAGCCAGATGACCGTCAGGGGTACCTCGAGCCAGGCCATGCCTCTCTCGGAGAGGAACACGTTCAGCGACGCCCCCCTGACTATGAAAAAAATGCCGGCCAGGATCACCGCAAGGGTATGGAGCAACAGTTTGGTACCCGGCTTCAGATTCATGATGTCATCCAAAAGCCCCACCAGGGTCATCAGCCCGCCTGAAACCACCACCAGTATACAGAGGCTGTCCCAGGGCAGGGATATCATGGAAGCCTTCCCCTCGTCCAGCAGGAACATTCCGCCAAGCATCACCGCGGTGAATGCCAGGTAGATGGCCACTCCTCCCAGCAGGGGCGTGGACATCATGTGTTTCTTCCTTCCGGCGGGTCTGTCCATGAATCCCGACTTCAATGCGACCATCCTCGCAAGAGGCGTAAGGGCGAGGCCTATGGTCAATGCCGCCAGGAAAGCGATACTTATTTCATCAAGACCCATTACGTTCCTTCTCCGAATCCGCTCCGGAAATCATGCTTTTGCCGTACCCATCTAAAACGTGGTTTCTCACCTATTCTGAAATATGGAATTCATCAGCCGTCCGGGCCACGTCACGGCCTTTTCGGAATCAATCGTTCACCACCAGCAGGGAGACCTCCCTGCCCATAAAATCAGAAACCAGGGGGTTCAACGCATCCCTGACCCACAGGTGGCCGTCCACCAGGAAAACGTACCTGTAAGCCCCTCCATCGAGCTTCGGAACTTCGAAAACCCATGATCCGTTTTCGCTCCTTGTCATTAGTCCGGCGGTGGGATCGATCATTCCCCTGGAAGAGACCAGCCCTCCCCACTCGTTCCAATCCGACAGCACTTGTACCGACGCCGCCCCGGGCATCCGGAGAATCAGCACATCCTCCCGGACCGTCGGCCTTTTCATGGGTCTCGGAAACGAACATCCGGCGACCACGAGTACGAATGCCGTGAACACGGCCGCTCCCGCCCTCATCGGAAAATCCCCCTCACGTCAATGCGGAAAACCGGTAAAGAACCATGTTCCCATTCCACTCCAACCACGCCCAGCACCGGTCCCAGCATCGCCGACACGTCGGCGGCGCATCGCGAATCCACCGTGCCGGCCAGGTCACCGGAAACCGAAACGCGGGCGCAAACGTCCCGCCTGGGAGAATATGACGAGGAAACCATCATCCTGGTACTGTCATCCACCGCGGTGAAATCGATTCCTATCGACGCCGATTCGTCGGATACTCCGACTCCCAGCACACCCCGGAAATCACCGTCGGTCACTTCGAGAGAGATATCCGCGTCCATTCCCCCTTCCATGACCGTTCCCGCCCCGGCTTCGACGGAAACGGAGCCGTTGTCCACATCCACGACGCCCTCGAGGCCGGCGGCGAACAGGTACTTTCGGGACTGAAGGTAGGTTCCCATGAACACGCCTTTTCCACCCGGGGAAAAGGAAGGGTCCAGGACATCCGCCGAATCTCCCGAAAATCTGACCCCCGGAACCAGTTCCACGGGACCGAGATACGTATCGAAAGGGGCGAATCCCCGTATTTCTCCTTCGATGACCCACCTTCCGGGCTCACCGTCTCCGACGGAGATCACCATCCTGGGCCGCACGTACTTGAAATCCGTCCTCACCTCCAGGACGTTCAGTAGCGTATTTCCTCCGGAAGAGGAATCGGGATCTTCGACGGCCAGCCTCCTGTAATCGGCGCCCAGGAAACCCATCCATGGCGAGAAAACCGAGA
Organism: Candidatus Fermentibacteraceae bacterium; assembly: GCA_027067855.1. Taxonomy (GTDB): domain Bacteria; phylum Fermentibacterota; class Fermentibacteria; order Fermentibacterales; family JCC-6; genus Aegiribacteria. The sequence goes on from JAMOUX010000023.1 coordinate 26,284, forward strand.
ACTGCTCGAGGGTATCGCCCCGCGCCTCCTGGAGAAGGTACGCCGCTTCGAATCCCATGATGCCGCCGCCGGAAACCTGGAACCCGGTGATGGAATCCGCGGGATAACGGTCCCAGTCCACCACGGGTTTTTCGAGTCCGGGCAGGAATGGCTGTCCCTCGCCGAAACGTACTCCGCCGCCAATCCACGGGGTACCCGGCCATCGGACCAGCGCCCTTCCTCGCTCCAGGGAAGCCCCACCGGAGTTCTCACCGGAAATTACACCCAGCATGTCTACCACACGCGAAGAAAACTCCACGGCGAACCCGGCGTAAAATCCCGTGCTGTCCACCACCGGTGAACCGCCCTTCCATTCCCCATCCGCGTATCCGGCCAGGAAGGCCGAGTACTTCGGCATCCGGTTTTCCGGCAACACCCCGGAGCTTCCGGTGGAATCCACCCCGGCGGAAACCGCGACCAGCATTCCTAGAAGAAGCGCCGTCACCATCCCTCCTCCCCGGGGAACCTGATTCCCGCAACCTGGACCACCCGGGTGTTTCCGAGGCCCAAACCCCATTCCAGAACACCCCAGGGAAGAAGCAGGGAAATCCCGGAATTCCACGAAGTTCCATCCGAACCGGTTCTGGTCTTAAGCCATTCCTTGACTTCCAGTTCGAAACCCACGGCCGGGCGGCCGGCGTTCACCGAAAAGTGCCCCCTGAATCTCCTGTCGAAAATCGTCGTGAAGCCGTAATCCACCCTTCGCCCGGCCAGGTTCTCTCCGGCCAGGCGCAACCCGGAAACGTTCACTCCCAATGCAATGGTGGGAAATACCGAGAACTGCATACCCGCCGTCAGCGAAAGCATGCCATCCCCCCGGGCATCCGTCGGTGACAGGTACTCCAGCTTTCCTCCCACCGTGATGCTCGGCCCGAACACTCCGTCCATGAATCCTACGGGATTTCCCTTGAGAGTTCTCGCCGTTCCAAGGGACACGGCCATCGTATCCGACCGCTCTCCGCGCAGCAACATCGTAGAGGCCATGTAATGCCCGCCGAGAATCTTTCCCGCACCCACCACCGTCAATCCGTCACGTTCCCCGTTATCGAAAGAAGAGAACGCCGAACATGCGAAACCGGTCATCCGTACAATGCCCGCCGGGGCATACAGGCATTCCGCCGGACCTTCGGACCACGCCCAGGGACCGGAGGCGCAGCCCTGTACGGCGGGTCCGCCGGTAAAAGCCCGCACCACCACCGCCGCGAGGAGTATTATTCCGGTCAATACGCTCCCTTCCCTCTGAATATCACACCGATGGTCCTGAGGAGAATCGTGAAATCCAGCATGAGAGACTGGTTCCTGATGTAGTAGTAATCATATTCGAGATTCTCGTGGAGCGGGAGTTCCTTCCTGCCCATTATCTGCCACATGCCCGTGAGCCCCGGTTTGACATCCAGCCTTCTCTTCTGCCAACTGTTGTAATCGTTTACTATGAAGGGCATCTCGGGGCGGGGACCCACCATACTCATGTCTCCCTTCAGAACGTTGATAAGCTGGGGCAGTTCATCGAGGCTCGTTCTCCTGAGAAATCTTCCCAGGCGGGTTATCCGCGGATCGTCATCCGAGAGGGGGGCGACCTCGTACTCGTCGGCATCGGGTTTCATGGTTCTGAACTTGTAGAGGATGAATTCCCTTCCGTTGAGACCGACCCTCTTCTGCCTGAATATCGGGGAGCCCTTGCCCGTAAGGGAGTGTATCACGTATATGACCGCCATAAGCGGCGCAAAAAAGAGAAGGAGCATTGCGGACATCAATATATCCATGCACCTCTTCAGTATCCGGTACGCGGCCCCCGGCCTGCCATACCCGATTTCGATTATCGGAAGCCGCGCCACGTCGTCCAGGTCGGTTATTCCCATGGCTATCTCGAAAAGGTCGGTGACCAACCTGTAGTGTACTCCCGGATCGTCCACCCCGGAGATGATCGCCATCGCCCTGGAATGCGGCAGCTCCGGAGCCGCGAAGAACACCTCGTCCACTTCCAGTTTTCTTATCGCATCCTCGAGGCTTTCCACACCCCCCACCACCGGAACCCCCTGGAAGGTTTCTTCTCCGCCGTCGACGGTGCTTACGACCCCGACTATCTCCGGCGGTTTCCCGGGCAGCCTGCGCAAAACCCGAACCACCCTGCCGGCAACCTCGCCGGTACCCACGACAAGCACCCTGGGCACTTCGTTGACCGGGGCAGCGCGTCTCGCCAGCTTCCACGCAACGGTCCTCAGGGCCAGGGAAACGGGAAACGCCAGGCCCACGAACAGGAAAAGCATGGCCCTGGAGTACTCCGCCTTAGCCAGGTAACTGGCGGCCATCATGGAGACCAGGAGGATGAGAAACGCCCTGAGCATCCTCTGTATCTCGCCCATGCCGCCCGGGACGCGCCTGGGTACGTAGAGACCGGCCTTGGCGAAGGCGAAGAACCAGAGGACGGCTATGACCGGAACCGCGTACAGGTAGAGTCGCAGACCATGGTGGAACTCCGGCAACATTCCCTCGAGTATGTTCGTCCTGAGCCACCACGTAACGGCGAACGTGACGGGAACGGTGATCAAGTCCGCCGCAACCAGGAACATGATCAGTACCCTGTCGGCCCTTCTTGCCGGGGCAAGTCTCATTTCGCCTTCCTTCCGAAGCCCGATAATATACCCCGAACCATTCCGGCGGATAACGCACAGGCTCTCCATAGCGAAAAAACGGGAACCAGCGGGAGAAGTTCCGGGGCGCTTCCCGCGGCTTCCACCGCCAGAGGAATGCAGGATAAGAGGAAGAGCGCGGCCCAGGCGGCCGCCGGTACCACGGACAGGGGAAGCAGTGCCAGGGCGACCGGCAGCAAGAGGCACAGAAGCAATTGCAGTCTGAGGCACCGGGGGGTGTAAGAATCCGAACCGGCCTTGGCAGGAAACCTTCTGAGTACCTCCATGCGCCATCTTCCCCTGCTGAATTTCATGGCGAAATACGCACTCCAGGTCTTCCTGTGGGTATGGCTCACCGCAGCCTCCGGGACGAACCTCATGTCCATGCCCATGGATTCCATCCTGTAGGAGAGTTCCACGTCCTCGTGATCGGGAAAGGGGAAGCTCTCGTCGAACCCCCCCGTCCGTTCCAGTACGCTTCTCCTGTAACCGGCCGAGTAGGTGTCCACCATGTCGATTCTCCGCCTGCCCGCCAGGATCCCGTATCTCTCCCGGAACTCCAGTTGGGCCAATCTCTGAATCAGCGCATCACCGCCTCCGGAATAGACGCCTTTCACTGCGTCAGCGCCTTCTTCGAGAACCCTGACCAGTTCCTCCGCCCAGTTCCTCTCCGGGACACAGTCCGAATCGGTGAAAAGAACGAACCTGCCGGCGGAGGTCCTCCATCCCCTGTTCCTGGCCGCGGCGGGCCCGGCGTGCCTGCCGTATATCACGACGTCCGCCATGGCCTTCGGTTCATCCTCCAACGGACCTTCCCCGTCAACCGATACGATTATCTCCAATCTTCCGCGGATGCTCTGCCGCGACAGCGCCTCCAGGCATGCGTCAAGACCCGTATCGCTCTCCAGGGCCGGTATCACTACGCTCACGTCGCGTGCGGGATTCATTCCCTCCTCGATCTCCTGAACAGGTAGCGCCGGAAAGTGGCGAAGGCTTTCAGGGTTCTTCTGGCCTCGTCGGGGTCCCTGAGACTCCTCCAGAGTTTTCTCGCGACGTATCCCGGCCTGAGATAGAACCTTCTCCTCGCCCGGTCACAGAAATCCACCAGGTCGGCGGAGGATAGTTCGTCAGTGCTTATGACACAGTTGTGCAATCCATCCGGCGTGAGCCAGTCCCTCCAGTCGGAAGCGGCAAGGTGTCCCGATTCCTTCGCCCGCCTGTAGGCCTCGGTCCCGGGGTAGACCATCATGGGATAGAACTGCACCGTATCGGGATCCAGTTCCAGGGCGAAATCCAGTGTTTTTTCCATGGTTTCCGCCGTCTCTCCCGGAATTCCCACCATGAAGCAGCCGTGAACCAGCACTCCCGCTTTCCTGGCGTTTTTCATGAAATTCCTGGAATCGGAAACGGTGATCCCTTTTTTTATATTGGCAAGCATCCTGTCACTGCCGCTCTCGAACCCAACGCACACCGATCTGAGGCCGGCCTCCGCGCAGAGTTCCAGTGTCTCCGGGTCCACATCCGCCCTCATGTTGCATGTCCAGGAGATATTCACTCCGTTCCGCAAAAACGACCGGGCCAGATTTTTCAACCTTTCCCTGTCCACCGATATGGTATCGTCCTCGAAGAAGACCGCCCTGACCTCCGGCAGGTTTTCCTGGACCCAGAGAACCTCTCCGGTGATATCTCCTATGGAACGCTTCCTGAAGGAGCGACCGGTGAGGGTTTGAGGAAACACGCAGAAGGTACACCTGTAAGGGCATCCCCTGCCGCCCATTATCATCACCTGGGGATGCAGAGCGTTCGGATTATTGTAGGCCCCGATGTCAAGATGCCCGGCATATACGGTGCTCACCCAGGGCAGGGAATCCAGATCCCGCACCAGGTCACCGGGCCCCCGGAACGACGATCCGCCTCCGGGTTTCCTGAGATAGATCCCTCCGATTCCGGAGGGATCCCCACCCTTTTCCAGGGTCGCCGCCAGAGCGGTGAGAGGTTCCTCGTACTCTCCCACCACAAGACCCTGGAACCGCCGTCCCATGGCCAGTGTCTCGGCGGGAAGCGCCGAGGGGTGCGTTCCGACGAGCACCGCCGTGCGTCCGTCCGTTGCTGCGGCGTCCGCGAAAGCCACATCCGAAACTATGGAAGGAGTGGAGGTTTCCACCACCACCAGGGCGGGATCATGCTCGGCTACAAGCCGCATCGCTTCATCGAATCCGAGGCCGGACGCCGGGGCATCTATAAGTTGAACGTCATGGCCGGCACGCTCCAGCGCTCCCGTTGCATAAGCCAGCCAAATGGGGTAGTAGAGGGTACCGCTCTTGGTCACCGCGGGGCTCCTCTGGCCCCTGCTGTAACCGGGAAGGAACGGCGGGTTGACCATGGAGATTTTCATCGCCGCGTATCCCCGCCGGTTCTCAGGATCATTTCCACCGCGTGCCACACTTCGTCGGGGGTTATGGACTCCATGCAGAACGCCCGCGATCCGACGCACCCGGGAAACCTGCTGTTGGAATAGCACGGTGCGCAGTCGGCCCGCCCCCTCACCGGGACAACCAGGCCGGGAGGGTACAGGGCGTCGGGATCCGAGGGACCGAAAAGCACCACAGAGGGCACGAACCTGGCCGTCGCCAGGTGGGCCGTCCCGCTGTCCGCGCCCAGGAAACCCCGGCACCGGTCCAGCACCGCGGCCGCCTGGCCCCAGGTGGTCTTTCCCACCAGGTCCGTCACTATGTTCCCCACTTTCGCCTTCAACGCCCGCGCAACATCACGGTCGCCTTCTCCTCCCAGGAGCACCACATTCAGACCGGCGGAAAGAAGCATCTCCACTACCCGGGCGTACCCGGCCACGCTCCATCTTTTTTCGAGCACCGTGTCCCTGGGGTTCCTGCCCCCCCCGGGAGCCACGGCGAAAAGTGTTCCGTAAAGCCCGAGCCCGTCCGCCCAATTCTTCTCCGCGGGCCGCACCGGAAAGAACGGCCTCCAGCGCCGGACGTCCACACCGGCCACCCCTGCGTACACCT
>JAMOUX010000024.1 GCA_027067855.1 Candidatus Fermentibacteraceae bacterium
GGAACGTCTGGCGATCAGTTTTACGAACCCCTCGGTCTCGTTCATTCCTACGGCCTTACCGTTGGCTATGAACCTGGATACTCCCACTTCCACGTCTACTCCCCGTTTCCTCCACTCCTCTTCTCCGGGGCCCACCACGGCTATTTCCGGACTGGTGAAAATGCATCCCGGCATCCTGTCCGGGTGAACCCTTCTCTTTCCTTCCCCGAACATGTGGTCCACCGCCGCCAGGGCCTGGGCGCTTCCGGCGTGCGCCAACTGCCATTTTCCGGTAGCGTCCCCCGCCGCGTAAATGCCGGGCAGGTTGGTCATCTGGACATCATCGGTCACGATGCCTTTTTCGTCATACTCCACACCGGCGCGATCCAGGCCCAGATCCCCCAGCCTGGGTCGCCTGCCCACGGCCGCCAGTATTCTTTCCGCTTCCAGTACCTTCCCACCATCCAGGGCAACGGATACCTTTCCATCCGCGAAATCGACCCCCGAAGCGCCGACGCCGGCCATGATGGTGATGCCTGATCTCCTGAAGGACTTCTCCACCACCTGCCTGACATCCCGGTCTATGCCCGGGAGTATGGAGGGCAGCATTTCGATGATCGTCACATCGACCCCGAGTCTCGAGAAAATCGATGCGAATTCGCATCCTATCACACCACCACCCACTATTATCAAGCTCGCGGGAAGAACCTCCCAGGACAACACTTCCTTGCTGGTATCCACCCCTTCCACCGCCAGGGGACCGGGCAGAAACGGCCTGGAACCGGGTGAAAGCAGGATATTGTCAGCCGCCACCCTCTCGTTTCCGGCGATTATCCCACCGGGTTCTTCTATCTCGGCATGAACCGGAAGCAGCGTTATCCCCAATTGTTCGAAACGCGATCGTATACCCTTTCTGAGCCTCGTTACCACGGCGTTCTTTCGCTTGGAAAGAGCCTGCCACCTGAATCCGAGTCTCCCCTCCAAGCCGAATTTCCCGGAGGATGCGGCTTTCCTCAGCAGATCCGTCGCCGCCACCAAGGTTTTCGTAGGTATGCACCCCCTGTTCAGGCAGGTTCCTCCCAGTTCATCTTCCTCGAAAACCAACACCTTTTTCCCCATCTGGGCAGCCCTGATAGCCGGAACGTAGCCTGCAGGACCCCCTCCTATCACCGCGAGATCGTATCTCTCCATGAGCATGCCCTTTCCGGAGGTTTGCGTGACACAATCGACGGGGGAAGATATGATACTAAGGATTCAAGGGAAAGTAGGAATATAGATGGTGACGTTTCTGATCGTGCTCATAACACTGTCAATGAACATGGACGAACTCTCCGCGTCCTTACATCTCGAAACGGGTATGGCCTACCTGAACCAGGGCCTGCCGGAACAGGCCGAGGAGGAATTCAACACCGTACTCGACATCGGTGATGATTTTCCGGAAGCCATCCTGGGCCTTGGCCTGGTAGACGTAAAGAGAGGTTCGTTCGAAAGCGCCGCGGAGCATTTCCGACAGTACATGGAAACGTGTCCCGACGACTACAGGGGCTACCTGGAACTGGCGAAACTGTTCCTGGAAACCGGTAAACCCGACAGTGCGGCCCCGCTTGCCGAGACCGCCTTCGATCTCTCTCCCGGGGAACCGCCGGTGTGGATGATTTGCGGAAAAATCAACATGGAACTGGACGATCCTCTCGCGGCGGAACATTGGTTCGAGAGAGGCGTCTCCCTGGGCGGCGGCGACTCAGCTATGGATTTCACGGTATTGCTGGCCAGGGTCTACAGGCTTACGGGCAGGAGTCAGGAGGCCAGGAACCTCCTGCTGCCGGCGGTGGAAGCCGGATATGCCCCGGCATGCTGGGAATTGGTAAAAGTATACCTGGAATGGGAAGACTACCTCAGAGCCGGGGATGCCATTAAGCGGTACCTGTTCCTCGAACCGGAAGGAACTTTCGCGGACTCCGCAATCTTGGTATTGGAAGAACTGGGGGAATCCGGCAGGTACATGTACCGGCAACCTTGAAAGGATCAATAATGCAGGAAAAAGGTTTCATGCAGTCACTTTTCGATTTTTCTTTCGAAAACTTCGTCTTCCCGAAGCTGGTTAAATTTCTCTACACCCTGGTGATCTTCCTTATGGCACTGGTGTATCTGTTCATCGTAATAGGAGGATTCAGCCAAGGCACCGGCACCGGCCTGGCGGCTTTGATCTTCGGACCGGTGATCATCATCCTGTACCTGGTGTTCATAAGGGCGTGGATGGAAGTAACGATAGTATTGTTCAGGATCTACGAAAATACCAATATACTGGCGGGCAAAGAGAAGGACGGCTCCGTCTAGTCCCCGGACGCGTATCCTTTCCACGACGCCATCGCCGCCAGGAAGGCCATAATCTCCCCCAGGGTTATCCACAATCTGGCGGCGATGGCCAGTAATGAGATCCCGGCCGGCTCCACTTCGGGTACCACCACCGACAAGAGCCAAACCAGGGATATCTCCCTTATCCCCAGCCCTCCCGGAGAAAAGAGGGCCAGGAAACCTACTCCCACAGCGGTGGGCATTAGGAAAATACCGGGCCAGAACGGTAAATCCACTCCAAAACTCCTGGCGAGAAAGAAGAAAGCGATACCCTGCGACAGCAAGACCAGTACGTAGACCGGAAGAAGGCCCAGTACGTTCCGAAAATCGGCATCACCTACGTAAACGTTACGACCGGTCACTTTTGAAAAGATCTTGACTAAAACACCCAGGGCCGCCGGATGAGCGGCAGCCATGACCAGTAGAACCATAACGGCCACCAGGGCCACGGTTACTCCTTCTCCCAATCCCATCCTTACAGCCACGAAAGGAATCACCGGCAATGAAACGATCAGGCAGCCGGAAACTATGAGTATGCTCTCCAGGACAAGGGCATGCCCCGTCCGGACGCCGCTAAGCCCTATCTTTCTCGAAAGGCCTATCTTGCCTACCGCGCTCCATACCTTGCCGGGTACGTACTTTCCCACCTGCGCCAGGAAATGAACGTCGAAAGCCTGCCTGAAGGTAATGGAAGCCCCGGCTACGTTACAGACCTTCTGCCAGGACCATGCGGCGGACAGCAGGTGCACCAGCATCAATACGAAAGAAACGGCGAACATCGGCACGTCGAACTCCAGGAGGTTCGAAAGGCCGCCGGCTTCACGGGCGCCGCTCACCATCGTATCCACGATGTAATACATCGCCACGGCCGTAAGAAGTACCCCGGCCCCGTTGAGCAATATCTTTTTCATCCACTCCCCACGAAATCCCCGTAACGTCTGTCGTAACGGGAACGGATCAGTCGAGGATGCTCAGCTTGGCACCCTTCTTCTTGGGTTGGCGGTCGCTGCGGTTGAAGACCAAAGTTTCGAAATGGGGAACGTTGACGGTATCCAGCAATTTTTCCAGCACCAGATCGTAAGGTTGGTCGTCTTCCAGAAAGATATCCACGAGCCTCTGCTTGAGAATGTTTTTTCTATCCTCTTCCGGGACGGCGGCATCCTTTTCCCACTGGTCCGGATCCTCCAGCATCTTCAGCATACGTCTCGCCGTCATGTCCTTCTTCATCTCCAGGTCCCAGTAGGTCTTGGCCTCATTCGTGACGAGAAGCTCCAGTATCTGCCCCGCAAGAGTATTCTCCGATATCAGGTCACTCGAATAGAGTTCCTTCAAACTCTCCAATCTTCGTTCCAGTACCTTTAGAAGGTTTACGGCTTCACTGTTATCGTGCATCTCTCTCAACCCCGGTATCCGGTTTCGGACTTGCCCAGTATTCTCAAACGCCTCAGCAAACCCGACTCCAACAGTTTCTTTTCCAGGGCATCGCAGCCTTTCGTGATACCGGCCACGATCCTGGTCGACCCGTCTTCCTCGCACCTGGTAACATTCTTGACCACGCAATTGGTGTAAAGCCAGTTGACAATACCTCCATCATAACGATCCATGAGAACCTCGAACCAGTCAAGCCCCGCATCCCTGGCGTTCATCACGGCAATCCTGAGTTCATCCAGTCCGGCACCCGTCATGGAGGAAACCGGCACACCGTCACCGGGGAAACGATGGCGTTCCGCCAGATCGCACTTGGTCCAAACGGTCAAGCGTGGAACTTTTCCATCCACGCCTATCCTATCGAGAACTTTCTTGACGACACGCAACTGAATCTCCTTGTAGGGGCTGGACCTGTCCACCGCCACGAGAAGCAGATCCGCGTTCCTAGCCACGTCAAGGGTCGTGTGGAAACTGGCCACGAGGGTTTCCGGAAGATCGTCGATGAAACCCACGGTGTCCGAGACAAGCACCACTGAACCGTCTGGAAGTTCCAGGCGTCTGGACGTGGTGTCCAGGGTCGCAAAAGGTTTGTCCTCGGTGTACAGTTTCGTACCGCACAGGGCGTTTACCAGGGTGCTCTTCCCCGCATTGGTATATCCCACCACCGCCACTTCGAACAGGTCGCTTCTCCTGTCCAGAACTACTCGCCACCTGGATTCCATCCTCCTTATGCGCCTCTCGAGAAAACCGATTCTGGTCCTGGCCCGCCTCCGGTCTATCTCCAGCTGAGTCTCGCCCGGACCCCTGGTTCCGATACCGGCTCCCAACCGTGAGAAATGATGCCACATTCCGGAAAGCCTGGGTAGCGAATACCTTAGCTGGGCAAGCTCTATTTGCAGCTTGGCTTCCGTAGTTCTGGCCCGCCAGGCGAAGATCGCAAGAATGAGTTCCGTTCTGTCTATGATCTTGCACCGGGTAAGTTTCTCCAGCCTGGAAGCCTGTCCCGGAGTAAGATTACGGTTGAAAACGATGGTGGAAATGTTCCCGGCGAGGGCCGATTCCCTAAGCTCGACCGCCTTGCCCTTTCCGACGAAATACTTCGGATCCGGTCGATTACGGTTTTGAACCTCGACGGCGGCCACCTTTCCTCCCGCCGACCTGACGAGGGACTCCATCTCCTCCGCGGGCCCGGCCCTTAAACTCCCGGTGGAGACTTTCATCAACAATACTTTTTCCGGAAAATCGATTTTCCCGTCTGGAAGCATCTAATCCTCTTCGCCGGGTCCGCGGTCGGAAGAAACATCGGTATGGAAAGAAATCATTCCTTCTCGAAATCCTCAATATCGTCTTCAATGAGATCGGCGTCGTCTTCTCCGGACTTATCGTTCTCCTTTTCGGAGGCTTCTTTTTCGAGTTCCAGGTTTTTCAGGTATTCCCGGATCCCTTTCCTTGCCGATTCCTTGATCATCTCCTTGGCCAGGTCACTGCGCATGTCGCGCACCAGGGCCACCTCTCCGGCGAAAACGTTGATGGCTTCGTTCAAAACCCTTTTCTCCGACGGATTCATCTTGTTCAACATAGATCTGGCTATGATGTCCCTTATCGCCCTGGCCACTTCTTTGGGTTCTCCAGAGTGAACCCTGCTCTTGAGCTTTTCTATCCTGCGTCTCCAGTCCTTGGGCAACTCCTCGGGTTTCCCGTTGAGTTCCTGCAGGGCTTCGTCCAGTTCCTTTTTGGTGACCACCGGCCTCAAGTCGGCCTGGTTAAGATTTTCCACGGGCACCAGGACTCTTTTTTTGCCGATTACGATATCGATGACCACGCACTTGCACATCTCGCCGGAAACCAGTTGATCGGATATCTCGGAGATGACGCCGGCTCCATGGATCGGATCGACTACTTTGCTGTTTATGTTGAATTTCATCCGGCCTCCAATTGAAAGAAAAGCCTGGGATTATACTCTGTATACCTCGAAAAAGTCAATGAAACTCCACGAATCAGCGGGCCAATAAAACCCATAAATCGGGGGGATCGGGAGGGTGGGACGAACCATCGTTCCGGGGAAGACGGAATATCCTCCTTATCTCCTCCTCGGCGGATTTCAGCACTTCCACGTCCCGTTTGTAAAGGAACAAGGTACTATCCAGTTCCCTGGGAATTCCCAGTTCGTCGTTGAGCCTGTCTCCGTTGCGAATGTCGACGACCTCCACCACCCATTTCTCCCCGTCGATGTCCAGGTAGCCGTTTTCAAGGACGGATCCCGTCCACGTGGCCGCACCCATACCATTGAAGGAGCCTTCCACTCCATGGTTGACCACGTCGACATAGAGAGTACCTGCGGGCGACCCGGAGGTGCCTCCGGTACCGGGAGCCAAGCCGCCAGTCAGGTCGTCCCCGAGAAGTATCGTCAAGTCAACCGGTAACACCGTCATGGAAGTATCACCGGAAACAAGGTCCGCGGCCACGGCGGAGAGTTTAGCATAATCTTCGAGCGAACCGCGCGGCTCCGGTCTTCTGGCCAGGAGAATCGAGTTGTTTCTTCGACTTCCCGTACATGCGTACACACTGGAAAAATCGGCGGCGGGACCTTGCCTGAACCTACTGGCCACTCCCGGCATTCCGGTACAATTACTGACCCAGATCACGGGTTCGAACACGACGGGTTCCACGGGAAGTGCGGCCGTCTCCACGGTGTCCGCAGGACGGCACCCCGCCTCGGAAGTATCTGCGGGAACTTCCGGAATCGTGGTTTCCACCACGGACGGGGTTTCCTCGGCCTTCCTTCCGGCGCCGAAAACCAGCCAGGCGGCCGCCAGAGCCGCCGTAATTCCAAAAACGATCACGATCCACACCCACGGTGAAGTTTTTTTCTCCTTTTTCCGGGAGCTTCTTCCATGTTCCGTTTCTTTTTCTGAGAACCCCTTCCGTACTTCCGGCTTCACCGTGGACATCTTTCTGGATAATATGACCAGATTGGCATACCTGTCGTCCACCTCGGGACTGATCATGCCCTCCAACAGGCGAAGCATCCCTTCGGATAACTTATTCCAGGCATCCACCTGTACGGATGGAGCGTCACTTCCGGCGATCAGTCTGAACATGAGGAGGCCGAGCGCATAAACGTCGCTCCTGGGATCGTGAGCCCTGCTTCCCACAGCCTCCGGTGGCGAGAACGGCGTATCCGGAATGCCCCTGGCCCCGGCAAGAATGTAATGATCACCCGCCGGCGTCACGAGAACGTTTTCCGGACCCAGATACCCTGCGCGATAACCGGCATCATGCAGTCTACGGAGAATGCCCAGCATCCGCCGCCCCACGTTGATGGCGTCTATTTCCGAAAGCGCCCCTCCACGCCTTATCTTCTCCAGGTAGACCTCCGAACCCTTAGGGATTGAAAAGAGCAGTATCCTGGCTCCTTCCACCGCCGTGGGGAACATCTCCGAATCGGCGTGAAGCACTCCGCTCACCCTGGGCCACCGGGAGGGGGGAATACCCCCGGAATAACCCACGCTGATCTCTGCCAGCATGCTCTTTCCGTCGATTTCGACCCTGGCCAGGATATAATCTTCTTCCTGGAGAAGAATCTTCCAATCGGAGGCTATAGTCTTGAGTAGATCAGAAAGCATGACCATCCATGGAATAGTTGGGAGCTTCCTTGGTGATCAACACATCGTGGGCATGACTTTCCTTCAGGCCTGCAAACGTTATCCTGACGATTTTCGCGCTCGAATGCAATTCTCGCACCGTGGGACTTCCAACGTACCCCATCCCCTGTCTCAATCCTCCCAACAACTGGTTGAGGTAATCCACGAGGGGGCCCTTGAAAGGAACCATACCCTCGATTCCTTCGGGAACGTACTTCTTTTCGCTCCTGTCATCCTGGAAATACCTGTCCGCGCTGCCTTCCCTCATCGCTCCGAGAGATCCCATTCCCCGGTATATCTTGTATTTTCGCCCTTTATAGATGATGGTTCCCCCGGGGCTCTCAGTTATACCGGCGAGAAGACTGCCTATCATTACCGAGGCGGCACCCGCAGCCAGCGCTTTCACGATGTCGCCGGAATATTTTATTCCGCCGTCGGCGACCACCGGTACATCGAATCGCCCGGCGGCCTCCGCACAAAGATTCACCGCCGTGAACTGCGGACATCCCACACCGGCAATTACCCTGGTGGTACATATCGACCCTGGCCCGACCCCTATTTTAACCCCGTCAGCCCCGGCTTTTATCAGGTCTTCCGTAGCCTGGGGCGTCACCACGTTTCCCGCCACCACGGAAATGAGAGGATACCTGGATTTGATCAGTTCGACCGTTTCGAGCACCCTGACGGAATGTCCGTGAGCGGTATCTATGAATATGCAATCCACACCCGCATCCACCAACAGAACGGATCTTCTCAGAGCGTCTTCTCCAACTCCCACGGCCGCTCCCACCCTTAGTCTTCCGGAATCGTCCTTGCAGGCATTAGGGTAGTATATGGCGTTGTGTATATCCTTAACGGTAATCAGTCCGAAAAGCTTACGGTCGTCGTCAACCAAGGGCAGCTTTTCGAGCCTGTGTTTCCTCATCAACACCAAGGCGTCCTCCAGGCTGGTGTCCGGGGGAGCCGTAACCAGCTTGTCCCATGGCGTCATCAGTTCCATGACCGGAGTCTTCTCATCGGCCACGAACTGGTAATCCCGGTTGGTCAGCATTCCGGCCAGCCTTCCTCCGTCAATGACGGGAAAACCGGAAACACCGTGTTCCCTGGACAACACCAGTGCATCGAAAATGCACGCATCGATATCCAGGGTGATGGGATCGACTATTACACCGCTTTCCGCTCTCTTGACTTTTCTTACCTGTTCGGCCTGATTTTCCGGGGAAAGGTTCTTGTGAATCACTCCCATGCCGCCCTCCTGGGCGAGGGCTATGGCCATTTCCGCTTCCGTGACCGTATCCATTGCGGCGCTGAGAATGGGTATGTTGAGTACGATGTTTTTCGTTAACTTCGTTTTGAGATCCACTTCGGAGGGAAGGATTTCGGACTTCCCGGGGAGGAGCAAAACGTCGTCGTACGTCAACGCTTCCTTCACATCCTCGAACAACATCTCGATATCTCCGTTCAAAAACGTCGGATCAGTCGCATTGGTATATGAATCTGCCGCAGGTAGGACACGTCGTGACCACGTCTTTCCCGCTAGAAGAAGACATCATCGCCGTTGGGAGTTTTGTGAAGCATCCGCTGCATCTGCGGTTCACCACGGGAACCACGGCGTTTCCATAATGCTTCGCCAGGCGGTCGTACATCTCCCTGTGTCTCCTGTCGATGGTGGCTACGAGTTCCTCCCTCATCTTCTGCAACTGTGACAACGCTACATCGGGAGACAGACCCAGTTTCTTTTCCTGCTTACTTATGTCCTTGTTCACCAGGTCCGATATCATGACGTCCAAATCGTGCAGGCTTATGAGCTTCTCGAGTTCTCTATTCATCGGAGGCCGCTTTCTTATAGTCGAATTTGAGGATCTTGGCGATTTCTTCCGGTGTTTTCGCCGCCAGAGCTTTTTCCGCCCCACCTGACCTTAGCACCTTCACCAAGTGCTTTATCAGTTCCAGGTGTTCCGCCGGGCCGGTGGCTTTCACCGGTGATATGAAGAGGATTATCAGGTTCACCTCGTCATCGGGCCACGGGATACCCTGTTCGGACCTTCCCAGCACGATCATGAAGTCATCCACCAGGATACTCCTGCAATGAGGCATGGCGATACCCTCGTGAACAATCGTGGGCTGTGCGACTTCCCGGGTCTCCAGAGCTATTCTCAGGAGTTCCCTGGTCGTTTCCCTGAAAGAAAATTCATCGAGCAACTCACATATGGCTTCTTCGCGGGTGTCCGCCGACACCTCCCACTTGACCAGACACTGTCGGTTCAAGAAAACCTCCCTCGGGATGGTATTTAATATAGAAATTGTTTATCGTCCTGCAAGGTTCCCGGGGACTCGGCGGGAAAGGAAACTTTTTCCTGAAAGGGCTGGTATGAACCCCGAGAAATTCATCGTGGAAATACCGGCCGACGTACCGGCGGTATGGATCGGAGCAAAAGGCGAACCGGAAGCCAATGCCTCCCTGGCTGCGCTGGTCGGGGATGACTCCATTAACCTCGCCGGCATGATCAGGACCCTCGCGTCCCTGGAAGACGGTTCCCATCCCTTGAAACTCCGCGATAAAATCCATATCGCCATGTGCATGACCCTTCCAGGCGGTCGGCTGATTACTCTTAAAGTCCCCTCCCAGGTGGGATTGGAAACCTGGTTGGAAACCGCCGTGGGTGAAAAGGCCGGGATACTGGCGGACGTATCCGGGAGAATCTATTCGGTTACAGATTCCGCCAGGAAACTCTTTGCCGGTTTCGAATTGTCAACCCTGGATGATTTCCTGGACGGTATATCCAAAAATGCCTTCCTTGCGGCGGCGGGAGACTGCATCAGGGGAAAACCGGTACAGGATTTCTCTATCCTCACGAAGGCCGCCGGGAGCACGGGCAGGAAATCCAGGGTGATGTCCGTCCGGAAGGCTGGACCGATGAACGAACTCCTGGTGGTATCTTTCATGCTGCCTTCGATGTCGATAAAATCCATGGAATACGACGTCTCGAAATTTGCGGACATGCTGTTCTCAAATATAGGAATTCCCGCGATTTTCATAGATGAGAACTGTATCGTTTCCAGGATCAACCGTCCGGCCGCGACGATGTTCAGGAACGACGACCGTGGTGCGGGAAGCAATTTCATCGACTGGGTGGATCCCGACCACAAGAACACCGTATGCATGTTATTGAAGAACAGATTCGAAACCGTGCTCGCCCCTTTCAGGTTCAGGATTAACCTGAAAACAGGAGACGATTCCGAAACTTTCAACGCCACCTGCGCCCTGTTGCCCGACAGAAAACATTTCCTGCTCTTCCTGGTGCCTGCGGACGGACGCGGCGATTCCTCCGGGCGTAATATTCCGGAAAGAGCCGTGGATGAACTCGTGGAAGTCCTGCATAACGCCGATCACCAATCACGGGACTACACGCGCACCATATTGGAATTCCTCAGGGCGGGAAGCGGAGCCATAGGGGTTTCTTTCGTTTCCAGGTCGAAGAAAGTGACCGTGGGCGAAGCGTTTTCCCCGCTCCTGGAGATCGATCCGCAGGACATATCCGGTCCGACTTGGACCGAAGAAGAAAACGGGTACAGTCTCACCATCCCCACCGGCGTCAAGCAAGGCGGAGCCTGCATAAGGATGACCGGTCTACCCTCCAAAGTACTGACCGGACTGGGCAGGCTGATACTGGAAATGACCCCGCTGTTCGGTGAATACATTCAAACCATAGACAAACTGGACGGTATCTTCAAATTCATAGGTTTCCTTTCGGACTTCCTGGATACGTTACAGGAAAAGAATACCGACGTGGAACATATCCTTGGACGCATAAGCTCCGCAGTGGGCGCGGACTTCATCGTCGTGCACACGGTGAGTGACAAGAAATCCCTCCTGGAACCGCTGATCCACGTAGGCACCGGCACGGAACCCGGGACATTGAGACTGGACATACCATCGATAGCAGCCTGGGCATACACGCATTCGGAAATTTGTTACGTGCCGGATACCGCTACGGATCAGCGCTACTCCATCGTCTTTTCTTCGTCCAGGAGTGAAATGTCGATACCCATAAGATCAAGAGGTGAGACCATAGGAACCCTGACCATGGGCAGCACCATGAGGAACGCTTTCGGATACCCCGTGGGCAGCATCCTGGATATACTGGCGGCAATCTTCTCCCTCTGGTTCTTCCGGAGGGAAGGAGAGAACGGAGATGATAAGAAGGACGAAAACGGTAGGCCGGTCCTCTCTTTCCAACGTGACCTCGATGACTTGCTAATGCACATATCCCATCGGTTGAACTCTTCCATATCCACCCTGAGAGGAAATTTAGACATGTTGCCGGAATCCGGCGGGGATTCCCGTGGTGAACGTGGGTACCACCTGGAAGCGATGAAAAGGGCCCTCACCGATTTGACCGAGTTTTCCGAAAGAATACTGAACTTGCTGAAAATGGAGCTGGGCAAGAACTTCCCGGAAGTCTCATGGTTGGAACCCTGCGAGGTGATCTCGTCACTGATGCCTATTTTCACAGGGAAGGGTGAATCGCACGGGGTGACCGTTTCGGCGGAATACCCCGAAAAACCTTTTGACGCTTATCTGGACAGGACCAAGTTGGAACAGATACTGATAAACCTCGTTGACAACGCAGTCGAATACAACAAGCCCGGAGGCCATGTCAAGATAACGGTTAAACCGGACAGCACCGGACATTGGCTCCTGGAGGTGTTCAACACCGGCGACGGTATCCGGCCGGAAGACCTTCCCAAAGTATTCGATCGTTTTTACACTTCCGCGACCGGAAAGGACAAACTGGGTGTCGGGCTCTCTATAGTGAAAAATTTCACAAGTCTCATGGGCGGCACGATCAACGTACGGAGCAGGCATGGTTTCGGTACGTGGTTCACGTTGAGGTTCCCGGTGTCATGAAGCCGACACTGAGCAGCTTCCGGTACCATCTTCCTCCCGGGCTTATCGCACAGGAGCCACTGGAAAAACGCGATGCCAGCAGGTTACTCTATGTTCCCCCCGACGGCGACGGGTTCCTGGATCACACGTTCAGGGAACTGCCCGCATTGCTGAAACCCGGAGATTACCTGGTCCTGAACGACACGAAGGTATTCAAAGCCAGGCTTGCCGGCAGGAAAGCCGCTACCGGAGGAAAAGTGGAGATATTCCTGCTGAAAATGCTGGATAACGGTGAATGGAAGGCCATGGTCAGGCCGGGAAAATCGGCAAGGGAGGGCACGGAATTCATTTTGGGAGACCGGCTCTCGTGTACCGTGCAAAGACGCCTGGAACACGGAAGGGCCGTCATCGCTTTCCATTCCTCCGGCGATGCTGAGAAGGAACTCGAAAGCCTGGCCACCGTTCCACTGCCGCCATACATCAAAAGGAAACCTGAGGAACTCGATGATTACAGATATCAAACGGTTTACGCCTCCAGGACCGGCGCGGTCGCGGCACCTACAGCCGGTCTGCATTTTACTCCCGAACTCCTGGCAAGGCTGGAGCGGGCGGGAATAGGACACGGCTTCGTGACCCTCCACGTGGGACCCGGCACCTTTCAGCCCCTGCGTTTCGAGGAACTCTCCGAAAACACCCTGGAACCCGAGGAATACCACATATCCGGGGAAATGTTGGAAATTCTGAGAAAAGTCCGGCGTGAAGGAGGCAGGATAGTAGCCGTGGGAACCACCACCACCAGGATACTCGAAACGGTGAATCTTGAATCCGGAGAACCTCTGTCCGGCGAGACGAACCTTTTCATATATCCTCCCTACGAGTTCAGGAACGTCGACGCCCTGATAACGAATTTCCACCTCCCCGGCAGTTCGCTGCTTTGCCTGGTCGCAGCATTCATGGGATACGAAAGAATGATGAAAGCCTACGATCACGCGATAGAGAAAAGATACCGCTTCTACAGTTACGGGGATGCCATGCTCATCGAAAGGAATTCCGCGGTATGACGGTAACGGCCAAGAAACACGCGTTGAGGAGGGGTATCGCGCCCGGTCCCGGAAAAATGATGCGTCTCCTGCTGCTGGAAATTTCCGCGATAATCTCCTGGACCGTTCTGTTCGACGCGGTCATAGGCCTGCTGTCCGACGACTGGATCACGCTCCTGCCCGTAAGCTATTGTTTCGCAGCCATTCTCCTGGCCTGGCTGGAATCTGGTCCGTCCCGGGGAAGTAAAAACAATCCCCTGGAGGCTCTGGGCCTGGGGGAAGTCCGTCTCGACGGAGGTAAGCCCGGGGAATGGCATACGTTCAGGCGCGTATTCGCGACCCCTCTCCTGGTTCTTCTGTTCGGAGCGGGATTGGTGCCCGTTACGAAAGAGGGTTTAAACCTGATACAACTCTTTTCCGGCACGCGCATAGTTCCGGTGGATGAAAATATGGATCCCAGGCCGGATGACGTAATCCTGTCCGGCAGGAAGAAAGCTCTGTTCAAAGTAGTGGCGTACACCCTGATATCCTTTCTGATGGCGGCACTCATCACCTTCGTGCCGTTGAACCGTCACAACGGCGGTTCCGGTGAGAAGCCCGAGGTTGACGCGGGCGGCCTTTCAGTGACAGACAGAAAACTATTGGCCGGGTATCTCGAAATGAAAGCCCTGTTTCCGGACTGCCTTGAAGCCAGGGTCAGGCTGGCAAGCCTGTATTACCGAAATGATATGAAAGCCGATCTAGAACTCGAACTGGAAGGAATCAGGCGTTTGGATCCCGACCATGCCATTCTTCTCCTGGAAGAAGATCTCTCCGTCTCAATGGAAGACCTGCTGTGTGACTCCGACTCCATCGCCATGGATTCCGCCATCTCTCTCCCGGTACGACGGGTCGAATCAATTGAAACCACGGCGAAACCCAAAACTTCCGGGAACGGCCTCCCCGTACCGCGAATCGAGGAGAACATTTCCGAAACATGCGTTGACGAGGGGGAAACCGTAGATTCGACCGGGACGAGCGCCTCCCCGGACTCCGGTAATTCCGGGGAGGCGTCGATTGAAGAACTAACCCGGCCCGCTTCCGGGGACACCGTAATAATCGACGAATCTCCGTACACCGTGGGAACACCCCCGACCGGGGACTCTTCAGGATACGTAAAACCCGCGGCGGAGGATTCACTGGAATATGTAAAACCCGTGACGGGGAACTCGCCGGAATACATAAGACCATCAGCGGAAGATTCATTGGAATACGCAAAACCCGTAACGGGGACCGTAGGAAATCACGCAGAGGGAGATCCGCACTGAAAAGACCCGAATTTACCCTGCTCACCCGCTCCGGCAAGGCACGTCGGGGGGTTTTTCACCTCGCCCACGGCCCGGTAGAGACTCCGGTTTTCATGCCGGTGGGGACCCAGGCCACCGTGAAAACCGCCAGGAACTCCGACCTGCAACAGGACGGGTGGCGCATCATCCTCTGCAACACCTACCACCTGTATCTCCGGCCGGGAAAAGAGATCATCGAGAAAGCGGGCGGACTACATTCCTTCATGTCGTGGAACGGCAATATCCTGACGGACAGCGGAGGATTCCAGTTGTTCAGCCTCTCCCGGCTCCGGAAGCAATCCGAAGAGGGATACCGGTTCCAGTCCCACGTGGACGGGTCGACCCATACGCTCACCCCGGAAAAGGTCATAAAGCTCCAGATGGCATTCGACAGTGACGTAATGATGGTGCTCGACGAATGTCTCGAACAACCGAGCGACAGGACCAGAACGGAAGAATCCCTGGAACTGACGCTGAGATGGGCGGAAAGGGCTCGGAAAGTTCACCCGGAAAACCACCAAGCCCTCTTCGGAATAGTCCAGGGAGGAGGATTTCCGGATCTTCGCAGAAAGTCCGCCGATGTTCTGGCCGGAATGGATTTCGATGGTTACGCCATAGGTGGAATATCGGTGGGGGAACCCAGGAAACAGATGATGAAAGCCGTCGGCGCCTGCATCGACCACCTGCCTGAAAAAAGACCCAGGTATCTTATGGGAGTGGGCAAGCCCGAGGACCTGGTGGATTTCACCGCCATGGGAGTGGACATGTTCGACTGCGTGGTTCCCACCAGGAACGCCAGGGGAGGAAGTTTCTTCGTTCCCGGAGGGCACCTGAACATCAGGAACGCAAGGTTCGCGGACGACATGTCCCCGGTACAGCCCGGGTGCCGTTGCTATACCTGCACCACTCATTCGAGGAGCTATCTCAGGCATCTTTTCATCGCCAAGGAGTGGCTCGCGCCCATATTGGCCACCATACACAATCTTCACTACTTCTCGGTATTGATGGGCAAGATAAGAATGGCTATAGACGAGAGACGATTTTCCGCCTGGCGCAGGGAGTGGCACGCGAGAAGACGTGCTTTCGACCCTTCCGGGTACTGACATGAACGTACTGATAAGGAAAGTAAACGCCCTTGGTAATTCCGTGGGTGGAATTTCCCGGGAAAGCGGCGCCAAAGCCGTCTTTATCCGGGGCGCCCTCCCCGGTGAAACCGTATCGTGCAAGCCCGTCAGGGAAGCCGGCAATTTCATCGAAGCCGAACTGATCGAAGTCCTGGAGCCGTCACCCCACAGGGTGAAGCCTTTCTGCGTTTACTTCGGAACCTGTGGAGGTTGCTCCCTGCAACACCTGGAATATCCGATGCAGTTGTACTGGAAGAAACGTTGGGTTACCAAAGCTCTGGACAGGATGAACATCGAACCGGACTACGGGGTTACGGACCGTACCTTGCAGTCTCCCCTCACCCGTGGATACAGGAACAGGGTCTCCTTCGACATGACTTCCATGGGGCCGGGCCTCCACGCTTACAAGGGAGACCCCTTCCCGGTGGATGACTGTCCCCTGCTGAACGAAAGCGGTCGCAAGGTTTACGCACACCTGGCGGGAAAACCTCTGCCCGGGTGCAGGCGCATCTCCGTGAGGGCATCCCCGGAAACGGGCACTTCGATCGTAGAGTTCTCTCCAATTCCAGCCGGAGGTATTCCCCACCTGGGCGGAGAAACGGCGGCCGCATGGAAATCCGCAGACGGATGGGAAGGTTCCGGCGGGAGAGTATCCTTCAAAGAGAAACTGCCGGGAATTACTTTCACCGTCTTCGCCGGCACCTTTTTCCAGGTAAATACACCGGGGGCGGCGATCCTGGCGGCAAGGGTCATGAAGCTGCTTCCTCCGGGAGGCGACATACTGGATCTCTACGGAGGATGCGGAACCTTCGCCCTGCATGCGGCACGGTTGGGAGGACGGGTGGTGTCGGTGGAGTTCAACACCGACTCGTCTGAAGGAGGAAGGATTTCCGCACGGGAAAACGGGATAACCGGAGTGGAATTCGTGACCGGGAGAGTAAGGAAATTCCTGGTGGAAACCACCAGGAGCAGGCATCCCTGGGATGCCGTGATCGTGGATCCTCCCAGGAGCGGCCTGGGTATCCGCAATGCAAGGTCGCTTCGCAGGGTGAACTCACCCCTGATCGTGTACGTCAGCTGCAACCCTTTCACCCTCGCAAGAGACCTTTCGATCATAACGGGCGGCGGGTGGGAGGTTGCAACCGTCACCACCGTTGATATGTTTCCCCAGACCGACCACGTGGAAACGGTGACGGAGATCAGGAGGAGGAAACCGGAATGACGGCCCTGGTGCTCGCAGCGGTGACGATGGCGGGAACTCTCAACAGCAACGGCCTGCCCACGAGAGATCCCTTGAACTGGTGGCTGTACCTTTGGGAAACTTCGTCAATGGAGATGCTTCCCGGCGTCCTTCCGTTCTTCGATGAAAGGTTCCCCTCCGCGGAGTCTCCCGGGGGAATAAGGGCCGAAATTGCGGAAAAACTGTTCGAGAAGAGCGCACCGCCGGGCACGGAACCCGGTCCGGTCCTTTCATGGACGGTGACCGGAGAGGTGCTTCACGTCGACGGAACCGTGGAAACCAGGGGCGGAGCTACCGGGAGATTATTCACTTTCATCAAGACCGGCTTGCTGGCGGATTGCAGGCTTTCCCTCTGGACCGGATCCGATGAACTTCCACCGCACCACTTCATGCCTTTTCACCAGGGGCTGGAAAAGGGAAGACATCTATACGTGGACTGGGGTTACCTGGAATGGAACGGGGGCGCGGTATCGGCCGCTTTCGGAAGAATACCCCGAAGGTGGGGACCCGGCAGGTTCACCCGGCTCCTCATCTCGGACAACAGCCCTCCCATGGACATGCTCGCCGTCAGGATCCTGCTTGGAAAACTGTCTTTCGACGGGCTGCTCTCCTCACTGAACGCCGATTCCGCCATATACCTGGCGGCCCACAGGATCGATGTGAAACTCATGAAAAACCTGAGAGTGGGTCTCAGCGAATCCATACTCTTCAAAGCGGACGGATTGGAATTCGCGTACATGAATCCGGTCATACCGTGGTACCCGGTACAATGGAACGAACGCCTGGACGACAACGCCTTTCTGTGCATAGATGCGGCGTGGAAGCCGGTTTCCGGGCTCGAATGTTACGGCGAGTTCCTCATCGATGACATACAGTACGAGAACGATGGAAACAGGCCCGACAAACTGGGAATCACCGCAGGCACGTCCTTCCATCTCCGGAACATCGAATCCGGAGGCGTCCTGGAATACACCAGGATAGACAGGTACGTCTACAGTCAAAGGATGCCGCATAATTACTACCTGCACCACGGAGACCTGATCGGTTCGGAATTGGGCCCCGACGCCGACAGGCTGACCCTGTCACTGGGTACCTCGGCGGCATGGCCGTTCCTCGCCGGAATCACCCTGACTCGCACCAGGCACGGAGAAGGTACGGTGGAAGAGGGATGGCCCGACACGGTGTCCGCCGGGGGCAAGTTCCCGTCGGGAATCGTGGAGCATACCGCCGGCGCTGAGATATACGCGGGTTGTTATCCTCTGGATAACCTGGAGATTCACGCCGCGGCCGGAAACGAATGGATCCGTAATGCGGATCATGTGACCGGAGCACGGGAATCACGTTTCCGGGCGTACCTCGAAGTGATTAGCGGGTTCTAGGCTCCCGGTTCCGTTCAAGAGCGCTTTCCGAGTCTTCCGTAAAGCCCGGGATCGCTTCCCGGAATCACCCGGGCATCGCAAATGCTCCTGAAAAAATCCACCGGACCGGCTCCTCCCACCACGGCGTAACCGTATCCCGCCTCCGCCATGGAATGAAGCACGGAAAGAACCAGGGCGCCGCCCACGCCACGGCCTCTGGCTTCCTTCATCACCCCAACGGGTCCCAGGAAACCCAAGGCGGTGCAATCCCAGCAGCAGAATCCAAGAAGCCTCCCTGTGGATGAATCCGCCGCCGCCTTGATCCTGGGCGGCACTCGGGTGAACGCCATGGAGACTTCGGCCCTCCACCCTCCGCCGAAGTTTTTCTCCACGAATTCCAGGAGAACCGGCGATTCGTGGGGCAAAGGTGTTTCCACCACGAATCCTTCCATGACGGGTCGCGAAGGAAGATTGTAAAGAGGTACCAGCAGGTCCGTCATTGCCGTTCCTCCCTGGTACCCATGAATTCATCACCGATGAGAACCTTGCTCATCACCGTTATGTCCGTCCTCCTATGCCAGCCTATCCTGTCGTAGAATCCTATCGCAGGGTTGTCGACGTAGATGAAAAGGTGAACTTTCTCTATACCCTTCGACCGGAGGGCTTCCTCCACGGCACCCATCAATCCGGAGCCTATCCCCTTCCCCCGCATGGAAACCTCTACCGCAAGATGGTACACGTAACCCCTCCTGGAATCCTCTCCGGCCATCACGGAACCCACCACCCTGCCTCCGCTCTCGACTACGAAACAATACTCCCCGTTCTCCTCGAGAAACTTCCTGAATCCCTCCGGTCCATCGGCACCGGTCATGGTATTCCCGGGGAAAGCGCTCCAGAGTTCCACCAAGGCATGGTAATCACCGTTTTTCATGTTCCTTGGTTTCAAGTCTTCGGCCATCTAGTCCTCCACGAGTTCCCTGTAAACCGATTCCAGCATTTCCGCCGAGCGCTTCCACGAAAATCTTTCGAGCCGCCGGGCTCCTCCGGTTACGAGTTCCTCCCTCAATGCCCGATCGTTCAAAACCCTGAGAATGGCCTCGGCCAACGCATCCGCGTCGTCCGGATGGAAATAAAGCGCAGCATCCGCGGCTACTTCCCTGTGGGGAGGTATCTCCGAGGCTATCACCGGCCTGCCGGCCGCCATACCTTCCAGCAGCGTGAGTCCGAATCCTTCGTAACGGGACGGACATACCACCATCTCCGCTCCCCGGTAGAGACCGGGGAGTTCGTTGGAATCCACGTTCCGCATGATTTCCAGCCTGTCCGCAACCCCCAATGCCTCGGCGGTCTTGATGACGGAGGACAATGATCCGTGATCCCGCCCCACCAGGAGCAAACATCCGGACCACGACCCGGCAGTCATTGCAAAAGCTTTCACGAGGTTCACGAGGTTCTTCCTCGTCTCCATGTGACCCACTGTCAACAGGTATGGACACCGGGGCTTCACATCGGCCGAGGCGAAGGCTTCCGGGTCCACCGCGTTGGGCACAACACGAAGTTTCCCGGCCGCGGCCGGGTACCGCTTCTCCAGCATGCGCCCCGTCCATTGAGAAACGGTGACCAGCAGGTCGGCCCTGGACAGGGAATTCTTCATGAAAAGCTTCAGCATAAGGTATCTTTTCAGGTCCACGTACCGCCTGGAAGCGACATACCGAAGATCATGAACGGTGACGCACGTCCTGATATCCCCAAGATCCGGAACCGGGATGGTGTCGGTAACCCATGCGGCACACCGGTACTCATCCAGGAGTCTTCTCCACATGGAACCCGACGCCTCCCGGATCCTGTTCGTGAAGGAACGTGATTCACTCGTTTCTACGAACCGGAAATTTTCCAGTTCCTTCTTCCATTCCGCCGGAAAATTCTTGGTTACGAACGCCACGAACTCAATGTCGGGCGGCATTCTTCTGTGCAGTTCGTAAGCCCTTCTGGCCGCACCGGTCGCCAGTGACGAGAACACGTTCCAATTAAGCGCTATCCTCGGTGGAATCTCTTCCTCCCCCAGTTCCAGGGAACGGTGAAACCCGGAAGTGCCGCACGTGAAGTACTTATGCGGAAGATCTTCGCCGGTTTGGTGCCGGGGGACAGAATCGAACTGTCGACACACGGATTTTCAGTCCGTTGCTCTACCATCTGAGCTACCCCGGCACCGCCAGCGGTTCCCGGGGCTCCGGGAACCGGAAGGAGCAATTTACGTAAAGCCTCTTCCAAGGTCAAGCCGGGAGCGGGATCGCCGGAAATCGTCCCCGCTCCCGGAAATTCATTTTATGAGGTGCAACCAGTCCGACAGCAGGAACTGCACCCTTCCTATCAAGAGGCTTATTCGGCCCATCACCGTAAACCCGAAGGTGGCGCCGAACCCCAACATTATCACCCATATGCCTATCCTGGATCCAAACCCGAAGAACGGCCCCTTGTGAGGTTTCGAGAAGAAAAAGTAGATAAGAGCCGCCAGTGTTCCCAGCAACATGATCACGCTGCCCAAGACCACATCCCAGCTCATGCCTTCCCGATAGAGCGGAATTATCGCGCTTTCCAACTGCCGCAGCACCGCCGCTTTCATGGTGAGAGGAAAAGCAACACCCATGGACGTTCCCATGAGAAGCGCTATCGGGTACCTGGAAAGCCAGGATATCCTGGGAAAGAACCTCGTTATGTAGAGGAACCCCATCAATCCCGGGATCACCAATATCCAGTGTCCGCCGGAATTGACCGGATCTATCAATCTGGGTTTCAGGACGTTGGAATAAGTTACGGCTATCCCGTAACCAAGGGAGATGCCCACCACCAAGTGTTCGGCCAGGCGATATATGGGGTTCTCCTTGTACAGGAAAGAGTATATGGCAAGGGTGAAGAAGGCTCCCGCCCATATGCCTATGACGTCATACATGGTCTACCTTCCTCCCTTCAGAAGCCTCTTCTTGTGGAAGCCGCCGGCGAAATACGCGATGTTGCCGATGATGATGAAGAGTATTATCAGGATGTGCGCCGCCGATTGCACATCCATTCCGGTGAAAGCCTTGTCGGTGGAGGGCGTTATGCCGTTTTCCTCCAACATGACCTCGTATTCGGCGGCTCCGCGGAGTCCACCCATCTGACCGAGCACCTGGCCCGTCTGGATGTACGGATAGTAGTCCGTGGCCATGACCGCGGTAACGCCGAAGGCCACGGGAAGCCCTATCTTCTCCCGGGCGAAAGTGACCCACCACACGCAAACACCGGACCCGGAACAGGTCAGAACCATGTCCACCTCGCGAAGGCTCTTGTGCTCGTGAAGCATGGGCATCTCGCCGGTGGGGTTCCCGTTGATATCCTGCGGATACTGGGTCTCTATGGAGTTGGTCATTCCCAGAATCACGAGATTGAACACGGGGGCGAAGCCCAGCAGGGCGTAATCTCTACCTTCGAAAGCCCATCCCAGGGCTCCATCCGGCAGTTCGTTACCCTCGGCTTCCCAGGCGGCCACAATCTCGTCGCGATCGGTTATGCCCTTTTCTCTTATCCGTTCCCATTCCCCGAAAGGCACGTTTTGGTAGAAACCTTCCGTCTGAGGGTTCAGAACGTAATCAATCGCGGATATCATCATCGTCTGATGAATCGGAAAACTGGCGGTCATGAAAACGGGGACGTGGTTGTGGAAGGCGTGCCGTATAACCGCCACCGCCATGGGCATGTTCTCGGCCTGGGTGCCCGGTGCGAAATCGAAGCTTACGAAGATCGCATCTTCGGAACCGAGACTGTCCACGTAGTTATATATGCTCTCGACCTCGTCGGTGGTGACAACTGGAAGACCGAACCGCAGGAAGAAGGGCACCACCGAAACGATGCCGATTCCAAGGAAGATCCAGCGCCGGTCGATGTTCAGCATTCTTTCCCAGATACTCACGGCGCTCACCTACTTCCCTACTCCGCCGAGCCAGTTGCGCTCGACGCCGAATATTATCTTAAGGTTCGTGGCCAGCATACCGAAACCGACGCCGAGCATTATGGCCCTTTTGGCGGCGAGGTTGGGATACCTGAGAATCCAGAGTCCCAGTTTCGGGAACCAGCTTCCCAACAACTCTCCTATCGGTACTTGTCCGAGCATCACCACCACGGCGGCAAGGAGAAGCACCGTCGCCAGGGCGGACTTGGCCCTGAACGCCCGGAAAGCCGCACTGGCTATATAGAACGCCAGCAGGCTGAACATCGTGGCCTGTATCGGAATCTGGATGTACATGTACATGAAGTGGAAGATGCTGGGAGCATCCATCCCGCCCCCCATGGATTTGGGCCAGATCAGCCCCAACACGGGCATGAGGTACAGCGGTATGAGCACGGCCCAACTGTACTGCCAGTTATCGGCTTTCCTCCTTATTTTGTGGGCATGAACCCTGGTCAAGCTGCCTATCCCGAGTATAAGGGCGAAACTGGATACGATCGGCGCCCAGTCGGTGTAATAGTTGAAAATGGACTGCGATACCTGATGAGGAATGAAATACTGAACCATCATCAGTATTCCGCCCACCAGTACTATCAACAGCGGAACGGTTCTCTTCACTGCTCGTACTCCTTTCCGGTGGGCTTACTCTACTATCGGGCTGGCCAGGAAATTGCTCAACCATTCGACCAGGTCGGACTTGAACAGGAGGTCGAGAACTCCGAAAGCCAGCGCGGCGGTGATAAACGTTATGATTATCGCCTTACATGCATCCTGGCCCTTGAGCGCGCCTATCTGTTTGGGCTCCTGGCCCAGGTATGCACTGGCTGCGTACAGCTCTTCCCCTATCAGGGTATAGTCACACGTGGTAATGAAGAAAGGAAGCTGTGTGACGGCATCCGTACCGGCTATCTGTATGGCGCCGGAAAGGGAGCCGGTTTCCGCCAGGAGAAGCGATTCCGCCCAGAACATGCCCAGGTAAAAATTGGTGGCCGGTTTCTCTCTCATCATGATACCGTTGACACCGGCCACGAACGCGAACTGGCTGGTGGTCAGGAAGAACACCGAGTCGGGATCGTAAGCGTCGGGTCTTCCGGCCTCCAGGTAGGCCTGCTTCACCGATTCCTCGGCCACCGTGTACACGATGGGATCCCTGTTGGGAACCATCAGGGGTGTCTGGTATTCGGCCACTTTCTTGGCCACGCGTCCCAGTATCGTGAGGCTGGCGATGGTGGCCACGTCGGCGATGTCTGAAAGACCCGGGACGTAGAGTACCGGCTTGCCCATTTCCGTGGCCCTTCCGATGGCCTCGTCGATGGCCTCGATTCCGGCTATGGGACGGAGATACATCTTTACGCCACGCTGGGCCCTGTTGAAGTAGAAGAATATCAGCCCCATGAATATGGCGCACGCTATAAGGACCTTGGTCTTGCCGGTGTGGTACCATTCTCCGTGAGGGGTCTCCTGGGCGACCTGTATCTCTCCGAAATACTCGTTGCCTTCCGGATCCACGGAGGCTATCCGGTACTCGTAAAGGGTGCCCGGCATCACGGGAAACTCGGGATCGTAACCGTCGATGAACTCCGTGGGCTCTCCCGCGGCAACCACCTTCACCAGGTCCCAGTCCTTCTCACCGCTCACCCTGCGGTATATCCGGTAGGCGAAAATCCCCGTGGTATCCGCCGGAAGTTCAAAGGAGACCACCAACTGATCCCCGGCGTCGTTTTCCTTGTTTTTGACCATTATGGCCCCCGGGGGAGCCAATCCCCGGCTCGGCTCAACGGGTATCCTTTCCGCAACCGGTTGCAGAGCGACATCGTCCGCCACTGGTTTTTCCGTCACCTCGTCCGGGGGAACACTCATGTCCCGGTCCACGGCGTCGGATTGCTGCGCCCATGAAAGCGAGGTCAGCAGAAAGACGATTCCCAGAACCGGAACACCAATCCAGCAGTTCCGCATGGATCCACCTTTCCAGTGTTTACTTTATTCCTTTCCGAAAAAATCTATGACCTTCCTGGCGACTTCCGTCCCGACTCTCTTCTTGGCGGCGACGGTGCCGGCCCCTATGTGAGGAGTCACCACCACTTTTTCGTGCTTCACCAGTGGGGTTTCTCCGGGAGGTTCCTTTTCGAACACGTCCAGGCCGGCTGCGAACACTTTCCCGGAATTCAAAGCATCCAGCAGGGCGGCCTCGTTGATGGTTCCGCCTCTTGCGCAGTTCACTATCACCACCCCGTCCTTCATGAGTTCGAACTGGGGTGCATCCAGAAGGTAATGCGTCTCCTTGGTATGCGGGATGTGCAAACTTATGAAGTCCGATTGTCCGAGCAGTGTCTCAAGGTCCACCTTGGCAGCGTCGTCGGCCTCGTCCACGTAAGGATCGTAGAACAATACCCGCATTTCGAATCCCCCGGCCATCCTGGCCAGTTCGCGGGAGATACGTCCGTACCCTATGAGACCCAGGATGGAACCCATGAGTTCTTTTCCCTTGCCGTAAGCCTTTTTGTTCCACTCGCCTTTTTTCATCGTGATGTTTGCGGGGCCGAGATACCTGCTGCAGGCAAGCATGTGAGCCATAGCCAGTTCCGCCACGGCGACACTGCTGGCGGCCGGCGTGTTGTCAACCTTTATACCCAGTTCGGCCGCCACGTCGGTATCTATGTTGTCCAGGCCCACGCCGCCCCTGACTATGAGTTTAAGGTTGCCCTGCGCGGCTTTTTCCAGAACCGGTTTCCTGACTTTGGTGGCGCTTCTCACCACCATGGCATCGAATTCCGGAACGGTTTCGAGAAGTTCCTCAGGGGACATACCGGTTTTCTCAACCACTTCATGCCCGGCGTCTTTCATCGCCCTGACGGCGTCTTCATCCACCGGATCACATATAAGTACTCTGGCCATTTGTATTCCTCCCTTTAATCGGACACATGAAAATCAACCTCTGCAACCGGGAAATCTAAACATCCTGCATACTAAAGCAGGAGATTTTACAAGTCAACGTGTCAACGTACCTACGGAAATCTACCGTTCCCTAAGAAGCAACCGTTCCGCCTTCTCCACAATGGCGGAGGACGTGAGATCGTACATTTTCCGCACCACCTCGGGGGGACCGCTCGTTCCGAAACGATCCATTACCGCCACCGCCGCCGCTTTCACGGGCAGTCTCGACACCAGCACCTCGGCCACCGCCCCGAAAAGCCCGCCTGTGACCTGGTGATCCTCCGCCACCAGCACCGCTCCGGTCAGAGAAGCCTGGTTCAGCAGGAGTTCCTCATCCAGGGGCTTCACCGAGACCATGTCCATCACTCCGGCCCTTATGCCCTTACCGGCAAGGATCTTCGATGCGTCCAGCGCTTCCGCCACCATGGAACCGCAAGCGACCAGGGTGATGTCTCCACCCTCCGCAAGCAGGTTGCCCTTACCGGGTACCACGGGTGAATCCACGGGATAAACCTGGGGAACCGGATTTCTTCCGAACCTTATGTAAACCGGCCCGTCCATGTCCAGGGACGCAAGCACCGCCGCTCTCGTCTGGTTCGAATCCGCCGGAACCAGCACTTTCATGTTGGGAAGCACCCTCATCACGGCAATGTCTTCCAGCGCCTGGTGGGTCGCCCCGTCGGGGCCCACGCTTATTCCTCCGTGCGCACCTCCTATCCTGACGTCGAGGTTCATGTAGCAGACACCGGTCCTGGCCTGTTCCCAAGCCCGGCCCGCCATGAAAACGGCGTACGTGGAAACGAACGGCACGTACCCGGCCAGGGCGAGCCCGGCGGCCTCCGCCATCATGTCCTGCTCGCTGGCGCCAAGGTTGAAAAACCTGTCGGGGAATTCCTCACCGAAAGCGGCGCTCCCTATGGATCTGGATACGTCACCTTCCACCACGACCACCCCGGAATTCCGCCTCCCCGCTTCGAGAAGCCCTTCCACGTAACCTTCCCGGGTAGGCTTGAGCCTGCTCATCACCGCTCACCTCCAAGCAACTCGGCGACGGCCTTCTCGTATTCCCCGTCGTCGGGACACCTTCCGTGCCACAGGTGGGTGTTCTCCATGAAGGAAACCCCCTTCCCCTTAACGGTCTCCGCTATGATCACCGACGGAAAATCGGTATCCATGCAGTGCTCGAAGGCCTTCTCGAGAGAAGGAAAGCTATGCCCGTCGGCGACGACGACGTCCCATCCGAATGCGAGCCACTTGTCAACCAGGGGTTCGATCTCCATCACTCCGGAAACGGCGCCGTCGAGCTGCACCCTGTTCCTGTCCACTATGGCGGTGAGATGTGCAAGGCCGTAATGGGATGCGGTCATGGCCCCTTCCCACACATTGCCCTCCTGCAATTCACCGTCACCCAGCAGGCAGTAAACCCGGCTTCCGCTGCGTCCAAGGCGCAAGCCCAAGGCGATCCCGCAGGCAATCGACAATCCCTGGCCCAGGCTGCCGGTGGATGCATCCAGACCCGGCAGGTCCCGCATGCTGGGATGTCCCTGAAGCCTCGATCCCGGTTTTCTCAGGGTGAGAAGTTCACCCGGATCGAAAAAACCACGTCTCGCCAAAACGGAATAAAGGGCGGGACACGCGTGTCCCTTCGAGAGGATGAACCTGTCTCTTCCGTCCCATTCCGGGTCTCCGGGGCGTATCCTCATGACGTTCCAGTAGAGATGAACCAGTATTTCGACTGCGGAGAACGATCCCCCAGGATGCCCGCTCCCGGCGGCCCTTATCATCTCAAGCACGTCCAGGCGTACTCTCCGGGCGTTTTCTTTCATACCGGCAACATCCATCGAATCCTCCAACGGGAGATAGGATTATCTAATGGCATGCATTGCATATAAAACCACAGGCACTCTATGAAATATACTCTCGGCAACGTCATTTTCACAACGCGGAGATTCATGATCACGATCCCCGGCGGATTCGTACGGTGTCGAAAACCGCCGGACAGAATCTTTCCGAAGGCGTGCTTATTAATGGATTAAATCTATCAAAAGCACCTTCTGCACCATGTTCATGTCTTCGTAAACAGCCGCGATGTCACTACAATGTGGAGTAATGTAAAAGGTGATGAAATCTCCAAGGGGTATATCGACAGGCAACACCGCCCGGTACAGTATTTCTCCTTCGGGGACGCTCCATACGTCGAACGTGGGGGTTCTCTCCGAACCATCCAGCACCCAGAGGTTTCCGTCTCCGTTTACCCACAGCCCGCCGATCGGTTCCCTGTACTCATCCGGTTCGTAGACCCATTGTATTACATTCGAAGTGCCCCACCCTTGCAACATGTCTTCGACATACTGCTTCTCCAGAGCGATCTCCTCTTCGGTCTTCCTCACCAGTTCACAGTCCTTCACGATCTCATTGCACAGTTCGCCCTCCCTATTGTAGCACAGGATGCGATACTCATGGGTATGACGTTGATGCAGATATATATGTCCCTTGCCGTCCGACGCAAAATAATGACCGAACAACAGCGTATTCAATGCGTCATTGTTGTCTTTCGGAGCAACGGGAATCTTGATAATGTCAGACCACAATTCAGCTATCTTCGCCCCGGATATGTCATATATCCCTATAAAGGGTCTTATGAGCGGCTCATCATCCAGGATGAACTCATGCCACGCCACACAGAACGTCGTATCGTCGACAAGCACATGCTGCCTGGGTACGTTGCCCTCATGTTGAAGAATATAGGAGAGTTGTTCGCCCTGCCGGGAAAGCATCAGAAGTCCGTTCACGTCCTGCACCAGCAATTTATCGCCGCTGAGAAGAAGCTTCACCGGAGCAGTGAACTCCCCGGGGCCGCTTCCTCGTCCGCCTATATACCGGACAAAAGCGCCCCGGTTGTCATAAACGGCGATATGAGCCTTGGCAAAATCAACCACATATATCAGGCTGTCCGTCCTGACCACATCCGACACGAAACCGAATACGTAGTTCGAATCACCGGCCTCCACACCGATTTCGTTCCGGATCTCCAGCATTACGCAAGTGATCTCCGTCAGGTCACCGTCCGAGTACTCTTCCTCCTGCCGGCAGGCCCCACCTACGAGAAGAATCCCAAAGCCCAACCACAACAACTTCCTCAACTTTATCATTCACCCATTCCTTCCAGCGATCAATCCGAACCGACAAAGGCTACCCATCGTGGCGCGTGTCAATAACAATGTCAACGATCCCGGAACTTGTTTCACATTCCTTTCAGGCACGTATTTTCCCAGTGTAAATCCCATCTCGAAATCCGGAAGGTCATCCCTCCGGCGGTAAAACACGGTTTTTTTCAATATCTATCACCTGATCGAACTCAATCATCGCTAATGAACCGTGTGTGATTACTACTATCGTAGCCTTCGCGAAGTGTTCGAGCAGGTTCGACACGACCCGCTTCTCCGTTTCACGGTCAAGCGCGCTTGTCGCCTCATCGAGAATGAGGACCGATGGAGCCCTGAGGAACATTCGCGCCAGGGCGATCCTCTGCTTCTGCCCTCCGGAGAGTTCCCTGTAGCCGTCACCGATGAGGGTGGAGTATCCATCAGGAAGAGAGAGAACGAAATCATGGATCAGCGCAAGCTTCGCCGCTTTTTGGATCCGGTCTGTGGAAGCTTCCGGGCATGCGATCGAGATGTTGTCCAAGACGGAAGCCTGATAGATATGGGGATTCTGGAAGACCAGGCCTACATGTCTGCGCAGAGAGTCGATTCTGATGTTCCTGATGTCGATATCATCGAAATAAATGCTGCCCCCGACAGGCGAATACAGATTGGTCAGAAGCGCGGCGATGCTGGACTTGCCGGAACCGCTGCTGCCGATGATTGCGACTTTCTCGCCACGCTTGATTTTTGCGTTCAGACCGCGAAACAGGGGCTCGCCATCGGTGTAGAAAAACTCCAGGTTACTGAAGCGCATGTAGTTGAAGTCGACGGGAAAATCCGAACCTGCCGTCGAATCTTCCACGTCGTCGGCGTCCAGAATACCAAAGACCCGTTCCGAAGCGCCGAGACACGTTCTGGCAGTGCCGAGGGAGCCCAGGAAGTTGTCCATGGGACCGAGGATCATGCCCATATAACTCCAGAACGCGATCAGGCTACCCATAGTCATAGTTCCGTTTATCACATCTTTGCCACCAACATACAGCATGGTCGCCCCAACCAGCCAGATGTAGACCTCCCCTGACTGGAGCAGCGCTATGATAGTGGCCAGCTTGACCGAAGAGGTGCGAAGATTGTTAAAAACTCCGCTGAGCCTCGACATTAACAGGTGCCGTGCATTGAGTGTTTTCGTCTCAGCATTCGAGTCCCAACAATCGGCGATCATGGCCGACACCCTGGCCTTCGAGTCCTGAACATTAGTCGAAGCTCTCTGTATGGGTTTTGTCGCATCCTTCATCAAAATCACGAGCAGGATAAACAAGGGAAGAACGATGATCGAGAGCTTCCAACTCAGGTATATCATCAAACCCGTCAGTGCTATGAATTTGAATACATCAGTGATCAGATCGGCGATGATCGATCCGAAAAGACCGCCGATCTTCTCGATGTCCAGCATTGTTATCGAGACAACCGAACCCGTGTTGTAATCGCTGGAGTTACGCAGCCGCAATCGGAGAATATGATTCATAAACGTTTCTCTGAGGTCCTTTACGGCACTCTCTTGTGTTTGGGCGAATATCCGGGCCTTGAGGATCCCGGATCCAACTCTCAGAAACGCTATTCCCACGAGCGCGAGTACGATAGTCCGAAGCTTATCTACCGATCCCCCCTCCGAGATATCGTCGATCAGTATCTTATGGATCCATGGCATAGAAATGGACAATGCGCCGGCAAGGATGGTGAGAAAGAATCCGACGAGCAGAAGAGGCCAGTACTTGAACACGAACGCAAGCGCTCGTTTCAGCATACGCCAATTGAATGAAGTTTGGTCCATTGTTCCCCGCATCCGCTCAGATTCGTGCCCGGGAATGACACGACACTCCCGGGCACTACGTTACCCTACGCTACTCGATTACAGAGTCCGCAAATAGTTAACGTACGGCAGTTAATTCCAATACACCATTTCTTAGATCCGGTGGTACCTGCCGGGATCTGCGCTTTCTTGAGAAATTCCACTTGTTACTTTCTTTTTCTCATGCTTGATCCATATATATATATATAAATCAGGTTATCAAGCCTGGTCACCGGGAGTAGTACGTAGGAGTACAGTAAGGCGCCATCGCTCATGCTACGATATCGATATCGCAGAAGATACACGTCGCAAAAGTACCGCGATTGACACCTATGCGCCAGGGCCTTCCCGACGGAACAGTATAGCGGCCTGAGAAAACTGGAGAGCTGAATAAGGTGGATTTGCCTATGATTGAGAATCAGAAGAAGAAAGGCAGATCCATGCGAAAGCATTACAGTGCCGAATTCAAGGCGAGAGTTGCCCTTGAAGCTATCAAAGGAGATAAGATCCTTTCAGAGCTTGCCTCACATTATGAAGTCCATCCCAACCTCATCCGGTCATGGAAGAAGAAGCTGCTTGAAGAGATGTCAGGCATATTCTCCGACAAGCGGAAACGGGAGAAGAAAACCAACGAAGACGATAAGACTCGTCTCTTCGAGGAGATCGGTCGTCTCAAGGTTGAGAACGACTGGCTCAAAAAAATCTGGACTTAACCATAAGTGAGAAGCGCTCAGCAATCGAGCCGGATCATCCGGAGATCAGCGTGAACGGCAAAGGGAGAGCTTTCGACAACATCATGGTTGAGCGCCTGTGGCGGACGGTCAAGTATGAAGAGGTCTATCCGAACGAATACAGCGACTACTTCGATGCGCTCACGAACATCGAGCGGTACATAAATTTCTACAACAACGAGAGCAGACATTCCAGTCTGGACAAGCAGACACCGGCAGAGAGATACCACGGTTACAGAAGAGATCAGAGAGAATCAGCATGAAAGAACGAACCGGCCGCCACTCCGCTCCGGGCTACTCCCTCCGCTCCGTTGCGGCCGAAGAAGAGTCCAGGAAATCCACCTTAAGCAGAGAGGTTTTCTCTCTTGACAACCCAGGCCACCTCAGAGTGACCCATCTCCCCCTGTCGGGTGAATATTCCGGCACGTGGTCCCGGCACCATGTCTTGGATATGTTTCTACAAGTTCCCGGAACTCCCCGTACACTGGAGCAAGATGGGCAATAAATCGGTATCTACGGCGGATA
>JAMOUX010000025.1 GCA_027067855.1 Candidatus Fermentibacteraceae bacterium
CGACGGAGACGGCCAGGCCAACCCCGGGGAAACATTGAGGATATTTCCCACGGCGATAAACACCGGCGGAAGCACGGCGACCCTGGTTCGCGCCAGGCTGGAATTAGCTGACGGTCGGCGGTTCGTGGAAGCCATATCGGACGCCTCGGCGGATTTCCCGGATATCGGACCGGATTCCATTGTCCGGGCCCTGGATCCTTTCGTGGTAAAGATAAACAGGAATGTGCCCGGCTACTCGGTGGTGAAATTCAGGGTGGTATTCCGGTACGATGACGGCACTAAAACCGAATCTCTCTTCTCCCTCCCCCTGTACTCGGAGGACTATGCCATTCCCGTTCTGAATCCCTTCGTGAACAACCCGGAGCCGGGCAGCGTGGTGATAACGATGAAGGATATGGTGCTGGTGAACCGGGGGCTGGGAGAGGGACGGGACCTGCTGGTCACGGTGGGCGGCCTGACTCCTTCCGCGCCGTTCACGTCGGACACGATCCGTATTCCCTGCGCACGTCCGGGAAAGGCCGTGGTGATTCCCGGGACATTCACCCTGAAAGTACACCCGGACGACCCGGAATCATCCTGGCTCCGGGAGAATTTTCCGTGGTGCGGGTTCGACCTGGCGGTGGTCAGCGACGGAATATCCGCAGCCGTCCGACACGTGGACGTGCACGCGGTGTCCGAAATACAGTCGACGGAACTGCCGCCGCCCCTGGCTCCGACGGTATACGAGGCGGGAACCGACAACATAGGCATCATTTGGGACACGGAGAATACCCCCGTCCCGGCGGGTTATTACGTCTACTCCGGCAGCGACGGAAACATGGAAAGAGCTTTACCCGTGCCGGTGCCGACGCGGTATGTCCGACTGGAAGGGCTGGAGCCGCGTACCCGCTACTCCTTCGAAATAACGGCGGTGGATTTCATCGGAAGGGAATCCCAGCCGGTATCCGTTTACGCGTCCACCACCATGCCCCCACTGCCGGGTTGGCCCGTGCACCTTTACGGAAACGCGGGAGGCGGCGCGGCGGTGGCCGACGTGGACGGTGACGGCACCGACGAGATAGTGGTCGCATCGAGTTTCGGCAAGCTCTACTTCATCAGTAAGAACGGTAAACACACCATCCTGAAGCCGCCGAAAGGCTATGATTTCGACAGGTTCCTCGGATGCGCGGTGGGAAACGTGGACGGGCGACCCGGGAACGAGGTGGTGGTGACCTGCCAGAAACACACGGAAAACCAGGGAGAGGAACGGATCGGTATACTCCTCTGCGCCAGGGGCCCGGGCGAAACGTGGATTATGGGGGAAATCGCCGAAACGACGGTGAACCAGAGGGCGTACTCTCCCACAGTGGCCGGAACGCCGGTACTGTTCCAGGCGGACGACGATCCCGCCCTGGAAATAGCACTCAGAACCAGGGGACATTTCGGCACCCCCCCCAGGCTATACGTCTGGGACAGAAAAGTCTCGGGACGATGGGAAAACTTTTCTCCGGAGTTCCCCTTGGAACTCCTGGGATATTTCTACAACGCTCCTTCAGCCGTCGATTACGACGGTGACGGATTGCAGGAACTCCTGGTCACGGTACAGGGAACCCGGGGGACCGGCACCGCTCTCCGGATAGTGGACTTCGATAATACCACCGATCCCGTGAGAATAATCCACAGGAACCTCCGCGAACTGGACAGGGACGGCAAAACGGCCAGGGTCTTCGGAACGCTCGCCTGCACCATGGTAAACGGCGTCCGTTACATCGCCGGGGCAGCCTCAACGGTGGACCAGAGCAGTGTATCGAAGAAAATCTTCACCTACACCATGGATGGCGAAGGCGTCATGCGCCTGGCCTGGGCGACCGGATGGGAATCCGGCATGGATTTCTTCGGTAACGTGCCGGGCCCATCCATCGGCGATTGTAACGGAGATTCGAACCTGGACGTTCTTTATCTCCTCAACACCGGAACCTTCCTGAAGGAGGGACAACTGACCGGGTGGGACCTTGTTACCGGCAAGAAGACTTTCACGAGCGACATCATTCCCTTCAATCCCATAATGGAAGAGGGAGGGCACTTCGTGCGCTCCCAGCCGGTCTCCTTCGGAAGAGGGTCGAGGGGAGGTCCCTGGATGTTCGTCGGTTTCTCGACCCTGTACTGCGGTTTCGACGTCAACTCGGATCCGTCCTCCATCGAGGGTTTCCCATCATGGTCCAGGGAAGCTTCCTGGTCGACACCGACCGTATGCGACCTGGATCACGACGGAATTCCCGAACTTTTCACCGTAGATTACTCCGGAAAAGCTTCTCTGTACGAACTGAAGGGAACCGCATACGGATGGGGATGGCATATGTACCAGTGCAACCCCGCGAGAACGGGATTCCTGGAGCCATACGAGCCGGCACTGGACGTGAAGCTTCTGCCGTCGTCCCGGCCGATCGCCGTTCCTATTGCGTCTCCTTCGGATCTCTCCGGAAAATCCGCAGTCCCTCTTCCCTCCCGGACACTCACGGTGACCGTCGAAGTGGAAGGCGCTGCCGCCATCGCGACACAGGGAAGATGTCCTCTGCTGGAAGTGGCCGCCTACGATTCCCGGGGACACAGGATCGGCACGGCCCGCACGGAACTCGTCAACGGGTCGCACACTCTTTCCATACCCCTGGAATGTACGGACGACGTCGCCGGAAAACTGCTCGTGGCCGCCGATCCGGAAAATCGTTTCGCCGAAAGTGACGAAGCCAACAACCTCCTGCACCTGGAATCGGAACGAACTCTTTCCACTCCGTTCTCCATAACCGTTCCCAGTCCTTCGGGGGAAATAAGGATATTGCTGACCACCCCGGAACACCTGGAAAATCTGAACGTCCGGGTATATTCCGTCGACGGAAGACTCGTGGAAATGGTGGAAACCGGGGAACTCGCCCCCGGCAATCACGGGATCCGG
This sequence comes from Candidatus Fermentibacteraceae bacterium, assembly GCA_027067855.1. Lineage (GTDB taxonomy): Bacteria > Fermentibacterota > Fermentibacteria > Fermentibacterales > JCC-6 > Aegiribacteria. Next base: position 2,930 of record JAMOUX010000025.1, read on the forward strand.
ATACCCTCTTCCCACCTGCCTCCCGGGCTCTATTTCATCTCTACGGACGGTCCCTTCACAGAAGATCCGCCGTTGAGAATCATCCTTCTGGGAAACGGTTCCTAGGCGCCGAACGTGTAGAACAACAGCGAAAGCAGGGCCAGGACCCACAATCCCGACGGAACTTCATCGGCCTTTCCGGAAAGAGCCTTGAACAGCGGCCAGGTCAGCAGCCCCGCCGTTATGCCTATTCCCAGGTTATAGGTGAAACTCATGAGAACGATGGTCAGGAAAGCGGGGGCCAGTTCGCCCAGATCGTCGAAAGGCAACAACTTCACCGGTTCGAACATCATCATTCCCACCACCACCAGAACCGGCCCGTACGCACACGGGGGAACGGCGGTGAGCACCGGGGTCAGGAACAGGGCGGCCAGAAAAAGCAGCGCCGTCACCACGGCGGTAAAACCGGTACGGCCACCTTCCTCCATGCCGGCGGCCGATTCTATGTAGACCCCGGTGGTGCTGGTACCCAGAACGGCTCCCACCACCGTGGCCAGCGCGTCGCACAGCATCGGCTTATCCATCTCCGGAAGGTTGCCGTCATCATCACACAGGCCGGCCTTGCAGGACAATCCGAGCAAAGAACCCATGGTGTCCACGAAATCCATGACGAACACCGTGAGCAACACCGATATGAAGCCCCACGACAGCGCACCGGAAAGATCGATCTTCATGAATATCCCGGACAGCGGGGGCGGCATGCTCACCACCGCGTCCGGCAGGGCGGCCGCACCGGTCAGGAAGGCGGCCGCGGAAGTGGCCAGTATGCCTATAAGCAGGGCTCCCCTTACCTTGAACATGAGCAGGATCAACATGAGGAAAAGACCGCCGACGGACAGCAGGACCGGCATGCTGCCGATGTCACCGAAAGCCACAGGAGCATCCGGTGTACCCATGGTCACCAATCCGGTGGTATTGAAACCTATGAAACACAGGAAAAACCCGATGCCGACCGCGAAGGCCGCGCTCAGGCTCTTGGGTATCGCCCTGGCGAGCCAACTCCTGGCCCCCGTAACGGAAAGAATAGTGAAGAGGACGCCCCCTATGAATACGGCTCCCAGGGCCGTTTGCCAGGAATAGCCCAGCACCCCGGTCACCGTATAGGCTATGAAGGCGTTTTCGCCCATGTACGGTGCGAGGGCGAAGGGTTTCCCGGCGTAGAGCCCCATGAGCATCGTACCGAAGAATGCGCTGAGTATGGTAGCCGTCATGGCCGGGCCCCTGGGTATGCCGGCGTCGGCCAATATCGCAGGATTCACCACTATGATGTACGCCATGGTGAGGAAAGTGGTGGTTCCGGCAAGCACCTCGGTTTTCCAGGTGGTACGATGCTCGTCGATTCCGAAAAATTCCCGGGCTCGCATTTTTCTCCCTCCCGCTTAGTCTCTCATGTTTAACACTTGAAGATACCCAAAGCGATTTTCCTTGAAAACATCCCTTCCCGGTGCTAGATTCCGGATAAAGGGAGTATTCCGTGAAGAAATTCCGGGCGGGAACGCCTCGGAGCGCTTGTCGGAGTCGATCGCTCTCCCGGTCACTACTCTCGCGTCGCGAACGGTCGGCTTCTTCCTCTTCCGGAGAAAGACGCCGTTGAAGAGGGTGGAAACTTTTAAAGAAAGGATCCCGATCCGATGAAAAAACTTCCGGACTGCGCCGGTTGCCCGGTACCATCGGAACGAAGAGCCTGTTCCGTGGAAAACGGAACCGCTCCTTCCGGCTGTCCCACCGCCGACGCCGACCTGGTGGCACGAACCGGGGAAACCTACTGTTCTCCCGGCATATCGGAATTCGCAAGGCAGGCATCCATACAGGAAGGCGAGGGTTACCGCAGAAGTTCTCCCGAAGATCCTTCGCCGGTACCCTGCAAGACACGGCTCCTGGAAGTGGCGGAATTCGCCGGAAGAATGAACTTCGAAAAACTGGGCCTGGTCTTCTGCGTGGGTCTTGCCCGGGAAGCGCGCAGGGTGAGGGATTTCCTGGAAGGCAAGGGTTTCCGGGTAGTGTCGGTTATTTGCAAGGCCGGGAGGCTGCCCAAGGAGAAACTTGGCGTGAAGGACGGGGAGAAAATACGTCCGGGAACACCGGAATCAATGTGCAATCCCGTACTGCAGGCGGAGGTCCTGAACCGGGCGGAAACCGACTTCAACGTGGTGATGGGGCTTTGCGTGGGTCACGATTCCATCTTTCTCAGGTTCTCCAAGGCTTACTGCACCGTGCTGGCGGTCAAGGACAGGGTGACCGGACACAATCCCCTGGCGGCGGTATATACCCTGGGCAGTTACTACCGTCACCTGGAAGGGGAGTGACCGGAGCTTTCCGGCATCTCCAGGCGGAACCCGGCATCCGCCGCTATGCTCCGCAACCGTTCGAGAAGCGGGAACACGATATTCCGGTCGGAATCCTCGAATTCCAGTATCAGACGATCTTCCGCCACCCTGGCTCTCAATCGTCCCCCGGCGAGCGGACGCAGTGGAGCCTCCACCGCTTCCACCGCCTTCAAAAGGTTCCAGGTTATCTTCCGTCCCCCGGGTATCCTGGTGGCCAGGCAGGAATCGGGCGGGACGGTTTCCGGTCGCATTCCCAGGCGAAGCGCGAGCTTACCTATGTCGTCGGCATCCATATTCGCTTCAACAAAGGGATGGCGGACGCCCAGTTCCCCGGCGGCACGCAACCCGGGCCTGTCTTCCGACAAGTCACCGGCATGGGTGCCGTCGGCCACGGCCCCCGCGTTCAGAGAACCCGCCATCCGTACAGCCGAGGTGTATATCATTCTCTTGCACCGATAACAACGATCTTCGCCGTTAACCACGAATACCGGATCCGACAATGGATCAAGGGTGATGAAGACGGGGGCTATCCCCAATTCCCGACATACCGCAGCCGCACGTTCCCTGTAAAAACCGGCGAGAAGTGGAGAATCGGCGGTTACGGGCACCACCCTCCGGGATCCCAGAAGCGAGTGCGCGAACCGTAACAGGACCTCGCTGTCCCTTCCGCCGGAGAAGAGTACGACACACCTGCCCATCTTGCGTATCACGGAATCCAGTAATGCTCCGTCCATGTTTTCCCCTTAGTGAAAGGAATGATGATGCATTTATATTAGTCTGAACGTTTTCGCGCCAAGCAACGCAAGGAAAGAAGGCCGAACCGTGAAGATCGCCGTTTTCGATCCGTTCTGCGGCGTGTCGGGGAACATGATCCTCGGCGCCCTGGTAGATGCCGGGCTCGACCCCGGTGAACTGAAAAAAATGCTGCAAAAACTGGGACTGGCCGGTTGGGAACTCTCCGCGGACAGGGTAACCAGGAGCGGTCTCGGCGGTACCCTGGTAACCGTCACCGTTCCCGTGGAAAAACATGCCCGCCGGCTTTCCGAGATACTGGAAATCATCTCGTCATCGGAACTTCCGCAACCCGTAATCCGGGGAGCCTCCAGGGCTTTCGAAAGGCTGGCCCTGGCCGAAGCGGCCGCCCACGGCATATCCGTGGATGAAGTGCATTTTCATGAAGTCGGAGCCATGGACGCCATCATCGATATAGTAGGTTCGTTCTGCGGATTTCATGCCATGGGCTTCGCGAGAATCTATTCTTCGCCGGTGGCCACGGGAACGGGAACGGTGGAGTGCGCCCACGGTATGCTGCCGGTACCGGCTCCCGCAACGGTGAACATACTCGAGGGGATACCCGTCCGTCCCACCGGGCTTCCCCACGAACTCACCACGCCGACGGGAGCGGCGATACTGTACGCCGCCGTGGACGAGTGGAACGTCCCCCCGCCGGTGATGAAGGTTTCCGCCGCCGGGTACGGAGCCGGCCACCGTGAGATGGCCAGGCCCAACCTGCTGAGGGTGATGACGGGAGAGACCGAAGGCGGAGGAAGCGGGCTGCGTGACAACGTGAACGAGTTGCGTACCCTTGTAGACGACATGGATCCCAGGATCTGGCCCGAAGTATCCCGGCTGGCCCTGGCAGCCGGCGCCCTGGACTGTTACGCCATCCCCTGCATAGGCAAGAAGGGAAGGCCGGCCCTGGAGGTGACGGCGATATGTCCGGAATCATCAACGAAAGAAGTGCTTGACGTCATCTTCCTCCACACCACCACCCTGGGGATAAGGGTCAGGCCCGTGGACAGGGTGCTGCTGGAAAGAAGTTTCCGCAAGGTCGTCACCGAGTACGGAGAGATTTCCGTCAAAACGGCTTTTCTCGACGACGGAACCGCCAGAGAGGAACCCGAGTTCGGTGACTGCGCCGCGGCGGCGGCCAGGTACGGGGTGCCGGTCGCCAGGGTGATCCGGGCGGCCAGGAACGCCGCATACGGCGAAATGAAAAAACGATGAGCAAAATCAAGAACCGGAATACGGAATTCTCCGTTACAGCCCGCGACGGTGATGCAACCGGACGTTTCGACGCCGGCCTCATTCCGGAAAATTCCTCCCGAGAGAGGACGAAAACGGATTGAACATGTTCGATAACCTCTCCCGGGAAAGGCTCCGGGACATCCTCGGGGCCGGCGGATCCCACGACGCCCTCTTTGCGGCGGCCAGGGAAGCGCTGCTCGATGAACCCGGCGACGGTGTCTACCTCAGGGGCCTGGTGGAGGTCTCGAACCGGTGCGTAAAGAACTGCCTCTATTGCGGCCTGAGGCGGGAAAGAACTGACATACGACGATACGAGATGTCCGGCGAAGAGGTGAAAGCCGCCCTGGAAACGGGCTACCGCCTGGGACTCCGTTCCTTCCTCCTACAGTCCGGTGAACTGCCCGGGAAAGCATTCACGGAAAAGATGGCGGGAATACTCGAGTGGTGTTCCGCCAACCTTCCCGGGGCAAGGATGGTTCTTTCCATGGGAGAACTCGCCCCCGAAGATTACGATCTCCTAAGGAAGTCCGGAGGACACAGGTACCTGCTCAGGATCGAAACATCTTCCGCGGAACTCTATCGCCGGTTTCATCCCAACGACCCCCTGCACTCCCATTTCCGCAGGATCCGGGCGCTGGAATACCTGAGGGACAGCGGCTGGCAAACCGGAACGGGGGTACTCATCGGTCTGCCGGGTCAAAACGAATCGCACCTGGCCGACGACCTGCTCTTCATGAAAAAAATAAACGTGGACATGGTAGGAATGGGACCGTACGTGGAATGTCCGGGCACTCCCGTAGCGGAAGCGGATGATATCCCCCCCGTAGAAAAAAGGGTGGCGCTGACGCTCAGAATGATAGCCCTGGCCAGGCTGACGATGCCGGGAATCAACATAGCGGCCACAACGGCGCTTCAAACCCTCTGCCCCGGGGGACTGGAAAAAGGGCTCATGGCCGGGGCCAACGTGATAATGCCCAATCTCACTCCCGGGATTTACAGGGAGGATTACGACCTGTACGACGGAAAGGTCCGGGTGCACGATTCTCCCGGGGAAATGCTGGAGATCATACGCCGGGCCTGCGCCCGAACCGGGAGGAGGCTCATGTTGAACGATCCCGGCGATCCTCCGCACTACCGGACCAGGATGGAAGAAGAGAGGAACGGAAAGCATGGATGACCGCACGCTGAACCGCCTCCTGGAAATTCTCGGGAAATCCGGTTTCGCTCCGGAAGAAGCGTTCGAATTACTCAACGGCGCCTTTACCCAAGACCTGGGATTCGCCAAGGTCGACGGCGGCAGAATGACCAGGACACCCCTGCCCGAGATTGTCCTGGCGGAGGGAAAGACCTTCGGAGAAATACTGGAAATAACGCGCACCCTCCTGGAGAAGAACGGTCTGGCCATCGTGTCCAGGCTTGATCCCGACAGGGGGAAGAGCCTTCTCGCCGAGTTTCGAAATGCAGATTACTCCCGCAGGGGGCGGATATTTACGGCCGGCGAATACCATGGAAAAACCACCGGGAACGGGGTGGCGGTGGTAACCGGCGGCACTTCCGACCTGCATGCGGCCGAAGAAGCGGTGATGGTGCTGGAGGTCATGAAGGTGGAAACCCGCAGGTTCTACGACGTGGGAGTCGCCGGTTTGCACAGGCTTGGTAAAATTATTCCGGAAATAAGAAGAATGTCGGTCTGCCTGATCTTCGCCGGCATGGATGCGGCTCTGCCCACGGTGCTTGGCGCCCTGTACGGAGGACCAGTGATCGCCGTTCCCACTTCCACCGGATATGGTACCGCGCTGGGAGGTATTTCAGCCCTGCTGGCCATGCTCAATTCGTGCAGCCCCGGCATCTGCGTCATGAACATAGACAACGGTCTGGGCGCGGCGGCGGCGGCGCTCAGGATACTGAGAGGAAACCGATGAAGTACCCGGACGCCGGGTACGGAAAAGCGGTCTTCGCATCTTCGTCTTCCATTCGTGGGAATACTCCCGGTCACGTCAGATACAACACGGCGGACATCAGCCCGGCGAAGGATCATCTTCCCTGTTTCCCTCGCGATTAGGGCGAATTCCCCGGAACGCCCCGCCGACCGGAAAAACGGGATTGCCGCCGAAAAGGAATTCGTACATGCTCTGTCCGGTCAGAAACGGAAGTGGAGAACCGGGATGGGTCAGGCGGAACGGCTGAGAAAATTATTGGAAGAAAGAATCGTCTTCCTGGACGGAGCCACGGGAACCGAGTTCATGAAACGGGGAATGCCCTCCGGGATTTCAACGGATGCATGGGCTGCGGAAAACATCGATGTGACCGCCGCCATACATCGCGATTACGTGAAAGCCGGCGCGGACCTGGTGCTCGCGGCGACCTTCGGCGGCACCGGCGTGAAGCTGGGAGATCCGTCCCTCGTGGAATACGTGAACCGGAAACTGGCGGACTGCGCCCTGGAAGCAGTGGGGACAAGGGCGCTGGCGGGGGCGAGTATCGGGCCGACGGGGACCCTGTTGCATCCTTCCGGCGGGCTGAGGTGGCGGGAGGCCTACCGTGAGTTCCGGGAACAGGCCGGGGTACTGGCCGCCGCCGGTATCGAGATATTTTTCCTGGAAACGTTCTCCGATCCAAGAGAACTCAAGGCCGCGGTATTGGCGGTGAGAGACGCATGCCCCGACGGATTCATCTCCGCCCAGATGACTTTCCTCTCTGCGGGACTGACTCTTTCAGGAACGTCTCCCACCGCTCTCGCCGTGCTCATGAACCAGCTGCCGGCGGACGCGGTGGGAGTCAACTGCGGCACCGGTCCCATGGAACTTCTTCCGGTGACCAGGGAAATATTGCGCTTCTCGGAAAAACGGGTTTCCGCGGAACCCAACGCGGGGATGCCCTCGGGAGAAACGTGGGAACTGGAACCGGAGAGGTTCGCCGCTTGGATGGAGGATTTCGCCCGGAGCGGAGTTTCCTTGTTGGGCGGCTGTTGCGGCACCGGCCCGGACCATGTCAGGGAATACGTCTCTAGAATAGGGCACAGGCCGGCGACGGAGGCGGATGTAGAAAACATCAGGGCGCTCTCGTCCGTGGACAGGCTGGTCATAATGGACGGCGGACTCCGCCTGGTGGGAGAATCCATCAACCCCACCGGAAAGAAGAGCCTCCAGGCATCCATAGAGAAGGGAGATTTCTTTTCCCTGGTCTCCCTGGCCAGGGCACAGGGAAGAGCGGATGTCATCGACGTGAACCTGGGACTGGAACGCCTGGTGCCCCGGGGATTCGTGGAGGAACTCTTCGGCAGGTTGTCCATAGGTCCGCCGCTCTCCGTCGATCTTTCCGACCCGCTGAATATGGAAACGGCTTTCCGGCAACTGGGTGGGATCGGCATACTGAATTCCCTGACCGCCTCGGAGGAGGATATAGCCGAGAAAGCGCCGATTCTCAGGCGCCACGGAGGTTACGCTGTGCTGCTGCCACTGGACGGGGGGAAAATCCCGGAAAACCCGGCGGAACGATTGGCCCTGGTGGAAAGGGGCATCCGCATTCTTCAGGACCACGGCATCCCCCGGGACCGGGTGCTGGCGGATCCCCTGGTGCGACCCGTGGGAGCCGGAGCCGACGTCCATGTTGTTCTCGACACCCTCGCTCTCTATAAGAAAAAAAACCTCCTCACCATCGCCGGAATCTCCAATATCTCGCACGGCATGCCCCGAAGAAGCCTCCTCAACTCTTCCTTCCTATCCTCCATGGGATTATCGGGACTGGACCTCGCCATCGCCGATGTGATGGATTCCGCCGTTTTCGACGCCGCCAGGGGAGTCAGGATGCTCACCGGGGCCATGGAGGGGCTGGAAGTGAAAACCCCGGAACTGGATCCCCGGTCGATGAGCGCCGATTTCATGGCCATCCTGCGGAGAAGCATAATAGTCGGCGACGGCAGGCAAACCGAGGCATCGGCCAGGGAACTCCTGGAAAGCGGGGTCGGGGCACGGAAAATACTGGAAGAAGGGCTTGCCCCGGCGATGAAAGAAGTGGAACGGCTGTACGTCGCCGGGAAACTCTTCCTTCCGCACCTCATAGCCGCGGCGGAATCCGCGAAGATACTTATCAGGCTCCTTTCTCCCCATATGGCCGAAGCGGAAAACACGCCATCCCGGGGCAAAGTGCTGCTGGCCTCGGTCAAGGGAGACGTTCACGACATAGGCAGGAACCTCGTGGGCCTGTTCCTGGAAAACGCCGGCTTCCGGGTGGTGGACCTGGGCATGGATGTGCCCGCGGAAAAGATAGTGGAAGGTGCCATGCGAGAGAAAGCCGACATAGTAGCCCTCTCGGCTCTCATGAGTACTACCGTTCCGGAGATGGAAAAAGTGATAAGTCTACTGAAGAGCAACGGCGTTAAAGCCGGGATCCTGTTGGGTGGCGCGGTTCTCACGGCCGATTACGCCGATTCCATAGGCGCGGACGGCTATGCATCCAATGCCTGCGAGGCGGTGAAAGCGGCCGAAAAGCTCATGGAGGGCGACTGAACGGAATCAACCGCCCGGTGCCTCGGCCACGATGATTTTCGCGGTATTCCCCCAGTCGTTCTGGAAATGATGCCGTTCGTGGGGTCTTATGATGACCACATCTCCTTCTTCCACCACGTGCATGGCGCCGTCCCCGTCCATGAACAGCAGTCGCCCCAGTATCACCGTCACCACCCTCAGGAAATCGTATTCCCTTCTCGGGAGCCTTCCGGAGGGCTTCACGGTGAGCATCCTCACCGTTAGGACACCGCAACCCTGGGCCTCACCGGCCAGTATCCTGGAAATCACTCCCCTGTAACCTGTCCCGGTCTTCCTTTCGGCTCTTATCTCCCCCGATTTTCTCACCAGCGCCATGCCCACCTCCAAGGCCGCGTTCGCCTTCCGCGGTGCTTCGTCCCTTCCTTCTCTTTACAAGGGAAGCTTCACGGAAGTATATTGAAAAGCGTAAAGGCTTCGAAACCACCCGGTGAGTAATACATATAATCGGAAGGAGACGAGATGAAGTTTTCGGTTCTTGCACTGCTCTCTGTGGTCCTGGTACTGCAGGCATCCGACCTCTCCATTATGGAGTCGTCGACGGAGGGCGTAGTGTTTCATATGACTGCCGCCCAGCCAAGGTTTACCAACACATCTCTACGGGGAGACCGGTTTTCCTCGGTCCACGTGGCTGGTGCCGATAACCTGAGCGAGTTTTCAATGCCCAGAGTACCGGTTCTCCGGGCCTGGATAGAAATTCCCGCCGGCGCCGAGGTCGTTCCGGAAATATCCGAGAAAGCGATCACCGAAATAGACGGCCCCATGTGGCCGATAGAGCCCGGCATAATGTCCGCTTCCAAGAACGAACCCCGCGATGCCTTCACCATGGAATTGGACCCCGAGGTATACCAGAACGGAAAGGTTTTCCCCGACAGCCGGGTAAGAATCATCTACGCCGGCACCATGAGAGGCCGCAATCTTGCCCTGGTGGAAGTATTCCCCATGCGCTGGGATCCTTCCAAGAACAAGTGCACCTTCATGAGCGAAGCGACGATATCCCTGACCTTCCGGGGCGGCGACCTCGCCAAGACATACGAGGACGTCCGGCACTACTACGCCCCTCACTTCGAACGGATGCTCAGCGCCATGACGGCCAACTACGGCACTTTCGAAAACGGAGTGGACACTCCTCCTTCCCCTTACCTCATAGTGGGACATAAGGATTTCGTGTCCAGCGCCTTGAACGACTTCGTCTCCTGGAAGGAAGACCAGGGGTTCAAAATGACGATGGTTGATCTGGATAGCACGGGAAGCACGGTTTCCGATATCCAGTCGTACATACGGAACGCCATCGAAAACTGGGACGATCCGCCCGAATTCGTTCTTCTCGTCGGGGATGTGGATTACCTTCCCGGGAATACCGCCACGAAATATGACGGCGTCACCGATCTTTATTACGTCACCGTCGGCAGCGACGACTACTTCCCTGACGCTTATATCGGCAGGTTCTCCGTGACTTCGGCGGAACAAGCCCAGCGCATGGCGGACAGAGTGGTCAACTACGAGCGGGACGTAACCGGATCGACCTCGTGGGTACAGCATACATGCTGGATAGCCAGCGAAGACAACAACAACATCACGGAGGGTACCCACAACTATTGCATCACGGAATACGTCGACCCCAAGGGTTACAAGTACGTCAAGGTCTATCCCAAGAGCGGAGGCAAACCCTCGGATGTGATAACTTCGGTCAACAACGGAGTCTCCATGCTCACCTTCTCGGGTCACGGTTCGCAGACCTACTGGCAGGATATGCAATTCAAGTCCTCGGATTTCAACCAGCTGAAAAACGTCGGCAAGTTCCCCGGCGTACTCTCCCACGCCTGTCTCACCGGTGACTTCGCCACCTCGACCGCCTGGTGCGAAACCTGGACCAGGACCGAAGGCAAGGGCGGGCTCTGGTTCTGGGGTTCGGTACCCTCATCCTACTGGGACGAGGACGATATCCAGCAGAAAGCCGAATACGAGTACTTCCTGGATAAATCCATCAACTGGCCCATGGGCTTCCTCAACCCCGGGAAGCGTGCCGTCTACGACCATTACAGCGGAGGCGGTCGTTCGAAGTACTACTACGAAGGATACAACCTTATGGGAGATCCTTCCGTCGCCATGGCCATATGGGGAAGCACGGCGATAGACAGAGAGACCCGGACAGTCTCCCCGGGAAACATCACCGTGAACAACCCTGCTATGGGAGCCACCCTGGTGACCCTGAACGGTGACGGACCGGCAGAACTCAGCGTCTTCGACATAACCGGCCGACTGGTCGAGGTTCCCTTCAGGGGCGACCTCCGCGGCAAGCGTATTATGACCTGGGACACCAGCGACCTTGTTCCCGGTATGTACTTCCTGCGCCTGGAAAACGGCGGGGAAGCGTATACCACCAAGGTCATGGTGATAAACTAGGCCGGAAAACCATATAAGAGGGCGGGAGGCATAGCCTCCCGCCTTTCTTTTTTTGCGGTACGGTTTTCGGGATCAGGACGAATCGGGGGACACTTCCAGGAACCTGGAATGCCTGAGAAAAACCAGGTAACCCCGTACCGGCTTCCCGAAGGCGGCAGCCATGTCGCGAACGTAAAACTCCATGGTTTTTCCGTAATCCCGGACCACCGCTTCCGACCCCGGCTTATCCAGGACATCCGTTTTGTAATCCACGACCGCCATTTCCTCCTCCGGGGTTTCCAGGAGCAGGTCTATGTACCTTTGCTTGAATCCGCCGGGAACCCTGGCCATGTACGGATATTCTCTGCCCGCCACCCTGCACCTGCGGGGATCGAAGGGCAGGTTCATCCCGAAGAAATTCAAGCAAAGCCGGGTAACCTCGCTGAAATCGTCTCCGCAAAATCTTTCGAGGTCGACGCGGTTCGCCCGGATCCATTCTTCCGGGTTCTTCATGTCCAGTTTTTCCATCACCCGGTGCACCATGTCCCCCAGGGCGGCTCCCCTGCCCCGCCATCCGTCGGGAATAGGTTCCACCGGGAAGAATTCCCCACCGGAAGTTCCGGCGTTCGAAACCGAACCGGGAAACCCAACCGGTTCAATGAGGGATCGGAGCTTCGGGCCTGTGCCTTCTTCCACTTGCAGGGTGGTCCTGGAAAAGCAGCCCGGATCGTCTTTCTCAGCCGCCTCCAGGCATTTCCACAGAATCGACGCACCATCGCCACCCTTTCTTCCCGCGGGTCCGGCCAGGATCGTCAGGGTTTCTTTCGCCCTGGTCACGGCAACGTACAGGAGCCGCCTGACCTCCGCCACCCTTCTTGCCTTACCGACACATTCTATCCTGGACCAATAGGGCGATCTGACCCTGGTTCTTCCATTCACCGTCATGCCAAGGTCCACCGCCGCGATCCTCTCGTGATCATAGAATATCACGGGACCCCTTCGCCTTCCCTCCCCGCTTCCGCCCGGCATGGCCGCCAGCACTACGTGCTTCCAGGCCAGCCCCTTGGCGGAATGAATACTGGAAAGAGTCACCGCTCCTCCTTCCGCGGGAACCCGGGGTGGTTCCTCGGGTCTCCCGGGAGACAGGTTCTCGTCCAATACCTCCAGGAGACCGGCGGTGGTCGTAATCTCCCGGGACATCACCTGCTCCAGGATATGCTGCAGGTTTCCCAGTCGCCTGCTCACCTGGAATCCCGATGAACAGAGAACGGCAAGCATGGGGGTTTGCATGAGCAGTTCAAACAGGAAATCGGCCAGGGGCATCGAGCGCAGGGCGCTCCTCAGAACTTCGAGGGTTTCCATGGCATTCCGTACCCCGGACTTCACTTCGTTCCGCATGATGTACCCGGTGATCTCCACGTCGTTCAAACCGAAGAACGGTGATCTCAGAGTGTGAACCAGGGACACATCATCCCCCGGGTCCGCCAGGCACTTCAACAATCTGTGAAGGTCGATAATTTCAAGCCTCTTCAGAAAATCCTTCGACGTACTCACGGTATACGGTATCCCCGCCTTCTCCAGGGCATCGACAAACCGACGCAGATGTGTGCCGGACTTGTAAAGCAGTGCGTAATCTCCCGGAGATTCCCCGGCCTCGATCCCTTTTCCTACGAACCCGGCGAACCAGTCTCCCTGGAGCTTCGCCAACTCCGCCGCGCCGGGGCGTCCCTCCTTCGCGTCCCCGCCGGGCAATACCAGCACCCCGACCGGTTTCCCCTCCACTGCGCCGGGGGCGGGTTTTATGGGAGAATATTCGCAGGAAAAAGGTTCCTCCTCCCTGCTGCGGGAAGAAAACAGTTTCTCCCCGAAAGAATTGACGAACCTTACTATAGACCGGGTACTGCGGAAGTTAGTGGAGATGTCCACCGACAAGGCGCCGCCTTTCTCCAGGTCGCGCCTGAACTTGTTGTAAGTCTCTATGTCGGCGCTTCTCCAGCCGTAGATGGACTGTTTGTCGTCACCTACTATGGTAACTCTGCCACGGGGAATCCTTCCGCCCTTTCCCAGAAATCCGAGAAATATCTCCGCCTGCTCCCTGCTGGTATCCTGGAACTCGTCGATCAACACGTGAGAAAACCTCTCCGAGAGTTCTCCGGCAAGTTTTTCCTCCTTCGCCAGCACTTCGTTCAACCGGAAAAGAAGGTCATCATAAGAAAGCCTGCTTCCGTCCGAATCCCACTTTTCCCGCAACTCCCGTGCGAAACTTCCGGCGAATCTCCAGGTCGACTCAGTCCACTTGCCCGAGTAAATGATCCCGGACTCTTTCTCGAGGAAGTTCCTCACGTTCCTGAGAACTTCCCTGGCCGATACGGGGTCGGACCAGTTCTTAGCGGAACCGACACGCAGGTTGATTCCGCTTCCGGCCAGGGCGAGCAGGTCCGGGGGAGGAAGAGGCATCGCTCTTTCTATCTCCCGCAACCTCCCCAGCAGTTCCGCCGCCACTCCATACCGCTTATCCCTTTTATCGAGGCATTGCTCCATCATGTTTTCGACGTCGGCAATCACTTTCTCCAGGCGTCGGGCGAAAATCTCCTCCGCCTCACGGATTCCGCCGAAACATTCCCGGGATTCCAGCCACCTCTTCCCCTCCACCTGCATCGCCACTTTCTTCTGCAGGGCCGTACCGGTTCGCGCCAGCAGCTCCCTCTCTTCGCGGGACGGCTTCCTGTCCAGCAACCACCTGTCCCAGGAAATCTCCATCTCCAGCGGCGTGAAATGAGATTCCGTCACAGCGAAGTCCGGATCCACTCCGGCAAGGTTGAAATACTCCCTGAGAACCCGGGAGGCGAAACCATGAATGGTGGAAATCCAGGCAAACGGGATTTGCGACAGCGCATTCCCGCATCTTTCGTCGTTCCCCGCCTCTTCCGTCAGCAATTTTCTGATCCTCAGTCTCAACTCCGCAGCGGCCGCCTCGGTAAAGGTCACTACCAGCAGGCTGTTCAAGGGCACGCCGCTCTTAACCAGGTTCACGACCCGCCGTACCATCAAGGTGGTCTTGCCGGTACCGGCTCCGGCATGGACGGAAACGTTCCTGCGGGTTTCGGCCAGCACCGCGCGCCTCGCCGCTTCGTCCGGCGGAAAGAACGGGTTCGTCTTCATTTAACCTTCAATCTCTCCCTGAAGAATCCCATGCGTTCATCAACGCCCACCTTGGCCGCCAGCCTGGTGTCCGGCGTTTTCCTGCAAAGATCCTTGAACGCGCAATGCCCGCAATCCGTCGTGGGGACGGGAGGGAACAAACCCTCGCGCATCATCCCCACCAGGGTTTCCACGTTCATCCTGACCGTGTCCTTCATGGATTCGATATCCCTGCCGCCGAACTCCATGAGTTTTCCCGGGTCCCTGCGTGAGATCGAAACGTAGGCCACCGAAGCCACTTCCCTTTCGGGAAAATTGTTTCGCGCCAGCAGGTAGTAGAAAGGCAGCTGGTATTTCAAACCCCCGGTCACGCTTTTCCGCAACGGCAGGATACCGGTTTTCAGATCCAGAAGGATCAACCCGGAATCGGAGTCCTCCAGAACCAGGTCTATTCTCCCGTGAATCTTCGTACCGGCCAATTCGCCGTGCAGGTCGACTTCGGCCCCGAAGAACCTCCAGTTCCTGTCGGCCAGTGTGTCGAGGCTGTTCAATATCGTCTCGCTCTCCCTTTCAACAAATATTTCCACGAGGTACCTCGAACCCAGGGACTCTTCCAGTCTATGGGCCTTCGCCGCCGATTCCATCCTTTCCTTCACCACCGCTCCGCCGGGACGGAACCCGTGATGCTCCACCAGCCATTCCACCACCTCGTGCATGAGTCTTCCCCTGGTGAAAGGATCGGGTTCGCTCCCGGTCTCGCCCCTGATTCGTCTGCCGGGAACCCAGCATCTGGCTGCAAGAAAAGCGAAGGGACAGGCGGCATATTCCTCCAGCATGGTCGGGGAAATCTCGTCCAGGGGAACGGGACAATATCCCAATATGCCGTCGAACTCGTCGAACGGACGACCATGATCCATTCTGGCGGCTTCACCCCCGGCCGCACCTTCCGACAGGGGATCACTCCCGGAAAGTTTTCCGGACAGGGCTTCCATCGCGGTTCTCTGCCCCGGATGGGTCCCTCCGAGAAGCTGTACCACGGGAGAGGAGGTCTGCCGGGAGAACTCCGGGCCGTCCTCACCCATGCGATCCAGCAGCGGCACCAGGAACGGGGAAGGGGCCGTTTCGCTCCCCGAGGCGGACCTGCCCGTGTAAACGAGGACCATACGCTTCCCAGCCGCCTCGCCGGCCTGCCTGAGCAGCAGCAGTTCCTCCTTTTCCTTCATTGAAACCGGAGAGAGTTGCAGCATCTTCCTCAACTCGTCCTCCAGCCTGGGATCCTCCGTACTTTTACCCGGAAACACTCCCTCCTCCAGGTCCATGAATATCACGGCATCGAAGAGATCTCCCCTGAGCCTTTCAGGAGAGAGCACCCGGAACCCGGAGGAATCCGCTTCCCTAAGGATCATCCCGACGGATTCCAGGTACGCCCGGTATGCGGCCGCAAACCGCGTGAATGCCACCTTCTCTTCGTGCCTGAACGCCGACACGTCGAAAAGGACGTTCCACGTTACGGAATCGCGGTTCAGGGACGAAATCCGGACAGCCAGATCTCCCAGTGCGGCCATGAAACCGGACGGGGAAGCGGGCTTCGATACTTTCTTCGTGAAATTTCCCATCTCCCGCACGAACCGGACGAGCCCGGCGGAGCCATTTCCTTTTCCGCTCCATTCCAGCCACCTGTCCGGACCGTACCTGATGCCGGAGGAGGCCGACACGTTCAGGAGTTCCGTGGAATTCACCGCCAGGTCCCCCGCCAATATTCCGTGGGAAAGCACCTTCTCCATCAATCCGACATGCATACCGCCCGTCACGGCTTTCAGCACGTCGGCCACGAACCCCGCAACCGGGAGATCCGCAAGCCTCGAACGAAGAGGTTCGTTCACCGGGAGGCCTTCATGCACCGCCATTCTTACCAAGCTTCCCCCGTCCGCCTTTCGTCTCACCACGGCTACCCGTTCGAAGGGGATGCCCTCGCCGTGAAGGTCTTGCACCGTTTTCAGGACCGCCCTGCACGCACCCGTCTCTCCGGCGGCGGAAATTATGGAGAGACCCCGCGGAACGGCGGTGACTCCTCCGGACACGCCCATCTCTTCGAAAACGATGCCGAAATCGTTCATGGCAACAGCTCCGTCCGAACGCACCACGGTGGAGAAACCCATCTCTTCCAGGAAGCTCCTGGTGCGCCCATAGATTTCCCGCCACGCAGAGCCGTCCGAAACCGGGCTGAACCAATACACTTTCATTCCCCGGGCGAGGAGCTTTCTGAGAAAACGTCTCTGGCCGGGGTTGAGATCGTAGAAACCGTAGAATATCATTGTTTCCGGAGGTATCCCGGATACGGAATCGAGTATCATGTCGGAACAGTTGGAGTAACGGCGTGACCTGGTCTCGCCGTATGAAGCGAACAGCCCGCCCACCGTTGCCTCCGTCACCGTGGGGTCCCGAGGCAGGGACATGGTCACCTGCCGGTACATTTCCGGGGTGACACCATAGTCGAAAAGTCTTTCGAAGAACGTTCCGAGGGAAAGGGCGGTATCGGGATTATCTTTCAGAGGATGGAAAGGCAGACCTTCGGGCAGGGACGACATCGCCCGGAGAGTGAACAGTATCCTGTCACCCGCACTCACCGTTTCCACGGAAACCGGAACCCGGGCCAGCTTGCAGGCGAGGTGTGCGAAACCCGGGAAGAAGTCAATGCCGGCGACCACCGACCGTCCGGTGGATTCGAGAAAAAGTTCCCTGAGACGTCGCAACGGCCCCGCCCCCGATGCCGTCACCCATATTCCCCCGCCATCGGGCAGCCCGGCCACCAGTTTCCGGAAATCCTCTTCCAGTGCCCTGTAATGCCCCTCGTACAGGATCTTCATGGCCGTGTTCCCTCTCCGCTTCCCCGAATCACCTTATGAGGAACAGGGTGAACCGGGCGACCGGTTCATCGCCGGGGGCTTCACGCAGCATTCCGGTAACGCAGCCCTTCTCCAACACATCCAGTAAATCCGTGGCCAAGTGGCCGCTGGGACCATTGGGCAAGCCCTCGAAACCGAAAAAGATTACCGAATCCTCCCCGGGTCCGGTGAAAGCATAGAGCGGACCGCCGCCGTCACAGGGGTACACACCGCACATGTACAGTTCATCATAACCCGTCTCCAGCACCAGGTCGCCCTTGGAATTCACCACGAAACGCGGTGACTCGCCCATACCCAGCTCGCCGGGACGGGCTCCCTCGATACTGATGCCGATGGAAAGGGGGGACGGCGGAATGGAACCCATAATGTACTCTACCAGGCCCCTGAGGTTTCCAATCAGGGGTGAAGTGGGAAACAGCCTGCATGAATATACGTTCCCGTCGGCTTCCATTATTCTTCCGCTCATCCGCAGGCGCTTCCCGGCACGGGTGGTGAGATCCAACCTCACCGGAGGTTCCCCGGGACGGGCCGATTCCCCCATATCCAGCATCCACCCTTCCAGTACCAGGCCGTCCAGGTATTCTTCCCCGGATTCCGTCACCCAATGCCTTTCCGTTCTCCCGGCGACCATTTCGATGATTTCGCCGCCGCCCGCCGTCCAGATCGTTATTTTCACTTCCCTGGGGGGAAGAAATCCGTCCTTCAGAAGACCGATAAGCTCCGAAGAACTGATCACGCGCGGAGTTACCCCGACGGAGACGGGGAAATCCAGAGTTTCCAGGGTCCAGTAACCCCGGCCGGGCACACCTACGATAAACGGAAAACCTTCCCCGTCCGCGATCAGCAGGACTCCCGGGAGGGATTCCATGGTGATTCGGCGAAACCCGTCCATTTCGAAACGAATGGTGTCACCCGGAACGTATTCCCCCCGGAAGGATTCCTTCACCACCGCCGACATCACCCCGGGAGCCGCCGCAAGGTCCGCCGTCACGATCCAGGACGACTCCTGCAGGAATTCTTCCAGTTCAACCACGGTCGGGCCGGCGGAAACACCGGCGGCCAGCACGACGAGAATCGGACACCATGGGCGCACTCCCCTCAAATCCATTTTCCCTATTCCTTCCTTCCCGGTGTGCTCCATTCCAATACCGCTTTTACTATAATCAATCACATGAAGACGAAGACGCGGGAAAGCCCCGTGTAAACCGCCGAGGAGTGCGAAATGGCCGAGCAGAAGTTGTACGATGGGGAATTCATGGAAAGATCGAAACGTATACCGGGAACCCCGGTGTTCATCGGCAGGCGCAGGATGGAAGATGTCAGGATTTCATACATCAGGTACAATCCCGACCTGTACGAGGAGAAGGAGGCATCCTCCCCGGAGGAGTGCCTGGAACTCACCGGCAAGGGTGACGTGGTATGGCTGAACGTGACGGGAATACACGACGCGGAACTCATCGGGAAGCTCGGCGACATCTTCGGACTTCATTCCCTCACCGTGGAGGACGTGGTCAATACCATGCAAAGGCCAAAGTTCGAAGACTTCGACTCCTACCTTTTCATGATACTCAAGATGGTGGAGTACCTCCCCGGCCTGCTCGGCATGGAAACCGAACAGGTAAGCGTGATCCTCGGCGGGGATTTCGTGATAACCTTCCAGGAAAAACCCGGAGACGTGTTCGACCAGGTACGGGAGAGAATACGAAACGGACGGGGAAGAATCAGGAACGCGGGAGCCGACTTCCTGGCATACTCCCTCATCGACGCGGTGGTCGACAGTTATTTCCTCGTGCTGGAATCGCTGGGCGACCGCCTGGACGACCTGGAAGACCGGATCATGCCCGATCCGGAGCCGGACGTCATCTCCGAGATACATTCCATGAAACGGGCGGTGCTCTTCATGCGGAGGACGGTCTGGCCCCTTCGGGAGGAGATAAGCTCCCTGGAAAAGAGCGGTTCGGAACTGGTCGCGAATGAAACCTCGGTGTTCCTGAGAAACCTGTATGACCATACCGTCCAGGTGATGGACACCATAGAAACCTACCGTGATGTGGTCTCGGGCATGCAGGACGTATATTACTCATGCATCAGCACCAGGATGAACGAAGTCATGAAGGTACTCACGGTCATCGCTACCATATTCATCCCCCTTACGTTCATAACCGGCGTATACGGCATGAATTTCAGGAACATGCCGGAACTGTTCTGGGAGCCGGGTTACTTCGTCGCCCTGGGAGTGATGCTCCTGATCGCCCTTTCCATGCTGTTGTTTTTCAAGAAAAAGAAATGGATCTGAAACACCGGAAACGACGGAGGTGAATCCTGTCTCCCGATAACGCCCGCCTGGGCAGAGGCCTGCTGGCGACGCGCACCATGCTCAGGACGGAGGAAGACCCCGTAAAGCGCAAAAAGTTGTTCAGGAAGGCCATTCGTACGCTGGTCCGGTTGGGAGACCTGGAGGAGGCCCGGAAAACAGCCTCGGAACTCTCCTCCGAATACCCGGACTGGCAGGCGGCATGGTCAATGGCCGCGGATATAGCCTGTCGTTCCGGCAAATGGGAAGAAGCCGAGAGACTCTTCGAAAAGGCCGCCGCCATGCATGCGGAAGCCGGCGACAGGGAAGCCGCTTCCAGGCTAAGGACCGGCCCGCTTTTCATCCTGGCCGAAGCGAGAAAAGACTATGCCAGGTGTGAAGAACTCTGCAGGAACGGCGGAGAAACGGCCAAGGTGCTCACCGCCAGGTCCCGGAGACTGGCGGGAAAACCTCCGACCGGCGAAATACCCCATTGCAGGGAACGGCTGGCTTCGAAACTGGCCGTGCTGGAGAATGCCTGGAAGGGCAGAGGCCTGGGAAGGCTTGCAGTGATGGCCGCCGAGTGGGGAAGCGACGAACCCGAATGGCGATGGCGTTTCGTAGTGGAGGGAATACACCTGTGGAAGAAGCGCGGCATGGAAACGCGCAAGTGGAGAAAAGCGATACGCGGGACCGTTCCGCCGGTACTGGATCCCAGGTTCGACGAGGAATGGAGGATACTGCGAAGATGACCGACAGAAAGGATCTCGAGGGACTCACCATCCTGGGGGAGACCGGTGTCCCCTCGAAAAAGCTGGAGACTTTCCCCAATCACGATCCGGAAAGGGAATACACGGTAAGGCTGACCACCGACGAATTCACCTGCATCTGCCCCAAAACCGGGCAGCCCGATTTCGCCGCCCTGACCATCGAGTACATTCCCGGCGGGAAAATCCTCGAGTCGAAATCGCTGAAACTCTACCTCTGGTCATACAGAAACGAGGGTATCTTCCACGAACACGTCACCAACAGGATTCTTGACGACCTGGTCGCAGCCCTGGAACCGCGATGGTGCAGGGTAACCGCCGACTTCGCTATAAGGGGAGGAATCTCGATAACCGTTGAAGCCGAGCATCGGGCGCCTGCCGGGGAAGCATAGACATCGGCAAACGCCGGAAAAATCGGACGACCCCGGCGGTCAGCTTGAATTCCGAACCTTCTTCATTCTCCCGATCATCGCGTAAGCGGCCTTCCTGCCCGAAAGGAGCATTCCTCCGAATATCGGACCCATTCTGTAACCGCCCCCCGCGGCACAAGCGCTCATTCCGCTGACGAAAAGCCCGGGATACACCTCCCCGGTGAACTCCACCGTGTTTCTCTCGCCGAGTTCGACGTTCAGGCTTCTCTCACCCGGAACACCGCTGGAAACGGTGGACAGCTCCACCTCGTTCTTCCGGGCGAGGCGCGTGGCTATCTCGGCCGGATGCCCGGTGGCGTCCAGCACCGCCGATGCCATGGTCATGAGCGGGTCCACCATCATCCCTCTCCGCAACACCGGGGACCAGTTGACCACCACGCCGCTGACCTCGTTTTCACCGTTGAACACCAGGTCCTCCACGGTCATGCAGTTGAATATTCTCGCACCCGAGCGGCAAGCCCTGTTTATGAGCGCCGCCGTGGCCTGAACGGAATCGGCGACGTAACCTCCCCCGCCTGTCGGGGATAGCTCAATACCGGACTCGACCGCAATGGGTTCCGCTTCCTCCTCTATCAGTATCTTATTGAACATCATGGCTCCGCCCCACATCCCGCCCCCGGGGGCCGTGTTCTTCTCGTAGAGATTCACGGAATAGCCTTCTTCCGCGATGATCGCCGCGGCCAGCAGTCCGGAAGGGCCGCCTCCGACCACGGCGGCGTCCGCCTCGAGACTTTTCATCAGCTTTTCGAAATATGAACTTATGATCTTGGAACTTACAAAGGATTCCACCGGTACTCCTTTCGATGCAACCCGGAAAGCAAGCACTGGAAATCCGGAACTTCCCTACGCCGGCATTATCCGGATCAGGTCATACGGGTCTGCTCTCAGCCGTCCTGCGGACAGCACCCCATGTCGAACGTGCGAAATCACCCTTGTCGACTATGTCGAATGAATCACCGTGAGCAAAGCCGGCGGTGTTTCAGCTACTCCCTGCACCACTGGTACGAGGCGTACGCCGTATGGTTGTGAATACTCTCGAAACTCTCGGCCCTGACCCTGAACCACGATATTCTCGGATCTTCCCTGAAATTCTCCGAGACGTTCCGGACCATGTCCTCCACGAAGACGGGATTGTCATAAGCCCGTTCCGTTACATACTTTTCATCCGGCCTCTTGAGAAGGGAATACAGAGGGGAGGAAGCGGAACGCTCCGCCACCTCAACCAGTTCTTCTATCCACACCATCACCGGCGAACCGTCGTTACCGGTTACGCTGCGCACCTCCATGGTTATCCTGGCCCGCTGGTTGTGTGCGCCGCGACCGCTTATCTCCCTGCTGCATGGACACAGGCTCGTTACCGGCACCGAGACGCACAGGACGAAATCATCGCCCCGGGGACCGGTGGAACTTCTGAATGCACACCGGTAATCCATTTTCGACACGGCACCGGTAACCGGCGCCTTTCTCTCCATGAAGTAGGGGAACTCCACGGTCATCCTCGCCGCCCTGGCATCCAGGACGGTTTTCAGTTCCTCCAGGATCACCGGTATCGTGTACCCGTCCAGATCCCCGGAATGTCTCTCCAGTACTTCCAGAAACCTGCTCATGTGAGTTCCCCTGAACCTGTGCGGCAACTCCACGGACATGGATATGGCGGCCACGGTGCGCTGCCTCTCCCTGCTCCTGTCAAGTATGGTCACGGGATAGAGCAGATCCTTCACACCCGCTTCTTCCAGGGTGATGTTCCTGTCGTCCCTGCCGTTCTGTACGTCCGTCATCCTACTCTCCACGGTACCTGCAGCCTGAAGATCCGGTCTCGTTCACTTCCACCATGCTCAACTCGGGCAGCCCGGGTTTCAGCCTGTTCCAAAGCCACACGGCGAGATTCTCGCTGGTGGGATTCTCCAAGCCCGGAACGTCATTGAGCAGGGAATGATCGAGTTCGTCGATCACCGGCCGGCATATCTTCGCAATCTCTCCGAAATCCCTTATCCACCCGGTTTCTCCGTCTACTTTCCCCTCCAGCCACACCACTACCCTGAAAGTGTGCCCGTGAATTCTGCCGCACCTGTGGCCGGGCTCCAGCCGGGGCAACCGGTGGGCGGCGTCGAACTTGAAAACCCTGAATATCTCCATGCTGCTCATCTCCCTACGGCAATCCCGTAAATCTCTGCGTCTGGAGGCTCAGTCTCCACCGGGGATGGGCCAGGCAGTATTCCACCACCCGTTCGAGGTTCTTTCCGTAATCACTTCCCCATACGGGTTGAAGGTAGAAGTACGTGAAATCCAGTTCCAGGTACCTCTCCAGGTCCGGGAACTCGTCGATCCGAAAGGGTACCTTCAGTTCGTCGCCCTTTTCCACCACGGGCATCGCTCCGTTTTTCGGACTCACGCAGAGGAAATCCACTCCCGGAGGAGGGCGCATGGTTCCGTTGGTCTCCAGCAAAACCCTGAAACCCTCACGGTGAAAAGTCTCCAGCAAGGCCCGGTCCAGTTGCAGGAGGGGCTCGCCCCCGGTACACAGGACCGTCCTAGAAGAAGCCGGGCCCTTCCAGGTCTTCAGCGCTCTCCAAACCAGGGAACCGGCGTCGGGAAAGACTCCTCCCCCGGGACCGTCGGTACCTTCGAAGTCGGTATCGCAATAAGAACAGGATAGGTTGCAACCTTCGAAACGGCAAAGCACTACCACCGTACCGGTATTGGAACCCTCTCCCTGTATCGTATATACCATTTCCTTAACCCTGTACACCCGGCCGCTCACCCCCGGTAGGGCGCCGGGTCGGGAACTCCGGCTTCCCGAAAACCCCCGAGCCTAAGGATGCATGAATCGCACGAACCGCAATGCCTGCCCTTATCATCGGGTCTGTAACAGCTAAGGGTCAACGAATAATCCACTCCCAGTGCGAGTCCCTTCCTGATTATCTCACCCTTGGACATATCCAGGAGGGGGGCGCGAATCCTGATCGGCCTCCCTTCCACCCCTTCCCTGGTGGCCAATTCCGCAAGGCGCCTGAAGGCTTCCAGGAATTCGGGCCTGCAATCGGGATACCCGCTGTAATCCACAGAGTTAACCCCTATGAATACGTCCCTGGAGCCTATGGACTCCGCCAGGGCCAGGGCCATCGCCAGGAAAACCGTGTTACGGGCCGGAACATACGTGGAGGGGATCCCCCCGGAGTCACCGCCGGGGTCGCCGTCGGGAACCTTTCCCCTTCCCGTAAGGGAGGAGCCGCTGAACAACCTGGGATCCAACTCCGACACCACGTGGTCTTCCACACCGGCTCTTTCCGCCACCAAGGCCGCGGCCCGCAGTTCCGGGAGACTCACCTGCCCGTACCCGAAAGAAAGAGCGTGAACCCGAAAACCGGCATCCAACGCTATGTACAGCGCCGTGGCGGAATCCAGGCCGCCGCTCAACAGGACCACCGCCCTGCCGTTCCCCGAACCCTTCATGGAACCTCCCCGTGGAAACCCGCTTGATCCCCGTCCCCGTACTTACGGAAATATAACCGGGATCATTTCTCCAGGGGTTTGTGGCAGAACCACCAATCGAAGCACTCGTATTCCCGGAGCCTCTTCCGGGCGTCTTCCACGGTACCGGCGGGCGGAACTATTATCCTGTCGCCTATCAATTCGTTATTCGGCCAGCCGGCCGGCACGGCGCCCTGCTCGTCGGAAACCCGGAGAGCCCTCACCGCCCTGACTATCTCGTCCATGTTCCTGCCGACTTCCTGGGGATAATACATTATGAGCCTGACGATCCCCCGGGAATCCACTACGAAGACCGCGCGTACCGTATTCGTTCCCTTGCCGGGATGAAGCATTCCCAGTTTCATTGCCATGGAATCGTTCGCGGCGATTATGGGAAATTCTATGTCTACATCCAGCTCGGATTTTATCCACTCGATCCACTTGATGTGCGAAAAGACCTGGTCGACGGACATCCCGATCAGCCTGCAACCCAGTTCCCTGAATTCCCCGTACCTTTTCTGGAAAGCTACGAACTCCGTGGTGCACACCGGTGTGAAATCGGCGGGGTGGCTGAACAGCACGAACCAATCTCCCTTCAAATCGCCGGGAATTCTCATGGGTCCGTGAGTGGTCTGAACCCGGATATCCGGAAAGGGATCTCCAAGCAGCGGCATGTTCGGTCTGTTTTCTTCCATTTTTTCCTCCCTTGATTTCAAGACGCTCCGGATGATGAACCCGCAGGATGATCATACGTTCCCGGAGTATACCCGCATGATCACCGCTTCACCTTCGACGAATCCTTCCATGGCTTTCCCGATCCGACCGCCGGAGGCCCCGGGTACACAATACGTAATGAACTCTCCCGAGTCATCCGCATGTACATGCCCGGTTGCATTATTATCTTTATCCGGAAACATCAACCTGGAAGAAAAGGCGGCCTTGTCAGACGACGGATACGCAAGCCGGGAAGAACGGGAACCCGCACCCGGGAATTTACAGGGAACCGATATAAGAAGGGGACTCTACATCTTCTTTTTCCTGACCGTGGCGGCGTTGTTGGGAATATTCCTCTATACCAACACCGGGAATACTCTCAGTGCGTTGAAACGGATCAGGACGGATTATCTTATCCTGGTCCTTGGCCTCTCCGCCGTCGACATACTATTGGGAGCCGCGAGAAATCACATCTATTTCATGGCCATGGAAAAGCCCATCTCCTTTATGACCAGCATAAAAGCCAACCTCGCGAACATTTTTATGGGGGCGGTCACTCCCTCCCAGAGCGCCGGGGGACCGGCCCAGCTCTTCGTCTACCACAACGCCGGAGCCTCCGTTGGAAAAGCGATATCGGTGGGCGTACTGAATCTCCTGGCCACCATGATATTTTTCACCGTATCCGCCGGCTTTTCCGCCGCGGTGCTGGGCGATTCCTTCAATCCTCTGATAAGCGGAGTACTCTACTTCTGTCTCGGGGTATTCCTGTTGCAACTTGCGGTATACGTGTTTGCCGTGTTTAAACCGGAAACGGCGGTCAGGGCGGCGGAGACGATTTCCGGAGTCCTCGCCGGGAAGTTTCCCAGGTTCAGGAAGAGGATAATGGATGTCTTCGTGAAAGTCGCCTCGGAACTTACGGTGTACAGGCAATCGTGCTCGGCCTTTCTCGGAAAGAAGATATACGTTCCAGCGGCGGCGGTGGTGCTGACTTTCGTACTCTACTTCAACAAGTTTCTCATGGCCTACTTCATAATGAAGGGCATCGGAGAATCGGGGGATTTTCTCACGGTGGTATGCATACAGGCCCTGGTGCTGTTCATTTCCTACTACTCCATAAGCCCCGGGGCCGGCGGCATCGCGGAACTATCCATCGCGACGCTCATGGCGCCGATCATCGGGAAGGATTCTCTGGTGATATTCACGGTGCTCCAGAGATTCTTCATCCTCTATCTCCCGGGACTCCTGGGAGCCATGGTGGTGTACGGGGAATTCAGGAAGAAGGGAAGGATTTTCCCCCGGATGAGAGGCCGTTCCGGAAACACCTCGCCTCCGGTCGATTGAAACGGCGATCCGATCCGTGAACATGCCCCTTATTCCTACATCACGCCTGCGTAGAAACAGTGTCCGCGGTTCAGGTCGAACCCTCCGGATCGAAAGATTCCACCCATGACAGGCGCACTTACCAACCGGGGGGATTCCCACCCGTAAAAGATCCTTCCGGGCGGGAAAACAAGGTAACGGGAGTCCTCTCCCGGTTCATACCCTCGGGAACGTGCAGACTATTGCATTACGCCCTCCTGCACGGTAGATTTCCCGGGAGGTCCCGGATTGGGAACCGTTGGAAACCTAATCATCCACCCAGCAATACACTGGAGGCTGCCATGGTTACAGTAAGGCCTTTCAAGGGACTCCGCCCCGTGAAGGAACTGGCGGAAAAGATCGCTTCTCCTCCCTATGACGTACTCGACTCGGACGAGGCACGAAAGATCGTCGCCGGGAACCCTCTCAGCTTTCTCAGGGTAGTAAAGCCCGAGGTGGACCTGGATCCCTCGATAGACCTTTACGACCCCGAGGTCTACAGCACGGGGGCGAAAAATTTGAAGCGCCTCATGGAAGAGGGCAGGATGGTGCAGGACGGGAAACCGATGTTCTACCTGTACAGGCAGGTGATGGGCGATCATTCGCAGGTGGGCCTCGTGGCCACGGTTTCGGCGGAAGACTACGAGAAGAATCTCATCAAAAAACACGAATTCACCAGAAAAGCCAAGGAGGAGGACAGGGTACGTCACATAGAAGCACAAAACGCCCAGTGCGGTCCGGTGTTTCTCACCTACCACGATGTGCCCGAATTCGACTCCATACAGAAAAAGGTCTGCAAGGGCGAACCGGAATATGATTTCACTTCTCCCGACGGCATCAGGCACACTTTCTGGTTGGTGGATGACGATGTCGACATCCGGACTATAAGGGAACTATTCGGGGGAATCGACGCCCTTTACGTAGCCGACGGCCATCACCGCAGCGCCGCCGGAACCATCGTGGCGCAGAGAAGAAGAAAGAACAACCCAAATCATACGGGAAACGAGGAGTACAATTTCTTCCTGGCGGTCATCTTCCCGAAAAGCCAGATGAAGATTCTCGCGTACAACAGAGTGGTGAGCGATCTCGGCGACCTTTCCTCCGCCGACTTCCTGTCCGAAATAGGAACCAGGTTCCACCTTGCGGAAAATGCTTCCCCGGCCCCCGTGAAAAGGCTGAATTATTCGATGTATCTCGACGGCAAGTGGTACGGCCTCTCGCCCAAGGAAGGCACTTATCCGCCGGACCATCCGGTGAAGAGCCTGGATGCAAGCATACTCCAGGAGAATCTCCTGGGACCGATCCTGGGAATAGAAGATCCCAGGACCAGCGACAGGATAAACTTCATAGGCGGCATCCGGGGCACCGATTACCTGGAAGAACTGGTGGATTCGGGAAAGTACCGGGTGGCCTTTTCCCTGTACCCGACTTCCATCGACCAGCTGATGACCGTGGCGGACAGCGGCAACGTGATGCCTCCCAAGTCCACCTGGTTCGAACCGAAGCTGCGCAGCGGCCTGGTGGTGCATCTGCTATGAAAGCGATGGCCGCCGTCGTATCGATGATTCTCCTGGCCGCAGCCTGCGGAGACGAAGGAGGAGCATCCGACACGGTGAAACTGTTCGCGGAATACCTTGCCGATTCGAGTTACCAGGAAGCCTGGGGACTCATCACCCCGGAATCCAGGGCAATGTTCGATTCCACCGCTTCGGTACTCCATAAATTCGGATGGCTGGAGGCACGTGAAGCGGTCGTGAAGTTCATGGGGGAAATGACCCGCGAAGAATTCGAGGAACTCACCGGAGAAGACATTTTCTGCAGGATGGTGATCAACGCCCCTGAAACCCGGGAACTCAGTACGAGCGTGAAGTCCGTATCTTTCCCGGACAGCTCCGTGGCGGTGGTGGTGATGAAGACCCGTGAAGGACTCCAGGAAATAATAGTGAGGAAATACAACGGGGAATGGCTGGTGGATCTTACCAACCTGTCACCTCCCGTGAGAGGAGAGGTGAGGTGAAAACCGGGAACCGGGGCCTGGTTATATTTTCGATACTCTTCGTGGGGGCCGGCATACTTTTCCTGCTGTGGGGCCTGGGCATCCACGTGGGGAAATGGTGGCCGGTCTTCTTCACGGCCGTGGGTCTGGCATCATTTGCGAGAAACCCGGAAGAAACGGCCAACATCGTGTTCGGGCTGCTCCTCACAGGCTGGAGCATCGCAGGGATAGCATGTCTTCATGGAAATGAACTGGGCATTACGCATCCGCTTCCATTCTTCATCGGAGTATCCGTACTCTGGATCCCGGTTTCGTGGATACTTTCCAGGATCATCACCAGGCGGAGCTGACGGCTGCGGAATCCCCGATCCGGGCACGAACGGATATTCACAGGAACGGCGAATATCTTCGACGGCCCTCCGGAGTCGATCTACAAACTCACGGGTATTTCAGCAGGTCATTAATCGCCGCCGCCTCAAAAAACCGAAGTCGCTCCATCCGGATTGACCCCGATTATCATTCCTCCATATTAGCCCCTTCGATCCGACGTTCAAAGAGGAAGGAGCCGTCGTGAAAGAAAAGTCCCGGACGAAACTGTTGGTCACACTGGGACCCTCTTCCGCCGATGTGGACGTTCTCACCGATATGATACGAGAAGGCATCGACGCCTGCAGGATAAATTTCTCCCACGGAGATCGCGGGCAACACCTGTCGTTCATGAACCTGGTCAAGAACATCAACGAAAGAATGGACACTCATGTCGCTCTTCTGGCCGACCTCAGGGGGGCCAAGATAAGGGTGGGGAACATTACCGGCGGTTCGATCACCCTGAGGCCGGGCGAAACTTTCCGGCTCACGGTGGACGGAAGAACCGGGGACTCTTCCGGAGTCTCGGTCAACTACCCTCCCCTGCCCGACGAGGTCGAACCCGGTGACGTGATTCTTCTGGACGACGGCAGGATACGACTGGAAGTAACGGACACGGTACCCGGGGATCACGTGATCGCCAGGGTGATACACGGCGGAGTTCTGCTTCCCGGCAAGGGAGTCAACCTGCCTTCATCCAAGTTATCCCTGCCCGGTCTCACGATCGCGGACGAGGAAGACGCCCTGTTCGCGGCGAAAAACGGCGTCGACTGGATCGCGGTGTCTTTTGTAAAATCGGCGGAGGACATGGAGAGACTGAGGAAACGCCTCCGGGGATATGAAGTCCGCCTGATAGCCAAGATAGAAAGATCGGAAGCGGTACGTCGGCTGGACGAAATAGTGGAAGCATCCGATGCGGTCATGGTGGCGCGGGGCGACCTGGGTGTGGAGATGAACTTCGACGAAGTTCCCATCCTGCAGAAAACCATTGTCCGCAAGTGCATGGAATCGGCCACGCCGGTTATAATCGCCACCCAGATGATGGAAAGCATGATTGAGCGATCCAGGCCCACCAGGGCCGAGGCCGCCGACGTAGCCAACGCCGTACTGGACGGTGCGGATACCCTGATGCTCAGCGGAGAGACCGCCATGGGCCGCCACCCCGTATTGGTGGTGAAAAGCATGCAGGCCATCATAAACACCACCGAAAAACACGGAATGCCACCCCTCCGGAGATCGGCTTCCCCGGGCTCCATTCCCGACTTCATATGCCGCAGCGCGGTGGACATGGCCGAAAGAGCCGGCGCCCGGGCCATAGTCACCTTCACGCATTCCGGGTATACGGCGGTAAGAATATCCTCGCACAGGCCCGAAGCCGGAATATTCGCCTTCACCACTAATCCCGGGTTGTTGTCGATATTATCGCTGGTGTGGGGGGTGCGGGCCTTTCACCTGGACAGCACCGGTCACATCAAGGACTATGTCCAGCGTTCCCTGGAGTTCCTGAAGAAACGGGACCTGGTTCGGAAGGGAGACCTGGTTGTCCACGTTGGAAGCATTCCCCTGCAGCTTCGCGGCAGGACCAACATGCTGAAACTGACGAAGGTCTGACCGATCATATAGGGTGAATTATCGGTTCCTCCTTGAGCACCCTGCTCAACAGGTAAGCGGCCTTGTCGGCCTCCCGATCGTCCAGAACCACGAAAACCCTGCTCCGGCTGGCGGCTATGTGTTTTACGTCCACGTTTTCCCGTTCCAGGGCCGACAGTGAAACCGCCATGGTGCCCAGAACCGTCTCGTAGTTGATCTCTTCCAGATCGAAGCTGAGTATCGCAAGGCCGTGCTGCTCCGTCACCTTCCTTATTCCCAACTCATCCTTCACATGTTCCACGGCCTCGCGAGCCGCATCGTGGGAATCTTCCGAAACACTGAAAGAAATGTCGCCTTCCGTCTTTCCGTGTTCGGTGTTGAACATGTGAACTATGTTGACGTTCCTCTTCCCCAATTCGCCGAAGAGTCTTCCCGCCACCCCGGGTTTCGCGGGCACTCCGTGGCACGTGAATCTTACTATCCTTCTCCGTCTTGTGACGAGAACTTCACTCATGTGTCTCCCTTTCCGCGGCGGTCCGGTTCTACTCCACCGCCTCGACCGCTATCTTCGCGGCTTCGCGTATCAACTCCGGAGGAGGTTCCCGGATGAAACCGTCTTCCATGAGCTTGCCGAACAACTCCCTGGCCATCGTTATGTCCCGTCTGGCCTCTTCCACCACCTGTTCCCTGGAAATCACTCTCCGGGCAACCCCGTCCTCGACGGCTTGCATCGCCACGTCGGCGGCTTCCTCCGGAAATACGTCGGCCTCGTCCATTGTGGGAATTATGTAGTCCGGGCTCAATCCTTTTTTCCCGGCGAAAGCAGCCAGGGAACGGGCTGCGGCCACGGCCATGTTATCGGTGATGGCGCTGGCCCTCACCAGCAGGGCGCCCTTCAGAATACCCGGGAATCCCAGTGAGTTGTTCACCTGGTTGGGAAAGTCACCCCTTCCGGTAGCCACGATGGCCGCCCCGGCCTCCTTGGCTTCGTAGGGATATATTTCCGGAACGGGATTGGCGCATGCGAAAACTATGGGATCCTTGTTCATGGATCTTATCCAATCTCCGGGTATCAATCCCGGACCCGGCCTGGAGACGGCCACCAGGACGTCCGCTCCCTTAATCGCTTCCTCGTGGGTTTTCAGCATCCCGGGGTTGGTGGAGAGGCAGAGTTCCCATTTCCTGTAGAATCTCTCGTCCTCTTCCACATCCTTCCTGTTACGTGACAGGCTTCCCCTGGAATCGAACATCACCATCTTCGAGGGGTCTCCTCCGGCGGTTATTATCAACCTGGCTATGGTGGTGTTGGAAGCACCGGCCCCTATGAAGACTATCCTAACGTCTTCCAGCTTCTTTCCCACCACCTCCAGCGCACCCAGCAACCCGGCCAGGGTAACGCATCCGGTTCCCTGCGCGTCGTCGTGCCATACCGGAATGTCGCATTCCTCACGAAGAGTATCCAACACTTTGAAACAGTTGGGCTGCGAGATGTCCTCCAGGTTTATGGCCCCGAAACTGGGTTCCGCCATCTTGACGAAGTCTATGATCTTGTCCGGGTCCGGATTTCCCCGGGCATCCCTGTTGTTTATGCAAAGCGCGACGGCGTCCACACCGCCCAGGTACTTCATGAGAAAGGCCTTGCCTTCCATTACCCCGAGTCCTCCCGGCGGAGTGCAGTCCCCGTCTCCCAGCACCCTGGTGGAATCACTCACCACGCCTACGAAATTGCCCTTGTTGGTGAGGTCGTAGGCCGCCCCGTTGTCTTCCCGGATGGCTGTGGACACCTTGGACACACCGGGGGTGTACCAGACATTGAACCAGTTGAAGCCGTAAAGACCGGCCTTGGGTACGGTCATCATCTTCCCCCGGTAGAACTTGTGCATCCTGTAGGCGAGTTCCTTCAGGAAGACGGTCTTGCCTTTCGCTCTCTGTTCTTCGGTGAAATGGTCGGGGAAGATGCTTCCAAGGTTCTCCAGGGACAAGTCGAAATCTTTCATCTCACAACCCTTCAGCCGTTGCTAACGATTTCGGCGGTATTCCGCCACCCCCTTCTCGAACAGATCGTTTCCAGCGGTGTCGTTCACCACGAAAAGGGGCATCTTCTCCACTACGAGTCTCCTCACCGCCTCGGGGCCCAGGTCCTCGTAAGCTATTACCTCGGCTTCCCTGACGGTCGAAGCTATGCCGGCGGCGGCGCCTCCAACCGCGGCCAGGTAAACGGCGCCGTTTCTAACCATCGATTCGCGCACGGCCCTGGACCTCGGACCTTTGCCGATCGTACCCTTCAACCCGTGATCCAGCAGGATCGGAGTGTATACGTCCATCCTGTAACTCGTGGTGGGCCCTGCCGAGTTCATGATCTGGCCCGGTCGGGCCGGAGCCGGGCCCACGTAATAGATTACGGCTCCCTCCAGATCGAAGGGCAGTTCTTCACCATTTTCCAGAAGGGCCACCAACCTCTTGTGGGCCGCATCCCTGGCCGTGTATATCTCCCCGGACAACAACACCTTGTCACCAGATTTCAGTTCCGCCAGCAGTTTTCCATCCAGGGGGGTAGTGAGTTCAATCGTCTTCAATTCGCTCTCCTCCCGCTTCCTAGATCGTTCTTTCTCCATGCCTGTCGGCATGGCACTGCATGTTGACCGCCACCGGCATGGACGCTATATGACAAGGCAGGGTCTTCACATGAACCGCAAGAGCGGTGATTCTTCCCCCCAGTCCCTGCGGACCTATTCCAAGATTGTTGATCCTCTCAAGCATCTCCTCTTCCGCCCGCCGGTACCTCGGATCCGGATTGGGTTCGCCTATCTTTCTCATCAGCGCCTCCTTGGCAAGGAGGGCGCATCTCTCGAAATCACCGCCTATTCCAACCCCCACCACCACGGGGGGACACGGATTGCCGCCGGACCTGGACACCCTGTCCACCACGAAATCTTTCACTCCCTCGATACCGTCCGCGGCGGTCATCATCCTGACCTCGCTCATGTTCTCGGCCCCGCCTCCCTTGGGAGCGAAAATCACCTTCACCTTCTCTCCGGGAACCATCCTGGTGTAGATTATTGCAGGAGTATTGTCTCCGGTGTTCTTCCTATCCAGCACCGGGTCGTCCACCATTGATTTTCTGAGGTAACCCTGGGTATACCCCTGCCTGACCCCCTCGTTCACCGAATCCTCCAGTGATCCGCCCACCAGGTGCACATCCTGACCTATTTCGAGAAAGACCACCGCAACGCCGGTGTCCTGGCAGATGGGCATGTTCTCCCTTTCCGCGATAACATGATTGTCCAGGATAACCTGGAGGATTTCCCGTCCGAGGGGGGATTCCTCTACCTGCAGAGCCTTGCGTAACGCCGCCTTCACGTCTTCGGGAAGGCGGATGTTGGTCTCGATGGATAATTCCTTCACGGCCCGGGTGATCTCGGCAACATTCAGTTCTCTCAATTTAATCCTCCCAGTCCCGCCGCCACCAGGTCGACTATCTCCTCTATGGTTTCGGCCACGGGGATGCCGCTCCGGGAAAGGGCTTCCACCTTGGCCTCCACGGTGCTCTCGACCCCGGAGATTATGGCCCCGGCGTGTCCCATCCTTTTGCCGGGGGGAGCGCTTCTTCCCACTATGTAACTCACCACCGGCTTGTGGAAAGTTTCCGCAACGAATGCCGCGGCGTCCTGTTCGTCGGTACCGCCTATCTCTCCTACCATGACCACCAGTTCCGTTCCGGGATCTTCCGCGAAAAGCTCCATGTAATCCCTGTACTTCATACCCACCACCGGGTCACCTCCCATGCCGATGGCGGTGGACTGGCCGAAGCCGGCGGCAGTGAGACGCTTGACGATTTCGTAAGTCAGGGTTCCGCTCCTGGATATCACTCCCACCGGCCCGGGCTCGAAGATTC
Organism: Candidatus Fermentibacteraceae bacterium; assembly: GCA_027067855.1. Taxonomy (GTDB): domain Bacteria; phylum Fermentibacterota; class Fermentibacteria; order Fermentibacterales; family JCC-6; genus Aegiribacteria. Next base: position 37,182 of record JAMOUX010000025.1, read on the forward strand.
CGCCGGGCATGATCCCGACTTTGCATTCCCCCGGCGAGATGAGACCCGGACAGTTGGGACCCGTGAGCTTCACTCCCATTCCGTCCAACTCATTAACCACCCTGGACATATCGAGAACGGGAATTCCCTCGGTTACCGCCACCACGAGATCCGCTCCCGCATGAGCTCCCTCGAGCACCGCATCGGCGGCGAACGGAGCAGGCACGAATATCACCGAACAATTCGCCCCGGTCTTTTCCACGGCTTTCCTACAGGTATTGAAAACCGGAATTCCGTCGTACGTTTCTCCTTCCCTTCCCGGGTGGACCGCCGCCACAACCCGGGTTCCGTACCGGAGCATCCGGCCCGCATGGAAAGAGCCGTCACGACCCAGTCCCTGGACCATCAGCCGGGTGTTTTCTCCTATGAGAATGCTCACCTTCCGGCACCTCCCTTCCCTGCAAGCAGGATGGCTTCCCGGGCAGCCTCCGTCATGTCTCCGAAAGCCTTGATGCCGTGCTCGGAAAGTATTTTTATCCCCTCGACTTCGTTCGTCCCGGTGAGGCGCACCACCATGGGGAGCTTGAGATCGACGGTCGAGACGGCCTTCACCAGGCCGTTGGCCACATCATCGCATCTTGTTATACCACCGAAGACATTCACGAAAATGACCTTCACATTATCGTCAGACACCAGGAGTTTCATGGCGTGGACTACTTTTTCCGGGTTCGAACTGCCTCCTATATCCAGAAAATTGGCCGGCGTACCACCCAGGTGCTTTATTACGTCCATAGTGGCCATGGCCAGACCCGCCCCGTTCACCATGCAGCCTATCTCGCCGTCGAGTCGGACGTAAGACAGGCCGTGTTTCCTGGCTTCCAGTTCCTTCAGCTCGGCGGGAGAGGGGAGGCGCAGCGACTCCAGATCGGGATGTCTGAACAGAGCGTTGTCGTCGATGACCATCTTAGCATCCAGAGCGATTATCATTCCGTCTTCGAGTCTGGCCAGGGGGTTTATCTCTACCAGAGTGGCGTCCAGGGAGTTCATGCATCTCCACAGCTTCACCATTACGGAAGCCGCATCCAGCGCGTTCTTCTTGCCCTGGAACACCTTGAACGCCATTTCCTTCGCCTCGAAAAACCTGAGCCCCTTATGTGGATCGACGGGATGGAAGAAAATCTTTTCCGGAGTTTCCGCAGCCACTTTCTCTATGTCCATGCCCCCTGATGCGGAGACCATCATCACCGGGACCTTCCGTTTCCTGTCCACGGTGATGCCCAGGTAATACTCGCCGGCTACGGACAGCGCCGGATCGACCAGCAGACGTTCCACCACGAACCCCTTGATGTTCATGCCCAGTATTTTCCCGGCCGCTTCACCGGCCTCCCGGGGAGTCCGTGCGAGCTTGACGCCCCCGGCCTTGCCCCTACCTCCGGTTTTCACCTGGGCCTTGACAACCACGGGACATCCCAATTCTTCCGCCGCCGCTTCCGCACCGGAGACGGTGGTCACCATTCTGCCCCTGGGCACCGGTATGCCGTGCTCGTCGAAGAGTTTCTTGGCTTGAAATTCCTCCAGTTTCATCGCGTCTCCGTAACTTTTGAGTTTTCACGGCCTTCTTGAATTCATGTTTTCGAAAATATCACATGATCTGTCCTGCGAACAAGTGAAATCACAACGTCCCTCCGGAGGATCCCGCAAGTATATTCCGGCAAGACACGTTTTACGAAGGAGAGATTTCATGTCCGATGTCGAAATCAGAACCAGGCTCGCTCCGTCTCCCACCGGCGCCCCTCACGTGGGAACCGCCTACCAGGCTCTCTTCGGCTACGTATGGGCCAGGAAGAACGGCGGAAAGTTCGTATTGCGCATAGAGGATACCGACAGGGAAAGGTCCTCCGCGGAATCGGAGAGGGCTATAATCGACTCTCTCGGGTGGCTCGGAATCAAGTGGGACGAGGGTCCCGACATCGGAGGTCCGTACGGTCCCTATCGACAGAGCGAGAGGCTCGAGATATACCACCGTCACGTGGAGAAACTGGTGGCGGAAGGTCACGCCTACCCGTGCTTCTGTAGCAGGGAAAGGCTTGAAAGGGTACGGAAGGAGAGGCAGAAATCCGGCGCCGGCAGCGGCTATGACAGGAAGTGCAGGAACATCCCCCCGGAGGAAGCCGGAAAGAGAGTGGAGAACGGGGAGGAATTCACCGTCAGAATGAAGGTTCCACTGGAAGGAACCTGCCGTTTCACCGATTTTCTCCGGGGCGAAATCAAAAAGGACTGGAGTTCGATAGACGACCAGGTCATTCTGAAGGCGGACGGATACCCCACGTACCACCTCGCCGTGGTGGTGGACGACCACCTGATGAAGATATCCCACGTGATAAGAGGCGAGGAATGGATAAACTCCGTTCCCAAGCACATTCTCCTCTACCGATTCTTCGGCTGGAAACCGCCGGTGTTCTGCCACCTGCCACTGCTGCGCAACAAAGACCGCAGCAAACTTTCCAAGAGAAAGAACCCGGTCTCCCTCGAGTGGTACAGGAGAACCGGCATACTGCCCGAGGCGCTCCTGAATTTCCTGGGCCTAATGGGCTGGCATCCCGCTGACGACGAAGAAAAATTCTCCGTGGAGGAGATGGTGGAGAAGTTCAGGCTGGAGGACGTGAGCCTCGGTGGCCCCGTCTTCGACCTGGATAAGCTCAAGTGGCTGAACGGAAGATATATACGCGAAGACCTGACCACGGAACAACTCATGAACCGGTTGGAGGAATGGGCACTCAACCGGGACAATTTCACCAGGATACTGGAAACCTGCAAGGGAAGGATGACCACTCTTTCCGACTGGGGCAGGCTCACTCCCCATTTTTTCACCGAAGACATAGAGTACCGGAAGGAAGACCTGCTGCTGGACGGTTTGGACGAAACCGGCACGTGCGAAGTTCTCCAGGTCGTCCTGTGGGAATTGGAGAGACTGACTCCCTTCGACAAGGACACTATCTACCGCATGTTCAGGAAACTCTCGGACAGAACCGGAATCAAACTGAAGAAGCTTACCGCTCCCCTGTACGTGGCCGTCAGTGGAAAGACGGTCTCGACTCCCCTCTTCGACACCATGGAGATACTGGGATCCGACGTGACCAGGATGCGCATCAGGAAAGCCATGGAAAGACTGGGAGGACTCTCGGGAAAAAGGTTGAAGAAGCTGGAGAAGGAATACGAACGCTCGAACGTGACCGGTCGTGGGCTTGACTGAGGCGCCTCCGTCTTCGATATTTGCGCCCTGAAAAGACGCGCTCCCATCGTCTAGCGGTCAGGACGCTGGCCTCTCACGCCGGAAACCGGGGTTCGATTCCCCGTGGGAGCGCCATTTTCATTCCGGTGGAGTTCCGTTTTTCAAGCGTTTCCACGCAGTCGACACCCGCTCCAGGGCTTCCTCCAGGAGACTTCGGGGACAGGCTACGTTCATTCTCATGAACCCCTCTCCTCCCGGACCGAATGAAGTACCGGTATTCAGACCCAGCCCGGCTTCAGAAGCGAAAAATCGTTCCAGTCGCTGCTGCGACATGCCCATATCCCGACAGTCCAGCCAAAGAAGGTACGTGGCTTGCGGCATCGTCACCTTTATGCCGGGAACCCGCTTCGGAAGTTCATCCACGATCATCCTGCAGTTTTCGCGCAGGTATGACAGAAGTTCGTCGAGCCATTCCACGCCGTGGCGGTAAGCCGCCTCCAGCGCCACCCCGTCAAACACACGTGGAGTATCCAGGGCATGCCCCTTCTGCGCCTCCTCGAATCTTTTCCTGGTCTCTTTTCCCGGAATGATGTTATAGGACGCTCCCAGTCCGGCAAGATTGAAGGTTTTCCCTATGGAATAGGCACATATGAGCTTCTCCCCCGCCGTGCCCGCGGCTCCGGCGGGAACGTGCCCGTAACCGGGATAAACCAGGTCGGCATGTATCTCGTCCGAGAACAGGAGGACGTCGTGCTCCGCGCACATCCCGGCCATAACCTTCAGTTCCCCTCTTGTCCATACCCGGCCCACCGGATTGTGCGGGGAGCAAAGTATCATCATTTTCGCAGTCTTGAGTTTTTCCTCCAGGTCATCGAAATCAATGGAGTATTCCCTTTCCCGAAAGACCAGCCTGTTGGGCACGGGTTTCCTCTCCATGCCTACTATCGAACGTTCGAAGAGCTGGTAGACGGGAGGCTGGTATACCACCCCGTCCCCCGGTTCCGTGAAAGCACGGATCGCGGTGCAGATAGCCGGAACCACGCCGGGCGAGGGTACCGTCCATTTTTTTCCTATCTTCCAGCCGAACCTCCGGCGGAACCAATCCGCCACCGCTTCATAAAAAGACTCCCGCAGCATCGTGTAGCCTAAAATGCCCTCCCCGGTCCTCTCGATGATGGCGTTCAGCACCGGGAGAGGCGCTCTGAAATCCATGTCCGCTACCCACATGGGCAGGACATCATCGGAACCGAACATGCTTCGGGACACGTTCCATTTCACGGAATCCGTTCCACGCCTGTCTACGATCCTGTCAAAGTCGTATTTCATGTTTTCCTCCCTGGTTAGAGAAACATAATGATGTATCGTTCCTTCCGGACACGCGACGGATACCCGGCGATTTCACAACCGAGGGGAGAAAAAATGGAAGGCAGGAATTTTCTGAAATCCAACTGGCATCTGCTCGATGAATTTGTAAGCGACCAGGCGAAAGGAGTGAAGCATCCGCCGATCCAGGAAAGGCTTCCGGAGGGAACCCCCGTCATCGCCTTGCCCGACATCGGCGATACTTACTCCGACGTGTCTCTCACGCAGGCTATGGATGCCAGGAGAAGCATCAGGAAGTTCTCCACCGAACCATTGAAACCGGAGGAGTTGTCGTTCCTGCTCCGGTACACGCAGAAGGTCGGGAAAGTGATAAGGAACGGCATTGCCACACTGAGACCGGTACCCTCGGCGGGCGCCAGGCATCCTTTCGAAACGTATCTCCTGGTCAATGCCGTAAGCGGTTTGGATCCCGGACTCTACCGTTACCTGCCCCTGGATCATTCCCTGGCTCTCCTGGGTGGGCGGCGTTCCGCGGAAGACGTAACAGCGGCCTGCAACGGTCAAACCTTCTGCGGTGACTGTCCCGTCGTCTTCGCCTGGACGACGCTTCCCTACAGGACCGAATGGAGGTACGGTCCGGCGTCGCACAAGGTCATTGCCCTGGACGCGGGACATCTCTGCCAAAACCTGTACCTGGCCTGTGCGGCGGCCGGCCTTGGCACATGCGCAATCGGGGCGTACGACCAAATCGCCATGGACCGGCTGTTGGGGGTGGACGGAAAGAACGAGTTCCTGATCTACCTGGCGCCGGTGGGGATCCCGGCACGGCCATTGACACCGGAAGGCAATAAATAGATAAGATGATATGTGGTATTGTAGCTTGGTGACAAAGGAGGAAATATGAAATCCGTTTTGGTTATTCTGGTTTTTCTTGCCGGTTTCTCCGGCGCAACCGCTGTAAGCAGTTTCCGGGAAGCCGCCGACTTGGTATATGACCGGATCCTGGACAATGATATAACCGGCAAGGCGGTCTCGGTTCTGGACAAACCCGTCTCGCAGGGAATGGTGATCGACTCCTGGCACGATGAAGTCACGGCTCCTTTCGACGGTTACCTGGTTCTCGTGGACGACATGGTCTATGCCAACTGGGCGCACCCGTGCCGCTGGGTCTTCGTAAGTTCCGGCGGAAACATGGAAACGGTCAAGATGATGACCCCACCCGACGATCTCGAGCACATGGAAGTGGTCCATACTTGCATCCCGGATCACGTTGACGACTCGGGCAACGGCCAGTACGAGAACTTCCTCGAGTGGTTCAAGCCCAACGTACAATCCACGTCGGAACGGGCGGCGCACATGTACGCCCTGATCATATCCGGAGGCTACAACAAGTCGAACAACCACATCAGGTACTACGGCGATGTCCAGTTCATTTACAACGTCCTGGCTCACGACTACCTGCTGCCCGACGACCACATCGTGGTCTGTTTCGCCGACGGCACCAATTCCGCCCCGGACCAGTCCGGAGGTCTGAACTCCAACCCCGACCTGGACAACGACGGAGACAACGACATCATCTACGACGCCACCTCCGCGGGGGTGGAGAAAGGCTTCAGCGCCATCGACTCGATGATCGGCGCCGATGACCATCTATTCATCTTCACCACCGACCACGGCGATGAAGGTAAACCGGGCAACCAGGCCCCCGAGGTCATACTGAACCTCTGGAACAAACAGTCGTACGACGACGACAAATACAAGACCAAGCTCAGCGACATGACCTATGCATCCTGTCACGCGGCGATGGAACAGTGCTTCTCCGGAGGATTCCTCCTGGAACACATCGGCGGAACCTCCTCTTCTCCCAGTACCTTCGCCTCCGCAGCCAACGGCACCGAATCGAGCTGGGCGGGAAAAACGTACCCTGAGTACAACGAGTTCATTTATTACTGGACGGGAGCCATGCATGGTTCCGTTCCTCCCGCGGGAGACTTGTCCGGAGGAGATCTTCCCGGAAATCCCGACCTCAACGGGGACAATTGCGTATCGTTTTTCGAGGCCTTCGACAGGGCCAAGGCATGGGACACCTATGCCCAGTCCGGGAAGGAACACCCGCAGTGGGACGACGACCCGGATTCCTGCGGTGAGCAGTATTACCTCGGCGGCAAGATAAGCACCGCCATCGAGGATGATTCCCACCAGCCGGTCACCGGTGATCTGAACCTCTCGGGCAACCCCCTGGGCCTGATGGCCACCGTCAACTTCACCATGGGCGCCACCGGCAACGTAGACATCACGGTCTACGATATGTACGGCCGAGTGGTGGAAACCCTGCTGCACGAGGAACTTTCCCCGGGACGGCATTCCATCAAATGGAACGCAGGCGGTCTCGCCTCCGGCGTCTACATCATCCGCTTCGAGACGGCCGACCTCGTGGAAACCCTCAGGGCGGTAAAGTTCTAGGATAATATCTTCGCGTAATGGAAGAAGGCGGGGGATTTCTCCCCCGCCTTCCAATTCAGAACACGAAATCGTATCGCTCTAACGTATGCGGTCGAGTATCCCTTCCAGCTTGGCAATGTACTGGGCCACCGTGGGAGTGGTGCCCACTATCCTGTCTATTTCCGAGCCGTCGGCTTCCGCTATAACGACGCAGGGAATGGCACTTACCTGGTAACGACTAGCCAGTGACTTCATGTCCGGATTCTCCACGTCCACTCTCAGCAAAACGAACCTGGAAAGTACCGGATACATTTCGTTGCTGGTGAAGTACTGTTCGCCCAAGACCCTGCAGGGGCCGCACCAGTCGGCATACATGTCTATGAGGAGCGGTTTGCCGGTAGCCTGCGACTCGGCGCTCGCTCCCTCGAAGTCGTCTATGAACCAGGTCAGTTCCTGTTCTCCTTCGCCGGTTTCCGCAGCCGGGGGGGTATCCGTCACGGAGGTTTCGGAAACCGGCTCCGCGGATTCACTGGAACTTCCGCATGCTCCGGTAACCAGGCCGGCGAGTATCATGATTCCTATGAAACTTTTCTTCATCTCTGCCCTTTCTTCCGGTGTTGACATCGACTACCGTGGAAATAGTATCCTCTAATATACCTGTTTGTTCCAAACGTAACAATCGGATGGAGGAACATGAGACCGGTAACACCCCTTCTGACCGTGGATGCCGTCATCGAGCTGGACGACGGCCGGATCGTCCTGGTAGAGAGAAAATACCCTCCCGCCGGATGGGCGTTGCCCGGCGGTTTCGTCGACCCGGGTGAAACCCTGGCATCCGCCGTACGACGCGAAGCCCTGGAAGAAACCTCCCTGGAAGTAGAGGTATTGAGGCTCTTTCACGCCTACTCCAAGCCGTGGCGGGACCCAAGGGGCGATACCGTCAGCATCGTGTACCATTGCAGGGCATGCGGATTACCCAGGGGAGGAGACGATGCCTCCAGGGCGGAGGTTTTCGATCTCTCCCGCCTTCCCCGACCCCTGGCGTTCGACCACGGCACCATACTTGAGCACTTCATAACCTGGAAACTCACCGGCAAACTCCCGTCGGTGGAGGAATAGAAAAGGGGGCGGGTCACCCCCGCCCCCAGCCGCATCTTCCCGCAGCCTAGTTCGTCGAAAGGACCGTGAATTCGATCCTTCTGTTCATGGCCTTGTTGGCCGGAGTGGTGTTGGGAACCAGAGGCATGCTCTCACCGAAGCCAACGGTGGTCAGCCGCCTGGCTTCGATCCCGTGCTGCACCAGGTAGTTGAACACGGCCATGGCCCTCTGTTCACTGAGGGTCTGGTTGTAGGCGGCGCTGCCGTCGGAGTCGGTATGACCGGCTATTTGCACCCTGGCGTTGGGATTGGCCTTGAGAATCTCGACTATGTTGTCCAGAACGTAATAGGACTCGGGCTTGATGGTGGCGCTGCCCGAATCGAAGTAGATGTTGTCGAAGGAGAGTACCTGTCCCTCTTCGAGCAACGGCTTGAGTACGAAGTCCACCACCGCCGTCTTATCAGCTTCCACGACCACCACGTCGGTGGTAGCTTTGTAACCCTCGGCCTCGGCCTTCACTATCCAGGTACCCTCGGGAACCTGGAACCGGAATACGCCGTCTTCCGAGGAATGGAACACGTAAGTGGAATCGTCTATTACCACGGACAGTGTGGCCACCAGCGGATCCCCGTCTTCGAACTCGGTGACCGTACCGGCTACCATGCCCAGTCCGGGTGCCGGCTCCAGCTGGAAGTCGGTGGAAACATTCTGGCCGGCTTCGAGCACTACCGTAGCCGACGCGGCCTTGTAGCCGTCGGCTCTCACGGATACCGGTATGCTGCCGGCGGTAAGCTCGGCGCTGTAGAACCCGGTGGTCGGATCGGTCAGCACCGGCGCAACCCCGGTCCCGGGGAACGAAACAGTGGCCTGGACGGGCTTGCCGGTCTCCGCGTCGGTCACCATGCCGGAAATGGTTCCGGTGGTAACCACGGCAACCTTTTCCAGCAGGTCGCTGGAGAAGGTAACCGTTGCGGAGATACCCCAGTCCTGGGTACCGCCGTCGGGGAGAGGAGCCCTTTGTTTTCTTTCTTCAATGGTCACATCACCGTTCTGGTAGAGAGCGTGACCGAAGTCGAAGTATTGGTTGTCGAAAGAGCTGAGCCCCATGTTGAAGCAGAAATCCATGGCTACGCCGCCGCCGGAGAACACCCTGATGCCGGGGGTGAAGTAACTCACTACGGCATAGTTCTCCCTGTCGAGGTATTGTTTGACGGTATACTCGGTGTAGATGACGGCGAACTTCGTGGGAAACTCCAGGGCCGTACCGAAATCGAAGGCTTCGTCCTCGACGAGTTCATTGAAGGATATCTCGTCGGTCCTGTACCTGTGGCCCTCTTCGTTGAACCGGAGCCTGTAGTCATCGAACCTGATCGTTTGCTTGTACTGGGAATATCCGGCATTGACGTGCATTCTCAGGGGAGTTCCCGGGAACACTTTCGCAAGATCCACGGAAAACAGTCCGTCGAAACCCATGCTGGTATGTCCGGTGGAAAGCATGGGCCTGCGCATGGTGAGCAAGGGAGTGCCCGCATCGAACCTGCCGTCGTATTCTTCGCAGATTATGGTCTTGCTGTTCCTCGGAGCGAAGAAGAACCAGTTATCGAGCCCGAACCAGAGCACCTCGCTGGAAGGGGTAGGAGTAAAGCCCATTTTCCAGCCCAGCATGATATCACCCATGCCGTGTTCGCCGTCCCACTGACCCACGGTGTTGTTCCTGGGCGGGGTCAGGTCGAACTCGTAATACGAACCTACATAGCTTATCCTGGCGGCGAGTTCCATGAAACTGGTGAAACCGTAATCAAGGTAGAAAAACCCCTCGGAGAAATGTTCGGTGTCCTCGACTCTCAAGACGGTGTCGGATTCGGTATGTTCCGGCCTGTAGTGCAGGTTTTCGTACTCGTCTGAACTGGTCCAATACCTGCCGGTTATGCTGAACGATATCTGGTTGGACCCTATGGGCCTCGCGTCCACGACCCTGTTCACGCCCCTGAACCCCATTATGGAAGGCAGGGAGAAAGCGGTGCCCGTTAAAAGGATGAGCGCCAATACCAGAATTAAACCCCTTGTTTTCATAATACCTCCTCCGTTGATGAAAATCGAGAGACTTGCGCGAACAGTATTATATAATTAGAAAATCGGCGGACGTATATGTATGTAAACGAAAAGGCCTGCGACCGGGCGTGACGGGAGGTCTGAGACAACCATGATTCCTACCACCATGCGAAAATCCGGGGCAACCGGGCTTGTGTTTTTACTTTCGTCCGCCGTGCTGGTTTTCGTAACCGCGGCGGACGGGTACGATCCTCTCTACCACGACAACCTGACCGAGGCTCTGCATTCCATGGAAACCGACGGAGACGTAATCTTAGGCTTCTTCAGAGCCGGAAGTTACTGGAGGACCGACTCCCTGGGACACAGCGAACTTCACGACTATCAGCAGGGACTCAGCGTGGTGCGATTGCTTTTCCTCGGCAGGTACGGCCTGACCAACAGTCATACCGTTTCCCTGCTCGTTCCCGCCTTCCTGCTGCTCCGGGGTCCCGGAGATTCGACGGGAGCGGGCATAGTCGACCCATGGATATCCCTGGACGGCTGGCTTACCAGAGAACCCAGGGTTTTCGCCCGGGGAGCGATAAGGCTTCCCCTCAAGGGCGCACTGGAATCAGGAGACTACTCCGAGAGTGACAGGCACCTGGCCCTGGACGGAGCCGTCACCGTGGTAAGTCCCCTGTCGGCGGGTTCCGGAATAACCGTGGAAGGAACCGCCGGACTCAGGTACTACACGTCGGCCTGGGACGGCCTTTATGAAACTCCCAGGGATTCGGCGGAAACGAAACCTCCATTGGAACTCAGGTTCACAGGTTTCCTGGTACTGCCGGTAAACCCCGAGTTGAGTCTGAGGGTGGGGGGAGATTTCGCCGGCAGGGGAGAAACGCAGGCCCTGATAAACGGCGACTGGACCGGGCAGGACAACAGTGCGTTCTCACGGAAAGACCTGAGAACGGGTTTCTCGTTGAACAATGAGAGGCTGAATCTTGCTGTGGACGTCTACTACAGGTTCGCCGGCGAGAACGACGACAAGGAATGGGGGCTCATGGTAAGCGGCACGGGTCTGAACATAAAGGACCTGTTCTCCGGATCGGGAGGCAGATGAAACGAATCGTAATTCTTCTGCTTCCCGCGGTCTTGCTGCTCTATGCCGTATTCGCCAGGGAAACGAGCACGGGGAAGAAACTGCTGGAAACGTGCGACGGGTACCTGGAATCCTTGGAAGCCGATGACGCGGCGACCGCCCGGAACCTCCTCACGGACAGTCTCGCCGCCATGGTCACTGTCGAAACCCTGAAGAAAACCCTGCCGTCGGTGCCTGTGACCTACGCAGTGGGACGGCGGGAATCCAGGGGTCTTCCGGTTACCGTAACCACGGAGGAAGGCGGTTCCAGGATCTTGTGGCTCGAAGAGACTCCCGGAGGAAAATGGCGCGTGCGGGGAGATTCTTTCCTGGATGGAGCCATGGGAAGCGTGATACTGGAATGTATCTCCTATGCTTCGGAAACGGTGACACCGGCCGTGGCCGCCGGTGCGGCTCCCGTAGATTTCAAGTGTCCTTCCACGGGCTTGCCGTACACCATGAAAGACGGCAGACTGTTCTGTCCCGCGGGACACCTGGGAGAGGGACTGGAATTCGCGGGGGCGGACTGCGGGATCCTGAGAGACAGCCTCGCCGGGGAGATAGCCGCTTACCTGGACGCAGGCCATCCCTACCCGTCCTCGTTCGGGGAAATGTACGAAAGCAGCGAGGGCGCCTTCGGACGCAGAGGAAGATTCCATTGTCCGGACAACGGCTATGCCTATTACGAGATAACCGCGGAAGGGCTCTACTGTCCCTACCATGATGCGGTTACCCCCATTCCGGGCGGAACGGAATGAACGGCACGCCTCGGCTGGTAACCACCGGTAAGGAATTGGAATCCCTGGTGGATGCACTTTCTTCCGAAGAAGCGGTAGCCCTGGATACGGAGTTTCACGGAGAAAATCGTTATTGGCCCGACCTGTACCTGGTACAGCTGGCGGGAAGCCAAGGTCCCGTGGCCGTCGACCCGGTAGCGATAAAGGACATGTCGCCCCTGGGAACATTGCTGGAATCTCCACACATCATCAAAGTGATGCATTCGGCGAAAAATGATATCGAAGTTCTGTCACATCACCTGGGCGTGAGCTTCGCCTCGGTGTTCGACACGCAACTGGCGGCGGCTTTCCTGGGTTTCGAGCGACAGATATCCCTGGCGCGGCTGGTAAACATGGAATGCGGTGTGGAGCAATCGAAGGGGAATACCCTCAGTGACTGGTCCCGCAGACCCCTTGGTAAAGACCAGGTCGATTACGCCCTCGACGACGTGAGGTTTCTTCTCACCATCCGGCGGAACCAGGTGAGAAGGCTTTCGAAATTCGACAGGCTTCGATGGTACGAACAGGAGGCCGAATCGCTCACGAAATCCTGCGATGACGATACCGCGCTTCTCAAGGCGTTCCGCAAAATCAAAGCCAGGTCGAAAGTAAAACGTGACAGGCTGGCCTTGCTCTGGGCCCTGGTGAAATGGCGGGAAAAGGAAGCCATGAACCTGAACAGGCCCAGGTCGTTCATAATGAAGGATCATGTCCTGGGCGCCGTGGCGGCCCTGGCTCCGGTAACCCCGGAAGGCCTGTCCAGTCTCAGGGACGTGACCGGCGGCTTCATGGACAGGTGGGGGGAGGAGATAGTCCGCATCGTCAGGGAGTCGCTGCGTTCCCCGAGGAAGAAGTATCCCAGGATGCCCAGGAACAACTCCGAACCCGGGGTATCCGCGAGGAAAGACATCCTCAGGATTTTCCTCAAACAGGAATCGAAGAGACTGGGAATAGCCCCCGAGCTTCTCGTCTCGAAAGAATTGTTGGATTCCCTGGCCAAATCCCCTCCATCCGACGAGGAAGAACTGGATTCACTCATGGAGCTGTCCGGATGGAGAAAGGAAGCCCTGGGATACGGCATCTTCGCCCTCCTCAAGGGGGAACTGGCTCTGAAGATCTCCCCTGGGAAAGGAAGCAACGGCCTGGAATTCGTGAGGATCAAGGATTGAGGCGGCTCTCGCCCCTCATGGTACTCACCGGAATGCGCTCGTTTCTGGGCGCCGAAGAAATACCGGCCCCCATGGAAAGTTCCGGAGAGGCTTTCCCCGTCCTGGTCGCAACGATAATAAGCCTGCGTACCAGGGATGCCGTAACCAGGGAAGTCGCCCGCCGCGTTCTCTCCCGGGCCCCAAACCCGCAGGCGATGGCCGCCATGAAACGATCCGAGTTGGAAAACCTCCTGAAACCGGCGGGTTTTTACCGGCGGAAGGCGGAGCAGCTGAAGGCTTTGGCCCGTATGATAACGGAGCGGCACGGGGGAAACGTGCCCCGGGATATGAACGCGCTACTGGAACTTCCCGGGGTGGGGCGTAAAACGGCCAACTTCGTCATGGGGATGGTCTTCGGCATACCGGCCATTTGCGTTGACGTACACGTACACAGGATATCCAACAGGCTCGGGTTGGTTTCAACCGGGACGCCCGGGGAGACGGAGAAAGCCCTGGAGAAACTCTTCCCGAGGAAACTGTGGATCGGGATAAACCATACCATGGTCACCTTCGGCCAGAAGGTCTGCAAACCCGTCGGACCCCTGTGCGGATCATGTCCCTTCGCCGCCTCGTGTCCGTCATCCCGGGCGGAAAAGGCATGAGTCCGAGATTCGTACTGGATCCGGACGAACTCCTGGATGTGACCGTTCCTCTATCCTCCTCCACTCCATGCTGGCCCGGAGATCAACCGTTCGAGAGGAAGGTGACCGTCGACGGTGGTTTCGTGACTTCGAAACTGATCATGAGCAGCCACTCGGGTACTCACCTGGACGCGCCGGCCCACCTGGACGATGTATTCCCGGGAGTATCGGACGTATCTCCCAGGCAACTGGTACTTCCCGCGATCCTGGTGGAACACCCGGATTCCCGGGAACCCGGAATACCGGAAGACCTGGAGGGAAAAGCCCTCCTGTTCAAAACCGGGGGACGGAAGGTGTTCCTCACCGGAAAGCGGGCCCGGGAGATAGCCGAAAAGGGCGCATACCTGGTGGGCACCGACGCCATGACCGTGGACCCCCCGGGATCGTCGAACGCCCACACCGCCCTGCTGGGAGCATCGGTATGCATACTGGAAAACCTGTCTCTGGAGAAGGTGGAACCCGGGGAATACCTGCTGCTGTGTTTCCCACTGAGAATCACCGGCGGCGACGGGGCGCCGGCAAGGGTCTTCCTCCACCCTCTGGTCGAGTTCCGGGACAGTTCCCGTCAGAAACCGGGCAGTTCGCCCAGGTAAACCCTGGGATAATCCTCCGGGTCGGCGTCGAACGCCAGGAACATGTTTCCGTCTATCACGACCTGCCATAATCTGGCCCGCTCGCCGGCACCCAGATCTGCGGTAAACAGCAGTTCCCCTTCGAGGCTGAAAACGTCGAACGTGGGCGTTTCAGAGGTTCCCCTGGTGACCCATATCCGGTCTGCTCCGTCAAACTGAAGGTTTGTCAGGGCATACTTGTAGGGATCCGGTTCCCACGTAGCCGCCATGGATTCGGGCATCCCGTTCTGCCGCATCTTCATGCTCACGAGATCCCTCTCCTCCTCGATCTCCTCGGGAGTCTTCGGAACCCTTTTGAAATCGTCGTCCCTGAACGTGAAAATTTCTTCCCCGTCGGGGCTCCAGAGAGTGAACTCGTAGGATTCGTCGGACATTGGCGCGGTAAGCACCATCCCATCGGAGCTGGCGCCGAAAACCACCACGTTTTCCATCAGGGTGCTGATATCCGACGGATCGAACGGCGACATCTTATCGTAATACACCACGGAGGGTTCCACTTCGCCCATGGGCCACCTGGCCACGGTGAATCCCATGTACATGCCGGAATCATCCTGTTTGAAATCGGGCTTCATCCCTACCGTATGGCCGCCCCTGACACCCTCGATGACCACCGGGGGAGAGGGGAAAAAACCCTGGACTTCCATCATGAACTCCATGTTTCCGTTGAAATAAACGAGCCGACCGCCCATCGGGTCGCTGATCACGCACCAGGGAACCAGCGAATCGGGGAGTTCTTCTTCCGGAGGAGCGAAAAAAGCCATACCCGCGGGAAGAAGAAACTCGCCGGGACCATTGCCTTTCCGGCCTATCTCCCGTACGAATTCCCCTTCCGTCGAAAACAGTTTTATCGAATGTTGCTGCATGTCCAGCACGGCTATCAGTCCTTCGGGAGTCAAGGCCACGTCGGCAATCGTACCGAAAACGTAATTACTGTCCCCGAATTCGACTCCGAGTGAGTCCTCGACCACCAGGCAAACGTCGGCTTCGTGAGCCGCGGATTCTTCTACGGCTACCGGAGCCGGTTCTCCACCGCAACCTGCGGCAACGATCGCAGCGGCCGCCACGAACAGCAAGGATATTCGTACCATCGTTCCCCCCTAAAGATTAAAATAAAGCAGGTGTTCCCTGGGATGAGGACTTCCCCGGAACACGGAGATTTCTTCCCTCTTCATGCGGATGTATTCATCCACCATTTCGGGGGAGAACACCCCGCCTTCCTCGAGGAATCCCCTGTCGGCCTCCAGAGCATCCAAGGCTTCTCCAAGGTTTCCGGGCAGCGCCGCCAGGTTTTCAGTATCGTATCCTTCGGCGAACACGTTGTCGTCTATGGGACCGAATCCTTCGGCGGTGGGGTCCATTCTCTTCCGGATGCCGTCCACCGCGGCCATGAGCACGGCGCTCATGGAAAGGTAGGGATTCCCGCAGCCGTCGGGTACCCTGTACTCGAACCTCAAAGCTTCCGGGGACCGGGCATACGAAGGTATTCTTATGGCGGCGCTCCTGTTGGGACCCGAGAAAAACCGGTAGACCGGGGCCTCCTGGACCGGTATCAGGCGGTGGTAGCTGTTCACGGAGGAATTGCTGAAAGCGCAGACCGCGGGAGCATGGTGAAGCACCCCGGCTATGGCCGAAAGAGCAACGTCGCTTAGCCTGCAATAGCCTTTCTTATCGAAGAATATTCTCTCCTGGTTCCTGGTCATGAAAATGTGGAAATGCATGCCAGATCCCGGTTCGCCTTCCAGGGGTTTGGGCATGAAGGTGGCGGTCAGGTTGTACCTGAGGGCTACGTTCCGTACAATATGCTTGGTGAGCATCACGTTATCGGCTGCGCTCAACAGGGGGGAAAAGGTCACCTCCACTTCGCACTGGCCCGTTCTTCCCACCTCGTGATGGTGATACTTCACCTGTATTCCGGCCTTCTGCATGAGCTTGACCACCTCCGCCCTGACGTCGTGGAGGCTGTCGACGGGGTACATCATGTGGTAACCCGACTTGCAGGAATGAACCAGTCCTTTCGATTCCCCGTTCCCGGAGCTTTGCGGGGATTCCACGTTGGCCAGCCGGTATCCCTGGCCTTCCCCGTCGCTCCAGAAACGGGCTTCGTCGAAGAGGTAGAACTCGAATTCCGGAGCCCAGAAACTGTCCGTCGCGATATTGGTTCTCCTGAGGAAGTCGGCGGCCTTTCTGGCTATGCTCCTGGGATCCTTCGGAAAAAGTTTTCCGGTTTTGGGATTGACTATGTCGGCAAACATCACCAGGGTCTTACGCTCGGTGAACGGATCCTCGAAAACACGCATGGGATCGGGTTTCAGTACCAGGTCAGCCGCTTCGGTGCTGGTCATGGCCGCAAGAGTCGAACCGTCGAAACCGATTCCCCTCGAGAAGAACGCCTCGTCCACAGTGCCCGCCGGCACCGTGACGTGACGCCAATGCCCCTTCACGTCCGTGAATCTTACGTCCACTTCCTCGAACTTTTCCTGGATTATCCTGTCGAGCTGTATCTTCATCATCCTGCCAGAAACCAATTTAATCCTCCCGGTGAGTGTTTCTACTAATATACGCCTCCACCGCATGAAGCAGTAACCCGGGAAGATCGTCTCCCACGGCATCGCCCGAGGGTTTGCCGTCCACGAAAAGCCTCAACCCGGAAGGTGTTCCTATCAAAGCTATCTCCGCTTCCCTGGCTTCTCCGGGACCGTTCACCTCGCAGCCCATCACGGCGACGGTCATATCTCCCTCGATCCCGGCCAGGAGATCCCTTACCGCCGCAGCCACTCCAGCCACGTCCATCCTCGTCCTGGCGCATGTGGGGCAGCTTACCACCCTGGGAAATCTCCTTCTCAGCCCCAGGGCCGAAAGTATTTCCCAGCCCACCATCGGTTCTATGATCGGGTCCCCGGAAAGCGACACTCTCAACGTATCTCCTATGCCCCGGGACAGGAGGATGGACATGGCCACCGCGCTCCTTACGCTCCCGGTCAGGTCGGGGCCCGCCTCGGTCACCCCCAGGTGAATGGGATTGTCGCATTCGGCAGCGGCCCTCTCGTTGGCCTCCACCGTAAGCATCGCCGAACTCGCTTTCAATGAGAGGACCACGTTCTCGAACTTCACCTCTCTGAAAATCTCCAGGTGTCTTTCGGCTGCGGCCCACATCGAATCACCGTTGACCCCGCCGTATTTCTCCCTCAGGTCCCCGGGAATGCTGCCGGAATTGACGCCGATGCGAATGGGTACCCCTTTTTCCGCCGCTTTTTCGGCTATCTTCGCTACGTCGGCGCGCCTGCGGATATTACCGGGATTGAGCCTCAGCTTGTGGGTTCCCGATTCCAACGCAGCCAAAGCAAGTTCCGGATCGAAATGAATGTCGGATACTATCGGCACCGGCGACCTTTCGATTATCCCGGCCAACGCACGGGCCGATTTCATGTCCGGAACCGCCACCCTGACAATCTCCGCGCCTTTGCCGGCAAGCAGCCTCACCTGTTCGATGACGGCATCCACGTCCCCGGTGGGAACGTTGGTCATGGACTGGACCGAAACGGGAGCATCTCCTCCTATCCGGAGGTCGCCCACCTTAATCTGCCTGGTGAAATTTCTTACGGAGCCTGTCTTCTTCATGATCCTCCCCCCGAACCCCCGGAAGACAAATATGCAGTTGTCGGCCCGCAACTTCAAGAAGCGTCTTCCGCGGCAACCTTTCGCGCGGTCACAAACCTCTCCATGCCGGCAAGGTCCCTGTGAATTCCTACATCCCGGAACATGACCGATTTCTCCAGTATCTCCGCAACCTCTTCCACCTGCCCGGGATCCAGTTCCAGGGCCACCAGCCCTCCGTCCCGCACCGCCACGGGCATCGAATCCAGGAACCGGCGAATCACCCGGAGTCCGTCGGAACCCCCGTCCAGGGCCACCCTGGGATCCCATATCCTCACTTCCGGCTGAAGCGATCCGATCGCGACCGACGGAACGTAAGGAAGGTTCGCCGCCACACCATCGAAGGAGGCTTTCCGGAAAGAACCCACCAGGTCGGTCCGCACGAGTTCCAGGTTGTCGGTTCGATGTTTCCGGGCGTTCACGATAGCCAATCCCAGCGCTTCCATACTAACGTCCGAACCCACTACTAAGGTGCCGGGAAATTCCAGGGCGAGGGTAACGGCGATCACTCCCGAACCTGTCCCCACGTCCAGCAGGGAACGGGGTTCACGGAGCAACCCGATAAAGATGGAAACCAGCATCTCCGTCTCGGGCCTGGGAATCAGGGCGCCGGGACCGGAAACGAACTCCCTGCCCATGAACCCGATCGAACCGGTCAGGTGCTGGAGAGGCACCCTTCCGGCCCTGAGTTCCACCAGTCTGAAATACTCGTCCAGTATTCCGCCGGGCACCGGGGAGTCCAGTTCCAGCACCAGGCGGTGCCTGCGGAAACCCGACACATGGAGCAGAAGGAGTTCGGCTTCCAGTTCCGGGTTCGGGAGTTCCCGCAGGAGTTCCCTGCCCCTGTTCCTGGCCCGACGGAAAGTCATCTCACTCTCCAGCCGAGGAGACCTCCGCCAGCAGTCTTTCCCGCTCCGCTTCCATCAAAGGCTCGATGACCCTGTCGAGGTCGCCGTCGAGTATATCCTTCAGGGCATGCAGCGTGAGATGTATCCTGTGATCCGTAACCCTGCCCTGGGGAAAATTGTAGGTTCTTATCTTGGCGCTCCGGTCGCCGGAACCTATCATGCTCTTCCTGGCCCGGGCCCGCTTGGCCCGCTCTTCCATCCTGGCCATATCCAGCAACCTGGCCCGCAATACTTTCATCGCTTTCGCACGGTTCTTGTGCTGGCTTTTTTCATCCTGGCACGAGACCACCAGCCCGGTGGGAATATGGGTTATCCTTACCGCCGAATCAGTGGTGTTCACACTTTGGCCGCCCGGCCCCGACGAACGGTAAACGTCTATCCTGAGATCGTCGGGACTGATTTCCACATCCACCTCTTCCGCTTCGGGCAAGACAGCCACAGTACATGCGGAAGTATGTATGCGCCCGGAGGTCTCGGTCTCGGGAACCCTCTGCACCCTGTGAACACCGGCTTCGAATTTCATCCGGCTGTAGACCCCCTTCCCCCGCAGGGCGAAGATGATTTCCTTGAACCCGCCCCTCTCGGACTGGCTGCTGTCGAACACCTCCACTTCCCACTCCTTTTTCTGGGCGTAAGCGGAGTACATTCTGAACACGTCGGCGGCGAACAGGGCCGCTTCCTCTCCTCCGGTCCCGGAACGTATCTCCACAATGACGTCCCTGGAATCGAAGGGGTCGGTGGGAAGCAACAGCTTCCTGAGCTTCCGCTCCAGTTCCCCTTCCTTTTTCCTGAGCGGAGACAGGTCTCCGGCAGCCATCTCCGCCAGTTCACGATCCTCGTCATCCAGGAAGGATTCCATCTCCAGGATGGACGAGCGGGTATCCCGCAACTCCTCCATCACTTTCAATATATCCGCCAGGGCGGCCCTTTCCTCGGAAAGAGGTTTTATCCGGGCGGGGTTCTTCAGAAAAGCCGGGTCGGAAAGCTTTCCGTCTATTTCTTCGAGTTTCTTCTTCAGCGAATCGATGTCACCCACGTTCATCGGGATCACCTTTGCTTTCGAGGACCGTTACTCCTTCGCCGGGATCCTCTCCCAGGGCCAACCGCAGGGATGCCAGGGCCACTTCCACCTCGGGAAGCCCCGCCTTCCTGGTGGTCATCTTCTGGAGCAGCAACCCGGGGGCCGTAACCATCCTGGCCAGGACCGAGGTCTCCAGGTACCTGTCCGCCACCTTGAGTACCTCGTAACTGAGTCCCATGACCAGGGGCATCATGGGCAGGTGATAGAGCACTCTCACCACGGCGGAGGGATTCGAACCGGTCACGAGTATCACCAGGGAATCCAGGATACCATAGAAAACCACGGCGCCCAGCATTACCAACAGGAGGAAACTGGTTCCGCACCTCTGGTGGAGAGGACTCTCTTTTTCCGCGGCATCGGCCAGGGGCTCCAGTCCCTTCTCCCAGGCATGGATCGTCTGGTGCTCGGCTCCATGGTAGATGAATATTCTGCGGATATCGGGAATGAGCGAGATCGATGCGACGTAAACCAGGAACGCGGCTATCCTGAACACACCGGCCAGCAGGTGCACCGCGAACTGGCCCATCGGTCCCGTGGTCCCTCCCGGCTCCAGCAGCCACTTGCTGCCCTGCAGGGGAAGCCATGCGAAAAGAATCATGGCCAGCACCACCGCCATGGCGGTGGACAGGAAAGTCCCGGCTCCGTCACCGGTTCTTTTCGAAGGCCCGTTCTCGTTCCCGGAACCCATTTCCGCCACTTCCGCCGACCAGCTCAGGGCTTTCATTCCCAGTCTCAGGGTATCCATCAGCACGGCCGCTCCCCGGAACACCGGTTTGGCCCACAATCCGCCTTTCTCGGTGAGCTGGGTCATCTTCATCTTTCTCGCCAGTATTTTTCCTCCGGGAGCGCGAACCGCCACGGCAGCGGAATGAGGGGTTCTCATCATCACTCCCTCGATGACCGCCTGTCCACCGGCTTTAAGTCCTTCCGGTCGGGCCGCCGACGTTTTCATCTCCATCTCCCTGACCTATCCTCTCTCCGTGGAAAAAGCTGGGGGGAGCCTGATGCTCCCCCCTTACCGCGATCCCGAGCGCGCCTATTTTCCGGCGGTCTTCCCGCCGTAGCGCTTAAGATACTTGTCAACCCTTCCGGCGGAATCCACCAGTTTCTGCTTGCCGGTATAGAACGGGTGGCAATTGGAACAAACATCGAACTTCTTGTCACCCCGGGTGGAACGGGTCTTTATCTTGTTACCGCACGTACAGGTGAATGTCACTTCCCCGTATTTCGGGTGTATATCCTTCTTCAACTCGTTTCCTCCGTATCCGTATCTACGTGGAACGACCCCTTCGGGTCATTCCGACATGCTACTCAATGAATCCAGGAATCTCTTGTTGGATTTGAACTTGGAGAGCTGCTTCTTCAGTACTTCCATAGCCTCCACCGGGTTCATGTCCACCAGGATCTTCCTCATTACCCATATCCTGCTCAGGTTTCCTTCGTCCACCAGCAGTTCTTCCTTGCGGGTGCCGGACTTGGTTATGTCTATTGCGGGCCATATCCTCCGGTCGGCCAGCCGCCTGTCGAGGACTATCTCCGAGTTTCCGGTTCCCTTGAACTCCTCGAATATAACCTCGTCCATCCTGCTTCCGGTATCCACCAATGCCGTACCGATTATCGTCAGGCTCCCACCGTCCACTATGTTCCTGGCCGCGCCGAAAAATCTCTTGGGTTTCTGCAGCGCGTTGGAATCCACGCCTCCCGACAGGATCTTGCCGGAGTGAGGCATGACCTGGTTGTTCGCCCTGGCCAGCCTCGTGATGGAATCCAGCAGGATGACCACGTCGTAACCGCTCTCCACCAGGCGTTTCGCTTTCTCCAGGACTATGTCGGCTATCTGGATGTGCCGTTTGGGCGCCTCGTCGAAAGTCGAGGCAATCACCTCTCCCTTCACATTCCTGCGCATGTCGGTGACTTCTTCGGGTCTTTCGTCGATGAGCAGAATGAGCAGCTTGGTCTCAGGATGATTGGCCGCTATGCTGTTGGCCAGGGTTTGCAGCAACATGGTCTTACCGGCCCTGGGGGGTGAGACTATGAGAGCCCTCTGCCCCTTGCCTATGGGTACCAACAGGTCCAATATCCTCCCGGACAGGTTCTCAGGTACGGTTTCGAGCATGAACCTCTCCTCGGGATAGAAAGGAACGAGGCTGTCGAATGAAGGCCGGTTCTTGAGATCCTCCAGGCTTTTCCCGTTCACCCTCTCTATCCTCAGAAGGGCGAAGTATTTCTCACCGCTCTTGGGACGTCTCACCTGCCCGGTTACGGTGTCTCCGGTATTCAGGCCGAATCTCTTTATCTGGGAAGGTGAAACGTATATGTCATTGGAACTGGGAAGGTAACTTCCCTCGTTGGACCTCAGGAAACCGTATCCGTCGGAAAGGACCTCGAGTACCCCTGTGGCGAATTCCAGCCCGTTATTCTCGGTCTTCTTCTCCAGAAGTTTCCTGATCAGGTCCATTTTCCTGATCCCGGTGACCCTTCCAAGACCCTTCTTTCTCGCCAGGGCCTGCAACTCCACGAGGGTCATCTTCTCCATGTCACTCTGTGAAAATCCGGGGTCGGGTATCTGGCTCATTTGTCCTCTTCGGTTAGTGTTTCGACATGAATACATGTATTGGAATCCCGCCTGCACAGGCGATCATTCGATTGCCGGCAAAATTTTTCCCCGGGTCAGCCCATTGCTCAGCGCCGAGGAGTGTAATCATGAGAATATCCGACGTCTTCCAGGTAAGCGCGTTTATAATTTCAAATTCGCGGCCCTCCGTCAACCCCGGCGGGGAAATGCCGCTTCCGGGTACTCCACTTATATTCATCGCCGGACAAGCGCAACATTCGAATCCGAAACGAAGGTTCTCGGTTGAATAAGTTCAGAATCATAGGTTATTACGTATTATCGGCTTTCTTCCTCCTTCTCGCGTCGGGACGGTTCCTCCCCGGGGAAGACGACACGGGAGACTACGTCACCAGGGCAGCCGGGATCGGAATCTTCCTGGTATCCGCGGCCCTCGCCGTACTGTTCCAGAGAAGATTGTCCAGGGAAGAAAACCGCCTGGGAATTTACTTCATCTGTTCTCTCCTGATCCTGTCCGTTCAGCTTACCGGCGGTCCGGACGGCTTCGTCTACCCGGCTTACTTCCTGTTTCTCGCCTGGGTCTCCCTGCCCTCCGTAGGGCGATCCGCCACGGAGTTGGGCCTGGTTATCGGATTCGTAGAGGCGGCGGCTCTCTTCAGTTCCACCATGTGGACCGGAAGCGAACCAACGATAACGAAGCTGGAGGCGCTGCTGCTGCCCTCGCTGCGGGCCCTGTTGTCACCCTTCCTGTTCGGCCTGGCCGTGGAGTGGTTATCGGAAAGGGATTTCCCGCTTTCCGGAACTTCCCGGACGGAAATCCGCCGGACCCATGCCGCCCCTTCCCTTCGGGGATATTCCCACGAGGTACTTCTCGATATGTTCCAGGCGGGGTGCCTATCCGACACCACGTTCCTGTTCCTCGCCGGCGAGAACGGCGCCTTCACCCTGGCGGAAAGTTCACCCGGAAACGGGAACGCTCCACCGAACATCGTCCTTTCCGGAGAACACAGGCTTTCACGCATGGCTACGGAAGGAACCGATCCCGTTCTCATAAGGCTCGATTCTCCCGGAGAACGCAGGGAACTCTTTCCGGTCCCGCCGCGGACCGGTGGAGCCGGACCTTCCTGGGTACTGTTCTGTCCCCTGAAATCCACGGCCGGAAAAGGCGCCTCGGGCTTCCTCCTCCAGGAATTTTCCGGCGATCGTCCCTCCAGGGAAAGCATAAAAGCCCTGGAAAGGTTCGCCGGGATACTCGGCCGCGGAAACACCGGACCCGGATCCGACTACGGAATCGCCGCTCTCTTCCTGCGCATGGTGAACGTCTGTCTCCCCGGGAACTTCGAAAGGGCCGCGACGGAAATCACCGGCATTCTTGCGGAATCGATTCCCGGTTCAACCGTCTCCGTGGCCCGGGTGGATCATGTCCGGGGAACCACCGTAATCCTGGTTTCCATGGGGCCGACGGCAAGAAGGAGGGAGGGAGCCGCCTATGCAATCACGGAAGGCGTGGCGGGATGGATAATCAGAAACGGGGTTTCATGCAGGAGAACCCGACTGGGACACGGTCCGGAAGCCGTGGGCAGTTTCTCGGGCAAGGGAGGCCACATTCAGGCGGGAAGCATAGTGGGCGCCCCCATAAAAACGGGTAATGCGGTGTCCGGATTGATAATGATGGAACATCCGGGCGGTGAAACCTTCACCAGGGAACATGAGAAAATAGTGGAAGCGGCGGCGGGCCTTCTCGCGATCCGGATGGAGATGGACGAGATGACCGGTCGATTCGAGAACCTTTCGGGAATGGACGGACTTACCGGGTTGCCCGGCATGACACTGTTCGACGAACACCTCCACGAGATGGCGAGGGAGGTACAGACCTACGGTTGGTACGTAGGTGTCGTAATCGCCGACGTGGATGGTTTCCGCGATTTGAACGGGAAGCTGGGATACCGGAGTTGCGATACGCTCCTGCACAACGCCGCCGAGCGTTTCAAGGGCTGTTTCCCCGACGGCGTCTTCATAGCCAGGACCGGTCCCGACAGCTTCGGGGCCTGCATTCCCAGAACCAACGGCGGGGTTATGGAGGCTTTGTGCCAGAAGGTGGTCGATTCCCTCTCCTTTTCCTTCGGGGAAGGGAATCGCGGCGCCGGGGTAACGGCATCGGTGGGAGGAGTCTACACTTACGTGAACAGGAAAGTACTCCTGTTGGCAAGCGAAGCGGAGAAAGCCGCCGAAGAGGCCAAAGCGACCGGCAGGGGTTCATACGTGGTGAAAAAGCTCGCAGGACGGGGAAAAACGTGAAGAAACCGATAAGACGCATATTTCTGGCGTGCGTGGCGGCCGGGATATTCTTCCTGAGCAGTCAGCCTTCCCTGGGAATACTGCCCCCGCTGTTTCCCCATCAGGACAAGGTCTTGCACCTGGTGGAATACGCGGTACTCTACTGGGCGTTGTTTCTCAACAGGGATCTTTGTCCCGAACGAAAACGCACGGCGATACTTTTCGCCGTGGGTCTTCTATACGCCTTGAGCGACGAAATCCACCAGGGGTTCGTTACCGGAAGAGATTGTTCCGCAGCGGACTTCGCCGCAGATGCCACCGGGCTGGCCGCGGGCGCAGCGGCCTGTTCGGGGCTCGGCAAAAAGACGAAAGACTCCCCCGGAGCCCCGGCGGACTCTGCTTGACATCCATTGGATTTCGGGTAAGATTTTAGTCTGGCTTTAAGTTAAACACCAATAGGAAATCAACCGTATCACCTTGCAGGAAAAACTTCAACCGAATGAAATCGAGAGGAGGTGCCAGGTATGCTCAAGACGAGAACGACGTGGTTCTGTCTTGGACTCCTGAGCGTGTCCCTGCTGCTGACGGCATGCGGTCCCAGCGCCGAAGAACTTCAGGCCAGGGACGATGCCCGTGCCGCTGCGTTGGCAGCTGAAGCCCGTGCCGACAACCTCGAGCAAGAACTCGAAAGCCTTCCCGGCGAAATAGCCGATGCCCAGGAAGAGATAGCGGCTCTCGAAGCCGAACTTGCCGAGCTTCAGGCCGAATACGAATCACTCGGCGGCGGAAGCCGATAGCAAGGAAGGGGAAAATAATGAAGCGTACTCTGGTTCTTACCATGCTGCTTTGCCTCGGCCTTGCTTCCGTCGGTTTCGCCAAGACCTGGACGGCGGATGAACTTTCCGCCTACTCACAGGACGAGATCGAGGCAATGGGTGATGACAACATCCATCTTCAGATAGCTTACTGGGAATGGAGAAAATCCGAGGCCGATGCCCGCATAGCCGAGCTCGAGCCCCAAGTGCTTCCCCTCAGGGAAACCCTCGCGGAACTCCAGGCCCGTATAAACGACCTCAACAGCCAGATCAACGCCCTCAAGTCCGAAATCGAGAGGCTCCGCAACGCCGGCGTTCAGCATCTCATCAAGGAAGGTGAAAGCCTTTGGCTCATCGCTTCCTACCACTACAACTACAACGACGGCTCCAAGTGGCCTCTTATCTATGAACGCAACAAGGATACCATAAGCGATCCCAACCTCATCTACGCCGGTGAATACCTCTGGGTGCCCCTTCCCATGCTCACTTCCTACACCGTTGTGGAAGGCGACTACCTGGGCAAGATAGCCGGTTACAGCAGGGTTTACGGCGACAGGGGAATGTGGCCTCAACTCTACGAGGCGAATCGCGACAAAATAAGCGATCCCAACCTCATCTACCCCGGACAGGTGCTGGACATTCCCAGATCCGCAAGATCCAGGGCCAGGGTAGACCGTTAGAAAAAACCCTGAAATGGCTGGAAGGCTCTTCACAGATTCTGTGAAGAGTCTTCCGCCGTTTGGGAAGATGATCACGCGATGACCGAGAAAAGTTTCACATCCGGCTTTCCTCTTTCCAGGGAATCGGCCGTTAAGATTTTTGGACCCCGGGACGGAAACCTGCGGAAGATTTCCAGTGCGATGAACGTGAAAATTTCGTACAGAGACGGTTTCCTCAAGATATCCGGCGAACGGGTTCCCGTGGAAAGGACCACGGCGGTATTCACCAGGTTGGAGCACGAGCTGAGCGTATCCGGATCCCTCAGTCCTCACAGCGTCGACGCCGCCCTGGGTTTCCCCGCCGAACATGATGAATCCCTGGAACTGTCCGTGCCCGGCAGGGCCGGACGGATAATCCCCAAGACCACGGGCCAGGCCGCCTACCTGGAGGCGATGCGTTCCTCGGAAATAGTTTTCTGCATAGGACCCGCAGGAACGGGAAAAACTTTCCTGGCCGTGGCCGGCGCAGTCGCCGCGCTTACGGAGGGACAGGTGGAAAGAATCATCATTTCCAGGCCGGCGGTGGAGGCCGGTGAAAGCCTGGGGTTCCTCCCCGGGGACCTCCAGCAGAAGATAGATCCTTACCTGAAACCCGTTTACGATGCCCTGGACGACACTCTTTCACCGGGCAGGGTGAAAAGGGCCATAGACAACAGGGTAATAGAGGTGGCGCCCCTGGCCTACATGCGGGGAAGGACTCTCAATAACGCTTTCGTTATTCTCGACGAGGCACAGAACACCACCATCACCCAGCTCAAGATGTTCCTCACCAGGCTTGGGTACAACTCCCGGGCGGTTATAACCGGGGATGTTACGCAGGTTGATCTCAAACCGCGATCCGCGTCGGGTCTGGTGGCCATCGGTGATATCCTGTCGGGAATCCAGGGAATTCATTTCACGTACCTGGATAAGAACGACGTGGTACGGCATCCACTGGTGCAGAGAATAATAAACGCTTTCGAAAAGTCCGGGGAAAAACCAAGATGAGCGTCAGGAATCTTTTCGCCGCGACAATAGTGATCGTCGGAGCGGCGGCCACTTTCTACCTCCTGCTGGTCCCGGCGAGAAACGTAGTGGATATAGAGGTAACGCCGGGTCAGGTTTTCCCCCATGATATAATCGCTCCCGTAGACTTCGATCTGCCGTATTCACACGAGGAATTCCAGAGGATCCGGGAAGATTACTTCTCCTCCATACCCATCCACCTGCGTTTCGACCCGGCGATCTGGCCGGAGCTGTCGGGCAGGATACACTCCGGACTTCTGGCACTAACGGGTGATTCTTCGTTTACCGCTGGAATGGTACGGGAACTGGAAGAGATATACAATGAGGGGGTCTTCGACCTGAAAAACGTCCGGGAATATTACGCCGGGGACCGCGCCGTGGTACTCAGGGACGGAACGTCGGAAGATCGTAATTTATTCGATCTGAACGAGGTATCCGATGTCAGGGAAACCCTGATCATGCGGGCGGGCAACCTGGAAATTCCCCGACGGAACCTCGATACCCTTGCGGCCATCCTGGAACCCAATCTCATGGTCGACGCTTCGGCCAGGCAGGTCGAAGCTGAAACCGCCGTCTCCCGTCTGAGCAACATAGACACAACCATAACGGCGGGAAGTATCCTGCTTCCCGCGGGACAACCCGTTACCGCCAGGACCGTACAATACATAGAGCAGCTCAAGAGAGTGGAGTTGGAGAATCGCGAACTCAAGACGGAACTGGGACTCGTTCTTCTGGCCCTGATCCTGGTAGGTATCGCCCTTTATTACGTTCACGACATGATGCCCAAGACCTGGGGAACTCCGAACAGGTTCATGCTTCTGGGAACCATATGGATACTGGCTCTCGCGGCCACAGGGGCCGGCTGGCTGGCCCTGGGAAGCAATACCGTTTATCCCTACGCGACCATGGTGACCTTCGGCGCCACCCTGACCAGCATATTCTTCCACAGAAGGCACGCGGTATTCATGACGGTGATATTCTCCCTGATAACAGCCATGGTGCATCCCCATCCCTACACCGTGGTCCTCACCGGAACCGTGAGCGGGATCCTGGCCGCAATGGCCGCGTGGGACGTAAGGCAGAGGCGAAGCATACCCCTGGCCACCGGTCTCTCCGCCGCGGGCGGCACCGGAGTATTCCTGGTATTGAAACTGATGGATACCTCGCTTTATTCCCAGGACACCACCTGGGGAGCCCTTGGCCTGCTGTTGGCGCCCGTGGTGGGAATCGGCTCCGCCAGCGCCCTGCTCCTGATATTCGAAAGGATCTTCGGCGTATACACCGTGCTCTCCATCGAGGAAGTGAACAAGACCGATCACCCGTTGCTCAAGAAGATGCGGGAAGTCGCCCCGGGAACCTGGAATCATTCCCAGTTGGTGGCCGAACTCGCCGGAAGGGCCGCCGGAGCCATAGGCGCGTGGGAGGCCCTGGCTTCCGCCGGGGGATACTTCCATGACATCGGCAAGATGAAAAACCCCGAGTTATTCATAGAAAATCAGAGGACCGACGAGAATCCCCACGACAGCATGGATCCCAAGTTGAGCGCGAGGAGGATAATCGCCCATGTCAAGGACGGTGTAAAGATGGCGAAGAAGGCCAAGCTCCCCAGGGCCGTCATCGATATAATCGCGCAGCACCACGGTACAAGCCTTGTAAGGTATTTCTACAACAAGGCGGTAAGAGAAGCGGGAGACCCATCCCTGGTAGATAAGAAGGATTTCACCTACCCGGGGCCCAAGCCCACCAGCAACGAGGCCGTCCTGGTCATGCTGGCCGATCAGGTCGCTTCAGCGACCAGGAACCTGGCGACTCCCGAAGAAGTGGCGGCGATGGTTTCCAAGGTGGTGGACGAGAAGGACCTGGAGGGAGAATTGGACGAATGTCACATCACCAGGCGCAACCTGAAAACCATCGTCGAAGTCTTCACGACCACGCTGGAGAGCAAGTTCTATAAACGGGTCCGGGACTATCCCATGGGAGATGATTCCAGTGGTTAGGATGATCATTCTCGCGGGGGAAACCGGTCTGGATTCATCCCGGCTCGGCGAGGCACTGGATTCCCTCATGGAAGGTAACATAGAGGTGGTCATAACCGATCCGGGGCACATGAAGGCCCTGAATTCGCGCTTCAGGCATGTGGACAGGCCAACGGACGTACTGACCTTCGACCTGGCCGATGAAGGCGATGCGGATCCCGAAGGTACCATCTTCGTGGACGGAAGGTTGCATCCACCCATTGAGGAACTACTGGAACGCATCTTACACGGATACCTCCATCTTCGCGGTTATTCGCACGACACCCACGAGGATTCCGTCGCAATGGCGGCGGAGGTCGACGCGCTGGTTAAGAAAGCTTTGGAGAAATACCGATGAACCCGTACCTTGCTTCCGTCTCGTACTGCCTGGGCTTCCTTCTCGTATTCATCGCTTCCGGGATCAGGTCATGCATGCCGGAATTGATATCCTCCAAGGGAAGGGATCCTTCCGAGAGGAGGAGGGCCGCGGTTCTTCATCTGGGTATCGTGTGGCTCACTCACTTCACGGGACTGGTACTTTCGGGAGCGGGATCGGCGCTTCTCGCGGAACCTCTCGAGAGTCTCGGCCTGCCGGCGTGGGCGGGATTCCTGGGACCCGTCGCCTTCCTGTTTCTGTTCGCCGTGCTGCTGCCGTCGTTCCTCGGAGGGAAAAACCCCGGGGAATTGCTGAGGGTACTGAAATTCCCGTACTTTTTCCTTTCGCTGATTTTCAGGGCACCCGTACTCCTGCTCCTTCGCGGTACCAACGACGACGGTTCCGAGGGAGTGACATGGCTGATCACTCCCCCGGACATGATATGGCTCGAGAGAAGACGGGAAAAGGGCGAGCCCGGCGAGTTCGAGAAGGAACAGGAGATGATGGACAGCATCATGGACTTCTCGGACAAGATAGTACGGGAAGTGATGGTACCCAGGATAGACATGGTCTGCGTGGATATAAACGCCGACCTTCCCACCGTCATAAGGGAGTTGGAGAAGGCCGGGCATTCGCGAATACCGGTCTACGAGGGAAAGATAGACGATATCAAGGGGCTCCTGTACGCCAAGGATCTGCTCCCCTTGCTGGCCTCGGGCGATACGGACTTCGATCTCCGGAAGATAATCAGGCCTCCCTATTTCGTCCCGGAATACAAGAGAATAGACGACCTGATGAGGGAGTTCCAGTCCAAGAGAATCCACATGGCGATAGTGGTGGACGAATACGGCGGCACGGCGGGGCTGGTGACCCTGGAAGACATAATGGAAGAAGTCTTCGGCGAGATATTCGACGAGTACGACGAAGAATCGCTCCTGGTCAAGAAACTGGACGACGGCTCGTATATTCTTGACGCCAGGCTG
This sequence comes from Candidatus Fermentibacteraceae bacterium, assembly GCA_027067855.1. Taxonomy (GTDB): domain Bacteria; phylum Fermentibacterota; class Fermentibacteria; order Fermentibacterales; family JCC-6; genus Aegiribacteria. The sequence goes on from JAMOUX010000025.1 coordinate 68,091, forward strand.
CCCATTGACGACCTGAACGAACTCCTGGACACCAATTTCGCCGACGACGATTTCGAGAGCCTGGGAGGCATGGTATACCAGCTCATGGGCAAGATTCCGAGGCCCGGGGAAAGTACGGAATTCTCGGGATTCCGTTTCTCCGTCGAACAGGTCAGGGCGCAACGCATCCTCAAGGTCAGAGTGGAATCCCTGCACGAGACCGGAGGGAACGATCGCTGATTACGGGAGGAGGCACCGAAGATAAGGACGACCACTCCCGCTTTCGTTCTCAGGAGGGTGAGATGGAGCGAGTCATCCCTGATCCTGACGTTGTACTCCCTGGACTTCGGAAGGATATCCGTAATGGCCAAGGGTGCTCTCAGGCCCAGGAGCGGCTTTCACGGGAAGTTCGAACACTTTTCCATGGTGGATATTTCTCTCTCCCGCAGGGAGAACAGGGAGATGGACACGGCCACCGAGGCATGGGTAAGGAAGGATTACCGGGAGATCAGGAATGATCCCGTGGGTTACGCCCATTCTTGCCTTTTCGTAGAGTGGCTGTTATTCTCCGTAACCGGCAGCGAGCCGTCCCATCCCATGTTCCACCTGATCGGCTCGGTTCTCGACAGTTTCGCCAAGGGACCGCCTTTCTGGCCCGTGCAGTGCTCGGGCATGGAAAAGGTCCTGAGACTGTCGGGTTTCGCCATGGAACTCGACCGCTGCGTGAGATGCGGGAAAGAATCGCCTCGCAACCCCGCCTGGAGTCCCGGAGACGGGGGTATCGTATGCGGCGGCTGTTCCGGTGACGGAGACGGAGAGGTACCGGCGGGAATACTGGCCTTCCTGAAAAAAACCGGCAAGGCGCCCGTCGAGGCAGCCAGGCGGATATCCCTCTGGAAAGGGGGATTCAAGCACTGCTTCCGCGTGCTCGAGGAATTCGCGGAAATACACCTCGAAAAGAGAAAAACTTTCAAATCACTTTCCGTACTGGAGGATCTCGAAGATGACCGCTGATTCCGACGGCCTTATGAAAAAACTCGTTTCGCTCTGCAAAAGAAGAGGATACGTTTTCCCGTCCGGTGAAATATACGGGGGATTGCAGTCTTCCTGGGACTACGGTCCCCTGGGCGTGGAACTCAAGAGGAACATAGAGTCCAAGTGGTGGGAATATATGGTCTCCACCAGGTCGAACGTAACGGGCATGGATACCGCCATCATTACCCATCCCCGGGTCTGGGAAGCCTCGGGGCACCTAGAGCACTTCCACGATCCCCTGGTGGACTGCCTGAAATGCAAAAGCAGGTTCAGGCAGGACCATGTCCGGGGAAACGTGTGTCCCGACTGCGGGGGGGAGCTGACCGAACCCAGGGATTTCGGCCTGATGTTCAAGACATCCGTCGGAGCCGTGGAGGATGATTCGTCCATCGTATACTTAAGGCCGGAGACCTGCCAGTCCATCTTTGTCAATTTCCGGAACGTCGTGACCGCTACCAGGATGAAGCTTCCCTTCGGTATAGCGCAGACCGGCAAGGCTTTCAGAAACGAGATAACGGCGAGAAACTTCGTCTTCAGATCCAGAGAATTCGAGCAGATGGAGATGGAGTTCTTCTGTCGTCCCGGGGAAGCCGACCGGTGGTTCGACTATTGGACGGAAGAGAGACTGCGGTGGTACGCGGAACTGGGGATACGGGAGGAAAATCTCCGGATCCGCAGGCACGAGGAATCGGAACTGGCCCACTACGCCAAAGCGTGCGTGGACATCGAGTACACTTTCCCCTTCACCGGCGATGGTTGGGGAGAACTTGAGGGTATCGCCAACAGGACGGACTACGATCTGAGAGCACACATGAACGCCAGCGGGCAGGATCTCTCTTTCCATGACCAGGCATCCAACGAGAAAATCGTTCCCTGGGTGGTTGAAACCAGCGGCGGCATAGGCAGAACCTTCCTGGCCGTCCTGTTGGACGCCTACCGGGAAGAAACGGTGGAAGGAAGGGAGAGGGTCGTGCTCGGCCTTCACAGGGACCTGGCTCCCATCAAGGTAGCGGTGCTGCCACTGTCCCGGAAACTTTCGGAACAGGCGGAAGAGGTGTTCCGCATGGTAAGTCCCCACTTCCCGGCGACCTTCGACGTGACCGGATCCATAGGCAAACGCTATCGCAGGATGGACGAGGCCGGAACCCCGTTCTGCGTCACCTTGGACTTCGATTCCCTGGAAGACGGCGCGGTGACAATCAGGGAAAGAGATTCACTGGATCAGGTCAGGGTTCCCATCAGTACCCTGGTGGAAAAGCTGACGAAGATAATGGAACGAGGCTGGCCGGAAGGGTGAGGGGTCACTTTCTTTCAACCTCAGACGACGTCCCGGTCGGCACCATAACTGCAGATCAGGTCCAGCATTCCGGGAACGCCCGCCGGGGAATATTCCGGTTCCAGGTGATCCGGGGACAGGCCGCGGACCCGCAACAGCGCCTCGGCATAGGCCGCCCTGGTCCTCGCATATCTGCCCGAAGCCGTCACCAACCCGGTGATGCCCCGGGAAAGCAGGTCGGGAAGCAGGTCCACCAGCCATGAAATCGGCGTGTGATTCCTCCAACTGTCCACCCATACCTTTTTCACTTTCCCGGAGAGAATATCCTGGGAAAACGTTGTTTTCGGAGACGACACCTCGCCGCAAAGCACCGAAGTCCTGACCACCAGCGCCCCGGGGTGAAGGCGCGTCACGAAACGGTCGGCCAGCAGCTTGGTCCAACCATAAAACGACAGGGGCACCGCCGGTGAACCCTCGTTGTAGGGAGGATTACCGCCGCTATACACCAGGTCCGTCGAAAAATGCAACAGGGGAACTTTCCTCTTTCCGCATTCCACGGCCAACAGAGCGGGCCACAGGGTATTGACGGTAAAGGCTTCCCGGGGCTTTCGGGAACATTCGCTTCTCGATGACATGGCCGCGGCGTTGACCACCATGTCGAAATCCGTATCCGGTATCTTCCGCCTGTCTTCCCGTTTACGGATATCGAAACGTCGATCGCCGCTTCCCGCGCCCGTCACGGTAACGATGTTCCATTTCCCTGCAAGCCTCCCGGCGATCGTCGACCCAAGCCTTCCCGAGGCCCCGATCAAGAGGACCTTCGGTTCGTTCAATCAGTCCGTCCTTCCGCCCGGAACCCTGACAAAGGTACCCCGTGCCTCCGCCTTTTTCTCCCCGTCCTGCAGAACCCGGGCTTCAAGCCTGACCAGCCGCCCGGGGGTTTCCACCACTCCGGCCCTCACCTCCACCGGCCTGCCGGTGACCACGGGTTTCCTGAACCTCACCGTTATTTCCACCGTGGCGCAGAAGCCCGCTATGCTCATGGCGGCGTAGGCCATGGCCTCATCCATGAGAGTGGAAAGGAGTCCGCCGTGCACGACGCCCAGATAACCCTGGTGCCGCTTGTCGGGAACCCACTTGATGAAACCTTCTCCGTCCTTACCTTCGGGTTTCAGCCTGAGACCGAAATCGTTCCTCTCGCCGCATACGAAGCAGTGCCGGTCGTCGTTGAACTCTTCCCGGCTGTTTCGCCCGTCCATTTTTACAGGAACTCCCCGGACTTCGATACCAGGTACTCAAAGATACCGTCGGTGCCCACCACTATGCTGGTGGAATCTCTCGTTATCTCTTTCAGGGTTTCCAGGGACTTTACGAATTCGTAGAAATCGGGGTAGCCGCTGTACGCCTTCGCGTATATGGCTGCGGCGGTGCTGTCCGCCTTACCCCGTATGGTGAGCGCCGTACGTTGGGCCGCGGCCCTTATCGAATCCACCTGCAAATCCGTGTTGGCGATTATCACGTCGGACATCCGTCGACCCTCGGCCCTGTACCTGTTGGAAATCCTATTGCGCTCCGCCTGCATCCTGGCGAAGACAGCAGCCTGGTTCTCCTCGGGAAGATCCGCCCGCTTGATCCTCACATCTATTATGTAGATGCCGTATTCGGCGGCCATTCTCCTGCTGGTGGCGGCCACTCTCTCCAGTATGTTCATTCTTCCCTGGCCCGGTGGCATCCTCACCATTCTTATGGTCTCCGCTATTTCCCCGGCGGCATCTATCTCTATCTCCTCCAGGGTGTCCGAATACGTGACGTTATTCACGAGCCTGACGTAGTCACCGATACCGATGGGGTCGTTGGTGCTTCTCACGATCTGTATCAGCGTACTCTTACCCAGCTCCTGGCGTATCGTCGAGTAGATGATGTCGTCCAGCCTGCTGAGAGCCGCCGTCTCGGCTCTCACGCTGGTGAGGAACAGCAGGGGATTGTTTATTCTCCACCTCGCGTAGCAATCCACTTTTATGTGTTTCTTGTCTTTTGTAACCACGTCGGCCGGGGGATCGTCGTATTCCAGTATCCTGTCGTCGAATATCCTCACCTGCTGCAGGAACGGAATTTTGAAATAAAGGCCGGCGCCCTGGCTCAGGGCCACTCCCGGCGAGTTCTCATGCATCCACTCTTTCAGTTCGGCCAGTTTCCCGGGTTCCCTTCCACCGACTATCACACGTACCGGATCGCCGAACTGCAGTATGACCGCCTGCTGCGTCTCGGTCACCACGAAGAAAGCTCCGAAAACAACCAGCAGCGCAAATATCACCACGAGACCGGTTATCAACATTCTGAGCTTTCTCATCGCGCACCTCCCCCCAGGCCGTAATGGGTCAGGGCGCCGGCGGATTCATCCACCACCATGATCCTGACTCCCGCAAGTATCTCCGAGATCGTTTCCATGTGGAGCCTTACCGCCGTGACTCCCGGGTTCTTCCCGTATTCCTGGGCCAGGGCGGTGAACCTTTCCGCCTCACCCATGGCGGTGTTCACTCGCAGGGCGCTGTAACCCAGGGCGGAATTCACCATTTCCACGGAATCGGCCCTTGCCTGTGGTATCTGCTGGTTCCTGTAACTCTCGGCCTCGTTTATGTAGGCCTGCATGTCTTCCCTGGCCGTGGCCACGTCCTTGAAGGCGGCGAACACCGGGGCCGGGGGCTGCACGTCCATGAGCTGGACCGCCACGGTTCTCACACCCAGGTCGTACTGGTCGGCCAATTCCTGTATCATGTCCATTATCCTGGTCTGGACCTCGAGTTTTCCGGTGGTGAGAACCGCATCTATGGCGTTGTCGCCTACCACGAGCCTGGTACTCGCCTCGGCGATGTCCTTGAGGGTTCCCTTCTGGTCCCTGACGTTGAACAGCCAGGCTACCGGATCGCTTATTTTGTACTGCACAATGATAGCCACGTTTATGATGTTCTCATCCCCGGTGAGCATCTGGGCTTCCGTCAGCATGCTCTTGTCGTTAGTGAAACTTATATAGGTGGGCGGGTTCTCGGTCACCGTCCTGAATCCTATCTCTATCCTTTCTATGACGTCCACTGCGGGCTTGTAGACCACCTGGATCGGCCAAGGCAGTTTGAAATGCAGCCCCGGAGCGGTAGTCGACGTGTACCGTCCGAAAGTCAGCACCACCCCGGCTTCCTCAGGATCGACCACGTAGAGCGGCCCTCCCAGGAGGAACCAGAGGACGACTACAAGAACCAGGAAACCCACCTTGAACTTCTTCGGAATCAGGGGGCCGGTTCTCAATATTCTCATCTCTCCATCCTTCCTTGTGACCCGGTTCACATCTCCTTCAATTTCCTTTGCAGAGTCCTTCTGCCTATTCCCAGAAGTTCCGCCGTCCTGGTCCTGTTTCCTCCCGTTATCTCCAGGGTCTTGAGAATCACCTGCTTCTCCAGTTCATCCAGGGTAAGCGGAAGCTCCAGCGTTATCGCGGTCGAATCACCCCCGGAAGGCAGGCCTGCTATCTCCCCGGGAAGATCATCCACGTCTATCACCGTGCCCGCGATTATCAGCAGGCTTTCCATCAGGTTCTTCAGCTGCCTCACATTCCCGGGCCAGTTGTACGAAATCAGCTTAGCCAGGGCTTCGGGCGTCAGTTCCGGCATGGGCAGGTTGTGTTTCTCCGACGCCTGCCTAAGGAAGAACATGGCAAGTATGGGAATATCCTTCCTCCTGTTCCTGAGGGGAGGGATGTGTATCTCCACAACCTTGAGCCTGTAGTAAAGGTCTTCCCGGAACGTCCCCCTTTTCACAGCCGCTTTCAGGTCCCTGTTGGTCGCCGCGATGAGTCGCACGTTCACCGGTCTCGGCTGATTGCCGCCGAGCCTAGTCACCACGTTTTCCTCCAGGATTCTAAGCAATTTAACTTGTATCTCCAGGGGAATTTCGCCTATTTCGTCCAGGAGAAGGGTACCGCCTTCCGCAGCTTCGAATTTTCCTTTCCTTGCGATATCCGCACCGGTGTAAGCTCCCCTTTCGTGACCGAAAAGTTCGTCCTCCAGCAGGGTGGCGGGTATCGCAGCGCAATTCAGGGCCACGAAGGGACCGCCTCTGCCGCTCATGGTGTGTATCTGCCTGGCCAATACATCTTTGCCCGTACCACTCTCTCCGGTCACGAGCACCGTGGCTTTCAGAGGAGCCACCTTCCGGGCCTTGAACACCACTTCTCCCATGATCTTGCTTCTGTACAGGAGCTGGGGAATATCATGGGTCTGCGACATTTCCAGGCTGACCCTTCTCTCATGCACCCTGATGGAATGGGAAAAGGCCCGCCTTATGGCGGATTTCACCGTTTCCAGGTCATCGTAGCGCAAAACGACGTCCGCCGCTCCGGATTTCATCCACGCAACGGCGTCTTCGGTATCTATTCCCTTGCCGTACACCACGGTCCCGGTTGGAATGTTGGACTCACGCAGGTTCTCCAGGAAAACCGAAATCTGCATGTCACCTATGGTGGACGACAGCATTATCGCGTTGACCGACCGGTGTCTCATCTTCCGTATGGCCTGCCGGGCACTGTCCAGCACCTGAGCATCGTACCCGATGGAGGAGACCAGGTTTTTCATCCTCCCGCCTCTCTCCGGGTTCTCGTCGGCAATGAGTACCGTTCCTTTCCCAAGCGCCGTTATCATTTACCGGCACCGTCCTTCCTGAGCAAAAAGGGCGGCATGATCAGCACGTCTATCCCAGTGCCGTAAAAGCATCTGATGGCATCCACCGGAGTATCGACTATGGGTTCGCCCCTGACGTTGAACGAAGTGTTGAGCACCACCGGGACTCCCGTCTTATCACCGAAACTCTTTATCACGCCGTAGTAGAAGGGATTCTCTTCCGCGTTCACCGTCTGCACCCTGGCGGTGCCGTCCACGTGGGTCACCGAGGGGATCACATCTCTTTTTTCCTTTATCACCGGGTAGGTCTTTATCATGTACGGGGAATCGTTACAGCCTTCGAAATACTCGCCGGCAACCTCCTCCAGACAACTGGGGCAGAACGGTCTGAACGGTTCCCTGTGCTTCACCGAATTGTTGAGAACGTCTTTCATCTCCTTCCGCCGGGGATCGGCCAGTATGGACCTGTTCCCCAGGGCCCTGGGCCCGAACTCCATTCTCCCGTTGAACAGCGCCACTATCTTTCCCCGGGCTATAAGGTCGGCGGTAACCTTCTCCAGGTCATCGGGTTCCTCCCATGAAAGCCTGGCCGTCTCCAGGGCCTTTCTAAGCTCCTCTTCCGGGTAGGAGGGACCCAGGTACATATTTCCGGGGGGAACCAGGGGCACATCGGGATACAGCTTCCTATGCACGTGCACCGCCGCACCCATGGAGGTGCCGGCGTCGTGGGAAGCCGGCAGGGGATAGACCTCGGAAAATCCCGCTTCCCTTTCAAGCATCCCGTTCAGCACGCAATTCAAACCGACACCACCCGATACCACCAAATTGTCCCTCCCGGACAATTTCCCGAGCCTCAGCGCCAGTGACAGGGCCACCTCTTCCAGCACCTTCTGGGCGGAACACGCAATGTTCTCGTGATTTTCCGTTATGGGTTCCCCGGGATTCCTGGGCGGTCCCATGATTTTCATCGCTTCCCCGGAAAACCCGGAATGGTGCACTCCCATGTGGAGGTCCAGCAACCGGGAATTCAACCTGATGACGCCGTCTTTACAACCGATGATCCGCCTGAACAGATCCGAGTACACCGGCTCGCCGTAACTGGAAAGCCCCATCACCTTGTATTCGTCGTTATCGGGCCTGAATCCCAGGTACCTGGTAACGGCACTGTAGAACATCCCGGGGGAATTGGGAAACCTCGACCTGGAAAACACTTTCAGCCTGCTTCCGTCGAAGTCGGCCAATATGCTCGTATCCCGCTCGCCCACCCCGTCCATGGTAAGCACCGCGGCGTCGTGGAAACCCGAGCAGAATACGGCCGCTTCCGCGTGGGCCACGTGGTGCTCCACGAAATGCACTTTCGATTCCGGGTCGTCACCCAGATGATCGCGAACGGCATTCCCTATGTCCCTCATTTTTCTTGCGCCGTTCAGCTGCGACAACAGGAAAAACAATCCGCCCTTCCTGGAAAGGTAATGCCGGCTGTAGGTAAGATTTTCCCGCATCACCAGGCCGGGCAGCATGTAGAAAGCGATATGGTCCAACTCGGAAGGTTTCATCGAAGCTTCCTTAAGGACGTATTCCACCGCCATGGCCGGATAGCCGGAAAAATGCTTGACCCTCCGGAACCTTTCCTCCTCCACCGCAGCGACGAGACGTCCATCGACGAGGAGCGCCGCCGCACTGTCATGTTTGTAACAGTTTATTCCAAGAATTGATGCCATTTTTCTCCAGATCCGGGAACCTGTACGGGTTTACCTGTCGGGACTCGCAGGGATAATATATCCCCGGAAGATATCCGGCGCATTCAGTCGTCGTTCTCCGGAGCGAGCCACGCGTCACAACTGTCCCTGAAAGCCTCGAAGGCCGATACGTCCCCGGGTGGCAGATGTCTGCGGTGCGATCCCAGGAACAGGTAGGGATCAATGGGATTGCCCCTCTCGTCGTTCACCTGGTAATGGACGTGGGGAGCCGTGGACGTCACCCCGGTGTTACCCACGGTACCCACCACGTCACCCTTCTTCAGTACGGCACCCACGAATACCCCGTCCGCCACCGATTCCATGTGCAGAAAGATTTCCCTGTAACCGCTTCCCACGTCCACCTCGACGCAATGGCCGTTGTAACGCGTATTCCAGTCAACCCTGGAGACCCTTCCCCCCATGCAGGTCCTTATGGGAGTACCCCGGGGCGCTTTGAAATCGACTCCGGCATGCATGTGGCCGCTCCTGGGTTCCCCGAAGGGTGAGGTCATTTCCTCGAAGGTGCCCACCGGCATGGTGTTCAGCAGTTTCATTACTTCGGTGCCGTCGGGGTAATAGTAGGAGGGAAAGTTGTCGCCGGTCATTCTGAAACTGTAAAGCGAAAAGGGTTCGTTGGCCGATCCTTTTACGGGAACGTACCGAAGCGCCACCACCCGGTTTTCCCGGCCGGTCTCCCCCAACAGCAGGTATATCGAATCCCCGGCGTTCACCCCTTTCCAGGGATCCACGTCCCATAACATGCAGCGCACGACATGGGCGCCTATGATATCGGGGTCGTCTATCAGCCGCGAGAGACTGCCGTAGATGGAACCGCGCACCTCCATCGCCACTCTCTCCCACGGACACTCCGGCAAGGTGTCGGAGGGAGATTCTTCCACGGTATCCACGGTATCCACGGTGATCGCTTCCTCTTCCGGCGGTGCCGGAACTTCAGCGGAGTCAGCCCTCATCGGAACGGCCGTGGAAACCGGCACCGAGCTTTCCCCGGTTCGCGCCTCGATCGAAGCGTGAAGGTCTCCGGCTCTTATCACGATTTCCCCTTCGACCGGCTCTTCTCTCCCGCAGGAGAGCAGGCATGCCAGCACGACCGGGGCGAACGCCCTGATGAATTTATCCAATATCCGGTGTCCGTTCCGTCGAATTGTTGACATCCGTGGCTCGCAGCACCATACATGTAATTATGAGGGTCAATAATACCAAGAAAATCAAGATCCCGGTAATCGACGGCGAACCAACCGCGGCCGGGTAGCGCGAAGGAACTCCGGAACACCATGAAAAAAGCATGGATACTCTGCGAGAAGAACGTAACCCTTGCCTACGGCCTCCCCGAAAGTATGAAGTTTTCCATACCCGGTCCGTCTTTACCGCCAAGGAAGGTAAAGTCTTTTTCGATCCTTTTGCGAAATATCGAAAGGCATTATATTATAAATGCGTCGAGGAAAAGTGATGAAAACAAGTCCCGGACAGCCAGGCTGCCGGAATTCAAGCGGATCACTCCTCATACCGGCCCGCGTAAGCAGTCTGAGCATATCTGGAGGTGACGGCGGAAAACCATGAAAACCGGCGGACCCAGAGTTCTTATCGTCGACGACGAAAGTGAGGTCCGCGCACTCTGCCGGGAATTCCTGGAGGAGAACGGCTACTCGGTGGACGAGGCGGTAAACGGCTCCGAAGCCCTGGAAAAAATGGAGAAATCCTCCTACTGCGTGGTAGTGAGCGACGTAGTCATGCCCGATATCAACGGACTGGAACTCACTTCCATAGTGACCGGCAGGTTTCCGGACACCTTTGTCATTCTCATCACGGGCTATGGAACCATTGATCTCGCCAAGGATGCGATACACAGGGGAGCCTTCGACCTGATCACCAAACCCTTCGACATGAACGAACTGATGTCGATAATGACCCGGGCGGTTAGGGAGAGACGAAAACTCCTTGCGGCGCTGCCCTCGCAGGAACTCAGCGACCTGTACGATCTCACGGTGAAAACGGACGTTTCGGAACAATCTCCCGACGATTACCTCTCCAGCTTGTCCAAGTGTATACTGAAAACCTTCAAGGGTGACCTGGTCCGCATATACCTCGCGGACGAACCCGACGGACCGATGACCCGCAGGACCGGGGCCGGCGAGGAAGATATCCTTCCCGGGGAGGAATGGGAGAAACTGGAGGCGGCCATGGAAATCGACCAGGGGATACTGAAACCCGGCCGCGACGTCAAAGGCGCCGGAAACGACGCCCTCGCGGCGTCCATCATGGCTGTTCCCATCTTCTGCTCCCAGGGCAGGCTGGGCTCCTGCATCGTGGGAAGGGCATCGTCCCCCGTCGAGTTCAACTCCAGGGATCTGAAACTGCTCAAGCTTTTCGCGGCGTTGGCGGGAAACCAGGTAGCGAACTACAGGATGGCCCTGGACCTCAGGGATCAGACGGAAACGCTCAGAAAAGTGAATATCGTGGCGGGCGGCTTTTCCTCGACTCTCAGCATCTCCCGGGTATTAAAATCCATCAGCCGGGGTCTGCGGTCCATGCTGGACTTCGATCTCTTCGGAGTTCTGCTCTGCGGCGAGAACATGCCTCCCCTCAGTTACATACTGGCCAGGGCGGACATGCCCGGAAAAGTGATCCAGGACTCTTTGAGAAAAGTGCTGGAGCGCAGTCACGACAAGGACCAGGTGAACCTCTTCCTCGACTGGAGTTCCATGGATGCCTTCGTAAGCCTGTCGATCCCCGACTGGTCATCGGAACCCCGGGTGGAGATACTGGATCTCGGTGATTTCACCACTCTCAAGGGAATGGTGGTGCTTGCGGACTGGAGCGGCAGGTTTTGCGGAGGAGAATCCTCCTATGTAACCATGCTCCTAAGACATGCCGCCGCCGCGTTAGGCAACGCCTACCTCTTCGAAACGAATCAGAAGAACTATTTCCAGACCATAGCCGCCCTTGCGGGCGCGGTGGACGCCAAGGACCGCTACACTCTGTTCCATTCGAGGAACGTGGCCGCATACGTAGTATCCATGGCCTCCCACATGCGGTTTTCCCCCGGAAAAATCTCCCTGCTGAACAGCGCGGCTCTCCTGCATGACATCGGGAAGATAGGAATACCCGAATCCATATTGAACAAAAACGGTCCCCTCACCGACAAGGAATTCGGGATAATCAAAACCCATCCCTCCGTGGGCTACAGCATACTCAGGCCGGTGACGGCCTTCGGCGGTTTTATAGAGGCCGTCAAGCATCACCACGAAAGGTACGACGGAAGGGGATATCCCGACGGAATCGCCGGGGAGGAAATTCCCCTGGAAGCCAGAATCATCACCATTGCCGACAGTTTCGATGCAATGACCTCCGAAAGGATTTACCGCAAGGCCCCCGGACTGGAATATGCCGTGTCGGAAATCCGAAAGAACCTGGGTTTCCAGTTCGATCCCCGGATAGGCGAAATATTCCTCTCGATCCTGTGTAACGCCTCTCCGGAAGAACTGGTGGCCGAATACCTGGCCTGGACTTCGAACCAGCCCGTCTCCAACGTAGTCTGAACTCCATTCCGCCTTTTCCCGGAAACCCTGTATATTCGGTGTTCGGACATCGTAACGGAAGGGATTGAAATGCCGGAAATTATCGCAATAACCGCCAGACAGATACTGGATTCCCGGGGAAACCCGACGGTGGAAGCGGAAGTATTCCTCCGGAACGGAGGCTGGGGCAGGGCCGCGGTACCCAGCGGAGCCTCCACCGGGGAACACGAAGCCGTGGAACTCAGGGACGGCGGAGAAGCTTTCAGGGGAAAAGGCGTTCTTGACGCCGTCGCAAACGTAGAAAAGCTCATAGCCCCGGAACTGATCGGCATGTCCGCGCTGGACCAGCGCGAAGCGGACGAGACTATGATCAAACTGGACGGAACCCCGAACAAGTCCCGCCTGGGAGCCAATGCCGTGCTGGCGGTCTCCATGGCGGTCTCCAGGGCCGCGGCGAACCATCTGGGCCTGCCTCTCTACAGGTACCTGGGGGGACCTTCAGCCTCCGTCCTGCCGGTACCTTTCATGAACATAATCAACGGGGGAAAACATGCTTCCAACCCCATAGACCTCCAGGAATTCATGATCGTACCCGCCGGCTTCGAAACTTTCGAACGGGCCCTGCGTGCAGGGGTGGAAATTTTCCATGCCCTGAAGGCCAGGGCGGCCTCCATGGGCCTGTCCACCACGGTGGGAGACGAGGGCGGCCTGGCCCCGGACCTTCCCGACAACGAAGCCGCTCTCAAGCTGATCATGGACAGCATATCCGACGCGGGCTACCAGCCGGGGGGCGACGTTTTCATAGCCCTGGATCCGGCGGCCAGCGAGTTCTACCGCGATGGGAAATACTTCATGCACGGATGTTCCCCGGAAGGGTTGGACAGCGGAGGCATGGTGGATTACTGGGAAAAACTGGTGGATGGTTTTCCCATAATCAGTATCGAGGACGGCCTGGCGGAGGACGACTGGGACGGATGGAAAATCATGAATAGCCGCCTGGGCGACAGGATACTTATAGTGGGGGACGACCTCCTGGTTACCAACGAAACCCGCCTGGAAAGAGCCTTGAAGGAAAATTCGGCAAATTCCATATTAATAAAGCTAAACCAGATCGGCACCCTCACGGAAACCATGGACACCATCCGCCTCGCCCAAGTCAACGGATGGCGCGCCATAGTCAGTCACCGCTCCGGCGAAACGGAAGATTCCTTCATAGCCGACCTCGCCGTGGGCGCCGGAACGGGAGTGATAAAGACCGGTTCCGCCAGCAGGACCGACAGAATAGCCAAGTACAACCAACTCCTCAGGATAGAGGAGGACCTGGAAGGTCTGGGAACCTATCCCGGCATGAACATAATGGTAGGCTCCGTAAGGAAGTAGGTTGTACCGGGAAGACAGCGGCAGAAGAACCTTCTACGTTACCCTGGTGGCTGTTTTCGTCATAGTGGTGGGAATACTGGTATTCAACAGGCACGGCCTGATGGCGGTAGCGGACCTGAAGCAGGGAGGTGACTCCATCTCCACCGAAATAGACAGCCTGAGAGCCACGGTGGACTCCCTGGAGAGAGAAATCGAACGCCTTGAAACCGATTCTCTTTTCATGGAGAAAATGGTGAGGGAGATCCTGAACTGGGGCATGCCCGGCGAATACGTGGTCAGGTTCGTTTCTCCGAAGGGGGAAAGACCTCGATGAGAAGATCCGGATACAGAATAGCCTCGGTGGGCAGGCGTGGCGTTACCATCATGAATGAAGAAGGCGGCGAACTGCATGCCGTGGTGGCCGGGAAGGTCTACAGGAACATCACTCCCGTCGCCGGTGACATGGTCGAGGTGGAAGAGAACGGCGGATCCCCGGTGGTGGTCAAGGTGCTTCCCAGGCGCAATGAGCTAAAACGCACCTCCCCCCGGGGAAGGGTCTTGCAAGTGATAGCGGCCAACGTGGACAGGGTTCTCGCGATATGTTCCCTCAGGAATCCGCCCTTCAGTCACGATTTTCTGGGCAGGGCCCTCGTGGGAGCGGAATGGATGGGCCTGGCATCCACCGTGGTGCTAAACAAAGCGGACCTCTGCACGGAGCCCGACGAACGGGAAGACGTGTCGGAAATAAGGGCCGTATATGAAAACGCCGGATACCCGGTTTTCATAGTCAGCTGCGTAACCGGGGCCGGAACCGGTGAACTCCTGGAACATATCGCCGGCAAAACCGTGGTGATGACGGGACAGTCGGGCGCAGGCAAAACATCCCTCGCCGGAAGATTCGTCCCCTCCCTGGACCTGCGTATCGGCGACGTCAGTCCCAAAACCCGCACAGGAAGACACACCACCGTTTCCGCCAGGATGATACGACTGCCGGAAAATACCTACCTCATAGATACTCCGGGTTTGAGGATATTCGCGATAGATCACGTACCCGCCGACGGGATTCCACGATGTTTTCCGGAATTCGGGAAGTATTCGGAAAACTGCAGGTTCAGGAACTGCATGCACCTCCATGAGCCGGGCTGTGCCGTTAAGGAAGCCGTGAAACAGGAGAAAATCCCTATTACAAGGTATAAGGTATATACCAGGCTGGTGCGCGAGACCCGGGAAAAGGGAAGGTTCTAGTAGTCCTTCTTCTTCCAGAAGAACACTTCTCTCCTGATATCCCTGATGAGCTTGTCCCACGGTTCCCACTGCGACGGATTCTCATATCTCATTCTCGAGATATTCTCCCTCGCCAGCAGGTACCCGAACAATCCGACGAAGGCCAGCAGGAAAACTTCCAGCCAGATGAAGAGCTTCTTGGGTTTGCTCTTCCATCCCGGATGTTTCGGGGGATCCAGTACCCTTATGCGGGTCTGCTGCCTCGCTTCCGCTGCTATGGCTTCGTAAAGACTTACCTTGAGAACACTCACCACCTGAAGCAGCATTTCGTGATCCACTTTCAACCTGGCATATTCCAGGGCAACGTCGGATATTTCCTTCATGTTCAGGTCCGGCATCATGTCCTCGTAACCCGGGGCGGGCTCACCTTTCTCCAGCATATCTATAACGGTCCTGAGCTGTTCGGCTTCCCGCTCCTTGTACAATATGGTGGGACCGGGGGAACCGTTTATCCCACGCCGCATCGCCGCTATCTCGGTGATCAGGGTAATGTACCTGGCCTTCAGGTCCGCGAGAGTCGCGATGTAACCCTGGAGTTCCTCCTCCGGTGCGATCAGGTTGTACTTCTCCTCGAAAGCCTTAATGGCCCGCGTGGTCTCCTCGAGGTTGCTTGCCGCCAGGGTCAGCCTCTGCTCCAGGAATACCCTGGCCTGTCGGAGCCGGTCCACGTTTATGTAATCGTTGATGCTGTCCAGGGTCGCAACCACCGCCTGGGAAACTTTTACCGCGTAGTCGGGATCCCGGAACGTGAAGCGGACCTTGAGAAATCCCGAGGGAGTGGAACTCACGTCGTACCTCTCGCGGAACTTCTTCCTTGCCCAGTACATTCCTATTTCCCTGTTGCTCCGGTACTCGTCCGCCAGGTCCATGGAATCTATGAACGCCGTGGTCATAATGACCCTGTCGACAAGGGAGCGGCTGTTGAGCATTTCTTCGTACACATCGGACATCGTGGTCATGAGAGGAAGGGCGAACCCCATTCCACCGCTGAAATAACCCGCGAATTCCGCAAGTCCCAGCCCCGCTACCGTGACACCCGGAGGCGACTCTTCCTCGGGAGGCATTATTACCGTGGATACCGTGTACTTATTCGTCATCAGGAAAGTTACCAGCACCGTTGGAATCATAACAACCAGCAGGGCCTTCACGAGAAACCAGCGGTTCCTCAGAAGCAGGTAGAGGTACAAGATAGGTCTTTTTCGTCCGGTCATTTCACTTCAGACTCATCCATGCTATTATCACCGACGTAATGCTGGTTACCACCAAGAGAGGGTCCTCCCATCCCACCATGAACTTCCTGGGAACCATCACCGATGAACCGGCGGGCACCGAGGGAACAAGATCCGCATCCACCTCCCTGCCGTCCGGCAACCTGATCTTGGTGGCGGAACGCTTGGCGGCCCTGCGGAATCCACCGGCCTGGTCCACGTAAAACATGGCTCCCATACCGGCGGTATGGGGATACATGCCCGGGGACACCACCTCTCCGGCCACCGTCACCACCGGGGGAACTCCCGGACACACCAAAAGGTCCCCGGGTCGAAGCTCCGGGCTTTCGGGATCATCCAGGGGGGCCGGAATCATGGCCCCGTCCCGCACTATGTAGCAACTGTCCCGCAGCGCCCACGGGGCGGTTCCCCCCAGCCTGGAAACCAGGAGCGCGGCGGTCTCGCCGGGGATGAATTCCGTCATCCCCCTCCTGCTCAGATTCCATGCATTCACTTTCACCGAACTGCTATCGAAACCCTGGGCAACCGGCTGCGTGAACCGCAGGGCTCCTTCCAGCCAAACGAAGGATTCGGCTTCGGGCACGTAAACCCTGTCCCTAAGGCTCAGGCGGGGGTTGGCCGACATATCCCCCCACAGGAGGAAATCGGCAACGTTCACCTGCGTGGTGTCACCGTTGCCGCCGACTATCAGGATTCCCGTCATGCTTCCGGTGGAAGTTATTCCATCCGCCTTGTCCAGGATATCCATGAGCCGGTCCGCCCCGGTCGCCTCCACCATGCCCGGCGTTTCAACGTGCCCGGTTACGGGAACCCTGAATTTTCTCATCCTCGCAAGACCGGCGATGCCCCGTATTCCCGGAAACCTGGTCTGGAATTTTTCCTCGACCAGCTCCACGGCCTCGTCCAGGGTCATGCCCGATACCTTCCAGGCTCCCACCGAGGGCACCAGGAGGTAACCGTCCGGGGTTACTTCCATCAGCGCGGGAGTTAATCCTCCCAGGGTATCCCAGGGCATGCTTCCCTGTACCATGAGCCACATAACGTCTCCCGGGCCCATGACATAATCGGACCCGTCGACTTCCTGCATCATGGGAACCGCTTCCCGGGGATAATCATCCTCCGGCAAGACCCCGATGCCTGCCAGGAGAACGAAGAAAAGAGTCATCGGATTCCTCTTTCCGTAGGCATTCGCCGCTAAAGGAGGCTTGCCGCCATCAAGCCCTTTATCGTGTGCTTCCGGTTTTCCGCCTCATCCCAGACCACGGAAGAGGGGCCTTCTATCACCTCGAAGGTCACCTCGTTACCCTTCACCGCCGGAAGGCAGTGCATGAATATCGAGTCGGGTTTCCCGGTCATCTCCATCATCCGTTCATCCACCCGGTAGGGAGTAAGAAGTTTCACCCTCTCCCCGGATTTCTCCTCCTCGCCCATGGATACCCAGACATCGGTATACAATACGTCCGCGCCGACCACCGCCTCAATGTCCGACGTTATCCGCAGGGAAGAACCGGATTCCTCGGTGAGTTCCTCCACCGCTTCAACGAGATCGGACTCGGGATAGAGGGATTCCGGAGCCAGTACCGTACAATTCACTCCCATGAGGGCGCAACCCACCATCAGGCTGTTGGCCATGTTGTTCCTGCCGTCCCCCACGAACACGAAGTTCAACCCTTCGAGACTTCCGAATACTTCCTCCATGGTCATCAGGTCCGCCAGCACCTGGGTGGGATGAAAAGTGTCGGTCAGCCCGTTGTAAACCGGGACACCGGAATATTCGTCGAGTATTTCCACCGTTTCCTGCTCGAATCCGCGGAACATGATGGCGTCGAACATCCTGCCAAGAACCCTGGCGGTGTCCTCTATGCTCTCCTTGGCTCCCAGCTGTATGTCGGAAGCGGAAAGGAACACGGGATGCCCGCCTTCCTCCCCGAACGCCGTTTCGAATGCACACCTGGTCCTCGTGGATCTTTTTTCGAAAAGCATGGCAAGGGTCTTGCCCCTGAAACGCCGCCGTACCTGGAAACCGACCCTCTCGGCCTTGAGCTGGTGGGACACGTCCAGGAGATATCTCACGTCCTCCCTGGTGAGATCCAGGAGTGTCAGAAGGCTGCGCCCCTTGAAGTTCACCGCCATCAACGTACCTCTTTCTCGGGTTTTTCAGGGTAATTGAAAAGAAACGAACTTGATGGAATATACTATATGATCTTTCGAAAAAACAATCTTCCCGGAAACAAAAGGGGCACGCCGAAGCGTGCCCCCCGGATTAAAGAGAAAAAGACTAGAACACGTAGTACACACCCGCGAGCACGCTGCCGGGAGCATAGGTCTTCAGCCCGCTCCATTTGTACTCATGGTCGGTTCCGGAAGTGTCGATCTCGGTGGTGGCCCTTGCGTAGCGGAAACCGTACTCGGTGAAGAAAGCGAGTTTTTCGGCTCCGGGAATGGCGAAGTCTATCCGCATGAGGGGGTCGATGCAAAGCGCGGTGGTGGAAGGTCCGTCGGTGCCGTTATACTCGGTGGATATGGCGGCGTAGATCAGCTGCGCGCCCATACTGAAGCTGGTATTGGCCGGAGCCTTCACCACGTAGTATCCTCCGCCGCTCAGGACGTAGCCGCTTCCGGTGGCGTCCATGTCGTTGCCGTTATCTTCCCATTCGAAAGTATTCGAAACGTAACCCACGCAACCCTCGATACGAAAACTGGGTGACGCCATCGCTCCCACGCGGAGCATGTTCACATCCATCGTGGAAAGACTCGCCTGGTGGACTTCGTACGGAACTTCGGTTCTCTTGAATCCCAGGGAGAACCCCGCAAAGGCAACTCCTGTAAACGCGAAAAGACAGGCAAGGGTTATTATCTTCTTCATTTCCTCCTCCTTCTTACGTACCGGGCCGCACCCGGGCCCGGTTTTTTTCTGACACCACCGGTAAGTTATTAAAAATCCGCCATCCGGCCAACCCTGTCAGATATCCGGGGCGGTCCGCCAGAGCAACCTGAATGCGAGATCGCCCTTACCGGGACAGCACAGGTTTTTGCAAAGGAGAACAAAACCCCTGCCGCCGGATTCGTCCACCAGCACGAAATTCCTGTAATCATCGCCCGTGTCCGTCCAGCCGCGTAACCCGCCCCGTTCCGAAATTTCGGACAGTCTCTCGCCCATGTCCGGCTCCGGCATCGGACAATCCCCGGACGAGGAGTAAGCGGAAACCAGAAAATCCACCGCCTCCTCCAGGGAAATCTCGTGACGGTCGCCGGGAAAGGGTATGCCGTCCCCCACGGGAAACTCTCCCTCTCCGACGGAAAGCAAAATCTCGCCCGAATCCATGTCCAGCACCGCGGCGGCGAATTCCCCTCCGTGGAGCCGGTCGAACACCTGCCCCTGGAGCAGGAGTCCCGCGGAAAGCACTATCGCGAACATCGGCGCTTTTCTTCCTTTCCCTAATTCACCAGGGCACGGTAAAGGGTTCTGAATGCCCTGTCCACGTCGGTCCTGTCTTCGAGCCCTTCCGCCATGACCACTATGCCCAGGTCGGGTTCCCCGTCCCTTACCACTATTACGTACAGTTGCTTGGCTCCGTCGGAAACGTCCATCCAGCCGTACACCTTGTTCTGAAAACCCAGGGTTTCCTCGACGTGTTCGGAAAAGGGAGGATTGTCCCCTATCTTTCTCACGCTCTCATGGTCGAGGTTATCGTAGACGGTCCCGAGGAACGCCATGGCGTCCCGCACGGTGATGCGGTTGGGATCGTACGCCGGACAAAGGGGATAGTCCTGAATGACCCCGTTTATCTCGGTGCCGTCGTATCCCCTGTCGGCAAGCCACTCGGCTATACGGCCTTCCCCGATACTCCAGATGACCGCCATGCACATTCCGCGCCCCCCCTGCTGGGCCCAGTGCAACCTTTCCCAGAAATACTCGTTCCTGGCTATGAGTTCATCCAGCGGGATGATATCCTCGTTCGAAAGTTCTATGGCGATGGCCGTCAACGGCAGGTGGGGGATTTCCATCTCGAAGGCCCGGTCGGCGTTGTACGTGGCCGCGTCGCCCGACGGGAACTCCACCACCCCGAAACCCCACGTTCCTCCGTAGGAATCCGCTATCCCCCGGAAGGTCTCCTCCAGGTCCGGAAGGGCGGCGGCTCCGCCGGCGGCGACCGCCAGTAACACCAGCATCGTGGCCAGACCCGTATGCATTCGTCTCATCGCTCCTCCAATAATACGAAAGCAGGGGGAATTCTCCTCTTCCCCCTGCCTTCCATCGCTTCGAAAAACTACTTGTCGGTAAAGAGAGTGACTCCCTTTATGAGCTGCAATTCGTAGCTGAAGCTGACCTCGGTGCCGTTTTCGCTGTCGGGATCCGGAGTTATCGCCAGGTCATAGATCTTGGCGTAATACCCGTCGTAGAGTTTGCAGTAAACCCTCTCGTCGGTGGTGTAGAGCTGGTAGCTCTGATACCAGTTTCCCGTGAGATCGCAATAAGTAGCGGCATCGGGTTCCTGCATGAGGGTCTTGTTACCGTTTCCGTAGTCGCCGAAATCACCGGAGAGCAGCCATACGTCATCGTCACCCTTGCCGCTCAGGTCCCAGGCATATATGTCCTGCCGGAAGCTGGTGCTGCTGGCGAGACCGGTCTGGCCGCCGCCCTGGGTGGTGCCGAAGATGAAACCGCTGTGCTTGTCGGCGGGACTGAAGTTATCGTAGATGCGGTAGGTGGCGGTGTCGTTCACCGGAAGGGTGTTGACCACGTTGGAGTTGTTCTCGGAGTAATCATCGCCCTTGTAGGCCTTCACGGTATAGTAACCGGCGGATGTGGCGCCGGTGTGAGTAAAGGTGGTCTCGGTGACGTCTCCGACTTCCGTCCATTCGGACTCGTCGGTGCTGAAGTAAACCTTGTAACCGTCCACATCGATGGAAACGGCGTCCCAGGTCAGGGCGATGTCCCTGCCCTCGCAGTTGTCTTCGTCTATCTCGAGGCCGGTAACGCTCTCGAGGGTGCCGCCGGGCCCGGCGGGATCATCACCGGCGCAGCCCGCAATGAGAGCCACGCCCAGCATCAGTGCCAAAAGTCCCAATTTCTTCATGAAATTTCCTTTCCGTTTGAGTTTCCATGATTTCGCAAGTTCACCACGTACCAAAAAATACCTTTGCCCTTTCAGCTTGTCAAATTATCCCTTTTCAGCCTAATCATCTTCGTTTTCCCCCCGCCATCTTCCCAAAAATCAGCGCCGCTCCGCAACGAACCGTTTATTTTACCCGATATGTCCGGCGGGGGTTCCAGGAAAACCCGGGGCACCGGCGGAAAATATCATCCGGAATTCCCATATCCGTTCCTCTCCACCGGGGCGGCCCGCGTTTGACCGCTTCGGGTCCCTTTTGTACGTTAGGCGGGAATCGGAGCCGGTCCGTGAACAACCGGCTCCGGGAACTCATCCTTCGAACTCGACCCGGGTAATACCGGAGTCAAGAAAACCCGGAGGTTTCCATGACACCGGAAGAAATAATCGGAAGTCGTCTTTCCGGGCTGCGCTCCTCCAGGCCCATGGTACACCACATCACCAACAACGTGGTAACCAACTTCACCGCCAACGTGACCCTCTGTCTCGGCGCTTCCCCCGTAATGGCTCCATGCATCGAGGAATCACCCGAGATGGTGCGATTCGCGGGAGCGCTTCTCCTGAACATCGGCACACCGTACCCCACCCAGGTGGAAAGCATGCTCGCCGCGGGCAGGGCCGCCAACGAAGCCGGCATACCCATAGTGCTGGACCCGGTGGGAGCGGGGGCGACGGCCTTCAGGAACGAAACCGCCGCAAGGCTGGTGGAGGAGCTGGACGTGGCGGTAATCCGCGGAAACGCCGGCGAAATACTTTCCCTGGCCGGAATAGGGGGCAAGACCAGGGGGGTCGATTCCATGGAATCCTCCGGGGACAAGGCGGAGCTGTTCGCCTCCATCGCCGGGGAAAGGAAATGGACCGTCGCCGTCACCGGGGCCGTCGACGTGGTAACGGACGGGAAACGGACCGCCGTCATCGGGAACGGACATCCCCTGATGAGCATGGTCACCGGTACCGGCTGCGCCGCCACGACCGCCGTGGCATGTTTCGCGGCGGCCTGCGACGATCCTTTCGAAGCCGCGCTGTCAGGCATATCGGTAACGGGCCTTGCGGGAGAACGGGCAGCCCGACTCGCCGGAGGTCCGGGTACTTTCGTCCCGTATTTCCTCGACGCCCTGGCGGCGATGAATCAGGACTCGCTGCCCGGCGAGCTGAAAGTTTCCGTCAATGCTTGACGTAAGGAAGCTGCGGCTATACCTGGTGACCGATCCGGTACTCTGCGGTCCCAGGGGAGTGATCGAAACCTGCAGGTCGGCCCTGGAAGCCGGCGTGGAAACCGTCCAGCTCAGGGACAAGACCGCTTCCACGGCGGAACTGCTCGAAACCGCGAAAACCCTCCTGGAAATGTGCCGAGAACACGACGCCCTGTTCATCGTGAACGACAGGGTGGACGTGGCCATGGCGGTGGGATCCCACGGAGTGCACCTGGGAAGGGACGATATGCCGGTGGCGGTCGCCAGGAAGCTTCTCGGCCCGGACGCGGTGATAGGAGCCTCGACAAGAACGCCCGACGAAGCGATCGAAGCCTGCCGCGACGGGGCGGACTACCTGGCGGCCAACCTGGTGTATCCCACCACCACGAAAACGAACCTCGGCCCCCCCCTCGGTCCCGGCGAAGTCGCAAGGCTCAAGGAGGCTACTCCCCTGCCGCTGGTGGCCATAGGGGGAATAAACCCGTCCAACGCCGGAGAAGTGATGAACGCCGGCGCGGACGGAGTGGCGGTGGTATCCGCCGTCATGGCCGCCGACGACGTAAAGGCCGCCGTGAGAGAACTGGCGGCGGCCGTGGGAATCAGATACTGAAATCCACCCCGGGAAGGTAATTGTCCGGAGAAGCCACGGGGTCCTGCACCCAGCCGTTTCCGAAACCCAGCCTCTCAAGCGCTTCCACGGCGGCGGCGTATTCTCCGGGCAGAAGTCTCCTGTCCAGGGGAGGGTACTCCGCCGCCACGTACGCGGGGTAGTACTGCGACATGAGGCTGATGTACACGTCGTTGCCAAGCTCGCGGGCAATGAATTCCAGCGTATCCGCGGTCCCGGACACGTCTCCGGGCAACACCAGGAGCCTGACCAGCAGCCCCCGCCCGGCCACCCCGTCCTCCATCACGAGGTTGCCCACCTGGCGATGCATTTCCAGGAGCGCCTCCCTCGCCACCCGCGGATAGTCGGCGACCCCGGAGTACGCCGCCGAATACTTTTCGTCCGCGTACTTCACGTCGGGAAGATAGATATCGAAGATCCCTTCCAGCAGTTCGAGAAGTTCGGGGGAATCGTATCCTCCCGTATTGTAGACGACCGGCAGGGAAAAACCTCTTTCCGCCGCCGACGCCAGTGCTTCCACCAATTGGGGCGCGTAATGGGTGGGCGACACGAATCCCACCGTGGGGCAACCCTTTTCCCGGAAATCCAGCAGCACGGACGCCAGCTCTTCCGGGGTCGTTTTCCGTCGGGGATCCCCGATGGAATCCGGCCGGCTTATCTCGTGATTCTGGCAATACACGCAACGCAGGCAGCACCCGGCCAGGAAGACGTTGCCCACGCCGACCGTCCCGGTGAGCACCGGCTCCTCCCCGGTATGAACGCACGCGGACGATACCTCCAGACCGGACCCGGCGCCGCAGGCGCCCTTCCCGCCGGCCGACCTGTCCGCTCCGCACCGCCTGGCGCAGAGCCTGCAGTTCCCCAGCATTCCGCGAAGCGCTTCCACCCTCCGGTGAAGTTCGCCCGACTCCAGCAGTTCCAGGTAGCCGGGCACGAAGTTCGATCCCATGCAGCCTCCCGCCAGGTTCAACGCACGCCGCCGCCGGCCGCGGTGATGAATAATCGCCTTTCCGGTTCCGCACAAGGCATGCGGAGCCGTACTCCCCGACGCCATGCCGCCGTCATGAACGTAATGACTTGCTCCCCCGGCCGCCGCGATATATTCTCGACGGGCGTCGTTTGGAATTCATCGGTTGGGGTGGTGTTGCATATTCTTTACCGGGCGGGGTTTCTCAGGTACGTGATCATCCTGGCCGGCCTTGTTTCCATGCCTTCCGGGGCGGCCAACTTTTACGAAAGGCACGGCAACAACTTCACCTGCCCCGGCGATATTTCCGGCTCCGGTTTCGACTCCCCGGCCTACATGCCGGTGATATGGGACATAAGGGCCGGCGCAGTCCGGCTTCGGGATTACTACATAAGTTACGGCATGGACACGCCGACCGACCCGGACAGTACACTGAACGCAATCGACCTTCTCATGAAGGAAGCATGGGATCACGGCATCAATTTCGCCAATGCGCGGGGCGAAATCCTGAGGATGACCCCCGGCGAACTCGCCCACCCGGATTCTTCGGATTTTTTCGTAAATATCGCCGAAATCATCAGGCTGGATTCGCTGAACCTCATAGCAGGGGGGTTCAGGACAAGCATTTCGGATTCGGTCCACAACGATGCCGTTATCGATTACCTCGCCGAATACAAGGATTACGGCAGCCCCCGGCCGGACGGTTCGGGCGGGTTCGTCGGAGTATTCGGGTTCGACGAACCGGATGCCATGTACGAAGGCCCGGGTTGGAACCGGTGCGGGCACGATACGGCCTGGCATGACCTTGTGAGGAAATACGCGATGAAAAGCAGAGATTCGCTGTCCCTCCCCTTCGGGACTTTTCTCTGCAGGTTCAAAACACGGAACGGAGACAGCCTCTGGTACCGGAACACCATCCCGCTCTTCTGCGAAGAACTGGATTATCCCGTCTTCGACAAGTACCCATGCCTGTACGGAGACCCCGTCGGGCGATCATACCCCGACCGGGTCGAGTTCGACGGGATCATAGGCTCGACCGATCTCATACCGTCCGATTCGGTGGATTATTACGCATACGCGGACCGGGACGAGATTTTCGCCGTGGATGATTCCGGGTGGCTGAGGATATACGGGTTCGACAACGTAACGAGCCGTGCGGACACTATCGGGATCAGCAGGGTGGACAGCTTTCAACTGCCGCCTTCGCTTCGGGTCGATCCCGTCTGGGCCGCGAGCGATTTCAGGGCGTCGGACACGGGCGACAGGAGCACCGGCGAACATCATCTCAACGGCGCCATCCTGTTTTTCGGTCCAACCGACCCCAATGACAATATCATCGTGTTTCACGACGGATCGGACCTCCTTTTTCTGGAGAACGCCGTGGAAATACGGGGCGCCGCCGCCACATCCGCGGTCTGCGCGGGTGAATACAACTACCCGGTACACCACCCGACAATGCCTTCGAGAAGAGGAAGCGTCATAAGCAGGGGCGATCTCAGGATACTCGTCTGCCACCGGTCCGTGGAAGCGGGCGGCATCGTCGACAGGGCGAGGATTTTCGCATGGAACCGTTCCACGGAAACGTTCGACGACGTTACCGGCGGTTCTTCGGGCATCGAACTGGCCGTTCGGCCCGTCAAGGCGGTCTGGGGAGTATTCCGGCCGACGCGCGACTGGTGGAATCCCTTCCGTTCCGACGACGAAAGCGCCTTCATCGTCATCGACGGCGACGGCAACTACCAGATCATTTACGAATATACGCCCCCGGGAAGCGAAATACCCGAATGGACCGTATCGGGCGAATTCACGAACCTGTTCGCCTGGGACGAAACATCCTTCATCGCCAGGAAGACACGGGGGTTCCCTCCCTACGTCGCCGGCATGGATTACATCTGTCATCTGACCGGATGCGGCGCTGAAAATGAAGCCGTTCTCGAATTCGCCTCGGGCCCGGGCGGGAACGCCGGCGATCCGCTTTCGGTTTACGAAAGCTCGAAGATAAACCTGCCTTCCCCCTTCGTTTTCAGCGACATCAACGATGCATCTTCATGCAGGCCCTACAAATTTTTCGATGACGCCCTGGTCATTTCCTTCAAGAACGGAACCGGAGGTTCGATGATCTACCGGTCCGTTTCGCGGATCGATTTCCAGGGCGGATGCGATATCGAAATACCGCTGGAAAGGGATACGCTCCTCGCATCCGGTTCCGACGAGTCGCCCCTTCTCGCTTCGGCCAGGATATACGGCGTCAGGCAGCCGTACAGGGCGCCGATCATCGCCGACCCGGACCCGCCCCGCGCCCCGTTTCAGATATCGCTTCCGGAGGCGGATATCCCCGCCGAAAGCAAATGGAACCATTTCGCCGACCAGCACGAAGCCCTGGATACGATGTTCGTGTACGGCATCGACGGCACTTCCAGGAACAACTGCCTGATTCACAACCTCAGGTGCGGGGGAAGAAGGCAGGACGGGCAACTGACTTTCCATCCTTCCCCGGATACGCTTCTGTACCTCGCGACCACCGCCCTGGTTCACGGTTGCAGGGGAATACACCTGAGGGCCATGGATATAACGATGATGTGCGGCAACGGCGGAGGATCCGCGCCCCCGGGCGTCTACAGGTGCCCTTCCCTGCTCATGAACTGGGGACCCGGGCCGGAAAGCACCAACCCGGACATGCTGGGAAGAATGTTCGACGTGATTCGGTCCCTGACGGGCAGGAATACTCCCGGGCCGGATTTCCTGTCCGCCCTGATCGACGAAAACTGGTCGATACTGGATACGGCGAGCGTGCGGAACGCCGTTTACGAGCGAGGACGGCTCCGGTATGCCGATAACGAACTTCTGAATTTCATCGCTCTTGAAAATTCCGTATCGGGCGATATCCTGCTGATGGCCGTCAACGATTCGGACGATATGCTGAGGAATACGTACATCCGGTTTTCGAATCGTCCCGGGGACGGCTGCGCCGTCAACCGGATCGCGGGGTTCGAAACGGTCGGCGACGCGCCTCCGGGGGAAACCGTGCTGGTGCTGAATTACGACTCGATGCCCGCGTTCACGGCGGGTCTTTACGTTATCGGGCCCGGGCCGCCCCGCCCGGAAACGGGCCGGGTTTCCCGGCACCCGTCCCGGCCCCGGTCCGGAAGGTGACCCCCTTTTCGCCCGGACGCGACGCAACGGGCGCCCGGAAAAGTCACCGTTTCCACGGTTTTCCATGGATCAGCGAAAAAAAGCCCGCGAGAAACAGCTCCACGGCCGTCATCACCAGGCGCATCAGTATCGCGCCGACCATCACGGTGGGCCTGGAGACGAACGCGGGCAGAACCAGCATCAGGACCCCTTCGCGCACGCCTATTCCGCTTGGCGCGAATACGGCGGCTATCCCGATGAGGACGGCGGACCAAAAGGAGCCCGTCACCGCGAAGTAGTACCTTACGTCGACGGGGGAAAGGGAATTCAAGGCAAGAAAGAGGCCGAGCCCCCAGCAAAGCCCTACCATCATGTACATCGAAACGAACAACAGCATCCGCGGAAAAGACGGAACCCGCCCGACCGGCTGCCGTTTCGCCAGCCTTGAAACCGCGTTCACAATCCGCTTCAGGAAAGGCGGCCACAGAAACGCCAGAAGCGCCGCCGGCATAATCATGGCCGACCACCTGAGCCAGGGCGGAAGGTCGATACCCGTAAGAACCGCGGAACCGAGGATCATGATGCACGCGCTTACGAAACTTGCCGCGTATTCCACGGCGGTCGCAAGTACGACTTTTCCCGGAGGGTAACCCCGGTAAGCGTTCACCCGGACGAGCACGAGACCGATCTTGCCGGGAACGTACTTGCCCAGTTGCGACAGGTAGAAGGCTTTAGCCGATGCGATCAGGGGAGCTTCCAAACCGAAGGACCGGGCCAGCATCCGCCACGTCATGAACATGATCACGTACCCGGCCGTAACCGCCGACGCCGATCCGAGCAGGGGAATCCATTCGAATTCGAAGCGGTAATCCAGTATTTCATCTATGTTGTCGTAAATGTAATATCCCAGCGCAAGCAATACGATGATCAACAGGAACCTGCCGGAAAACAAGCGTTTAATCACTTTCAGCCCGCGGAAGATTCCGCCTGTCCCCGGATCATCCCGGCCGGGTTCCCCCATCAGTCTCCCTTCAGGGAGCGGTTCGCCTCCATGTCGAAGAGCATCGCGAACAGAATCGACTGCATCCCCATGATGGTGCAGAAAAGAATCGTCATGGCGGTCATCGGCGGGACGAAACCGTCCGATATCCACCCGATGATCAGCCGGACGACGAGGGGGATGTCCGCCAGCAGGAGAATGAAACCCAGCGCGTAGAACATTACGAGGGGATGAAAATCGCGGATGACATACTTCTGGACCATCCTGCGCAGGAAAAGCCGTATGAGAAGGGCGGGCAGGGAGAAGAGGACCTTCGTTATCCTGATTCCGCTCTTTTCCCCTATGTCGTACACCGGCTTTATGGGAACGTCCATCACGCGCATGTTGTAGATGTTGCAGGTCACAAGGAAATCGTTCGGCATCCCGTAACGGGGGTATATGTCCTCCAGTGGAAGCAGGTGCAGACCCTTGCGGTTCAGGGCGGTGTATCCCGTCTGGGAATCGGTGACGTGCCAGTAACCCGAGGCTATCTTCGTAAGGAAGGTCAGGACCGAATTGCCCAGGTAGCGTACCTTGGGGATCTTTTTCCAGGCCTCGCCGGTGATGAGGCGGTTTCCCTTGGTGTAATCGGCCCGGTCTTCCACCACCGGGTCCAGCAGACCCGGCATGTCGTCCGGGTCCATCTGTCCGTCTCCGGCCATCACCACGGCGATGTCCATATCGTTATCCCTGCACCAGATGTAACCCGTTCCTATGGCCTTGCCCACCCCGCCGTTCTCCTCGTGCCGGATGAGCAGAACGCGGGAATCCTCCTTTTCCAGGCGTCGCACGATTTCGGCGGTACGATCCTCGCTCCTGTCATCTATCACGATTATCCTGTCGACGTAATCCGGCATCGTCCTGATCGTGTGTTCTATCTGGGTCTCTTCGTTGTACGCCGGAACCACGACGCCTATTTTCTTATTCCCGTACATTTTGAACCAACAGCCCGTCTTCCGCGATAGAATATCCCGCTCCGCACCTGGGACATTTTATCCGCTTTCCGAACGCCGGCAGCACTTCCCCGCACTCACAGGCCCAGCCGACCCGCCGCGCCGGAACGCCGAGCATCAGGGCGTAGTCGGGAACGTCATGTGTGATCACCGCGCCGGACCCTATGAAGGCATGCCTTCCTATGGTATTGCCGCACACGATGGTGGCGTTCGCTCCTATCGACGCTCCTTCCCTTACCAGCGTTTTCAGGTAAAACCCGGAACCCCTCTGGGGGTACTTGCACCTGGGATCCTTCACGTTGGTGAAAACCATGGAAGGCCCGCAGAAAACGTAATCCTCCAGGATCACTCCCTCGTATACCGACACGTTGTTCTGTATCTTGCAGTGATTTCCTATCGTCACGTTGCTCTGTATGAAAACGTTCTGGCCCAGGGTGCAGCCCTTCCCCACCACCGCGCCGGACATGACGTGGCTGAAGTGCCAGATCCTGGTTCCCTCTCCCACGGACGCGCCTTCGTCGACATACGCGGACTCGTGAACGAAGAAATCCGGCACGTCAGCTCCTTCCGTTCAACGCGAACCTGTGCGAATTCCCGTTCGTTCCCACCGGTTTCGCCTTTCGAATGTCGTGGATCAATTCTATGGAAGGCCTCACATCCTCGATACCGAAGCCCCGGCCCGCGAGGGTTTCCTCGTAAAGCCTGGTGTGAAGCCCGGTGAAGCCGCCCGAGAATTCCAGTTCCCTTCCGTCCACGGTTATGTGCCTGTACGTGGAGGGCCGCGAGGTTCCGCCGTCGAAGAGGGGGGAATCCTTGGCGTCTATCGAGAGATACCACCTGACTTCCGCCTTCTCGAGTTCGAGAAATCCCGAGCAGCGGGTGGGTTCGGACAGGTGGACCTCGCTTCTCCGGACGGCTCCGAAAATCCATATCAGCATGTCGTAGAAGTGAACCCCTATATTGGTGGCCAGGCCTCCCGAACGCTCGATGTTTCCCTTCCAGGAACTCAGGTACCAGGGTCCGCGGGGGGTAATGTAGGTAAGCTCCATCTCGTACTTCTTACCGGGTTCGTCCTCGTCGATTCTCTTCTTCAGGGCCGCTATGGCCGGATGAAGCCTCAGCTGCAGCACGGTCCACACGCGGCAGCCGGTCTCGGCCTCGAGTTCGGCCAGGGCGTCCAGGTTCCACGGATTGAGTACGACGGGCTTTTCGCAGATAACGTCCGCCCCTATCCGGAAAGCCATCCTGATGTGCGCGTCGTGAAGGTAATTGGGCGAGCAGATGCTCATCCAGCGCACCCTCTTGTCATCGCCGGCCCTTCTCAGCTTCTCCAGGTGCCTGTCGAACCTTTCGGGCTCCGGGAAGAACCTCGCCTCGGGGCAGTACCTGTCCAGGATGCCGACGGAATCATGGGGGTCCAACGCGGCGACCACCCTGTGGCCGTTGGCGGTGATCGCCTCCAGGTGCCTCGGTGCCACGTACCCGGCAACGCCGGTTATCGCAAAATTCGCCACTTCAACGCCTCGCAACTCCCATAGTCGGTCATTCCGTCTTCGGCAAAGCCGCGGATTCCTGAAACAATCATACAACGCTCGGCGGAACGTGCGCAAGCAAGCCCCGGAATGATCCCTCAAGGGA
>JAMOUX010000026.1 GCA_027067855.1 Candidatus Fermentibacteraceae bacterium
CGTTCGCCATTTTGCAAGTTGCCGTGCTTCAACATTTTAACCCCCTTCGAGCAATCCCCGGGTTTTCGTCGCCACCGGATTGCTCGAACCGTGTTTCCCCTGAAATCTTTCCCTATATAAAACCTCCGGCGGGAAAATACAAGTTATGAATCACGGCCCTTCCTCCCCGGAGAAAACCCGCCGCGCACGGTTACAACCCGGCGTACCTGCGAACCAGGCGCACCATCTCCGGCAGCATCGAAGCATCTCCCAGCAGGACACCGGTGGGACCGGGGATATTCTTCAGCGAGTACGTCACCTCGTCCTCCACCATCGATTCCAGGGCCTTGTTGTCCTTCTCCGACCTGCCGATGACGCACACGGTATCTTCCGACAGCCTGAAAAACCTTCCGTGTTTTATCAACTCCGCGTTGCGCGGAGTGAAAAGCCCGGGAATCCTCAACAGCACTTCCAGGCGCCGGGAATAATCCCGCTCCGTCAGGAGGCACCCTCCGCCGGGGTTCCTGTACACGAGGCCGTACTCCGCGGCGAGTTTCATCTGGCGTTTCCTGCCCCTGCCCGAGATATCCAGGAGCCTCTCCCTGTCCACAAGGCCCTTCCGCTCGGGTTCCGTCTCGTTAAGGAGCCCGGCCGACAGGGGCCGGAGCAGAATGCGCCCGTATCCCGACAGGTTGGCCACCCTGTTGAGCGAGTTCCTGTTCTGGGACATGGGCCTCTGACCCAGCACCTCCCCGGAAAAGATGAAATCGAATCCTTCCTCCCGGGCCAAATCCCCCAGCATCCTGAACATGGCGGCATGACAGTCTATACAGGGGTTGAGGTTCTTGCCGAAACCGCTGGGCGGATCCCGGAGCAGTTTCATTATTTCATCCGTGAAATCCACCTCCCGCCAGGGAAGGTTCATCGCCCCGGCCGCTTTCCGGCCGTCCGCCGAAGAGAAGAAGGGGCTGCGGAACGTGGCCAGTTCCACCTCTATGCCCTGGTCGAGGAGGATACGGGCGGCTATCATGCCGTCCAGCCCGCCCGAAAACGCTCCCAGCGCCCTTACGCCCATTTCGTGTGCTTTCCGGGTATCACGATCCATCCATTCCTCTTTGCCGTTTTCTCCAGGCGACGCCCGGGGCACACGGCCACGGGCAGGCCGCATTCCTCCAGGAGAAACCTGTCGCCGTAGGAATCGCCCGCCGCCGCGCACCTTTCAAGAGTCGTTCCGGCCGCCCTGCATATATCCCGGGCCAGGCGCAGCTTGGACCTTCCCCACGGCCTCGTTCCCGACAATCCGCCGGTGCAGCGCCCCCGGTAAACCTCGGGCACGCTGGCGTGAACCTCTTCTATTCCAACCCCCGACGCGACACCCAGGGCCAGCGGACGCAGGGAGGCGGTCAGCATGACCGCCCTGCAGCCCAGGGAGGCCAGCGACGCGACGGATTCCACCGTCCACCGCCTGAGGTGCCTCTTCAACAGTATCTCCGCGCACGCCGCCGCCTCGGCCCGCACGACGGCGGGCTCCAGACCCTTCAGGTATCGCCGGTTCCATCCCTTGCCCTCCTCCAGGGTTCTGAGGGGATGAAGCAGGTAACCGGCGGCGAAGGCGAACAGGCGCGCCGGGCCGACAACGCCGCCGGTTGCGAGGCGGGCCAGCAGGAGTTTCTCCGACGAGGTGGAAACCAGGGTGCCGTCCATGTCCACCAGGTACAGGTCGGGCACCGATCCGTCCGGTAATCTAAGGGCCGTTTCCACCCGGCGACCTTCCTCTCCCGGCACTTACCCCGCCGTCAGACCGGGGGAGGCGCTATCCTGACCCCCCTGCCCGTTCCCGGGGTGTTGTCGAACACCGACGTGACGTGCACAAGTATGCCCGGGAACAGCCTGGGAAACTCCCCGTGAAAGAAGGAGTGAGCCATGTTGGTATACGTGACCACGTCCCCGGCATAGTCTTCCGCGGAAGCGTCATCGGGGTGAACCAGCTGCCCGATGCCCCTTACCTCGAATGAACGCGAATCCAGGAAGACCAGGGAAACCTCGGGGCGGGCCATCAGGTTGATGAAGGTGTGGGTCTCGAAATCCGGGGTGCTGTAGAGTTCCAGGGATACCATCTTGGTCAGGTCGAAATTGTCACGGTCGGAATAGAGGTCCCTGAGAAACCGGAGCCTGGCCTCCATGCCGGAGGAACCCAGCTCGCGCATCTCGTCCATCTTGTCCCTGATTATCTCCCTGCGGGGGCAGAGACCCATGCCCTTGAACGCGTTGTTTATGGTAAGAACGCTGTCCGCCCTCCGGCCTCCCCGGGTGGCCATGGCGGCGTTGTGCGGCCCCGCCAGGGAAGGAGGAGAACCTCCTTCGCCCCGGTACATCATGGCTATGGAATCCAGGACGTCCAGGCGGGCCTTCAGGTTCCAGTCGATGAACTCCGCGGGGAGTTCCACCGTTCCGAACTCCTTCCAGGCACCGTCGAGGTACGCCCTGATCACGCCCCGGGCCTCCCCCGACGCATCCACCGTGTCCTGCACGAAACGGCCTTCCGTCCAGTACTCTTCCATCGCCCGCTCCCATTCACCGGCAAGGGCCTTCCCCGCGAGAGACGACAGGAACAGGGTCCCCCCCACCTTGCCCGCCTTCCCGAGGAATTCACGCCTGTTCATCTTCTTACCGCCGTCGGACACCGCATCCTCCCGTTCAGTCACACGAATCGTGCGCAATGGGTATATTATCGGCGACGGGAGGAAGATTGTCCAAACTGACCGAAGCGGCAAGAGCGAAAAACCCCGACCTGGTTTCCGGGTTGTGGCCGGAGTACCTGGCGAGAGACGACCCTCCCTGGGGGGAGATGGCCGAGGCCGTCAGGGCGCTGGCCTCGGAAGGGGAAGGGGACCGCGTCCGGAACCTGGTGGAAACGGCCGTGGAGGAGAAGGAACTCGAGGGGGGCGAGGGATTCGAGGACTTCATAATCGCCTCGGCGCCCCTGGTCCGGGAGAGCGAGCCCCTGAGAAAAGCCCTGGTGGAAGTTCTGCGGGACAGGCACCTGATGTTTCCGCCCCTGGAACAGTTCCTGAAGATGAGCGGTCTCAAGACCAGGGGGGCGGACGTATCGGAATGTTGGCGGACTTTCCGGTCCCTGATGCTTTTCAGGGAGGGAGGCTACCTTCACCTTCCCACTTTCGGAACGGGAAAGATAACCAGGGTGACCCGCACCCTGGTCACGGCGGACTTCCCCGAGGATAAAAAACACGACATGCAGCTGTCCGTGGTCCTGGAGACCGCCACGCCGCTGCCGCCCTCCTCGCTGGCCGTGTCGGCCCTGGAAAACCCCGGGGAATTCATGGACATGCTTTCGTCATCTCCGGGCGACTTCCTGGAAAAACTCATGTCCGAACCGTTCATCGCCGAAGACGGAATATCGAAAAACGACCTGGCCCCGCTGTCGGCCCGGGACGTTCCGGAAGTGGGCGAACTCTGGAAACTTCTCAGGAAAGCGGCTTCCGCCGCCGGGGGCTTCGCCGTCATGGGCGACAGGATAGTGCGCATGGACGACGACCTGGGGCCCCTGGAGCGGGTGCGCTCCGTAATACGGGAGAAGAAGGTTCCGGTTTCCGAAAAGGTCCGCAGGGTGCAATCCATACTCAAATCGTCCCCGGATATCTCCGGGGAGCAACCGCTTGCACTGCTGCCGGACGCGCTGAACCTGGGAGGGGCGGAGACGGGAGCGCTGTTCGAACTGTGCTGGATCCTGACCGACCGGGGCAGGGCGGAAGGTTTCCGCGAGGCGGCGGCGGACCTGATGGAAAGGAAAGCGCCCAGGGCGGAGAGGGCCCTCTCGGAAATACTGTCTTCCTCGTGCAGGAAGAAATACGTAGAGATATTCCTCGCCGGGGACATCCCGGAAGAGGAGAAGAAACTGTTCGTTTCCGGGCTCAGGAGGCCGCTCTGGGAACACGCGGCGGCATTCCTGGAGAAAAACGATCCCGCTCTGCTGGAATCATGCCTGTCGTTATACATGTCCGACCCGGCATCCACCGATCTTTTCCTGTGGAGCCTGGCTTACGTCGCTTCCGGAAAAGGAGGAACTTTCCGGGAAGAAGAAGCCGGTCCGGGCATGGAACTCTTCCTGGACAACCTGCCCTTCGCCACGGCCGATACCCAGAAGAAGATTATCAGGCTGCTGCTGGGGCCGCTGAAGGACCGGCTCATGGAGTACCTGGAATCGGTGGACACCCGGCGGCTGTCCAGGTACCTGGAAACCTTCGATGAAAGCGCGACGGCGCATAACGAGGGGCTGTTTCTCACCGTGGGGAGGGAGTTGTCCGGAAGAAAGAAGGGATCCGGCGCGGGAAGGATCTCCACCGGCCGTTTCTGGGAGGGGAACACCATCTTTTCCGGCAGGGAAGCCATAAGACGGCGGCGGGAAGACATTCTCAGGCTGAAACAGGTGGAGATACCCGCGGCGGCGGACGCCATCGGCGTAGCCGCGTCCCACGGAGACCTCTCCGAGAACGCGGAGTACGCCGCCGCCATGGAAAGAAGAGACCTGCTGCTGAGCAGGCTGCGCCAATGGTCCGAGGAAATCGCGGCCTACAAACCCTATCCCGCCGACGAGATAAACACCGAAATCGTTTCTCCCGGCGTGTCGGTCACCCTGCGGAACATCGACGACCCGGAAGAAGTGCGTACCTTCGACATTGTCGGACCACTGGACGCGGACCCGGACAGGGGGAGGATAAACTACATGGCTCCCCTGGGCCGGAAACTGCTGGGCCTCACCCCGGGAGACACGGTGACGCTTCCCGACCGGGACGACAGGAAATGGCGGCTGGTTTCCATAACGGTTCTCGACCTGGTGTGATTCCCTTTTCCCCCGGCGTCCGAGGCCATCGCCGACGGCCCGCCCGGAATCACATTCGCCCGCAGGTTCCGGGGAACACGGCTGATTTTCCGGTTACGACCCGCCCAGAGACTCTTTCAGCAGTTCCCTGAACCTGCGTTTGGGTATCTCCACCGAGGCATTGACCATGACCCATTCCCTGGCTTTTCTCCTCCGGTCTTCAAGTTCCCGCCACCCGGCCCGTATCTCGTCGAGCCTTTGCGAGAGTTCCCCGGCGTCGTTGAAAATATGCACCAGTTCCGGAGCGAGCCGGGCGACGTGGCTGAAAGGCTTGACGACGGAATGCATGCCGCATGCCATGTACGTGTTTATCTTCATGTGATATGTGTTCACCGGATAATCGAGGATGTGGGTGGCCACGCCCACCTGGTACCTCCCCGACAACTCGCCGATCCTGAGCCTGGGAACCGGGTCCAGGCATCTAACCCTGCCCCCGGTGGCGGCGCACGCCTTTTCCATTTTCTTCCGCAGTGGGCCCGTACCCACTATATCACCCTTCATGTCCCTGGAACCCATTATCCCCTCGATAAAAACCCAGGGTTCGTGCCTGCTGTTGATACAGGTCAGGAGCAGGGCCCTCTCGGGCTTTGCGGGGGGGGCGAAGGCAAACCTCGAAAGATCCTGGTAATGGGGCATGATCTCCACCCCGGGA
The DNA here is from genome assembly GCA_027067855.1 of Candidatus Fermentibacteraceae bacterium. Classification (GTDB taxonomy): domain Bacteria; phylum Fermentibacterota; class Fermentibacteria; order Fermentibacterales; family JCC-6; genus Aegiribacteria. The sequence continues at coordinate 5,532 of JAMOUX010000026.1, forward strand.
ACCTCGGCTCCCTGGGAGGCGGTGGCGAACAGCGCCCTGTCCAGCATTTCTTCCAGTATGGGGCCCTTTATGACTTCGCTCACGTAAGAATGAAACCTCATGGCGTAGGGCAAGCCGGCTTTCATGGCCGACAGGCCCATCTGCTCGTCGAGGCACAGCACGAAATCGGCGCGGTGCCGCCGGAACGCCCAGCGCATCGCGGCCGGAGTCACCAACCTCTGGGTCCGCCCGACCAGCCTCTTCATGAGGCCGTTCCATTCCCCTCCCAAGCCCAGGCCCAGGTACTCCACCCCCTCCATGACGTGGAGGCCGGGTTTCGCCCCCGTCACCAGGTAGAAGGGTTCGTGCTCGGGCTGCAACAGGTCGAGAGTGGTGGTCCAGCCGCCGGAATAACCCGGAATCGTGGCCGTGGTGGCAACAAGAATTCTCATAACGCTCCGCCTCCGGACAAGACTTCCATGTACACCGAGAGAGTCTTCTCGGCGGATTTTTTCCAACTGAATTCGGCGTTTCTGAGGAAACCCTTCTTCCTCAGGTTTTCACGGAGACCCCCGTCGAGGGCCATCTCGGACAGTGCGCCCGCGATCTCCTCCACCGAGTACGGATTCGCGAGAAGGGCGGCGTCACCGGCAACCTCGGGCATAGAGGACACCGACGAGGTGATCACCGGCGTTCCGCACGCCATGGCCTCGAGTATGGGCAACCCGAATCCCTCGTACAGGGAGGGGTAGACCAGGCACTCGGCCAGGGACAGCAGCCCCGGCAGATCGTCGGGTTCCACGAAACCCGTGAGGATCACCCTGTCTCCGTGACGCCGCACCGCGTCGAGCAACCCGGTGTTCTTCCATCCCTCTCCGCCGGAGATTACCAATGAATGGGGAATCGAGCGGGACACCGAGATGTAGGCCTCCAGCAACCTTTCGAGGTTCTTCCTCGGCTCCAGGGAACCCAGGAACAGGAAGAACCTGTCCGGCAGGCCGTACTTCTTTCTCACCCGTTCCAGGACCGTTTCATCGGTCACCGGCGCGTAATCCGGCGGAGCGGCTTCGTGAACCACCCTTATCTTGTCCTCCGCCCAGGGAAAAGCTTCCCTGACCTGGGACGCGGTGAATTCCGAAACGGTTATCACGGCGGCCGCCTTCCTCAGGTAAAGCGGATACAGCCGGTTCGTCGCCCTGGTCCACCTCTTGTGCACGTGGGGCATGTTGTAACCCGAGAGATCGTGGATGGTTATCACGCCGGGAACGGGCATCCTTGCCGGAAGCCTGGAAAACGTTCCGTGAAACAACCCGATCCCGTCCTTCCTCATCCTTCCGGGAAGCTCCAGCTGGAACCATAACTGGAACCTGTGGTACGGCTTACGGACCAGGACCTTCCTGAACCTTTCCGGGAGCCGGAAATCTTCGGGAAGGGGCCTGTTGGTATAGAGGAAATATTCGTTCCCGTCATCCAGGGAAGCGAAACCCTCCACCAGCCGCCTGATGTAATTCGGTATGCCCGTCGCGTTCACCGCCACGGGGGATACCTCCAAGCCTATCCTCAAAACTTACGGCCCTCCATACGACGTTTAACGGTGCCGGTTTCCCCGGTCAGGGCAGCACCACGATCCTTTCGGAGGAACACGAGCCCGCCGCGTCCAACCTTACCATGTACACTCCCGCCGGAAGCCCGCCGGTGTTCCAGGAGACATCGCCGTCCGGACCGACCAGGGTCCGCCAGGCCAACCTGCCGTCGAGCCCGTAGACGGAAAGCACGGCGGAGTCTCCTGCACCGGAAACCGGGATGAAAACCGACGAACCGCCGCGAACGGGGTTGGGCCACGGTGTTCCGAGAACGGCTCCGGGCGCCGCGGATCCGGAAGGGGGCGGTTCCAAGCCGGTAGAAGCCCCAAGCACTTTCAACGTGGGATCGTGGAACGCATTCCAGCACAGGATGCAGTACAATTCCCTGTCGTAATCGCCGCCCCAGAGAGGAACCCTCCTGTCCTTGGAAGTCGCGAACGCATTTCCTATGATGCCGTTCCCTTTCCGGAAGACCTCCTCGGTGAGGTACACGCACATCCACTCGCTCACGCCCATCTCGGGAAGGTCTCCTTCCCATCCGTAACTGGTGTTGAACATCACCGACACGGCTCCCCCCGACGGGTTGTGCCAAAGGGCGTCCGCGCATGAATCATAGTTCTTGTGAAACGAACCGGGCATGCAGCCTATACTGTGGTGTATGCCCGTCTTCTCCCCGTTCTCGAGGTCGGAAGCTATGGAAACGGTCATCATGTCGGTGGGAGAATCCTTCCAGTATATGCCGGTGTCGTTGCCGTGACCGGCATAGTGATTCCAGTTCGTTCCGCTGTTTATCACATCGATGTGAGTGGTGTAACCGTCGACCATCGCGAGTTCATAGGCCTTGTCGATCTCCCATGAACCGGGAAGGCGCGCGGCTATGGAATCGCAGACCTTGGCCCCCGTGTATCCCGTGAAAAGGCCCGCGCCGCACAACATGGCCCTCTGCGACCATTCGCCCGAAGGCGGGTCCTTCTGGTAGCGCATGGACCTCTCGATGAAAACGGTCGCCTCCTCGGAGGAATCGAAGAGCGCCCTGCCCACCGCGATGTCCGCGTAGAGATCCAACTTGTCCGCCGGCTGCCCGTAATCATGGTCGCCGTTGTCGTCCCAGGTCCCGTCCATGTCGGAAAAGTAGAGGTCCACGGGCGCGTTGTCGGAATAACCCTCGCAGGAGAGATCCACCATGCGCACCGGCAGCACGTTCTCGTCCCCGGCCAGCAGGACGTACTTCACCCCGTCATCCCGGTACCTGCCCAGTATGTAATTCCTGAGTTTCTCGGGATCGTCGTAACCCGGGGTGGAAGACAGGATATCCCCGATTTTCACCAGTTCGGCGGGCATTCCCGAGGATGTCTTCCAGGAAACGTACGGAGAAAACGCATCGGAATAGTCGGAGGAGGTTATGACCAGGTAATCCGTCGCCCGGCCGTCGTTCCGGGCGACGGGAGCGTACCGGTTCACGTCACGGGGATTGTCCACCCAACCCAGGAGCCGGGCCGCGGTTTCAACCTGCCCCCGCGTGGGAAGCCAATCCTGCTCCGCCGATCTCCAGGAAACTTTCACCGTGCCCCTTGTGGCCAGCTCGAGTTTCCCGGTGGAGGGATTCCACGTGACGGGCCTGTAACGGAAGCTGACGAGTTTGAACCCCGTTTTGGAACCGGTGGCCGGTCCCTCCAGCCTCGCCGCCGGCCATGGTTCGCAGGAGGAGTAGACGGCGGGATCGGGCGATATCACCACCGGCGAATCCTGGGCGCTGAACGGCCTGGGTACGGCCGCCGGCTGTATCTTCCAGCTTCCCTCGAGGGGCACGGTCTCCTCCAGGACCAGATCCAGTTCCGGGTCCGCCGCATCGGGAGGAATCACCAGGGTAACCACCCGCACGGGAAGCAGGGGCTTGCCGGGCGCGGCGTATGATTCGCAGCCCGGAAGGGATATTCTATCGTAATTCATGTACCTGTAAAATGATATGTCATCCACGCCGAATTCGATATCGAATTCCAGGCTTCCCCCGAAGAGAGATACCGCTGCAAACAGGGCCAATACAACCGTCCCGTACATCCTTCCTCCCCTGTTCATAACCGTTACGCAACACATTCCCGAATAGTATACGGCTGTAAACTTCCCGCTGTCAAAACCGCGGACTCACACGAGGTATTTCATCATTATATTCCGGCAGCGCAGGTTTAACGAACGGAACAACTTCTCCGGGCAGGCGGACACCATGAGAATCGGCATCAAGATATCTCCCCTGACGGTGCTCCGGACCGGCATACCCAACTACATCCTCAACCTCCTCCGCTCCATCGCGGAAAAAGATTCCTCCAACGAATATTTCCTGTACACGAACCGCCCCATACCCTTCGATCTCGGATTGCCCGAGCGTTTCAAAACCGTCGTGGTGAGGTTTCCCAGCCCCCGGCTGCAGCTGTGGTACCAGGTGGGCCTTCCCATAAGAATGCGAAGGGACCGGCTGGACCTGTTCCACGACCCGGTGTATCCCCTCCCCATCGGGTTGCCCGTTCCGGGGGTCATCACGATTCACGACCTTTCCGCATACACCGATCCCGGGGTGCACAGTCTCAGGGCATCCCTGGCGGGGAAGTTCTACCCGAGATTCCTGGAGAAAGCCAGGCGGATAATCACCATATCCCGCTTCACCGGAACGGAAATAGCCCGCCTGTTCCCGGAGGCGGCCGACAAGGTGCGGGTGGTGTACTGCGGGGTGAACCCCGGCTTCCGAAAAGTGGAAAACGGGGAGCTGCTGGCCGGGGTGAAGAAAAAGCACGGCCTTCCGGACAGGTTCTTCCTTTTCCTGGGCACCATGGAACCGCGAAAGAACCTGGAGAGACTCCTGGACGCTTTCGAATCGGTGGGGGACCGGATACGGCACTACATGGTGATAACCGGAGGCAGGGGCTGGAGTTACGGGGGGATACTCAGTAAGATCGAGAATCATCCTTTTCGCGAGCGCATCGTTCTTACCGGTTTCGTGAGCAACGACGAACTGCCCGCCCTGGTCTCCATGGCCGATTTCCTGGTGTACCCCTCGATACTGGAGGGTTTCGGCCTGCCCATAATCGAATCCATGGCGTGCGGAACACCGGTGATCACCTCGTCGGTGTCGGCAATGCCCGAAGTCGCCGGAGACGCGGCTGTCCTGGTGGATCCATTTTCCGTGAGTTCCATAGCCGGCGGCCTGATTGAAATGGCGGAGAACGAATCCCTCAGAAACGAACTCTCGGCCAAGGGGTTGGAACGGGCTTCCCTCTTCACCTGGAACAAGGCGGCGGAGGAGACGCTGGAGGTCTACCGCGAAGCGGCGGAAGAGGCCGGCGTCTGAAATTTTCCCCGGGCATCCCCCGTGGTGTATAATCGAACCTGCAACCGTGGTCGCCTTTCACCGGAGGGAATCCTTGGCTGGAATTCTTGGTTGGTTCGGAAGTGAAAAGGGCAAAGGGGCGGGGTTCTCCCTGATGTCCCTGGGCAACATGCTCACGGCCTTTTTCACCTACCTGAGATTCGCGGAGATAGCGAGGATTTTCGGAACCTCGTGGCAGACCGACGCGGTGGCGGTGGCCTTCGTGATTCCCCTGCTCCTCCAGCAACTCATATCCACGGCCTTCGGATCCGCCTTTCTTCCCATATACTCCAGGGTCCGCAGGAACAAGGGAGTGGAAGCGTCCAACCTTCTCGTGAATCGCATCGTCAACTGGATGGTAATCACCGGGATACTGTTCCTGGGAACGGCTTTCCTGTTCGGGCGCGGAATCGTGGGAATAGTGGGTCCCGGGGCCGATGCGGAAACCCTGGACCTGGCGGCGGTACTTCTGCGGATATTCCTGCCCCTGGTATTCCTGAATGCGGTGGAGGGCATTCTGCAGAATTTCCTCATCTATCACAACCGGTACGGACTCGTGAGTTTTCTCAAGGTTCTCCAGATACTGGCGTCGTACATCTTTCTCCTGGCGGGACACGGGCGGTTCGGCATCATCATCGTCCCCCTGTCGGGACTTGCCGGAGCCGCAGTCTCGTTCCTGGCCTGCGCGGCCTTCTCCATCAGGCTGGAACTCAGGCCGGGGACCGTGCTGGACCCCAGGGACGGCGACTTCAGGGAACTGGTCAGACTGGCCGTTCCGGTCATGGTGGGCGTGGTCACCGGGTTCCTGGGTCCCGTGGCCGACAAGATACTGGCCTCCTTCCTGGCCGAGAGTTCCATAACCGCCATAGACTACGCGGCCAGGATAAGAAACCTGGTCAGGATGGTGATGATCGAACCGCTCATAGTGCTGTGCACCGTTTACTTCTCCAAGGCCGCGGCGGCCGGCGGTCGCGATCTTCTCCGGAAGGAGATACCCTCCTATATGAGAAACCTGTCCTATTACACCATTCCGGCGGCGGCGATACTCACCGTCTTCGCCGTCCCCCTGGTTTCGGTATTCTTCCAGCGAGGCCACTTCGGACCCGGTCAATCACGCCTGGTCGGACACGTCCTGTCTTATTACGCCCCGTGGCTGGCCCAGTTCGGTATGGGAGTCATAGCCGGCAGGGCATTCTATGCCTTGAAGGAAACGATCACCCCAATAGCCCTGGGCATATGGGGAATGATCTGCAACATCCTGCTCAACGTCATACTGGTGGGAAGCATGGGGGTGGGCGGCCTGGCCCTGGCGACCACGGTCACTTCCTCGGCCAAGACCCTTATGCTGCTCATCACTCTCAGAAGACGCCTGGGCGGCATAGGCGGGAAGGAATTCGTTCCCGAGTACCTGAGGTTCCTCCTGGCCGGAGGGATAATGAGCGGTTTCCTTCTCCTGGCGGGCTCCATGTTCCCGGTGGACCTGGAATCCTCCCTGTGGAGCAGGCTGTCGAGGCTGGCCCTGATAATACTGCCCGGGCTGGGGATATACGTGGCGGTCACCGCGGCGGCGGGGTCCCGGACCTTCAGGGATTACTACGGCGTCGTCAGGTCCGGGCTCTCCCGGGGAGGAAGCTGAATCCCCGGTTTTTCCCGGAGCCTGATGTCCTTCCTCTTCGCCAGGGCGAACAGAATGCCGACGCTCATCCAGAACATCGAATTCACGGTGGGATACTTCAACAGGCAGTCCACCACCTGGTGCACCGACAGGGACAGTATTCCCGCGGCGACAGCCACCGCCAAAACCCTCTCCCGGGTGACCACGAACGCCTCCGTGAAAGCGCTCGCCAGTCCCGCAAACAGGGCCAGGAGGGAGAGAATCCCCAGCAATCCTCCCTTCACCGCCTGGTTGAAGAACAGGCTGTTCAACCCCCCGAAGTCGCGTATGGTCCTGTGGCTTACCGTATGCCTGACCTCCCAGAAGCTGTAGAGCCGGGATCCTCCCCAGAAATACTCCCTGGCTCCCCACCCGACTCCCGCGGGGTACGACTTCTCGATCTGGTTGATGAAACCCCTGTAGGAAACGTACCTGTGAAGTATCGTGGGCTGGGTGATCTGCTTATGGGGATCCTGGAAGAACGACATCTGTCTTTCGAACGTGTCGGCGTACATGAACAGCAGTAAGATCGCCGCCGCACACACCAGGATAGGAATCCACGGCTTCGTTCTGAAAACGTACAGCATGGTGAGGCCCAGGCCCATGGCCATGCAAAGCAGCCCCGCCCTGGAGAAGGTGTAAAGCACGCTTAAAATTCCCAGTAGCAGCGCGGCCGAGGATATCAGCCTCCACAGGAAGGATTTTTCGCACAAAAGCATCGAAAGGGTGATGGGCAGGGTCAGTTCCAGGTACCCGGCGAATATGTTTCCGTTACCGAACACGCTGGCTATCCTGCCCTTGTATATGTACCCCAGCCCGGCGTCCTCCCTGGAAAACCCCGTCTTCGTCAGGTACTGGATCACCCCTATGAGCGACGCCACCAGCAGCGCCAGCACCATGGAGCGGAGCAGTCTTTTAAGGCACCTGCCGTTACGGCACACGGCGGGGATGATGATCGCCATGGGGAGGAAAAGGTAGAGACCGGCCCCTTCCCTCACCGCGTTCCAGGGATACTGCCCCAGCCGGTGGATGGAAACGAAAACACTGCCGATCTGGAAGACCAGCCCCAGCGTGACCAGATGAAACGACCGGGGAAGAACCAGGACCGGGCCGTTCCCGGCGAGCCTGTCCAGGAGGAAGATGACTGAAAACCCGAACATGACCAGGGTCGCCAGCGACGGGTTGAATTCTCCTATGGAAATCGCGGTTCCCCCCAGCATGAAAACCAGCGGCATCAGCGGCAGCCAGAACCGCGGCTCGGGCCTGACGAAGAACAGCGCGAAGAACCCGACGCCGCCCAACAGGAGATAGCGAACAACGGGAGGAAACGGGAAGTAGAACATGACCGCAAGGTAAACCCCGGTAAGGAGCAGCAACAACACCACGCCGCGGGCGTCGAGCCGGCATGGGGGAGCCGGTTCCCGGATATCTCCGGCCGGATTCATCAGTCGTCTTCCTTTCCGAAGAGCCTCTCGAAGTCGGCTCCCGTCTTTCCCGGAGCCCCGCCCGGGGAATAATCATTCCCGGGAACGAATTCTCCGCAGTAGTTGCGTCCTTCCCTGTCCCGAACCGGTTCCGTGGTAAGGGACCTGCATCTTTCCGCCGCGGAATCGTACAGCCGGCACTGAACACAGGCGTGAAGGTATGCCCCGCAACGGGGGCAGACCGCCCCGAATCCCACCGTACCGAGGTCGATTTCCGTTCCGCACCCGGCGCATTTCATCGCGGTTCTTCTTCCCCTTCATCGATATCAACGGCGGCGGGAACGTTCCTCCTGCCCGTTTTTCCGGTGAGCCCGTCCAGGTAGCCCCGCCATATCCACCGGGACAATCCCCGGTGCCCGGTGAGAGGCAGCTTCACCGTGAGAACCATCGCCACCAGGGTTTTGTACAAGAGGAACACGGCCCGTTCAAAGGGAGAAAGAACCCGTCCGGCCAGCAGAAGCCTGTTCCTCTCGGAATAATACAGGGCCAGCGGGGACAATTCCCCCCCGCTGCTCGCGGCGACGTCGTGAAGCACCGTGGCCGAAGGCAGGACCATTACCGCGGCCCCGGCCCGCCGGGCTCTCCCGCAAAACTCGGCATCCTCGTAATACATGAAGAAATCTTCCCTGAATCCACCCAGTTTTTCGAACAGTTCCGACCTGACCATCATTGCACAGCCGGACACGAAATCCACTTCGAGCCCTTCCCCGGTATCGGCCGATTCCCCGGGAAAGTCCACCTGCTCGTATCTCATCTTCCACGGCACCAGCTTTCCCCCGGCGCTCCAGATCGTGCCGGGATCCGATTCAAGGAAAACCGCCGGAGCCGCGATACCCACCTCGGGACGGTTTTTCATGAAACGGGCCAGCCTCGCCACGGTATCGGGCATGACGAGGGCGTCGTTGTTCAGGAAGAAGACCAGCTCCGCTCCTTCCCGGGTGGCCTCCCGGAAACCCGCGTTGTTTCCACCGGCGAAACCGATGTTCTCATCCAGTTTTAGCAGCCTGACGTCTTCCATCTCATCGGCCCACGGGGGAACGCCGCCGGGGGAATCGTTGTCCACCAGCACCATGGAAATCTCCACCCCACGGGATTTCCGCAGGGATTCGACGCACCTGTCGGTAAGGTCCCACCTGCCGTAATTAACCAGAACCACCGCTACCTTCATCCGAACCTCGAATCCCGCGTTAGTCCCCGGACCGGGCGATGTATATATAATACCGGCGTTCCGGGCATACCCGGTCCTTTCCGGAAGGGATTTCCATGAACGTTGTCTTCCCGGCCGTTTCCGTCTTCCACAACCTGCCCTCGGGCGGAGGCATAAGGGTTTTGTCCGATATGCTGAACATGCTGTCGGAAAGCTTCCGTTTCACGGTACACTGCCCCGAAGGATCCCATCCCATCGACGCCGCCGGCGTGAAAATCCGGGAATGGCCTTTCCCGGAAGGAACCGGGCTCCGGGGCGCAGGGAGAATCGCGGCCCCCCTCCTCCTTCCCGCAAGGCTGGCGGCACTGGACGGACTGTGCCGCAGGATCGCGGAAGAAATGAATGCCCGACCCGGACCGGCGCTGGTCCACAATTCCATGTTCCTGGCGGCGCCGCCGATCCTCCGGTACCTCCGGGGACCTTCCATCTACTTCTGCTACGAATACCCCAGGCACCTATACGAACCCCGGGTGGTGAGGCGCACCGAGGGACGTTTCAGGCACATGCTGCTGTCTCCGCTGCGCACTCTCGAGAAAAGGATGGACTCGAAAGCGACGGCGGCGGCCGGGGAGGTGATCACCCTCTCCTCGTGGATGAAGGAAAGGATAAGGGAAATCTACGGACGGACCGCGACCGTGGTGCGGCCGGGGGTGGATACGGATTTCTTCAGCCCTTCCGACTGCCGGAGGCGGAAGATGGCCCTGAGCGTGGGTGCGCTCTGGCCATTCAAGGGGCACGGAACCGCCGTGGAAATCCTCGCTGCCGTACCGGAAAAGGAAAGACCGGACCTGGTGGTGGTGGCCGACAGGGAGTACCCGGGATACGGGGAAAAACTATCGGAATACGCGGAGCGCCTGGGCGTCGGCCTTGAAATCCGCAGGTCCATACCGGGCGAGGAACTCCGCGACCTGTACCGGCTGGCGTCGGTGGTCCTGTGCATGCAGCGGAACGAGCCCTACGGCCTGGTTCCACTGGAGGCGATGGCCTGCGGAGCGCCGGTGGTGGCGGTGCGCGAGGGCGGTTTCATCGACAATCTCCGCCACGGGGAGAACGGCCTGCTGGTAAACAGGGCTCGCGAAGAGCTTGCCGATGCGGTGAGGTCCCTTCTTCTCGACGGACGGCTCGCGGAAAAACTCGGTAACGGCGGCAGGGATTTCGTCACTTCGGAAAGGACCAGGGAAGCCGCTGCGGAGGATCTCGCCGACATTCTAGGCCGGTCGGCCCGGTAACTCGACTCCTCAACCGTCGGACGGATATCCGAAGATAAAAAACAGGAGGGATGCTCCGGCGGTCCGTCCCGGTTCCGCAGGTCAGCCGTCCAGCATCTCCACGAGCCCGGACCATACCCTCTCCACGTCGACGGACCCGATGCACCTGGGATCGGGACATTCATCCACGGCCATGGGGGGATGGCATGGCCGGCAATCGAATCCCCGCGGGACGATGGAAACGTGACGGGCGGACCCCGGAAATACTCCTATCCTGTCGGGGTCGGTGGGACCGAACACCGCGAGGGTTGGAGTGCCCACCAGTCCGGCCACGTGCATGAGCCCGCTGTCGTTGGTAACCAGCAATCTGCAACGGGAGAGCACCGCCGCCGCCTGCAACAGCGTGGTCTCGCCTACGAGGTCTATCGTTTCTCCCTCCAGTTCCCGCCGCAGTTCCCCCAGGAACGCCGCATCCCCGCCGCTTCCCAGGAGTACCGTGGGGAATCCGGCCGAGTGGAGTCTCCGCGCGATTTCGAGGAAGTTTTTCGGAGGCCACCTCTTGGCATCGGTATTCCTGATGGTGGACCTTCCTCCCCCGGGGCAGATCGCCACCGGCATTCCCTCCACCATCCCGCCTTCCCCCGCCGCTTTCCGGAGTTTCTCCACCGGGAAGGGCGGAAGTTCCAGGGGAGTCTCCCCCTTCCATCCGAACAGCCTGGCATACCTTTCGGCATCGTGCTCACGCTTTCCGGTCTCGAAAGGAACCACCCTGTCCAGCCCGGCGGATGCCGTACCCTGGCCCACGGCGACGACGGGATTCACGAGGCGCAGGAACATCCTGAGAGGCAGAACCCGATGAAGGAGATATCCCGTAGAATACCGGTTTCCACGAAGTTCCAACGCCCGGGGAATCATTTTCAGTGACTTCCATCCCCTGGACAGCAGGGAATCGTCCAGGGAGAACACCCGCTCCACCGGGGCGGCCAACTCGGCCAGGGGCGCCACCAGTTTCCCCGTGAGCAGGTGGATCTCCGCCGACGGATTCGCCTTCCCCAGGAACGACATTCCCGGGAGGGACATGACCAAATCCCCTATGGCGTACAGTTTTATGACGAGAATACGTTCCATGGAACCAGGTACACCTTTCCGGAAAAGCCCTTCGGGCGACAATAGCCGCAAAGAGGACTCTCCGTCAAAGGGGCGCGCGCACTGTACAGTAAACACGAACCTTGTTTATCTTCATTGTTCGGGAACGAACGGTAACTTGCCGAAAATGAAGGAGACGGTTTCAATGAAAGTGGCCGTGGTGAACCCCCCTTTCCTGAACGGAAAGTTTTCCAGGACATCCAGATCACCGGCGATAAACAAGAGCGGAACACTCTACTGGCCCTTCTGGCTGGCGCACGGTACCGGTGCGCTGGAACGGGCGGGACACGAGGTGCTGTTCCTGGATTGCCCGGCCAAGGGTATCGGGGAAAAGGAACTCTTCCGCCTGCTCGCCGATTTCAAACCACGGATGACGGTTTTCGATACTTCCACCCCATCCATATACAGCGATCTCGAACTCGCTTCCGTCGCCGCCGGGATGATGGAGGAGAATTACGTGGTGCTGGTGGGAACCCACGCCAGCGCCCTGCCGGAGCAGTGTCTCAGGCTGGCTCCCGCGGTGGGCGCCGTGGCCCGGGGGGAATACGACGCCACCCTGGTGGAACTCGCCGATACCCTGGACGGGGGCGGCGATCCCGCGGACGTCCCCGGCATGACGGTGAACACCGGCGGACAAATCGCGGACACGGGAACGAGGAACATGATAAGCGATCTCGATTCGCTTCCCTTCCTCGCCGACGTGTACAGGAAACACCTGGATCCCCGCGACTACTTCTTCGCCGCGGCGAGGTACCCCAGCGTAATGACCATAACCAGCAGGGGCTGTCCCTTCAGGTGCTCGTTCTGCGTCTGGCCCCAGGTGATGCACCTGGGCAAGTACAGAGCCCGTTCCCCGGAACACGTGGCGGAGGAATTCAAGCTGTTCGGGGAGTATTTCCCGGAAGTGATGGAAGTGGTTATCGAAGACGACACCTTCTCCGTGGGCAGCGACAGGGTCGAACAGGTGGCGGACGCCCTGATAGCCCGGAACAACAGGCTCCCCTGGACGGCGAACGTAAGGGCCAACCTCTCTCTCGACGCCATGCGGAAAATGAAGGAAGCCGGCTGCAGGCTGATAATCGTCGGGTACGAATCGGGTTCCCAGGAGATTCTCGACTCGGTTTCGAAGGGAACCACCGTGGAACAGAACATGGAGTTCGCCGAAAGGGCGGGAAAGGCGGGGCTCCTGGTACACGGCTGCTTCATGGCGGGAAATCCCGGAGAGACCCCGGAAACCCTGGAAGAAACATTCAGGATGGCGGTTAAACTGGCTCCGGACACCGCGCAGTTCTTCCCGGTGATGGTCTACCCGGGAACCGCCCTGTATCGGCGGTACAGGGAGGAAGGAAGGTTGAAAACCGAGAATTACCGGCGGTGGGTCACCCCCGAGGGACTGCATAACTGCATCGTCGACCTCCCGCAATTGCCCGCCGAAGTCCTCGTGCAGTGGTGTAACCAGGCCAGGAAGCGTTTCTACCTCAGACCCCGTTACCTCGCCTACAAGCTCTTCCAGTCCGCCAGGCATCCCCTAACCGAGGGACGCAGGACCCTGCGGGCCTTCGGAACTTTCAGGAAATATCTCTTCAGAAAGAACGGAAACGAGTAATGGAATTCTTATTCCGGGTAGCCTTCGCCTCGTTCCTCTCATCCTGGATGTTCTACCCGGCTATCCTGTTTCTTCTTTCCGCCGTCCGGCGGAAATACGACGGAAACTGGCGGAATCCGGAAACCTGGCCTTCCGTCAGCGTACTGGTCGCCGCACGCAACGAACGAGACGTCATAGGACCGAGGATAGAGAACCTCCTGGCCCAGAACTACGACGGAAACATCCAGGTGATCGTGGGCTCGGACTGCTCCGACGACGGCACGGACCGGGTGGTCCTCTCCTACGCGGACAGGGGCGTGATGCTGCACCGAAGCGAAAGGCGGCTGGGCAAACCACGGATGATGGGCGAACTGATCGGGTACGCAACGGGGGAAATCCTGGTTTTTACCGACGCCGACACGGTGTTTGCCGACGATACGGTGAAAGAACTCGTCAAACCTTTCTCATTCCCCCGGGTGGGATGCGTGGACGGCAACCGCCGAAACAGCCTGGACGATGAAACCTGCGAAAGCATTTACTGGAAATACGAAAAGAAGATAAAAAGCCTCTGTTCCGGGATGGGCGCGGTGCTGGGAGCCACCGGCGCCGTGTTTTCCATACGGAAGGAACTCTACTCTCCCCTGGCCCCGGGAAGGGGTGACGATTTCGAACTGGCGGTCATGGTGCGCCTCCGTGGATTCGACTGCGTGTTCAACCCCGACGCCGTGGCCATGGAACCTTCCCCGGACGACGCGAGGCAGTACAGGAGGATGGTTCGCATAGTGAGCTGGATGATGATCAGCTGCCTGATGCTGATGGGAAAGGCCGCAGCAAAGGGAAAATTCTTCCTGTTCATACAGCTCCTGTTCCACAAGATGTTCAGGTGGCTTTCCGGCTTCTTCCTGCTGGCGGCGACGGCGGCCGCGGGTTTCCTGGCATCTTCATCCCCTGCATTTCTCGTCATCTTCATCCTGCTGTCGCTCTTCCACGCGACGGCGGCCGCGGGAGCGCTGCTCCGGGAAAGACTGCCTTCGAAGCTCCTATTTCCTTATTATTTCTGGCTTATGAACGCGGCGGCCATGGATGGTATATTACGAACACTCGCGGGAAGACCCGTGGAAACGTGGGAAAAGAGGAAAAAGCAGCCCGATGAGTCGTAGAACCGTAATCCTCGGGGTGATTTTCGACGGCATGGCCGCTTTCCTGGCCATGGTGCTGGCGGCATGGCTGAAGTTCGACTCCGGGCTCTTTCCCAACAGTTCCCCGGTGTCGAACACGGTGATAATTTCGGGGGCCCTCGCCTCCATTCCTTTCTGGTGGCTGGTGTTCGCCGCTTACGGATGCTACAGGTATCACTGGGACATGAGCTGGGCCGATGAGTTGAGGCAGGTGGTGAAACCGGTGACGTCGGGGTTCATAATAATGTTCTTCGGCGCTTTCATCATACTGCCCACCGCCTCCGTGGGCAGGTGGATAATTCTCTTCTATTACGCCTTCCTCCTGGTTTTCGTATTCCTTTCCAGGGCATTCGTGAGAATCCTGGAAAGAAGAATGGCAAAGAGGGGACTCCTTCAGCGCACGGCAGCCATCGTGGGTACGGGGGAAAGCGCCGCCGACCTCGCCGATTACCTCTGCCGGAACAAGGCGCTGGGTTACCGGATCGCGGGTTTCATCCGGCCGGAACAGGTCACGAGGAACGTGACCGTACCCGAGAACGAAATACTGGGCTCCGTCAATGACCTTCACGACATAATACGGGAATATTCCATAAAAGAACTCCTGGTCACCATAGCCTCTAACTTCCACGACGACATTCTTTCCCTTTTCGTACCCGCGTCCGGCGCGGGAGTGAGAGTAAAGGTGGTGCCGGACATATTCGACATAGTGACCGGGCACGTGCACAGCACGCAGATAATGGGACAACCGTTCATGGAAATACTGCCCGAGCGCCTGAGCTTCTGGCAGAAACTCGTCAAGACCATCATCGACTACACCATAAGCATCACCGTGCTTCTTCTCGGCATGCCTCTCTGGGTTCTCATCGCGGTGGCCATAAAGCTGGATTCGAAGGGCCCGGTGTTCTACAGGCAGGAAAGGGTCGGCAAAGGGGGAAGAATTTTCAGGATATTCAAGTTCAGGAGCATGATCCATGATGCCGAAAAGATCAGCGGCCCCGTCTGGGCCGGGAAGAACGATCCCCGGATGACCAGGGTGGGAAGAATACTGAGGAAAACGCGCCTGGACGAGATTCCACAGCTTCTCAATGTTCTTAAGGGAGAAATGTCCGTCGTGGGACCAAGACCGGAAAGACCGATTTTCGTAGAGGAACTCCGGAAGAAATTCCCCTTCTACATGAAACGCCTGACCATAAAACCCGGCCTCACCGGGTGGGCCCAGGTGAAGCTGGAATACGACACCGACATGGAAAGCGTGGCCAAGAAACTCAGGTACGATTTTTTCTACATAGAGAACCAATCCATCTTCCTGGACCTCGAAATACTCGCCAGGACCCTCAAGGTGGTCCTGACCGGAGCCGGGGCCCACTAGGAGAAAGGAATCCCCATGCCTGTTCCCCTACTGGACATTCACAGACAGCACGAACCGATAATGGAACGCCTGCGCGGGGTCTTCGAAAAGGCATTGGAGACATCCGGCTTCATAAAGGGACCCGAACTCCAGGCGCTGGAAACGGAGTTCGCGGAATACTGCGGAACATCCCACGCGGTGGGCTGCGCTTCGGGCACCGACGCCCTCATACTTTCCCTTATGGCCCTGGACGTAAAACCGGGGGACATCGTGATAACCTCACCTTTCACGTTTTTCGCCTCGGCGGGCTCCATCGTGAGGGCCGGGGGCGTCCCGGCCTTCGTGGACATATTGCCCGATACCTTTAACATGGATCCATCCCTCCTGGAAGCCTTTCTTGAACGCCACTGCGCCGTCACCGACAGGGGAGTAGTGCACAAACCGTCCGGTAGCAGGGTATCGGCCGTGATGCCGGTACACCTGTTCGGCCAGCCCGCCGACATGGACGCCATCATTCCGATCTGCCGGGAATGGGGAATCCCGGTGGTGGAAGACGCCTGCCAGTCGGTAGGAGGAGAATGGTCCGGCGGAAAAGCCGGCTCCTTCGGAGCCGCCGGATGTTTCAGTTTCTTCCCTTCGAAAAACCTGGGAGCCCTGGGCGACGGGGGCATGGTGACCACCGACGATCCCGACCTGGCACGCAAGCTCACCAGGCTCAGGGAACACGGCGGCTCGGGATACGTCCATGAAACGGTCGGTTTCAATTCCCGTCTCGACGCCATCCAGGCAGGCTTCCTGAGAGTCAAGCTGGGAGTCCTGGATTCATGGCACGAAGGGCGCAGGAGGAATGCCGCTTATTACGACGATGCTTTCCGCGACCTGGAAGAGGTGTCCGCTCCCGTGACGGACGGCAGGTCCCGTTCGGTGTACAACCAGTATACGCTTCGTGCCGGGAACCGTGACGAACTGCTGGAACACCTCAGGAAAAAGGAAATCGGATGCGCGGTATACTATCCTCTTCCGCTGCATCTGCAACCCTGCTTCGCCTTCCTGGAATACGCAAGAGGGGATTTTCCGGAATCGGAAAAGGCTTCCGAAGAGGTGATTTCCCTGCCGGTTTTCGGCGAACTGACCACGGACGAGCTGGACCGGGTGGTGGAGGCGGTCAGGGAATTCTACGGGGGCTGAATGTTCCCCCGCCCGGGTGCCGCGTTTCTTAATATCCTGCTTCTGGCCGGCTTCATTCCGATCTTCCCGCAGACGGCCGCGGCGGAGAAAGATTTTCCTTTTTCCCTTGCGGACGACGTGCGAGGCATGTCGGAAACCGCTCCTCTCCTGGTTCTCGGCTGGGGCGCCGTAACTTCGGCGACGGCAACGATCCTGGAAAATCCCGACGGTCACCGGGGTTTCATGGGGGGAGGAGGCTTTCTCCACCGCGCCTCGGTCACTTGCGATCATGCCATGGGACTCCCCCTGCTGGGAGCCTCCGTCCTGACATGGTGCGCGGGAGCCCTGGCGAACGATGCGGAAACCGAGGAAAGCGGAATGATGCTCTCCGAGGGACTGCTGCTGACTTACGGAACGGTCGGGATACTTAAAACGGCGGTGGGCAGGGAACGTCCGGATGGAAGTAACAACAGAAGCTTTCCATCGGCCCACGCAGCGGGAACCGCATGCGTCGCGGCGATTCTCTGGAACAGGTACGGAAAAGCTGCGGGTATTCCGGCCTCCGCGATCGCGGCTTTCACGGCCGCATCCAGGGTTCACCTGGGCAGGCATTTCCCTTCGGACGTGATCGCGGGTTCATCCCTCGGGCTGGCGGTGGGGCTCGCCGTAGCCGCGACACGCGACGGGGATGCCGCACCGGCGGCCCTTCCATCCCTGGGGCTGGCATGGAACAGCCATAACGGATTTCATGTATATTCAGCATATGAAAAGCAGGCTCGATAGCTTCAGGTTCGCTTGCAGGGGCATCGTGACGCTGGCGGCAACCCAGTTCAACGCACGGATTCACCTGGCCGTGCTGGCGGCAGTCACGGCGGCGGGCTTTATTCTGGAGATATCCGCCACGGAATGGTGCCTGGTGATACTCGCATCGGCCACGGTAATCTCCATGGAGGCCATGAACAGCGCCCTCGAGTTCCTGGCCGATCATACCGCTCCCGAGTGGCACCATCGCGTGGGCAAGGCCAAAGACATGGCGGCGGCGGCGGTACTCATAACATCCGCCGGAGCGGCGGCGGTGGGTATCATCGTCTTCCTGCCGCATATACTGAATATCCTGTGATGTCCGGATAACGACCGGGAGATCGGAGAAGATATCGTATGCTGGACCGTAACCTATTGAGAAACAACCCGCAGGCGGTCAGAACCGCCGCCGGGAACAAGGGTGAACCGTGCCCTATCGACAGGTGGACGGAACTGGACGCCAGGAGACGTTCCCTGCTGGAGCAGGTCGAAAGCCTTCGCAGGAAGCGGAATGAACTTTCCTCCATGGTCTCCGCCATGAAAAAGAAAGGACAGGACGCCGGGGAACTCATCAGGGAAAGCCGCAAGACCGGAGAGGCAATAGGCGTCCTGGAGAAGGAACTCGCAGGCGTTGACGCCGAAATGCGGGAAGTGGAGCTGTGGTTCCCCAACCTGCCGGACCCGGACGTTCCTGTGGGAGTCGACGACTCGCATAACAAGATCCTGCGCATAAGAGGAAACGTCCGGACCGATATCCGGGTACCTCCGCACTGGGAAATACTGGGGGGACTGCTGGACACCGATGCCGCCGGTACCATCACCGGCGCGAACTTCGTACTCCTGAGAGGATGGGCGGCGAGGCTCCAGAGAATTCTCATCGACTGGATGATGGATTTCAACTCCGCAGCCGGCATGGAGGAGATATGGATGCCCTTTCTCGCCTGCAGGCAGAGCATGATAACCACCGGCCAGATACCCAAGCTGGAAGAAGACATGTACCACGTGGACGGCAACGATCTGTTCCTGGTTCCCACCGGGGAGGTTCCCCTCACGAACCTTTACAGGAATACCATCATTCCGGAAAAGAACCTTCCCATCTCTCTCTTCGGCTATTCCCCCTGTTTCAGAAAGGAAGCCGGCAGTTACGGTAAGGAAACCAGGGGCCTAAACAGGGTCCACCAGTTCGAAAAGGTGGAAATGGTCCGGATCGTGAAACCGGAGGAATCGGGGGAAGCCCACGAGAAGATGGTGGCCCACGTGGAGAAAATGCTGGAACTGCTGGAACTTCGCTGGAGGGTTTCGCTGCTCTCCACCGGGGATCTGAGCTTCGCCGCCGCCAAGTGTTACGACCTGGAAGTCTGGTCGGAAGGACAGGAGAGGTGGCTGGAGGTTTCCTCGGTATCGAACTTCCATGATTTCCAGGCGAGAAGAGGAATGATCAGGTACAGGCCCGCCGGCGGCGGTAAGCCCCGCTTCGTTCACACCCTGAACGGCTCGGCCCTGGCCCTCCCGAGAATAATCGCCGCTTTGGTGGAAAGGGGTTGGACTCCCGAAGGAGAAATAAAGCTCCCTCCGGTTCTGCTGAATTACGCAAAAGGAAACCTCGCGGCAGATTAGCTTCTCAAGCCGAATCACCGGGATAAGTCATTCAGGCTCCGATATCTCCGGTTGATCGTTCTCTCCGAGAAACCGGCGAAATACGGGTTCCTCCCGCATCCTGCAACCGTGGCACGGGTTCGGATCTCCCCGACACGTTCTTTAGTGTTCCCCGAACGGGACGACCTCCAAAAATACGGCGGATCTTCCGGGAAACGATCTCAGGATTTCCGTCGGGAAACCCTGAGATCAAGGAGAATACTGTCGGGATCGAAAACCCGTACGCATTGTTCCTCACTCCCGGCTTTGGCCGACGGAACCTTGCCGAGATTGACCGGGAATCGTTAAAGGGATATACTTTTTCGCTATCGGGAATAATGGGGTATGGGAAAATAAGGCTATTTTTATTGCCTGTTTGAGATATGTAATTTAATTTTTGCTCCGCATCGGGATGAAAAACGCATGCCAATATTCACGTTGAAGAGACTGCAGAATGTTTCAAGCACAAAACTTAAAAAAATATTGCATGTGTGTAAGTATTTTAACGGAAGAAGCCCATTAAATCCCCTGTTCGTACAGCTACTGCTTACATATAAATGTAATGCCCATTGTCCGTTCTGTTACCAGGCGGAAGACAAGAAAAGCATCCCGGATATGACACCGGAGAATGCCGCGGCGATTGAGAAGAACATCAGGAAATCATTTACTTTCAAACCTTTAATTCATTTTTTCGGCGGAGAGCCGACCGTCAATAAAAATTTTCCGGAAATTCTGGACTACTTTTCAAAAACGGGATACAGACTGTCCATGACAACAAACGGCATAAACCTGCCTAGATATAAAAAAGCAATTGTAAAAGCGGCCGGTTTGAGAGAAATCCATATTTCGTTAAATGATACTGATTATCCGGGAATGTTGGCCAAGCTTAACGAACTGCATGCTGAAGATAAAAAAAAACACCTATACGTTACAATCAATTGTCCGATAACAGAACAGAATCAGCATCAATTACTGGACATAGTAAAAATATTCGAACAATCGCCGATCGACTGCCTGGCTTTTCAACACAGGGCATTCATCTGGTATGACGGTTTTGTAAAAATGGATTATAAGGCCATCAAAGAACAAATCGAGGCTATCAGGAAAAGAAAAAACAGGGTTAAGGTTTTGATAAGGCCGAATATAGCCGTTAACGAAATTAGAGATTATTATATGGTCAAAGAATATCCATTAGATAAAAATCAATGTTATTTTCCATGGTTCGTGTTATTCATACAACCAAACGGCAATGTCACACCGTGCGACGAATTGGATATTTACCTGGGAAACGCCATAACGGATAATCTGAAAGAACTATGGAACAATCCCGAATACGTGAAATTCAGGAAAAGCATTTTAGATCATGGTATCGGTTTCCCGATATGTAACAGGTGCGATCACCGAGAATACTAGGAAAGTTCTATGTATACGGTCGTAATTCCCGCCCTGAACGAAGCGAAGACCATAGGAATATGCGTCGAAAAGGCATTACGGGCGATGCGTGATATCGGTGTCGATGGAGAAGTGCTTGTAATCGATAACGGCTCAACGGATGAAACGGTTCACGAGGCGATGGCGGCAGGTGCGAAAGTCGTCGAGGTAAAGGAAAAGGGATACGGCGCAGCATACAGACAGGGAATTCCGCATGCATCGGGAGATTACATTATCATCGGGGACGCCGATGATTCCTACAATTTCGAAGAAATCGGGCCCTTCATCGAAAAGCTTGAAGAAGGTTACGAATTCGTTATCGGCAACAGGTTCAAAGGAAAGATCGAAAAAGGAGCGATGCCCTGGCTCCACAGATACATAGGAACTCCCATACTCACGGGGATCATGAACCTTTTTTTCAAGGTGGGAGTAGGAGACACCAACTGCGGCATGAGGGCATTCACGAAAGCCGCTTTTAATAAAATGAAACTAAAAACTTCGGGAATGGAATTCGCCACGGAAATGGTAATAAAGGCTTCCGTCACCGGCCTTCGCATGTGCGAGATACCGTGTAATCTCTACCGGGATAAAAGAAGCCGCGCTCCTCACCTGAACACCTGGAAAGACGGATGGAGATATTTAAGGTTCATGTTGCTGTTCGCCCCTTTCTGGACGTATTTCGTTCCGGGCATGGTTCTGATGCTTACGGGGATATTCGGGATGCTTGCGATGTTGGTAAGGGATATTGTAAATCCGGCTTTCCTATCAGACATAATCAAGAACAAGTATTTTGTATTGAACATGATACCCTTGCTCGTCGGAAGCCAGATACTTTCTTTCGGAATGATCGCACAGAGCTTGTGTTATAGGGAATACTACAGCAACGTGAATAAAAGACTGGAACGTATTCTTGCCAGGTTCAAACTTGAAAAATGGCTGGCTTACAGTTTAATTACAATCGGTGCAGGAGTATTAATATTTCTATATTTAATAGCAACAAACTATCTGAACATCGGATATACCTTTACCGAAGTACTGAGAGACGATTTCAACGCGATCGCGACGACATTGATTATTCTCGGCACTCAAATATTCTATACGGCGTTTGTTCTTAGCATCAACAAGCTAAAGGTAGTATAACAGAGTTGCAAAAAAGGTAAATAGTCTTTAAAATTCAGATATGAAATCTGAAAGGAGAAGACATGCCGGAACAATGCCGTATAATGCTTCTTTCGAACCGAAGGTTGAACCCGAATGACCCGAAATAAGCTGATACATCCCTCTTCCGACGATCATACGGAACACGGGGAAGCGAGAGAATCCCGTTTGAGTTTTTACAAGAGGTGGGTATCCGCTTCAGGCCCATATCTCAGGTGGCAAGCACGATTGGTTTCGGATTATGTCGGGAAAAGAGTTGCGGATATCGGGTGCGGATTATCTTTTTTCTCGGAAATATTCGACCATACGGAACTTTACCTCGTCTTCGACAACGACGAGTCGATAAAACACGAGTTGAAGAAAAGCGCCGGTACCGGAAAATTCACTATTGCCCGAACCGGGGATATTTGCAGTGACGAAGCCGTGCAAGAGCTGATTGATAATGATATTGATACCATAATATGTTTTAATACGCTGGAACATATTTCCGATGACAAGACCGCCATGGCAAATATGGTCAGGGGAGTACGGGAGCATGGTCATATCTGCATAATCGTTCCCGCGTTAAATATTCTGTACGGTACTCTCGATGTTTTTGACGGACATTACAGGAGATACTCGAAAAAAAGCCTTCTCGGGCTTATCGAAAATCTACCGGTTCGCGTAGAGTTACTCCATTACATGAACATGATCGGTGGCATCGGGTGGTTTATAAAAAGCAGGATTCTTAAAGAGAAATCTTTCAAAACCGAAAATTTCAAAATAATTTCGACCCTTGTCCCCGTTATTTCATCATCAGAGCGCCGGATCAAGCCGCCTTTCGGATTATCGCTGGTACTGGTCCTGAAAAAACTGCATGATTGAGTAAACGGAATATAGCGGCGACTGCTCCTATTCTACGGAAGCAGAAGAAATAAAAAAACATCTCGAACAGTTCCGCATTTTCGAGAAAGAATGGGCGTTTCTAGTAAAGAAATATTTCCCGGGCGATCAAGATCGATTTATCAAGATCCGCTTCCTCTTGTCCGAAGTCCGGTCGATGCAAGTATGTCCTGTATTTCATTCTCCTGGTGGGCGCCACCTCCTCCGCCAATTCCCGGGTCCACTCCTCCATCCGGAAACGTTCCCCGTCCAGCCAGAACAGGTAAGGTTTCCTGCCGGGATAGGCTTCCATGAAAAGCCGATCCTCGGCGGGGGTCTGGTGAGCACAGAATATCACGTCACCGTCCAGGAACGGGGAATCGAAGTTGAGCCCGCTGCAGATGTTGGGGTAACCGTACTGTCCCGCTTGCATGAACACCACCGCCGGAGGAGTCACTACTTCCCGGGCCATCTTTCCGGGTATACTGTCGACGGCCTGCCACGGACCGGACCTGAGAGCTATCCCCTCCGGCATGTATACCAGAAGCGTGATGCCGAACAGGAACAGGACGAAAGCGGTCACCATGTTCTTCCCCAAGCGCCCTTTCTTCCTTTCCGCGAGGTGGAGCGCCTCCCGCAATCCCAGCGCGGAAAGCACCATTATCACCGGGAGGAACGTGAAGTAGTGCCTGGGGCCGTAGTCTATCGCGGGGCAGTAATGCAGCCACATCAGTATCATTATCAGCCCCAGGGGCACGAACAGCCGGCATACCCGCAGCCTTTTGCATGAGAACAGGGCGAATAACACCGGGAGGAGGGACAGAAAGGGCCACCCGAAAAGTATCATGCTCCCCACGCCGAGTTGACGCGCCACGTTGTAGATTCCCCGCATAGGCGTGTGGGCATGGTCACCATACTCCGGGAACCATGCCTTGTCGGAGCCGAATCCCAGCAGTCTGCCCCCTCTGACCATATCGTAACCGGACTTCAGCGGATTTCCGGTGTAGTAGTAATTCGACAGCAGTAACAATACGAACGGTACGGCCGCCGCGACGGCGGCGGGCAACAGCACCCTGCGCCACCTTTTCCCCGCGAGCATGAATACCGCAAAAGGAACGCACGCCAACCAGACCAGCACGGGATACGGCTTCGTGGCGAATGCCAATCCCATCAACAATCCTCCGGCGGCGGCGGTGATCATGCCCGCCCCCTTCACGGCCCTGGAGATGAAATACAACGACCACGTCACCAGCATCAGGTTGGAATTGTGGGCCATCAGCGTAGGGGTCATGAACAGGAAGAAGGGCGAGAGCAGGAAAAGCACCACCGTTACCCTGGACAGCGTTTCTCCGCCCCAAAGTCTTACAAGAAGGTACACGCCCAGCAGGGTCAGCATCCCCTCCAGGGGACCCAGCAGGGGAGCCGGCCCCGCCGCCGTCAGGGGAGCCATCAGCATGGAATGGAAGGGGGTATAGATAATAAACCACCTGCCCTTATCGAAGATGAAGTGGCGAAACGGGAAATACGCCCCGGGATTTTCCACCGCGGGAGCCGGCGCGGCAAGCTTTCCCGCAGCGTAGATCTTGGACTGGAAATAGTAGGCTGTTTCATCCCCCCCCTTGGGAATTCCTTCCAGAGGTCCGAAGGCCATCCAGACTGAAAAAATTCCCAGCAGCGCCATGGCGGTGCCAATGAACAGCCACGACGGCGGGGCAACGAGTTTCCCGAGAATCGATTCCGCCATGTCCCCCCGGATTCTTCCCGCCAGCCACGCACCCAGAGCCGCGGCTGCGGGAACCAGCAGCACCAACTGTACCGCCTTGTCCGGGGGTCCGGTAAACCCTCCCGTGAGGACCCTGTATGCAACGAACCCCCCTGCAAGCAGAATCCCGGCGAAAAGGAACGGTTTCCCCCTCATCAGCGCTTTTTTCCGGCCGGGCGGAAGTATATTCCCCTCCCCGGCCCCAGACACCGGGCCGTACGAACCTCCCGGACTGCTTTCATTTCTTCACCCTTCCTTTTCGCTGCGAATATGTAAATATGCACAACGACAATCCGTTCTCCATACCAAGGCCGTTGATTCGAAAATCTCAGGGCGATTTTTCATGAAACCGGAGGAACAGACCCCCGGAGAGAACCGTGCCGGCAGGTCTCCCGCACATTCAAGAACATAATGGAGGACATCGCCGGAAAAACCCGAAAACCACGAGGCGATTATCTATGAAAGGACCATGGCTTCCCGCCTGCGTCGCCTGTAAATATGCACCTTTTCGAAACCGGTTTGCCGGAGCAGGTCCAGCCCGGCGCGAAGACCGAAGAAAACGTAGGGATCCTTATGGGAATCCGAACCTATGGACACCAGCCTGCCGCCCATTCCATGGTACATCGCAAGGACCTCCGGTGAAGGATAGGTGCATCTCTCCTTCCTGCGGAGGCCGGAAGTATTGAGTTCCAGCGCTATATCCCTGTCCATCAACGTGCCCAGAATCTTTTCCACCAATCCGGGCCACAGCTCGACTTCGGAGGGGAAACCTTCTTTTCCCGCCAGGAACAACCCCCTTCGGTAGATTCCGAAATGGGCAAGCATATCCATGTCCGCAATTTCCACCATCTCCAGGGTTTCCCGCAAGTAGGCCTCCACCACGATTTCCGGTTCGTGTTCCCCGAATACTTCCGCTCCCAGCGCAATGCCGATTCCCCGAACGTGGTGGAGCGCTCCCGTTATGAAATCGAAATCATCGCAATCCACCACGGCGGCCACCTCTTCCCGGAACCTGTGGGGCTCGCCCACTTCCAAACCTTCCAGGATCAACGGCTCACCTTTTGCAAGTTTCCGCGCTTCTTCCAGGGAACGCCGGTACGCAACGGGATCGAAGACACCGTAACAGAAATCATCGGGATTCATATTGACGTGCGCCACGAATCCCAGGACGGACACGCCTTCGCTGATCGCCCGCTCCACAAGATCCACCGCCGGTATCTCCCCGTCCGGGGAATCGACGGTGTGTACGTGCATGTCCACCAGGTTCATTCGCACCCGCCCGGCTTAGTACGTGAATCCCAGGGCGACGAGTACGACGCGCCTGGAAATGCCCATGGGAACGGAGAACTGGAAGAAGATGGATTCCGGAACGTAGTTGTTCCCGGACAATCCTCCGCCGGGAGTCTTCAGGCCGTATTCGCATCCGGCACGCAGGCAGTAAAACACCGTATTCTCAATCGCGTCCCAGTCGTGGGAACCGTCATCTTTCTCCGGGATGTTCAGCAGATCGGGACCGTACCCGACATCCGCTCCGGCGAAAGCCTCGAGGACACCTTCGAAGGTTCTGCCGATACAGGCGGAAAACCTGGTCATGAGCACCTGGGCCGGAATAACGTAATTGACGTTCAGCATCGCCGAGCATGCGGTAGGATTACTCTGCCGGGTCACGTCGATCTTGACCATGGGGCCGACCCCGTAACCGAACGCCGAAATGCCTACGTCGACATTGCCGGTAGCTCCAACCGCAAAATCCAGGGAGGGATAGGGGGTCAATCGGTCTTCTCCCGTCTCCTGCGCCTCCCGCCTGGATTCCGCGGAGAAATAGGCGGGAAAGGCCCCCCCGGCGGTAACGGTGTAATGATCCTTCCCAAGGGTGTGAGCGCCCTGCATCGCGCCGTAGTAGCACGACGTCATGATCATGGCGGCCGTCAAGGCCAGCAAGGCCGTCGTTCTCATCAGTGCCCCTTTCCGTTTTAATGAAGATACTGAACGGTCCGGAGAGGACAAGTCCCGCTGGACCACGGGCGGTTTTTTTCGTATCACTTTGCCGGTCGGAAAAGGATGGAGGAAGAAATGGACAGGAGAGTCGCTTTCGTACTGAGCGGCTGCGGAGTGAAGGACGGCACCGAGATTCACGAGGCGGTCTCGGCCCTTATCGCCCTTGACGCAGCCGGGTACCGTGTGCTGTTCACCGCTCCCGACGTGCCCCAGGCGGCCACGGTGGATCACCTTACCGGAAAACCGGAGGATACCCCGAGGTACGTCCTCAAAGAAGCGGCAAGAATCGCGAGGGGGAAAATAGTCCCACTGTCGACGCTGAAAGCCGATGATTTCGACGCCTTGTTGTTCCCGGGGGGGTTCGGAGCCGCCCTGACCCTCTGCACCTTCGCCTCGGACGGGATCGCCTGCAAGGTCAACCCGGATGTGGAGAGAATGATCAGCATCGCGAAGAATACCGGCAAACCCATAGCCGCCATGTGTATAGCTCCGGTAATACTGGCCCGGACCATACCCGGAGCCAGGATTACTATCGGTAACGATCCCGAAACCGCCGCCGCCCTGGAACAGATGGGCGCCGTGCACGTGGAATGTTCCGTGGACGATGCCGTTACGGACACCCGCAACAAGCTGGTCACCACTCCGGCATACATGCTCGCCCAGGGTCCGGCACAAGTCTACACCGGGGCGGTGCGCATGGTGGAGGAACTCGGCGGACTCTTCCGGTAGGATCCCCGAAGCAAGGTTCGTCCGGAAGACAAGTCGTCCCGGTACGGAAACCGGAGAGGGAACATCAGGTCAGGAGATGAAACCCGTTCTTCAGGTCTTTCCCGCCGCCATGTCCCTCTTGGCCTCCACCATATCCTTAACCTTCATGAGCCTGGTAAGGTTGCCTCGTTCCATCTCATCCAGTTTAAGCCTTATGGAACGTATCGCCTCCTCCAACTCGGGGATGAGCTTGTACTCCAAGGCGTTGACCCGCCGCCTGGTGGTGTCTATCTCCTTGGCCATGAGGCTTATGGCTTTTTCCTGCCCGGCCAGCTCCACTATCTTGGGAAGCAGTTCCTTGTAAACCTTCAGCGCCTCGTCCAGTTCCGCGGGAGTATCGAACATGCCGTAATTTCTCACGTTGCCCTCTACGGAGACCCGGAACACCGGAAGCAGGAGGTTCATTACCTTTCTCGTGCCGGTGGTGACTTTCGTTTCCGCCCCGGGATATCTCAGGGCGTCCTCCAGCCCCGGCTCGGTCATGGCGGCCCTGGCGAAGAGGAATCTGCCGTAAGCCTTCTCCAGTTCCTCTTCCAATTTCCGCCTGGTTTCCTCGTAACCGGATATCAGGATCTTGAACCGCCTCATGAGCTCGTCCAGCTTGTCCTTGAGAAGCTTGTGACCTTTCACGGCGAGTCCCGCCTTCTTGCGAAGGTTGAGAAGCTCCATCCGGGTGGCGCTGACGATGATCGGCATCAGCCGGTCTTTCCGTTCACGGGCCAGTACTTATCCAGTCTCGCCGGGTCTATCCTCTTCATCTCGCTCCTGGGAAGGAGCTTGAGGAGTTCCCATCCAAGATCGAGAGTTTCCCGTATGTCACGATTCTCGTGTTCTCCCTGGCCTATGTACTTCTTCTCGAATTCGTCCGCAAATCGCAGGTATCGCCTGTCCAGTTCGCTCAACGCGGCAGCTCCCAGTATGACCGCGAGTTCCCTGGCGTCTTTACCCGCGGAATAGGCCGCCATGAGTTGGTTGAAGAGATCGGCGTGGTCCTCCCTGGTTTTGCCCTCGCCGATTCCCTTGTCCTTCAGGCGGGACAATGATTCCATCACGTCCATGGGAGGGTAGATACCTTTCTTGTGAAGTTCCCTGTTGAGTATCAGCTGGCCCTCGGTGATGTAACCGGTGAGGTCGGGAATGGGATGGGTCTTGTCGTCTTCGGGCATGGTAAGGATGGGAATCTGCGTTATGGAACCCTTCCTGCCCTTTATCCTGCCCGCTCTTTCGTAAATGGTGGAGAGATCCGTGTACAGGTAACCCGGGTACCCTCTCCTGCCGGGTACTTCCTTGCGGGCCGCGGAGATCTCTCTCAAAGCATCGCAGTAGTTGGTCATATCGGTGAGTATCACCAGTATGTGCATGTCCTTCTCGTAGGCCAGATACTCCGCGGCGGTGAGGGCCATCCTGGGGGTGGCTATCCTCTCTATCGCCGGGTCGTCGGCAAGGTTCATGAACACCACGGCCCTGTCCATGGCGCCGGTCTTCCTGAAATCACGAATGAAATAATCCGCTTCTTCGAAGGTTATACCCATGGCCGCGAAGACCACGGCGAAGTTCTCCCCCTTTCCCAGAACTTTCGCCTGCCTCGCTATCTGGGCGGCCACAGCGGAATGGGGAAGCCCGTTACCGCTGAAGACCGGCAGCTTCTGTCCCCTGACCAGGGTGTTGATACCATCTATGGAGCTGAAACCGGTCTGAATGAACTCGGCCGGGTAATCCCTCGCGTATGGGTTTATGGGAGCCCCGTTGATGTTACGCATATTCTCGGGTATCACCGGCGGATTGGTGTCGAAGGGAGCCCTGGGCCTGCCCTGTCCGTCGAAAACCCTGCCCAGCATCTCCTCGGATACTCCAAGCTCCACCTGCCTGCCCAGGAACCGGACCTTGCTTTCGGTGATATCAGTCCCGCTGCTGCCTTCGAACAACTGGACCAGAGCCATCCTGCTGTCTACTTCCAGCACCTTCCCATGCCTGATCTCACCATTGGGAAGCTGTATTTCCACCAGTTCCTCGTAGGCTACCCCTTCCACCCTGTCCACCAACATCAGGGGGCCGGATATCTCCACGGTCGTAGTGTATTCTCTGATCATTTCCCGCCTCCTAAGCGGTCTGTTCCTGCTCTATGGCCTTGCTCACCTGGGAAGTGATCTCCTTCTTCAGGTTCTCTATGGATGAAAGGTCATCCTCGGGTATGTACCTCATTCTCGCCACACTCTCTTTCAACGGCAAGTCGAACAACACTTTGGGAGGTACTCCATTCTTGATGGCCTTACTCATCTCCTCGTGGACGTGCATGATCACTTCCATCATCGCCTTCTGCTTCTCTATGGACGCATAGGTATCCACCGGATGGAAGGCGTTCTGATGCAGGAAATCCTCCCTGAGCGACCTCGCGGTATAGAGTATGAGCTGGTCCTCGGGAGAAAGGGATTCGGCGCCCACCAACCTGGCTATCTCCTGCAGGTTGGCTTCCCGCTGGAGCAGCGATATGGCTTCCTTCATCATCGGCGCCCAGTTCTTGCCGAGATTTCTGTCGTAGAATTCCTTGAGGTTACCGGTATAGAGAGAATAACTGTCGAGCCAGCCTATGGCGGGAAAATGCCTGGCGTAAGCGAGCCTGGCCTGAAGGCTCCAAAAAACCTTGACCACCCTCAGCGTCGCCTGGACCACCGGATCGGAAAGATCTCCCCCGGCGGGGCTCACCGCTCCGACAACGGTCAGGGCCCCGGTCCTGTCCCCTCCGCTGCACAATACGTTGCCCGCTCTCTCGTAGAACTCGGCTATCCTCGTCCCCAGGTAAGCCGGGTAACCTTCTTCGCCGGGCATTTCCTCGAGCCTTCCCGACATTTCCCGCATGGCCTCGGCCCATCTGCTGGTGGAATCCGCCATGAGAGCCACGGAATAGCCCATATCACGAAAGTACTCGCCTATGGTTATCCCCGTGTAGACGCTGGCTTCCCGGGCCGCCACCGGCATGTTGCTGGTGTTCGCCACCAGGACCGTCCTCAGTATCAGGGGTTCGCCGCTCTTGGGATCCTCCAGTTCGGGAAACTCCTGGAGCACGTCGGTCATCTCGTTGCCCCGTTCCCCGCATCCGACGTAAATTATCATTTCCGCGTCGGCCCATTTCGCCAGCTGGTGCTGAATGACGGTCTTACCGCTTCCGAAAGGTCCGGGGACGCACGCGGTTCCTCCCTTGCCCAGGGGAAAGAAGGCGTCTATCACTCTCTGTCCCGTAACCAGGGGTTCCTCCGGCGCTCTCTTCTCCGCTATCGGCCTCGGTTTCCGCACCGGCCAGGTGTGGTACATCCTGAGTTCCCTGATACCGGAACCATCTTTCACCTTGGCCACCACCGTGTCTATGTCGTAGCTTCCCGGTCCGATCACCCAGGTGAGTTCCCCCGACACGCCGGGAGGAACCATCACCTTGTGAACCACGAGCTTCGTTTCGGGAACCTCTCCCAGTACCTCCCCACCCGTAACTTTCATACCGGGTTCCGCGACGGGGGTCCAATCCCACTTCTTTTCGTGATCGAGACCCCTTATGCTTATTCCTCTGGTTATCCAGTCACCGGCTTCCTCCCGGATCTTGTCCAGCGGTCTCTGTATCCCGTCGTAAATGGCGGTCACCAAACCGGGCCCCAGTTCCACCGAAAGGGGTTCGCCCGTGGCCACCACGGGGTCGCCGGGTTTCAGACCTCCCGTTTCTTCGTAAACCTGTATGGAAGCCTTGTCCCCTTTTAGTTCTATTATTTCCCCTATTAAGTTGTAATCGGATACGTAAACCAGGTCGTACATCCTGGCTTCCCTCATGCCGTCCGCTACCACCAGCGGACCGGCTATCTTGTCAATGGTTCCTTTTATCATTCAGTAGCCTCCGGTGAAACGCGGTCCCGACGGGCCGTCATTTCCGTTCCTCGGACATGAGGTCGACTCCCACCGCTTTTATTATTAGTTCCCTTATGGTCTGCTCTCCGCCCCCGCGGGTTCCCCTGACTCCCGGCAGCACCACCACCGACGGAATCGCCGAGTGAACCGTCTCCTCCACCTTTTCCTTCAATTCCCGCATGAGGTCTTCCGTCACTATGATGACGGACGTTCCATTCGCGACCAGCCTGTCGAATTCCTCCCTGGCCCGGGCCCCGTTCTCCGGGACCACGGTTTCCACCCCGAGGGCCCGGAAACCAAGAACCGAATCCGCATCACCCATGAAAGCAATCCCGCCCTGCATATGAAGATCCTCCTATCCCCGGGGAAGCCTTGCCCTGAGGATGTCCCGGCCTACCCCGGCGGATTTCGCGGCCAACAGCAATTTCAGGTGGGAAACCTCCAGTTCCTTCCTGAGCACGTAAGACAACAGCGGAAGCGGTCCGAACACCGGGAAGGATCCTTCCTCCAGCATCTCCAGAAGCATGGCGTCGTACTCTCTTTCCAATTCGTAGAAAGAACCGCTCTCCAGCGCCGAGTCGTATACCCCGGTCACCGCCTCGAAACCGGTGGTTTCTCCCAGAAGTTCGGAAAGCCCGGTTCCACCGCGCCTGTAGGCGGCGGATATCTCACCGGGGGAATGGTAACCGCCGGGAAAAAGAATTTTCTCCACTTCGTCGGGAGGGACGTCGTCCACGAGGCATCTTCCCGCCGCGAGAAAATTTTTCTGCTCCAGCCGGACCTTCACGTAACGTCCGGCTTCCGGGTCCACGGGAGCCAGTTCTCCGATCTCCACTTCCGCAGCCAGCCTGTCCATCCTTCTGTCGAACCCGACGGTGTTCCCCTCTTCCAAGGCGGACACGTCCTCCAGGGCGGCCCGGAAAGCGGGAGGCAATTCCTCCCTCAATGCCGGATCCTCCGGCGCTCCCCCGAGAACATCGACTGGAACCAGCCCCGGTCTTTCCGTAGCGACGGCGGCTTCCTCTCCCAGGAACAATTTCGCTTTCCAGAGATACCTGGCGTTGCGCACGTCCCTCCGGTAGAGGATTCCCCTAACGATACTCCGGTCCGCCGAGAGTTCCAGCAATTCCTCCTCGGCAGCCTCCATGGCCCGAACGAAACATTCCTCCATGGAATAATGCTGCATGAAGGAACCGTACCAGGTGTCTCCTAGGAACCGTATCGCTTCTTCCCCGTCCCGGGCCGACAACAGCATCTGCCATATCCTGCGGTCGAGAAACGTGGTTTCCCCGGCGCTTATTCTTCCGTTTGCGTACACGAATCGTTCCGGCATGTTCTAGAACTTCTCCACGGGCACAAGCCCGGACAGTTCCATGACCATGTCTTCGTGAAAAAGCTCGGCTATCATGGAAAACGTACCGTTCTGGCTTATGTTTCCGGACCTGAATATTACGCCTCCGGGCATGTGGTGACGCTCTCCGGAGAGGATGAATCTTCTCCTGTCTCCGGAATGTTCATCCAGGAATCTCTGGGTTATCCTGGACTCGTCCGCCGGGGAGATGAGAACTTCGACTTCCCCCTCGAGGTCACAACGGTGAAGAAGGGCGGAAACCAATTCGAGGTATTCCTCGTCCCGGGCATCCGCCAGGCGCCTTACCGCCTTTTCCACCGCCTGGTCCACCATGGTCCTTCGTTCACTGAGAAGCTTCTTCAGCGCTTCGCGATGAACGTGGAACTTTCCGCGTTCCAGGGATTCCTTTCCCGCCGCCTTCACCTTGGCGGATTCCTTTCTGTACTCCCTGCCGAGCCGTTTCCTGAATTCCTCCAGGGCTTCATCCCTCTCCTTTTCCGCAGCGGCTACAATGGATCGGGCCCGGTTTCCGGCGTCCTCCAGTATCCTGGAGACTATCGCATCGACAGACATTCCCCGCTACCCGCCGATACCCTGGAGCATGAGGAAGGAAACAAGGAAACCCAGAATGGCGTAGAATTCCACGAATACCGCCAGTATCAAGGATTTGGCGGAATCATCGGGCTGCTTGGCGGTCATCATGGCTCCACCGGCGCAAACCTTGCCCTGATGAATGCCCGAGACCAATCCGGCCAGAGCTATCGGTATACCTGCCGTGAACACCTGCCAGGCGGTGGCCATGTCTATTCCCGCTCCCACCTTGCCCAGCAGGAGGAAAGCTATGACGAAACCGTAGATCCCCTGGGTTCCGGGCAACGCAGACAGGAGGAGCAACTTTCCGAACTTCCCGGGATCGACGCTCATCACTCCCGTACTGGCCTGGGCGGCTATTCCCACACCCACGGCCGATCCGATTCCAGCCAGTGCGCAGGCAAGGGCTATTCCCATGTAAGCGATGAGTTGTTCCACTTAACGTCTCCCTTCGCTCTTTCCAAGAGCCGTTGGATCCTTTCTCGATATGTAAACGTACTTGGGTTTGAAAACCAGGGGTTTGAACGGTATCCCCGTTCCGTCGTAAAATTTGCCGAAAAATTCCACGAACTGTAATCTCGCCGTATGTATGAAACCGCTGAGCGCCGCCATCGCCACGTTGAACGCGTGTCCTCCCACCACCACCAACATGGCGAGAACGAACCCCAGCACCGGTATCCCCACCTGGTTCATGAGCATACCCGCTATCCGGTTGATTACCTGCGCTATTATCGCGCTGGACAACGCCAGTGCGAACAACCTGGAGTAGGAGAGGACATCGCCCAGAAGATTCACGATGCCGTAAGTGGCGTAAGCTCCGAGGCCTATCTTTCCGAATCCCCTGGCCTTCCTGCCGCCCATTATGAAGATGAGAACCGCCCCCACGGTCAACATATTCATGAAAACCTTGTCCATCGGACCGTTCACATCATAAAGAGTACCATCCAGCAGATACCTGTTGAACAACCATGGAAACAGGCCGGCGGTCGCCAGTAGCCACCCGGATTGGTCCACCACCGCGGCCGGTCCTTCCCCGGCCCTCAGCCGCTTCACCAGGTTTACAACGATTCCGGTGGACAGTTGTACCAGGCCCAGGGCCAGGGTGAGGTACAGGAACTGTTTCGACACGGAGAAACTCTCCTGTCCCGGCTCGCCGGGACGAAAACCCGGAACCAGTCCGTTGAGCAGGTCCGCCGGAGCCTGGAGCAGCCGGGGAAGACGGTGGTACTCGATGCCGAACCAACCTCCCAGGAACACTCCCACGATGATGCTTGCAATTCCTCCCTGGAAGAGCAGCCGGAAAAGTTTCGTGTCCCCGTGACGCCTGGCGACCATGAACCATCCCAGGGCGGAACCCAGTGCTATGGCCAGACCGTAACCCGCGTCCCCTATGCATATTCCGAAAAAGAGAGCATAGAAAGGCGCCATAAGCGGGGTGGGATCAGGATCTTTCCGCGTGGGTCGGCCATACATATCCGTGAGTATCATATACGGCTCCGCCACAGGTTTTTCAGTGAGCGGAGAAGGCGGAACCTCTCCCTCGTCGGGTTCTATCACTTCCACGTCAACCTCGCCCAATCCGGAAAGCATCCTTTCGAGAGAATCCAGGTCCCGGGTTCTTATCCAGGCCCTGAAAAGCAGGGCGCTGCCGGAGGAGAGCGAGGCATTGGTCGCCTTAATTCTCTCCAGCAGGAGCGATGCGGCATCTCTGAGCTTCCGGAAATCCCCCAGTCTTTTCGCCAGGAGAACGGCCCTTTCGTGAAGCGCCCGCCTCCGGGCGGCTATTTGCCGCAGCTTTTCCTCCTGCTCCGCCAGAAGGTCGGCTATTCTTCCTTTCCTGGCTCCAAAATCCTGGATGGAAAAACCCGCGGCGGTAAGTTCCGGGAAAACCTTTTCTTCGACCTCGACGTGCATGGCCACCAGAATCCTCGCCGTTCTTTTCCCTCTTCCCAATTCCTCCAGGTGGAACAGGGGAACCTCATCGGCGATACGTCTCGCGGTTTCGAGGAATTCCGCCGGTATCACGCCTGCGCAGATCAGGTATGCATCTCCGCGACGCAGTTCGTCGATGGACACCGGCATTCCTCTCCAATCGGAAAGGAAGGCCTTCTCCTGAAGCAACTCTTTTTCGATTCCTTCGAGCCTGGCCATCCGTACTGCCGTCATCCACGCCCTTTTCGCTTCCGCCACCAGTTCGGAGTCGTCGAGCAACGCCAGCAATTCCGACTCCTCCACCTCCTCGCCGGGGGCGGGAATCTCCGTCTCTCCGGCGGCTTCCTCTTCCAGAAAACCGATCGCATTCTCCAGGTTCGCTATCTTCCGGGAAAGTTCCGCCGTATCCAGGTGCGTGGGTCTGAAATATTCCAGGTTTCCGTCCTCCACCCGGGCGAGGTTCAGCAGGTGCACTCCTCCGAAGGATTCCAGAGCGGCCACCAGATCGGCCCTGCGAACCGAATGACAGAGAACCTCGATTTTCGAGACGCTGTCCAGGCTCATCCGTTACGCCTCTCCCGCCAGGATGATCCGCCGAAGACGTTCCTCCGCCGCGACTTCAAGGGATTCCCTTCGTGCGGACAGATCCTTCACCCGCCTATTCATCTCCGCTTCCAGTTCCCGCCTGATCTCCTCCAGCCGCTTTTCCACTCTCTCCCCTATGACCCGGGCCTCTTCTTCGAGCTTCTTCTCCATCTTTCTTCTCTCGGCTTTATAAAGATCGGGCAGGGACAGCCTTATCCTCTGAGCTTCCTTCTCGGCTTTCTCGATTTCCCGCCGAGCCTTTTCCTCCGCTTCTCGGAGCCGCTCCAGCTTAGTCATCCTGTACCAACCTTTCGGACGGATCCCCGGTCGATTCCCCTCCCGGAAAGGGCGGCGGCAGTCACGTAAAGGATATACCTCCATGAATCAGCGCCTTGTGGATAATACTTACGAAGCTACTTTAAGTGATTGCGTAACTCCTGGCCACCAAAGAACATACTGGGTTTTCCACAGTTTCCGGAAGTTTTCCACATCAAGGACTATTTCCCTGACTTGTTGCCCTGGCTCATCTTGCACGATCCTTCGAAGAATACACCATCCTCGATGACCAGCGACCTCGTGAAAATGTCACCTTCCATTCGGGAACCGCCGTGAAGCTCGAGCTGTTCTTCCGCTTTCACCGTTCCCTGGATCTTGCCTCCCACTATGGCCTGCCTGACCACGATGTCTCCTTTTATCACCCCGTCGGGTCCCACGGTCAGGGTGCCCGATACATTGACCTCTCCTTCGACGGTTCCGTCCACCCTGAGTCCCCCGTCCACCTTGACGGAACCCTTGAAAAAACTTCCCGGTCCCAGTATCGAGTCCATCTTGACGGATGTTTCGTTCTTGCTCATCTTGGCTCCTCGTCAGTAGCTCCATCGGTGGAATCCTCTCCGGGGGATATCACCGATGCAACATGCTCCATCTTTGTTTCATACTCATCGAGAAGCTTAAGCTTCTGCTCCAGGAGTTCCATCCTCATCTCCAAACCCTGTTGAAGCGTCAGGGAGTCACGCAATCCGGCGATTTCCTCCGCGAGCCTGTGCCTCTCCCCGGCATTCAGCAAACCGAACGCCGTCACGATCACGGCTGCGGTAATTACCAGAACCACCGCCGCGATAACCAACCTAAGGAGTACGAGTTTCCACCCGCTCACGTCGTATCGCCGCACATACCTGCCGGTGTTCGAAACGAATGTGGCGGTGAAGCCTTTTTCCGGCATTTGACCAGTCCATCCCCGCTTGCGCAAGCGTTATTCTAAGCCCTGACGTCGCCCACCGTCAACAAACGGAAACCCGGATGCCCATGCGGGAAAATACCATCCGGTGCGATTCCCACACCCGGTGCTCCGCATTTTCAAATGTACCCACCGACCAAGTTTCGAATTAACGAAATTCATGAATGAGGAACCGTACCGGGCAATCCTACACGAAATGAAGTCCCCCGTTCCCGGAAAGCCCGCTCTTCCCCGAAATGAACCTCAATAAACTCTTCTTCAATTTGTCCGGCCTGTCCGCCAACGACCTGATGTAGAGCCTGGCCCTGCCGTTGCTCCACAATTCGTCTATCAATTGTATCAACTCACTGTCCCTGCTCACCGCCTCAAGCAACGATTGGTGGGCTTCCACCAGGGAAAGCAGGTCGGTTCTCGTATTGTCCTGGGTCCACTTTATCAGGATGGCAACAGTATTGGCGTTGTCCCTGTACTTCCTGCGCATTCCCAGGCTTATGGTTCCCGCTTCCTCCGCAGTGAGTTCACCGGTCCTGGTGCTTATCTCTATGAAGAACTGCACCACCGTTTCCACGGCGTCTCTCGCCGCATCCACAACCGAAGCGGGTTTCGGAGCCTCGGGATTGAAGAGCCAGATGCGATCCATGGCGGAGCGTACGGATTTTATCTCAGAAGGTTTTCTTTTCAGTATCCTGGATTCCAGGGTCGAGAAAATCTTCCCGTAGTATTTCATGAAGAGTATCTGGTCTTTTGCCGTCTTTTCTCCCGAAAGCCTGTCGAAAAGCCTGATGGAGATCTTCCTGCCCGGAGTGAAACCCGAAACGGCCTCCGCCGCTTTCTTGGTGGCTTTCCTCAGCCACATCAGCTTGTACACGTTCTTGTCCAGGTTCCTGACGGCTATGTCCACGTTCATGGGTCGTCCTCCCTCGCCGGTCGCAAGGGACTTCTCCAGCGCCTTCAGCACTATGGACGGGCTGAAATCGTCGTCTGTTCCGAGATAGTCGAGTATCGTCACGAACTCGTCCATCATCTGTTCTATCTTATCGAGACTCTTCTTGTCCATGCTCAACATGATGATGTCCAGAAGGATGTTCTCGAACGTACTGAAGACCCTGTTCCTCCAGCAATGACATGCGTTCTCGCCGGGAATGCACGGCTGTTTCGCGAAATATTCCTCAACGGCCGGGGGCAGGTTATCCCGTTCCTCTCCGTCCGCCTGGAACTCCATCAGCCGTATCACCTCGATAGGTTCCCATTCCCCGGAAACTTTCAGGAATTCTTCCAGTTCCCGCCGGGAATCCACGTCGCTTCCCGCCTCTATCACTTCTCCGTAACCGTTTTCTATGAAACTCTCTATGAGTTTTCTGCCCTCTCTCAGCAGTATCCGCCTGTGCAGGAAGGACGATGCGAAAGGCTGTATCGATTCCAGGAGTTCGGACATGAACCCGGAAGACGCCTCCCTGAGGTTACGCCATTCCTCGAGAAGCGCCGAGGCATCGAATTTTTCTGCGAAACCCGAGTACTCCGCTCCATCCCGGGCGGCCTTTCTCGCAAATTCTCCAAGAAGTTCCGTTTCCAGCTTCCCCGCCACCCATGAAAGAAAAGGAGCCCCCGCGGGTTCGCCGTACTTGGAAGAAACGGTGAGTTCCGACAATTTCTCGAGGTATGCCTCTATACCCCGGGGATCGTCGGCGTCGAGTTCCGCCACCAGGGGGATTATTTTCCCGAAGAACAGCGTGGCGGTCTTGAGCTGCCACAGAGCCACTTCACTGTTCTCGGTCTCCTTCGAGGGGATGATGGTGTCTATGACTTTCCTAATGAACCCGCCGGTCAGCCTCTCGGCCACGAAGGGATATTCTATAAGGGTCTTAACCAGCGCAGTGAGCCCTTCCGAGAGGAACTTGCCGAAGATTCTCTGCCCGGTCTTCTCTATCCAGACCGCCTGCTGGGACAGGGTGTCGCAAATGATCCTCGCCGTTCTGATGATGTCGGCGGCGCCCTGCTTCTCTATTCCGGGAATCCTGAGGAGATTTTCCATGGTCTTCTTAAGAGCCTGGCTGCGATCCTCCGCCCTGAAGAGTTTTCCCAGTATTTCGGTCTCTTCCTCGCGCAGCTGTTCTATGCTCATATCCTTGTTGTAGATGATCACGCCGCTGGACACCAGTTCCTCAAAAACCGGATCCGCCGTCCCGGTTTCCAGGATAAGGGGAGCCATCACCTTGTCCATGAACCTGCCCCTCAGCTCCTCCCTGCTTACTTCTCCCAGGGTCCGCAGGACTATTTCGGCCGCTTCTACGGTATCCTCCACCAGGGGGGCGATCCATTCGGTTTGTTCTCCTTCAAGAAGCCTTCTCCTGTAACTCTCGTCCAGCAATCCCAGTATTCCCGTGAACACTTCGCAACGTTTCAGCAAATCGTTGAAACCTACATTGTTCGAAACCCTTATCAGGAAAACCAGCGTCGTCAGCAAACCGTCCCGATCCACGGAAATTCCCTCTATATAATCGGAAAGCGCCTCAATATCGGCTCCGGGATCGTCGGACTTCAGGATAGAATCGAGAAGTTTTCCGAGGGAATTCACTATCCGTTTCATCTCCCCGGGATCTTCCTTGTCCTCGAGGAAGGAAAGGGCCACTGGGATGAACTTCACGAAATACCCGGTCTTGTGAGTCAATGCGTACTTTTTCCCGCTGCGCTCCTCCGCGAGTTTCGATATCAGGAAGATTCTGCCCGCCTTGCCACTCTCCTTCAGCAGATCAATAATCTCCCTGTAGTCGACGTAACTCGCCGAATCAGCTCCCGTGAAGAGCACCATCTCGGCCACCAGCCTGCCGTATTCGATGGGGGTTCCGACTCCCGGCCCGGGGAGTGCCGTAACTTCCAGGCATATCTTCTGTTCGGCCTTGCAGCGCAGGGTCTTGACCGCGAAATCGCTGAGCCTGTCCCGAATTTCCCCGGTCTCCTCCGGCATGAGACCGGGTCGTATTTCGGCAACGAGATCGTTCATGGCTCCATTTACCAGGTTTTCCAGTTCCCCGCTCTCTTCCAGCCTTCCCAGGAATCCCGCCAGGACCTTGATGGATTCCATGGGCATGGTAAATCCCCGCATCTTTTTGAAAAGGGCTTCTCCGGTACGGCTTATGGACCGCCACACCGGGAGTTCCTCGTCCGCCAGGAGGTACCACCCTGTTTCCATGGCAAAATCCAGCAGTACTTCCCCGATCTCGGAACCCGTGTCGTCTATGACTTCCACCGCACGGTCCAGAGCACGGATAACGTTGACTCCCACTATTCTGCTACGCTCCAGCATGAACGGAAACCGTTCCGGCCACCTTATTCCCTTATCCACCAGGCTTTCCATTTTGGCCACGTCGGTCTCTACGTCGGAGAGCACCTCGAGTACCTTGAACATCAGGGCCAGGAGTTCATCAAAATCGATGCCCGTCGCCGGACCTATCTGGTTCCACACCCAGCCCAACCTGAAAAATTCCTCGACCGCCGGCTCCACCGCGTTCCCCGGCAGGTTGGTAAGGGCATTGAACCATCCCACGGCGTAATCCTCCCGCACAGGGGGAGGTGATACCATCTTAGCCAGGTTGTCCAGGAGTCTCACGGCATCCTTGTATTTGATCGAGGAGAGAAGCGCGGACAGGGATTCCCCCGCCCTGGTCCACTGGTCGTGGAAGATCGTCAGGGACATTACGAGACCCTTCATCTCCGGGGATACCAAGGCATTCGGGGTTTTCTTGCCGGGCAGGGTGAACCCCGTTCCCACCTGCGGAGGCTTGGAAGCTCGGGTGCCGTTCTCCCGGCACCATTCCTCTATCTCGAGGATAATGTCTTCCAGGCCTATCTCTCCACCTCCGTCCGGTTTTCCTCAATATCTCCGCCGGCCTCGCCGCGCAACACGGCGGCATCCACCACGCGATCGTCTTCGGGAAGGTTCATCAGCTTCACTCCCATGGTGCTCCTGCCCGTTTCCCTCACCTGCGAAACCGGCATTCTTATCACCATTCCCGAAGCTGAAACCAGTATCAGTTCGTCGTCGTCCGATACTTCCATTATGGAAATTACCGGTCCGTTTCTCTCTATGTTCCTGATATTTATTATCCCCGCACTACCCCGGTGCGTGAGCCTGTACTCTTCCGAGAACGTGCGCTTTCCGTATCCCCCCTCCGTTATCGTCAGGAGGCTTCCCGGTTCGTCCATCACCACCATTCCGACAAGTCTGTCGCCCTTCTCCACCTTGATGCCGCGTACTCCCCTGGTGTAACGCCCCATAGGACGTATTTCCTTCTCCTCGAACCTGTTGGCCTTACCGTTGGCCAAGGCGAGGAAGACCTTGCTGGATCCGCTGGTGAGAACG
Organism: Candidatus Fermentibacteraceae bacterium; assembly: GCA_027067855.1. Taxonomy (GTDB): domain Bacteria; phylum Fermentibacterota; class Fermentibacteria; order Fermentibacterales; family JCC-6; genus Aegiribacteria. The sequence goes on from JAMOUX010000026.1 coordinate 46,787, forward strand.
GCGGATACAAGCTCCGCTCCTTCTTCGAGTTTTATCGCCCAGATACCGTCACGCCTGGGACGGCTGTACGCCGAAAGGGAAGTCTTCTTGACCACCCCGTCGCTGGTAGCCATGAGTATGTACCTGCCGGGATCGAAGTCCTTGACGCACACACCGGCTACGGGCCTCTCCCCGGACTTCATATCCAGGAGGTTCACTATCGCCTTGCCCTTGCTCGTCCTGCCTACTTCGGGAATCCTGTATACCTTCAGCCAGTAGCACCGTCCCATGTTGGTGAAAAACAGGATGAAACTGTGGTTCGAGGCCACCAGGACCTGCTCTATGAAATCGCCATCCTTCGTCGCGGCGCCGGTTATTCCCCTGCCTCCCCTGTGCTGGCTCCTGTATGTGTCTACGGGAAGCCGTTTGACGTACCCTTTCCTCGAAACGGTTATCACCATCTCGTCGTCGGGAACCAGGTCTTCTATTTCCAGATCCTCCGCCGTACCCTCCTCTATGAACGTCTTCCTGGGTTGTCCGAACCGCTCGGCGATTTCTCCGAGTTCCTCCGATACGACCTCCATCCTCAGCTTTCTGCTGGCATCGAGTCGCTCGAGTCTTCTCATCCGCTCGCGAAGTTCCCGGAACTCTTTTTCCAGTTCCCTCCGTTCCAGGCCTGCAAGTTTCTTCAACCTCATGTCGAGAATGGCCTGGGCCTGTATCTCCGAAAAACCGAAGACCTCCACCAGCCTGCGTTTCGCCTCTTCACCGCTCCCGGACGATTTGATTATCGCTATGACCTCGTCTATGGATTCCTGGGCTTTGAGCAGCCCTTCCACTATGTGGGCCCGGGCCCGGGTCTTCTCCAGATCGTACGCGACCCTGCGTCTTATTACATCGTGCCTGTGCTCCAGGTAACGCCGGATAAGTTCCCGGAGCCCGAGTCTCCTGGGAGTACCGTCGCAAAGGGCAAGAAAATTGGAACCGAACGTTTTTTCCAGGGCCGTATGCTTATAGAGTTGGTTCAGAATGATTTCGGGAACGGCGTCCTTCTTGAGCTCCACAACCACCCGCATCCCGGTTCTGTCCGATTCGTCCCTGAGATCGGCTATGGCGGTTATCTTCTTCTTGCGGACGAGGTCGGCTATATTCTCTATGAACTTCGTCTTGTTAACCTGGTAAGGTATTTCCGTAATTACAAGGGCATCCCGTCCCTTGGACGTTTTTTCCACGGTAACTTTTCCACGGACCCTTATCGAACCCCGGCCTCTCAGGTAGCTCTCTCTTATCCCGGCGGTACCGTAAATAATGCCGCCCGTAGGAAAGTCCGGCCCCTTCACTATTTCGAAGAGTTCTTCATCGGATATCTCCCGGTCATCTATCATCCTGCGGCAGGCCTCGACAACCTCCGCGAGATTGTGAGGAGGGATATTGGTCGCCATACCCACGGCGATTCCCGAAGATCCGTTCACCAGCAGGTTCGGAAAGGCCGAAGGCAATATGGACGGTTCCTTGAGGCGGGCATCGAAGTTGGGAACCATGTCCACCGTGTTCTTGTCGATATCCCTCAGCATCTCCTCGCCTATCGCGGATATCCGTGCCTCGGTGTAACGGTACGCCGCCGCAGGGTCCCCGTCTATGGATCCGAAGTTCCCCTGGCCGTCCACCAGGGGATGCAACAGGGAAAAATCCTGCGCCATACGCACCATCGAATCGTACACCGCCGCGTCGCCGTGGGGGTGATACTTTCCCAGAACATCGCCCACCACCGTCGCCGATTTCCTGTAAGGCCTCTTGTGGGTGAGATTCTGTTCGTACATCGAGTAGAGAATCCGGCGATGAACCGGTTTGAGACCGTCCCTGACGTCCGGAAGCGCCCTGGAAACGATAACGCTCATGGAATAGTCCAGGTAGGAGCGTTTCATCTCCTCTTCTATGTCGATGTACTCTGTCTTCCCGACGGGCGAGTATTTCGTGTCTTCGGGTCTGCTGCTCATTTCGGGCGATTCTCCTTATACGTCCAGGTTCACCACTTCGGCGGCGTGTTTCTGTATGAATTCCCGCCTGGGCTCCACGTCATCTCCCATCAGCACCGAGAAGATATGACTCGCCTCGATGGCATTCTCCAGCCTTACCTGTAACAATTTTCTTCTCTCGGGATCCATGGTCGTCGCCCAGAGCTGCTCCGGGTTCATCTCTCCCAGCCCCTTGTACCTCTGCACAACGACGCCGTCTTCTCCCATCTCCCGCACGTATCTGTGCCTCTCGTCGTCGTTGAAGGCGTAACGCTTCTTCGAGCCCTTCCTCAACATGTAGAGCGGCGGCTGGGCTATGTACACGTACCCTTCTTCTATCAATTCCGGCATGTGCCTGTAGAAAAACGTGAGAAGAAGAGTTCTTATGTGAGAGCCGTCCACATCCGCGTCCGTCATTATGATGATCTTGTGGTATCTCAGGTTAGCTATATCGAAATCTTCCTCTATACCCGTGCCGGCTGCCGTGATTATCGTTCTTATCTCGTTGTTGTTAAGTACTTTGGTAAGCTGAGCCTTCTCCACGTTTATTATCTTGCCCCGCAAAGGAAGCACCGCCTGGAAGAACCTGTTCCTGCCCTGCTTGGCGGAACCTCCCGCCGAATTGCCCTCGACGATGAAAAGCTCCGCTTTCTCCGGATCGTCTATCGAGCAGTCGGCCAGCTTGCCGGGAAGAGTCGCCGTCTCGAGAGCGGATTTTCTCCTTGTGAGTTCCCTGGCCTTTTTGGCCGCCTGCCTGGAGCTGTTGTTGAGAAGGCATTTCTGCACGATCCGCCTGGCCACGGAGGGATTTTCCTCCAGGAATGTAGCGAGATCCCTGCTGACCAGGGAAGAAACCGCGCCCTGGATATTCCTGTTGCCCAGCCTGGTCTTGGTTTGTCCTTCGAACTGCGGATTGGGCACCTTCACGCTGATCACCGCCGCCAAGCCTTCCCGCACGTCGCTTCCGTTGAAGGTGATGTCCTTGTTTCCCGTCAGCTTGTTTTGAACGGCGTACTCGTTGAGAGTTCTCGTCAGCGCCGATTTCATACCGGAAAGATGCGTACCACCGTCGATGGTATTTATGTTGTTCACGAAACTGAAGATATCCTCCTGGAAAGCAGTGTTGTACTGGAGCGCCACGTCGATAAGCACGACGCCCTCCTTCCCCAGGTCGGCTTCTCCCGTTATCCTCACGGGATCGTGCAGGGTCGTGTGAGCCTCGTTTATATACGCCACGAAGGAACTGAGGCCTCCCTCGAAATGGAATTCCTCCTTCTCGTTCCCACCTTCCCTGAGATCGGTTATGACGAGCCGGAGATCATCGTTGAGATATGCCAGTTCTCTCAGTCTCTTCTTCAATGTCTGCGTGTTGAATCCGATTTCCTCGAATATTTCCCCGTAGTCCGGCATGAACCTTACCATGGTACCCGTAGAAGAGGTTTCTCCGACCACTTCCTGGGAAGACACCGGTACGCCTCTCCTGAATTCCTGCCGGTAGATCTTCCCGTTTTTTCGGACTTCAACCACGAGCCATTTCGACAACGCGTTCACGACGCTTACTCCCACCCCGTGTAACCCGCCGGATGTTTTGTAGGCTTCGTCGTCGAACTTTCCGCCGGCATGAAGGGTGGTCATCACCACTTCCAGCGCAGGTTTCCCGCTGCTGTGCATCCCCACGGGAATTCCCCTGCCGTCGTCGGTCACGGAAACGGATCCGTCATCGTGAAGCACCACGTCTATTCTGGTGCAGTACCCCGCCTGGGCCTCATCGATGCTGTTGTCCACCACTTCCCACACCAGGTGATGCAGGCCCGCCTGGGACGTGGATCCGATGTACATGCTGGGCCTCTTGCGCACATGCTCGAGCCCCTTCAGAACCTTTATGGAACTGGCGTCGTACGTTACATTGTCCCGTTCAGATTTCACCAGTTAACCTTCCTCGTTTCCGGTCACCGTGCGTACGTCGACGAACAGTTCCCTCTTCCACCTGGTGTTGAGCACCGCCAGGATATTTTCTTTGCAGGTCCTTATCTCCATGGCGGCCGCCGGATGCCTGCATAACACCACCAACACCGGTCCGCCGTAATCCACAGGCGTGGTATAAGCGGCCAGATCTTCTCCCACCAGGTCCTTCCAGAGTTTCCTGACCGAACTCCTGTCGAAAAAGAGTTCCGGGTCACGGTTCCGTAAAACCCTCGGCAGTATGTCCTTCAGTTTTTCCATTCCTCACGTTTCCTGGGTCCGGGAAAGTTTGACCGGCATTATCAGGGCAAGATGCCGCCAGCCGTCCCCGGGGTCCTTCGCATCCCTTATCAGTACGGCCGTGCCGGAATCCTTCATTTGAAGTTTAACCCGTTCGCAATCCATGTTCCGCAGGATTTCCATCAAAAAACTGCAATTGAAACCTATCTGGAAAGGCCTGCCATGATACTCGGCCTGGAGTTCCTCCCTCGCTTCGCCTGCGTCGGAACTCTCCGCATGTACCATGACCTTTCCGGACTCCAGGGAAAACATCACCTGATGAGTGGAGGGATTCGCCATGGTGTTCACCCTGCGCAGGACGAGAATAAGCTCCTCCCGATCCAATTCCAGGTCACAATCATTATCCTTGGGAATCACCTTTTTGTAAGGAGGATACTCGCCGTCTATGGTCCTGCTGTAAATCTTCGTACCATCAAACTGGAACGAAATCTGGGATCCCTCGTGACGTATGAGAACATCGCCTTCACCGGAAAAACGGGCGAAAAGGTTCAGGGCCTTCTGGGTCACCAACGCCTTCAGCTCCACCGGTGATACCAGATCGGGAACAAGCACCCTGCTCAACCTGTGGCCATCCGTCGCCACCATCTCGAAACCTTCCGCCCCGGTTTTCATGAGCGCACCGTTCAATGTCGCCCTGTAGTCATCCTTGGCGACCGCGTAGGACGTCACTTTTATCGCCCTTACCAACACGTCCACCGGGATTACCACCGGTTCGGTTCCCCCTTCCGTCGGAAGCGTGGGAAATTGTTCCTTGGAACTTCCGCTCAGGGTGAAAGAACCCTTTCCGCAACTTATGGTTATCCTGTTACCGGTTCCGCTGAAGCGTACCTCGCTTTCCGGAAGCTCCCGAACTATCTCGTGGAGTTTCTTCCCCGGAAGCAGCACCGCTCCGGGAGTGGACACGGAAGCGGGCAACCTCGTAACCACCGTCGTGTCCAGATCCGTAGCCGCCAATTCCAGCGAATCACCGTCGGTTTCCAGGAGAACATTTGTAAGGTAAGGCAGGCTGCTTCTCGTGGGAAGGGCGGAAGCAACCCGGTTCAGCCCCTTGAGAAGATCCGAGTGGTCGACGAGAAACTTGATCATGGGTTTTCCTCCAGCGTAACAAAGAAATACTTTCCATACGAAAAGACATTAGTAATTATACTCGTGTAAATGTGGACCTGCCATAAGCCGTGGTGCGATACTTGGACTTGCGATGTGCAAAACAGTGTCGGTATTCTCCGGGTAAGTCCATGGTTTTCCACCGGCATTGTTTTTCCACGTTTTTTCGCAGGGATTTCCACATGCTTAGAGGGAGTTGAGTTTTCTTTTTATATCTTCGATTTTCCTGTCAAGATCTCGGTCCGACTCCCTCAGTTCCTCTATCCGTTCGATGGAGTTCAAAACGGTGGAATGATCTCTTCCCGAGAAAAACGCTCCTATTTCTTTGAGCGACATCGAGGTCAATTCCCGCAGAAGTGTCATGGCCACCTGCCTGGGAATCAATATGTTTCTCTTCCTGTGTTTTCCCCTGAGCTGCGAAGGTGAGATGTTGAATTCCTCGGCCACCGCCGAGGTGATGGCTCCCGGAGTGAGTCTCCTGGAGATGGTTCCCAGCGTCGATTTTATTTCTTTCTCGGCGAGTTCCATGTCTATGCGGCTGCCGGTCAACCTTGATATGGCGGCCAGGCGGTGAACCACTCCCGATAGCTGCCTGACGTTCTTGGTTATGGAAGCGGCTATGAAGTCCAGGACTTCCCTGTCGATCTCTATTCCCTCGTCTCTTACGAGAAGCATCAGGATGGCGAGCCTCGTTTCGAATTCCGGGGGTTTGATATCGGCGACCAGTCCCCACTGGAAGCGGCTTATGAGACGTTCGGGCAGATCCTTCAGCTCGTGGGGAGGCCTGTCGGAGGTGAGAACTATCTGCTTTTCCTGCTGGTGGAGTTCGTTGAACCTGTGGAAAAAAGCCTCCTGGGTTTCAACCTTGCCCTCGAGAAACTGAATGTCGTCCATGAGCAGGTAATCTATACCCTGGAAAAGTTTCCTGAACTTGGTGTAATCCTTTTGCAGGACGCAGTTTATGAAAGTTCCAACTACGAACTCCGTGGAGAGATACCTGAAAGTCATGCCGGATTCATCCTGCCTTATACTGTGCGCGATGGCCTGTATGAGATGCGTCTTACCGAGGCCGACGCCACCGTATATGAACAGAGGATTGTAAGTGCTGGAACCGGCATTACGGCTTACTGCAAGAGCCCCGGCATGGGCCAGCTGGTTGTTCGGACCGACCACGAAATGGTCGAACGTGTAATTCGCCCGGAGAAACATGGAGTCGGAACCGGCGCCTCCGATACCGGGAGGAACGAAATCCTTCGACGACGGTCCGGGCTTGGCGGGATCGCCGATGAACTGGAGGGCGAGATCCGGCCTGCCGGACAAATCTCTCAGTATCTCCTCCATCATGGAGCCGAAACGGGACTTCGCGTGGCCCGCCACGAAGGAATTGCGAAACCTGATGACCATGAGGGTGCCGCTCATGTCTTCAAAAGAGGAACCTTTCAGCCAGGAGTCGAACTCGGTCTTGTCGAGATTTTTCTCGGCTTCCCCGAGACAAAGATTCCAGAGACTGGCGGGATCGAAGTTATCCATTCCACTCCAATCGATCGGATGGGAAGATTCCTAAGGGTGTAAGGGACATTGAAAAACGCATTTTATCCACAACGAAATCCACAACCGCGCAGGCATATAACTTACGGTAATGTAAGGAAATAGGGTAGTACGGGTTTTCGGGATGACATCGACTGTGGAAAACGGGGGGACATTGACCCCCGTCACCTGCAAGTACTTGACGCATTTGATAATATTGGCTAGTGTTCACAATCAATGACTCCGGTAAAATGACTCGACTTGAGAAATTGATTCAAACAAGATGCCTTCGTCAAGGCGGACGATCCGGCGAACGATTCAGGGAAAAGAGTGATTCAAATGAAGAGAACTTATCAACCAAGCAGACTTTCGAAAGTCAGGAGACACGGTTTCAGGGCAAGGATGTCTACCAGGAGCGGCAGAAAGATTCTGAACGCCAGGAGAAGGAAGGGCAGAAAGAAACTGATTCCCTAGAAACCATGAAAAACACCCTGAAGAAGGGATACCAGTTCAGGAGGGTGTACAGAACCGGAAAGGCTTTCAAGGGAAAGACCTTCAGGGCAGTATTCAGGAGAAATACCCTGGGCTGTATACGCCTGGGGTTTTCGCTTTCCTCGAAAAGCGGAAAGGCGGTTTCGAGGAACCTGATGAAACGAAGAATAAGATCACTGGCACCCGGAATAAAGAGGGGGGTGGACGTGGTGATACTCCCTGCGGGAAAATTGGATGGCTTGCGCTGGAAAGCCGTAAGGGCGGATTTCGAAAGACTGGTGAAGGTTATAAGCGAGACCCTGGGCGACGGCGATGGATGATGGAAAAAGGAGAAAACCCGGTGTCGTTGCCGGGCTGCTGGCGGGAATGGTGGGCTTATACAGATGGTACGTTTCGCCTATGCTGCCCGGAAGCTGCATATATACTCCCACTTGCAGCGAGTATGCCCAGGAAGCGCTGAAAAAATTCGGTGCCCTTCGTGGATCGTGGATGGCGGTAAAGAGAATATCGAGATGTAACCCTTTCCACGAGGGAGGCTACGACCCGGTCCCGGAAGTCGACGAAGAAGTGGTTCCCACGGACGAAGGAGCGACTTCGGCGGGAATCCGGAAGGAGATTTCGGATGAGCGATCAGAATAGATTTTTGCTGGCCATGGTGCTGATGGCCGGGGTACTGTTCCTGAGCTGGCAGCTTAACAACGACAAATCCGTGCCGGAGGCCGCGATGGTATCGGATGGCGTCATGCCGGCGACGGAACCCGGGGACTACACGGAGCCGGTTGTACGGGATTCGCTGGAAAAACGGGAGCCGATCGATGCCGGGGAATTCGAAAGCCGCACCGTAACCGTGCTCGTATACGAAGACGACGAATTGATGGTGACAGCCGGGGTTTCGACGATGACGGGATCGGTGGAGACCTGGCGACTGGAGCGTTACGAGAACGTACCGGGGTCGGGAAACGGTGCCGTGAACCTGGCTGGGGACGAATGGATGAACCTGGGAAACGGGTTTCTGACCGATGCCCCGGATACGCTGCGGGTAAAAAACGGTCCGGTCATCCTGGATCTGGTATCCCTGGATGGAAACAGGAAGGTTCGCTACACGTTTCAACCGGAGTTTTACGGCTTTCTCCTGGAAAAATCGGGTTATGACGGAATAACCGTGCTGAACGGGGGAGTGATCCCCGTAAGCGAGTCGAACGTTGACGTGGGCAGATATTTCAGGGCGCAGTGGAACTCCGATAAGGTGAAAAGCCGGAAGAGCGGCGATATCGACACGGAAGACCGGGTGGGGAACGTCAAGTGGATAGCGGCCAGGAGCAAGTACTTTGGAATAGTCCTGATGCCGGAATCCTCCGAAAGGGCTTACGCTGTCGTCTATCCGTCGGAGAAGGGGAAATCGCCTTCCGTGGGAATACTGGACGACCGGGTGCGGGTGTACGCGGGGCCGCTGGACTACGGCGTGCTGAGGGAACTCGGCAGAGACACCCACCTGATGGTCGATTTCGGGTGGCCCGTGATAAGAGACATAGGAAGGCTTCTGTTCTGGTTCTGCACGTCGGTATTATCCTTTGTTGAAAACTGGGGATTGAAAATAATTATACTATCAATAGTATTGAAACTGGTTCTCCTTCCCCTTACGACGAAAAGTTTCCGATCCATGGCGAAATTGAGGCAGGTCCAGCCCAGGATAAAGGAGATACAAGAAAAGTACAAGAGTGATCCGAAGGCGATGCAGGCGGCGATGCAAAAACTCTATAAGGAGGAAGGCGTCAATCCCCTGGGTGGATGCCTGCCGCTGCTGATGCAGATGCCGGTATTCTTAGCGTTGTACAGGGTGCTTGCCAATTCGGTGCAACTCAGGGGCGCCGGGTTCATGCTCTGGATAACCGACCTTTCCACGCCGGAGATGATAATTCGATTCCCGGAACGGTTCATGGGACTTTCGGGAATAGGACTTCTGCCGGTTCTCATGGGTATATCGATGTTCCTGCAGCAGAAAATGAGCACCGTCGATCAGAGCCAGAAAAGCATGACGTACATAATGCCCATTTTCATGACCTACCTCTTCATGAGGTTTCCAGCAGGCCTCACGTTGTACTGGTTCGTGAATAATCTGCTCACCATAGCCCAGCAAAAAATCATAAACGATAGACTGGAAACCGGAGCGGACACAGCGGAACGGCGTTGAGACATGGCAACGGGAGCATAAGGATGAGCACCTTGAAACCCGACATGATCTGCGCACCGGCTACACCGGAGGGAAGTTCCGCCCTGGCCGTGATAAGACTAAGCGGCGAAGGAACTTCCGCTGTCGTGGAATCTATGATGAGCCTGGATAGCGGACGGCTGAGGGGCATGAAGAGAAAAGTAGGTTTCCTCCGCGACGATAAGGGAATAATAGACCGGGTCGTGGCTGTCGGGTGGCCGTCGGGACGAAGTTACACCGGCGAGGAAATGGTGGAGATAATTTCTCACGGTATTCCCCGCGTAACCAGGCGTATCCTGGAGGCCCTGGAGGCCAGGGGGGTCAGGAGGGCGGTTCCCGGCGAATTCACCAGGAGAGCGTACGCAACCGGCAGAATGGGAGCGCTCCAGGTGTTGAACCTGGCATCCCTTTGGACGGACGTAGGCCGGGATGCCATGGTCGGAGGAGCGGTGGAAAAGCGGATCGAGGCCGTTTTGGAGAAGATGGGAAGAACCAGGGAGGCCCTCGAAGGCGACATAGAGTTCAGTGAAGAACACCTGGACGGCGAGGAACGGGCCGGGGAACGACTCGAGTGGCTGGTGACCGAGTTGGAAGAATTCAGGGAGGACGCGGCGGTATTCGATTCCGGCGGCAGGGTTTTGTTGATGGGACCCGTGAACTCGGGCAAATCGACCCTGTTCAACCTACTGACCGGCGGGGATACCGCCTTGGTGTCTGATGAACCCGGAACAACCAGGGACGGGGCCTCGTACAGGATCGAAATCGATGGAAGATTCGTGGAACTGGTGGATACCGCCGGTTTCGGAGGGACGGGGCTGGACGAAGTAGCATACAAGAGAGTGGTGAAATCGCTGGGAGTTTGGGATAAAGTGGTGTGGATGACCGTGGAGGGACTGCGCCCCACTGCGGAAATCGCGGATAAGGTGGCTGAAGTTGTGGTGGTGTTGTCCAAATCCGACGAGGTGAAACACGAACCTCTCGGGGACGAAATTGAACTGTCAAGTTTCACGGGGGAGGGAATAAAAGAACTAAAGAAGAGGATTTCTCCCGTCCCGGGAAGCCTGTCGGTTACGGTTGCCGCCGAAAGGGTCCTCGGTAAGGTGAAGGATTCGCTCCGGCGGTACCGGGAGGGTGACCTGGGACTTTCGGCATTCCTGCTCGGAGAGGCGGAGAGGGAACTGGCGGATATGCTGGGAAAGGGACATTGCATGGCGTCCAGCATCGAGAAAGCCCTTTCAACCCTGTGCGTGGGAAAGTGACATGGATTTCGACGTGATAGTGGTGGGAGGTGGCCACGCGGGGATAGAAGCGGCCCTGGCGTCCACAAGGATGGGATGCAGGACCATCCTGGTGACGCTGAACCGCCGCAGGATAGGAGAGATGTCCTGTAACCCGGCTATAGGGGGAATCGCAAAGGGAACCATCGTGAGGGAAGTGGATGCTCTCGACGGTTCGATGGCACGGGCGACGGATGCGACGAGGCTCCAGTTCAAGATGCTGAATCTCGGTAAGGGACCGGCGGTCTGGGGTCCCAGGGCCCAGTCGGATGCGTCGATGTATGCGGCGGCGCAGAAAAGGACCTTGGAACAAGGAGGGGTCATCGTGCTGGAAGACGAGGTTGTAGCTCTGGCGGGCAACACCCGGAAGGCGAGGGGCGTAGTTTGCAGGAAAAGCGGGACGATAACCGCGAAAGCGGTGATACTGGCCATGGGAACATTTCTCGGCGGAAGACTCTTCCGGGGTGATGAGACATGGAGGGGGGGCAGGATAGGAGACCTGGCGGCGGATGACCTGGAGAAGGATCTTAGAAAAAGGATGTTCCACGTGGAACGGTTCAAAACCGGTACTCCCGCGAGAATACTGAGAAGAAGCGTAGACCTGTCGGTACTCGAAAAGGAGGACCCTCCTCCTTCCGATTATCGCTTCAGCTACGATTCCTCCGGAAAGATCGCGAGCATGCGGGAGCCGTGCTACGTGGTTCATTCGAACACGAAAACCGTGGAAGCGGTGAAGAAATTTATCCATGCGTCACCGTTGCTGCGGGGAAGAATAGGGGGGAAAGGACCGAGGTACTGTCCGAGTTTCGAGGACAAGGTGGTGAAATTTCCCGACAGGCTGGAGCACAGAATATACGTGGAACCGATGGGTTACCGGTCCAGGTTCCTTTACATGAACGGACTCTCCACCAGCCTGCCCCGCGAGGCTCAGGAATTGATGGTGGAAAGCCTTCCGGGATTCGGAAAGGCCGTAATAGCCAGGTACGGATACGCGGTCGAGTATTCGTATCTCCATCATGGCGAAATTACCAGGTCCCTCAGGTTGCGCCGCACGGAGAATGTTTTCGTAGCCGGCCAGATCTGCGGAACATCGGGTTATGAAGAAGCTGCGGGAATGGGAGTCCTGGCCGGCGTCAACGCTGCGCGGACGGTATTCGGCACGGAAGGGTTCGTGTTATCCAGGACAAAGTCCTACATAGGGGTGATGGTAGACGATATTGTTTCGAAGGGATTGGAAGAACCGTACAGGATGTTTTCATCCAGGGCCGAAAACAGGCTTCACATACGGCAGGACAATGCCGACAGGAGACTTTTTCCCGAAGCCCTGGAAATGGGAGTCCTGGGCGGACGAAAGAAAAGGTTGCTGGAGGACAGGATTAACGCCGCCCGTCGGGTGAGGGCAATATTCAAGGAAAAATCCCTGGAAGGAATTAAAATAAATTTGCTCTGCAGGAGAGGCAGCGTAACCCCTAAAAGACTCGTTGACTCGATACCCGATCTGGAAGGAATTGATGAAGAAATAGTCTTCTCGGTTATGTTGGACGAGAAATACAGCGGTTACATAGAGAGGAACGAAAGGAGACATGCTTCGCTGGAGAGCCTCCGCGGGGTGAGCCTCGAAGGAATAGATTCTTTCATGGGAATAGGGGAGATCTGCTGGGAAGCCAGGGAAGTATTGCAGAGGGAAAAACCTCCCGATCTGGCCACGGCCGCGAGGTTGCCGGGAATAAGGCCCACCGATGTAGAGGGGCTTCTGGTTCACCTTGCGAGGAAACGTTCCACGTGGAACGGGAAAAAGTGAATTCGTGACGAATGAACAGGTGAAAATTCCTCCGAATGAAGAATTGGCGGCGGATCTGCGCAGGGTGGGACTGTCTCCATCCGATGCCGCCATCGGGAAGTTCAGGGATTTGGCTTTGCTCCTCCGGAAGCGGGCCGGAATCATGAACCTCGTGGGACCGGGGGAGTGGAAGAGGTTATGGGAAAGGCACATGTTGGAATCCGCGTGCTATTCGCTGCTCATGGAGAAAAACTTTTCCGCCGTGGACGTGGGTAGCGGGAACGGATTTCCCGGCCTGGTATTGGCCATCTTGGGATTCGATATGATACTCATGGAGCCCTGCAGAAAGAAATACCTGTTTCTGCGTCATGCGGCGGAGAAGTTGGAGTTGACCTGCAAGGTGATACGGTGCAGACTGGAAGATTTTGAACCGGAAGAGGATGCATACCAGTTCACGGCAAGAGCCGTTGCTCCGGCGGCGCGGTTACTTGGGATCATAGGACAAAAATGTCCGAAAGAGTCCACTTTGCTGGTCAGGGAACCCGGGATTCCCGAAGAGGAAAAATATTCGACAATATTGAGATTACCGGTCCCACCGCTTGACCGGAAGGGTTTTCTGGTGCAGTATCGTGTCTGCCGATCCCGGGTGTAGTCAATTAGAGAAGAAATCGACGGTTTCCGGAAGGTTCCGATGACTTCGACGAGAATCATAGCCATAGCCAACCAGAAAGGCGGGGTGGGGAAGACCACTACCGCCATAAATCTTGGGACAAGCCTTGCCATGAACAACAAGGAAGTTCTCCTCGTGGATTTCGATCCCCAGGTCAACGCGACCACGGGTATGGGATTGCGTCCCGATGAGGGACCGGCGATAGATGATCTTCTTCTTGGAAGGGAAACGGCGGGAACCGTGGTTGAAGAAACCATGGTGGAGGGACTCCACGTGGTTCCCGGCTCCAGGGCGCTCTCCGGGCTCGAGATAGAACTGGCCACTGTGGAAAATCGGGAATTTCTTCTGAAGGAATCCCTGGAAAGTTTCCGGGGATATTACGATTTCGTGTTGATAGACTGCCCGCCTTCACTGGGTCTTCTCACTATAAACGCCCTGGTGGCGGCCGGGGAGGTACTGGTGACGCTTCAGAGTGAGTATTACGCCCTGGAGGGCCTGTCTCACCTCATGGAAACGATAAGGAATGTGAGGCGTCTATGGAACCCGGAACTGGATATAACCGGAGTTCTGCTTACCATGGTGGACAGCAGGCTGAACCTGAGCAGAGAAGTCAAGAAAGAAGTAGGGCATTTCCTTGGGGACAGGATGTTCAAAACTTTCATACCGAGGAACGTAAAACTCAGCGAAGCGCCCAGTTTCGGCGTACCGGCTTTACTGCACGATGCAAGATCCAAGGGGGCATTGAGTTATCTCGATCTGGCCAGGGAGGTGATATCCAGATGACGGCCGCAAGGAGAAAGGCTCTCGGCAAAGGGATGGATGCGATATTTCCCGGTGCTTCCCTGGAAGAGGGCAAAAATGTAAGAGAGGTTCCCGTGGAAGACGTGGAACCCAATCCCTACCAGCCTCGTAAAGATTGGGACGAGGGGGAACTGGCGTCCCTCGCGGCGTCCATCAGGCGATACGGTATACTCCAGCCCCTCGTTGTCAGGAAGAAGGACGGCAAGTACCAACTGATCGCCGGTGAGCGGAGACTGAGGGCTTCGAAAAAGGCCGGTCTCAAAAGGGTGCCGGTCCTTGTGAAAGAGGCCGATGACCGGCAGATGCTGGCCCTCGCACTGGTGGAAAACGTACAGAGAAAAGACCTGGATCCGGTGGAAAAAGCTATGGCTTTCAGACAGTTGGCCGAAGAGTTTCAGCTTACCCAGGAAGAGATGGCCGCGATGCTGAACATGGGCAGGCCCACCATCGCCAATTTCATCCGGCTCTTGGATCTTCCGGAAAAGGTCCTTGCCCTTCTTCGATCGGGGGAGCTGTCCATGGGACACGGAAGAGCGTTGCTCTCCTTGGAGGACAGGGTGATGATGGAGAGAATGGCGGTTCAGACTGCGAAAAGACGACTGTCCGTACGGGAGCTGGAGGCGATGGTACGTGCGGCCGTGGAAGGAAGAAAAAACCGTCGAAACAGGCGTGACGCCGCGGTTTCCCCGGAGGTCGGGACATTGCAGGAAGAACTGCAAAGGATTCTGAAGACGAAGGTTAGAATAAAGGGAAAGGGGAGTTCGGGCAGGATAGAAATAACCTACCACGATCTGGACGAACTCGACAGGATACTGGAATTGATGAGAGCCGCCGGGAACAAAACCGGTTGACCGGTGTTGTAAGCATGGATATAGTTCCGGCCAAGTAACGGGTGTACCGACGGGTGACCCGGGGATGAAAAGGAAGGAGTACCATGGCCCATAAGATCAACGATAACTGTATAGCCTGCGGAGCCTGCCAGCCAGAATGTCCCGTTGATGCCATACATGAGGGAGAGAAGTACACTATCGATCCCGATACCTGCATCGATTGCGGCGCATGTGTTTCCGCATGTCCGGTGGGAGCCATAGAAGGTCCCTGAACCACAAACCGGAGATTAAAGTAGCCGCGCGGTGAAACGCGCGGCTTTTTTCATAGCGAGAATTTCTCCAGGGAAAGTGGATCCACCGCTTCCGCCACTTCCCTTAGGGTAACGCCCCTGTATAACTTAAGGATTTTTTCGATCTTGCTGATGGTGTTCTTTCCGGAATTGTGGTGTTGTCTGATCTTCTGAAACATGCTCATGTCACCGGAGATGTTCACCGAATCTATTTCCCAGGGATGAAAATACAGGACGGGAATCTTGCCGGTTCGTGAGAAGAGTCGGAGCATGATCCTGTGGATGTAACCCGGGTAGAATCTCAGGTAAGCCCCTCCGGCTATGGGAACCTTCAGGCCTGCAATGATTATCGATGCCAGGGGAAGTTCAAGGATTTCCGTTTCACCGGCATTCAGGATGAAAGGATCCTGCGGAGCCTCGGGAATTCCGTACCGGGTTTTGAACATGGGATAGATACTGCTGTCGTACCGGAATCCCTTGGACTTGAGCGTCTCCACCGCCCAAACGGTGTCTTTTTTCATGGAAAAACTCGGAGCCCTGAAGCCCACCGGCCTGGGAACGGAAAGGCCGTCGACGATGGAAAGGAACCTGTTCAGGTTATTCTCGAACTCCTTCTTCTTAAGTAAAGTCAGTTCCAGGTGATCGTAACCGTGGTATCCCACCTCGTGACCCTTTTCCGCCACCATTTCCAGGAGATCGGGATGTCTTTCGGCGATCCATCCCAGGAAAAAGAAGGTGGCTTTGGCATTGTGCCGCTCCAGTATGTCTGTTATGGTTTTCACAATATCCGAGACCCTGCCGGGAATGTTATTCCAGGTTTCGCAGGGATACCATTTCCTGGCGGCGTACGTCTGGAACCATTCTTCCACGTCGAATGAGATCGCTATGGCGGGACGGGGAGATTTCTTCCCGAGAATGGATCCGCCCTTCTCCCTGAATCCTGCAACGTCCACCCTGGATGGGAAAGTATTTTTCGTGGCGAGATGCGCCGGGTTCGGGAGCAGGTCATACCCGCCGTCGGATATTTTATCCAGACCTTCCACGACCACGTCTGCCGCCGTTTTCTTGGACAGGGCCAGAAGTTGTTGAAGAGAAACATCTTCAATGGTTACGTCAATCTTTTTTCGGACCAGGATTCCTCCGGCGTCCAGTTGAGGAGTCATCTTATGCATGGTAACCCCGGGGGTATCTCCACGGTAGAGCGCCCAGAAAGTCGGCAGCATGCCCCTGTTTTTGGGCAGAAGAGCCGAGTGAACGTTCCAGGCTCCCTTGGAAGGTATCTCCAGGGTTTTCTTCCTGAGAATCTGCGGACAGGCGATGGAAATGAAGACATCCGGTTGCAGGGAAGCAAGAAGTTTCCTGGATGATTTGCTATTTATATTATCTATTGACAAGTACCTCGCACGTGTTCTCCTGGCTGTCTGCTTCAGGGAATGAGATGTCTTCGTAGGGAGCCTCAGCAGTCCCGAAATTTTGAAGACCGCGTACTTCGCCAACTGCACGAAGAAACCGGGAAAACCGTAAAGCCCGGCGTAACGTCGCACGTTCTTCAGGGCGTTCTTCATGGAACCGTGTCCCCTCAGGGAAACCAGGGTGTAATCGTTGAAAGATCTCCGCCTGATGATCCTGGCAATGGTTTCCGGTATGAGGAACGGTTCGTCGTCGCACAGGAAAACCACTTTCATGTCCGGGTTCGTTATTCTGGTATACAGCCGATACAATTCCCGCACCATGGCGGATGCGGAAAAGGGTTTTATATCCTCGTCCACGTTCCGGAGAAGTTCCGCTCCCTTCGAAGGATCGTCGAGAAGGGAGAGAACACCCTTGACGAGGGCGTCCACGTCGTTTTCCCGGCAGAGTATCCCATTTTTCTTTCCGTTCACCAGCTCGTGTATCCCCCCTACGTCCGTGGAGACCACGGGTATCCCTGCGGCCAGGGCTTCCAGCATGGCCCGGGGAAGCCCTTCGGTCCTGGAGGTTATCAGGAAGACGTCGAAGGCGGGCAACAAGCGATTCACGTCGTTCCTGCAACCCGTGAGGACAAAGGAATCGGAAAGGTTTCTGGAATCGATCAGTTTCATGGTTTTATCAAACAGCGGCCCGTCTCCCACCATCACGAAAGATGTGTCGGGCCTTGTTTTCAGGATCGCTTCCGCTACGTCGACGAAGACATCGGGAGCCTTTTCGGAACAGAACCTCATGGTAGTGCCAACGATGGGTCCGTTTCGCTCCAGGTCCAGCAGTTTCCGGGCTTCTTCTTTTCTGCCCCTGACCTTCCTGAACTCTTCGAACTCCACCCCGCTGCGTATCAGCAAATGGTCGTTCCGGTGCCCGATACCGAACCTGAGGGCTTTCTCTATGTCGTTGTAACTCACGCAGAGGTTGTAGTGCGCGAGATTGAAGCCTATTTTTTCCAGCAGGACATAGAAGTGTTTCAGGTAAGACGGCATGGCATCGAAAAAGGGCCAGCCATGGGCAGTCTGGATTATCTTCACTCCGGGAAATCGAGCCGCCGCGATCCTTCCCAGGAAACGGGCTTTCGAACCGTGGGTGTGAACGATGTCGTACTCGCCCTTCTTGATCACGTCAACTATTTCGAAGAAAGCGAGAATGTCGTGATAGAGAGAGATGTCACGGCGCAGGTGGGGAATTCGGATAACTTTCAGCCCCCAGCTTTCAGCAAGCCCGAAGAGATCGCCCTCTTCCGGTCTTTCGCTGCCTGTAAGGACGTGGGACGTATAACCCATACGCGAAATGTCCCTGGCGGAAATGAGGGTATTCATCTGCGCCCCGCCCATCGCCAGCTTGGTTATGATGTGGAGTATGCGGATGTCTTTGTCAGGCATGGAGGATCAGCGGGATTTCGAATGTCTTGGAATACATGACAGGGCGAAGACATAGAAAGCGGACAACAACAATGTCAGCCCCGAATAAAAAATGGGGCTCAGGAACACGACCCCCACCGTCCAGAACAGTACCAGAGCGGGTGCCACCCTTCCCGCATGTGCCGACGGAGACCATCTTTTCGTAGAGGGGGCCATTCCCGGGAATTCCCTGAAAAGGTCCTCGGCTATACTGAAAAGTATGATGGAGAGAGCAACCATAACGAGATGAGTCCAGATACCGCCCAGCAGGTGAACGTTATCGAGCAAAGCCAGCAGGGCCGTGAACGAAGGCAGGAATACGAGGCCCAGCAGCAGAAAAACGAAACCCATGAAGAGCAGGTGGTCCGGGGTTGGCTCGCCGAACCTTTTTTCAACCGTTTCCAGTAATTTTTTCAGGAGAATCCGGGACAGCCTGAAGATACCGAAAACGCAGAGAACCACGAAGCCCACCACCGCATAATCCGATAGACGCTGCTCCAATGGATCCTCCCATCGTGGAATGGTAATCCTTGCCGGTCGGGCCTGCTAATATAACCCCGGGAATAAAACCCGCTCAAGAACCGAAGGATCTTGACTGGAATTTGTAGCCGAAGAACGTGAAAAGAAGCATCAGCAGGATTGCAATCGCGGGATCCGGGTCGCCTACTTCCAGAAACCGCGCCACGCTTCCGCTGAAGCCCACGTCATTGAGCATTATCATGGCGGAACCCGTGGCGACGTAAGCCCCCGCGAACGAGGTGAAAAACGCGCTGACCGGTTCCTTGAAGGAGTTCATCAGGAACCCGACGATCAGACCGATCACCACGTGAATGAATCCGTTTATTTCCGGGAGCAACCCCCGCGCCAAGAAAATCCCCAGCACCGTGCCGGCGAAAAAAATGGATATTATCCAGGTCACCAGCCCCAGGATGGCCCCCAGTACGGCGGAGAACCATATCAGCCAGTTATTCCCCTCGAGCGGTATTCCGCTGATATCGGCTATGGCGGGAGATAACCACGAAAAGCCTATCAGGAAACCGAAAACGGCTACGATAATGCCCAGTATTTTCCTGCCCAGAAAGCAGAAAAACAAGCCGGCTATGAAACTCAGCATGGGGAAAGTGAATATCTCGGCCTCCAGAATCAGGTTCATAAGGACCCCCTTAAACTTTGAACGTTTTTTTTATGTATTCGAAAAGGTTCGTCAACGAGGATACTTCGTAATCCGATGAAATTTCAAGCGAAGAGTTATATCGATTGAGTACCAGGATACCGGTGAAACCTCCGGCCCTCGCTGCGGCGATTCCTTTCCACGAATCTTCCACGACCACCGATTTTTCCGGAAGTATTTCCAGTTTACCCGCGGCCTCTAAAAAGATGGCGGGTGAAGGTTTCCCGGGAAGATTTCCGCCCCCCACCACGTTGCCGGGGCTGATTCCTCCCTGCAGAAGAATCGTCTTCACTATTTCCGAAGGAGAATTCGAGGCTATACACCATGACGGACCTCCTCGAGAAGCTATTTCGTCGAGGCATGCCACAAGCTCCGCAGCGCCCGGGAAAAGCTTTACCAAACCTTTTTCCACGGCTTCCGCATAGAATGTCCTTTGCCTGTAGGCCGCTTCCTCCACGTCGATCCCCCGGAGTTCATACCTTTTGATCTCCCCGGAGAGACCTTCTCCCAGGGAAGACCAGTATTTCCAGTAGTCTTTCTTGTTTACCCGGTGGTTCCAGGGGGCCAGGGCCTTGTTCCACGACCACCTGAAGACGGGTTCGCTGTCAGCGAGAACTCCGTCGAAATCCAGGAGGAAACCATCCGCCGAAAGCAGGACCTCGTCCAGGTCTTTTCCACCGTTCAAACAACTTTCCCCTCTCGCGGGCTGTGTGTTCGTCCTTGGCCCCACGCCCTTCGGGTTACATAATACAAAAATCTTGCATGGGGGAACCAGAGAGTAAAGACCTCCCCCATATTCTCGGATCTGTCCATAAAACGAGGGAGGCATACTTGTACGGGAATTTCAAGGAGATACGGGAGGCGGCCAGGAAAGTTTCCAACGCCAGGGTCGCGATACCCATGGGACACGATATCGCATCGGTGGAAGCCTTGCTGCAGGCGTCCGAGGAGGGATTCGCGTCGGCGGTGATAGTATGTCCCGAAGCCGGTTTGAAGGAATCTCTGGATAAGTTGGGGAAAAAACTTCCCCCCGATATCCGGGTGGTGAACTCGGAAGACCCGGAGGAGGCGGCGCTTCGGGCCGTGGCCCTGGTCAGCTCCGGGGAGGCGACCGTACTGATGAAAGGAATGCTTAAAACATCGATTTTCCAGAAAGCCGTGTTGGACAAGGAGACCGGCTTGAGAACCGACAGAATCCTCAGTCATGTCGCGGTGGTCCACGTGCCCAGGCAGGATCGCCTGGTTGCGATTTCGGACGGAGGGATGAACATCCGTCCCGACGAGGCTGCAATAGTCCAGATAGCCGCCAACGCGGCGGGCGTCATAAGGGCCCTTGGGGCGGAGGAAGCCCTGGTGGCCCTGTTGGCCGCGGTGGAGGTTCCCAACGAGAAGATGCCGGAAACCATTATGTTCGAAAGAGTGGCGTCAAGGGGCATTCCGGGGCTCAAGGTGGCGGGACCCATCGCGGTAGACGGGGCCATGGACAAAGAGGCTGCGGCAATCAAGGGAATGACCGGTGACGTTCCCGGGAACGCCAACGTGCTCATAACTCCGGATATCAGCAGTGGAAACATTTTCGCGAAGGCCTTCATGTATATGACCCATGCCGAAGTCGGAGGAATCATCGCCGGTGCGGCTGCCCCCGTGGTAATGCTTTCCCGATCGGATACCCCGCGGACCAAGCTGAATTCCCTTGCCCTGGGAGTAGTGGTGACGGGAGGCGACAATGGCTGAGGATGAAAGGTTGATACTCGCCGTAAATCCCGGCGGTACTTCCACGAAACTGGGATTGTTCAGGGGAATCCGGCCCGTTTTCGAGAAGAGCATCAGGCACCTTCCGGAAGAATTGGAAAAATTCGGGACGACCCTGGACCAGTTGAATTACAGGAAGAAAATGATACTCGATACCCTGGAGGAAGAAGGCACGCCGCTGGACCGCCTGGCTGCCGTGGTGGGCAGGGGAGGAGCTTTCAAGCCCATGGAAAGCGGCACTTACGAGGTAAACGAGAAGCTCGTCGAGGATATCATAGACGGGTCCACCCTGCAGGCGGATCATCCGTCGAACCTGGGGGCGCTCCTGGCATGGGAAATAGCCCGGAAGGCGGGTTGCAAGCCGTACATCGTGGATCCGGTCTGCGTGGACGAAATGATAGACGAAGCAAGGCTGTCCGGACTTCCCCAACTTCCAAGGACCAGCCTGAGTCATGCCTTGAACATAAGAATGGTGGCGTACAAGGCCGCCGAAATACTGGGGAAACCTTTCAACCGGATCAATCTCGTGGTCCTGCACCTCGGAAGCGGTATATCCGTGAACGCCATAAGGAAGGGCAGGATGATAGATACCAGTCAGGCTAATGACGGAGGCCCTTTCAGTCCCCAGAGAGTGGGGGCGCTTCCCACCACGGGGCTGGCCAGGATGTGCCTGTCGGGTAAATACACGTGGCCGGAGATGAAGGTCATGCTTCTCAAGAAGGGCGGGCTGTACGCCTACACGGGAACGGATCACGTGGGAGAGGCCCTCGAAAGAGCTGCCAAGGGCGACGAGATCTGCAGTTTGACGCTCAGGGCGATGGTCTACCAGATAGTGAAAGAGGCCGGGGCTATGGCGGCTGCGTTGGCCGGGGATGTCGACGCCGTGGTGATAACCGGGGGGATCGCCCTCAACGAGCAGATAAACGAGAAAATATCGGAGTCTCTCCGCTTCCTGGGTAATATATTGGTCTTCCCCGGAGAGAAGGAATTGGAAGCGTTGGTGCGGGGGGTCCTGAGGGTTCTGGATGGCGTGGAGGAAGTCAAGGAGTACAGGTAGGCCGTATACTGGGCCTCGACGGGAAAGGCGGAAATGGGAAAAAGACTCAACGAGATCACCGAGGGGACGTTGTTCCTCTCGGGTAACGAAGCCGTAGCCAGGGGAGCCTGGGAAGCGGGAGTTCATTTCGCGACGGGATATCCGGGCACACCATCCACGGAGATCCTGGAGACGATAGGCAAGGAATATCTTGAGATAAAGGCCCAATGGGCGCCCAACGAAAAGGTGGGCATGGAGGTTTTGGCCGGGGCTTCCTTCGCCGGGGCGCGGGTGCTCACGGCCATGAAGCACGTGGGGTTGAACGTGGCTGCCGATCCTCTCTACACCCTGAGCTACATCGGGGCTACGGGGGGAATAGTCATAATATCCGCCGATGATCCAGGTATGCATTCGAGTCAGAACGAGCAGGACAACAGGCTCATGGGGAGGGCGGCGAAGGTGGTGATACTGGAGCCTTCCGACAGCCAGGAAGCCAAGGACATGGTGGGTGAAGCCCTGAGAATTTCTGAGGAATTCGACACACCGGTGCTTCTCAGGATGACCACGAGAATATGCCACTCCAAGAGCCTGGTGAAGGTAGGCCCCAGGATCGAGGTTCCGGTGAAGGGCTACAAAACCGACATAAAGAAAAGAATCCCGATTCCCGCCCACGCGAGAGACATGCACAGCAAAGTGGAAAAGAGACTGCTCGTCCTGGCCGAGTGGGGAGCCGCCAGTCCATTGAACAGGATAGAAAAGGGCGACCCTTCCCTGGGAGTCATAACCGGCGGCGTTTCTTACCAGTATGTCAAAGAAGCATGCCCGGAAGCCTCTGTACTCAAGATAGGAATGTCCAACCCGTTGCCGTGGAATCTGGTGGAGAAGTTCCTGGGCATGGTTGACAGGGTGGTTTTCGTGGAAGAAAACGATCCTTACCTGGAAGAAACGGTCAAGGCCAGGTTCCTCATCGAAGCCGACGGGAAAAACGTTATCCCCTTGGAGGGGGAACTCAACCCGGAGATAGTACGTGAAGCACTTAAGCCGGGAACCGGCATGCAAAGCACATGGCGGGGTTTCGACCTGCCGGGACGACCTCCGGCCCTTTGCCCCGGTTGTCCCCATAGGGGGGCTTTCTACAGCCTTAGCAGGCTTGGAGCCGGGGCCACCGGCGACATAGGCTGTTACACCCTGGGCCTCATGCCTCCTTACAATGCCCTGGAGACCACCGTATGCATGGGAGCTTCCATCGGTGTTCTGAGCGGCATAGAGAATGCGGAGGGAAGGAAGGGCATAAAAAGGTTGGTGGCGGCCATAGGGGAGTCGACGTTCGTACATTCGGGGATAACCGGTCTTATCGACATGGTTTATAACGGCAATACGGGAACCGTGATGATAATGGACAACGGCCTGACCGCCATGACCGGAGGGCAGGAGAATCCCACCACGGGAAGGAATCTCAGGGGGGAAAAAGCTCCGGTCCTGGACCTGGAGGAACTGGTTAAGGCCTGCGGGGTCCGGATTGTCAGGGTAGTGGATCCCCATGATCTTGACGAGATGCGGAAAGTATTCGAGGAGGAGTTGGCAAGAGAGGAACTCTCGGTGATTATCACGCGCAGGCCGTGCGTGATGAAGTACAGGCCCGTGAGACGGACCGTGGCGGTGGTGGACACTGAGAAGTGCGTGGGATGCAGGCAGTGCATGAAACTCGGGTGTCCGGCCATCAGCTGGGATAACGGCCATCCGGTGATAAGCGAGTTCCTATGTTGGCCCAGATGCAACCTTTGTGTCCAGGTCTGTCCGGTGGATGCCATCTCGAAGGATATGGAAGGTGATGAATGAACTCCGTCACGAACGTCATAATCTGCGGTACCGGCGGGCAGGGAATCCTGCTTGCCAGTGAAATCCTTTGCGCGGCCGCCATCGCCGCCGGTAACGACGTGAAGAAAAGTGAAGTACATGGAATGGCCCAAAGGGGTGGGAGCGTTTCCAGCCACGTCAGGTTCGGAGAGAAGATCTACAGCCCCCTGGTGGAGAAAGGGAACGCGGACCTGATTCTTGCCATGGAAAAACTGGAGGGACTGAGATGGGTCCCGTATCTCGCTCCCGGAGGAAAGCTCGTGGCGTGCGACCTGGAAATCAATCCCATGACGGTGAATACCGGGGAGGCGGTCTACCCCGACGTGGACGCGATGATGAAAGAGAAGGGCGTCCCGGTGACCATGGTTCCGGCGATGGAAGTCGCAAGGGCTCTCGGTAACATGAAAGTGGTCAACGTGGCGCTTCTCGGAGCGGTTTCGCCCCACCTTCCCATCGACGCCGAATACTGGCGCGAGGCGATAAAACAAAGGGTTCCGGGGAAGTTCCTGGAGGTGAACCTGCAGGCATTCGACAGGGGAAGGGAACTGGGTTCGGATACCTAGCTCCGGGACTTCTCCACGAGACTAATCCATCCATCCATCGTGCCACTTCCCTCCGCTGGTCAGGAGTTCGGACGTTCCGATGTTTTCTACGAAGTCAAACGCCCTGCCCAGGTTGAGAGAGATGTCCGATGCCGCCAGGGACCTTCTTGAAATTTCCGCGACGGCCATGTCTCCGGCGAGGCCGTGGAGAAAAGCTCCGGAGACGGCTGCGTCGAAGGGATCCATTCCCTGGGCCAGGAAGGAAGCCGTGATACCGGTCAATACGTCGCCGCTGCCTCCCGTCGCCATTCCGTCGTTGCCGGCTGGGACGAGACATGTTCCCCTCTCAGGCTGGAACACCATGGTAGGTCGACCTTTAAGGAGTATGCAAGTACCGGTGGCCGCCGCCAGTTTCGCCGCCGCTGCGGAACGCTCCGGCAGGTTGGAAGGATCACAGTCACAAAGCCGGGAGAGTTCTCCGGGATGGGGGGTCAACAGTATGGGTCCGCGATATTCCTTCAGTCTCTTCCGGGGGTCGCCCAGCACGTTCAGAGCGTCGGCGTCCAGCACCAAGGGAACCTGCCAGTTCTCAAGGATGAAGTTCACTATTTTCGTCGTGGAAAGAGAATCTCCCATTCCCGGGCCCACCGCCACGGCATCGTAACCGGAAGGATCCGGCAGGCTGCTGGGATCCCCGGGGAGAAAATAGGAACACAGCGCCTCGGGAATCCTGCCCGCGACCAATTGGTGGATCGAAATGGGAACGGTCAGCGTGACCAGGCCTACTCCCGAACGCACTGCTCCCCGGGCCATGAGCTGGGGAGCCCCGGACATGATTTCCGATCCGCCCACAAGGAGAACCTTCCCGAAGGTTCCCTTGTGCCCGTCCACCGGTCTTTCGGGAAGGAACCCCGGTATATCCGCCGCCTCCGGAACCATTCTGTCCCTGGATGCATTCACGGGTATGCCGATGTCCGCGACGAAGACGGCTCCCGCGTAGCCGCACCCGGGAGGCAGAAGCAACCCGGCCTTGGGAGCTGCCATGGTGACGGTGACGTCGGCGGCGAGGGTGAGTGGATCCGCTTCACCCGTTCTGCAGTTCACACCGGACGGGGTATCCACCGCCAGTATCCTGCAGTGATAGTTATGCATACGGTTCAGGCACTGGGCGAAGACACCTCCGATTTCTCCCTTGAAACCCGTTCCCAGGAGGGCATCGATGAGGAGGACGGGATTCTCCGTCAGGTCGGACAGCTTTTCCGGAGGAATCACTATGCCGCCGTCACCCACGAAGCGGGTCAGGTTGTTCTGGCATTCGGGAGAGAGGCTCTTCCCTCGTTCGGTGGCAAGAACGACATGGGCGTAGTAGGATCTTTCCCGGAGTTTTCGCGCTGCAACCAGGCCATCGCCTCCGTTGTTTCCGGGACCGGCGAACACTATCACGAAGCCGTCGTCCGGGGAAACCATTTTCATGGCGCGTCGGGCTACAGCTTCCCCGGCTCTTTCCATTAGAACATCCGCCGGAGTGCCGTTCTCGATGGCTCTCCTGTCATAGGCGGCCATCTCATCAGGAATGACCCAGTACTTCATCGTTTTCCCTCCAGTCCGTTCAGGCCAGGAACACGACGGCTACCGCCGCTTTGGCAGTGCTGGCCACATCGACCAGTACCTTTCTTTTCCCAAGCAGGTTCAGGGATTTGCCGCTTATCACCGGCAGGAGATGTCCGCTTTCTCCGCGTGGCAGGGAGAAGTCCCGCCACCGTACACCGCCGGACAAGCCCGTGCCCAAAGCCTTGAAGAAAGCTTCCTTGGCGGCGAACCTGGTGGCGAGGAATACGATGTCTTCTCCACCCAGCAACTCCTCCCCGGTGAAAATCCTTTGCATGAAACGGGAACCGCCGCGTTCCAGTGCCCTGCGCATTCTTTCAATATCTATCGTGTCGATTCCCTGGGATAATGTCGTCAGCACGTTTCCTCTTCCCGGTGCGAAGATTTCTTTCGGAAAATAGTAATAGAGAAAAGAGCTAGTGGCAACACAAGGGAGAGAGACCGGAACCCGTCCACCTGGAAAAGGCGTTGCACTGCAAGGAAGAACGGGCCGAAGGATCGGAATCCAGTACGGCCGCCGCAGCCCGCCCCACCATGAGGGCGTTGTCGGTGGAATGTTCGACATCCGGCAGGAACAGCGGTATGCCCAGGAGGGCCGACGCCCGGGAAAGCCTGTTTCTCAGGAGGCTGTTGGCGGTTACTCCTCCCGCCGCCACCATGCTGGCGGCGCCGATTTCCCTGCACTGGTGAAGAAACTTGGAAACCAGGCTGTCCACCACCCTGAGCCTGAAGGATGCCGCGAGGTCAGCGGGATCGGCTCCCTTTTCCAGGGCGATTCTCGCCGCCGTCTTGAGTCCGCTGAAACTGAATTCCGGCAGGGATGGATCATGGAGCGGGGAGGGGAGATGGACGGCGGAGGGGTCTCCGCGTTCCGCCAGCGCGTCGAGAGCCGCTCCCCCGGGATACCCGAGGCCCAGTAACTTCGCGGTTTTGTCGAAGGATTCGCCGGCGGCATCATCCCTGGTGCATCCCAGCATGGTTATTCTTTCCCAGGAGTCCATTCTCAGCAGACAGGTATGTCCCCCGGATGCCAACAGGGCCGCGGCTGGAAATTTCACCGGTTTCCCGTAGTGCAGGAACAGGTGTGCCGCCAGATGATTGATTCCGAGGAAAGGTTTTCCCGAAGACCATGCAGCCGCCTTGGCCCAGGAAAGTCCTACGAGAAGAGATCCGACAAGACCGGGGCCCGCAGTGGCCGCGTACACGTCTATGGTGCCGGGGAAGTTCGGGACCCCGGCTTTTGCAAATACATCGCCGATAACGGAAGGAAGCGTTTCCAGGTGATTCCTGGATGCTAATTCAGGAACCACTCCGCCATGGGCCGAATGTACGTCCTGGTGACGGATCTCCTCGGCCAGGAGATCCGTTCCGTCCAGGAGGGCGACCGCCGTGTCGTCGCATGAAGTTTCGACGGCAAGTATCTTCAAAGAGGTCATTCCTCCTCGAGGGGGAGGATTTTCACCGCCAGATCAGCCCTTATCTCACCGTATACCTTGACCTGTATCTTGTAGTCGCCGATGTTCTTGAGGTGTTCGGTCATGATGATCTGCCCCGCATCCACATCGAAACCGGCGTCCTTGAGATGCATGGATATGTTCTTTTCATTGACACTGCCGTAGAGATGTCCGTTTTCATCGGCGGACGCCCTGATCTCGGCGGTGTGATTGTTGAGGCGCCCTGCGAGATCCTTGGCCTCGGAAATGGTCTTTTCCCGCTCGGAGAGAGCTTTCGCCCTGTATATCTCGGCCGATTTCACCGCTGCGGGCGAAGCCTTGATCGCCAGATTCCTGGGGAAAAGATAATTTCTTGCGTAACCGTCCGAAACCTCGACGACATCACCGCCAAGGCCCAGGTCCTCGACGCTCTTGATAAGAAGGACTTTCATTTCAAATCGTTCCTTTCCTTCGGGCTGCCATGCGCGCCCTGAAATCGTACCAGGTGTCAAGTATGCCTATCAGCACCAGGGACCCGAATAGTGCCGGTGGAAAGATTATGCCCGGCAGAAAAAAGATGAAAACACCGGGACGGTGTTTCAGCAATCTTCCCATTACGGCCAAGCCCACTATGGTGTAGGGTACGAGCATGAAGATACCCACGTTCAGAGCCGCCCCGGCGACGGCGGATGGAACGTGGAACAGATAAGCCGACATGCAGAGGATGAGTATCCATGCGGGAACCAGCCCCAGTCGCAGTTGCCCGTTATCTTTTTCCTCCGGCCATGCTTTTCCCGCAGGTTCGGTTCCGGTTTGACGGTGCCTTCTTCCGCATATGATTCGTGCGGTTATCGAAGCGACAATGGTGCCGGAAACGGTCCACGTGGCCAGGGTGGACGGCAGAAGGCGGATAAAGGTGTCCACTGCGGAGTTTATCTCGGATTGGCTCATGCCCGCCGACTTATACAGTCGGATAACGGTAGCCATGCTCTCCGCCGACCACGGTGAATGCCGGGGTACGATCAGTATGCCCAGCAGGAAGGCTATGAAAGCCGCTGCCGCCGCCGCCGCGGTCGCGGCGGTGAAATCCAGTCCCGCTTTCGAAGCTCCCGCCAGCACTCCCGCTCCGGCTGCGGCCGTCAGTGCGCCGGGGAGGCCTGTGAACAGAAATACGAGAAGAAGCGTTCCCAGGGCGAGAATCGTACCGGTTCGCGAATTCCTGCACGCGAATGACGATGCCATGAAAGCCATGCCCGCGTAAGGCAGTCCCAGGAAGAACAGGAGTACCCAGAGGACCACCAGGCCGAAGGTGCCTGTTCCCTTTGCCGTTCCGTTCCCCGACATATTTCCGGCAAACCTACCTGTAATGTTCCCGGACGTATGGAATGATGGCGAGAAACCTCGCCACCTTGATCGCATTGGCCACCCGCCTCTGATGCTTGGCGCAGTTTCCCGTAACTCGTCTCGCCACTATCTTGCCCCTGTCAGAAACAAATCTCTCCAGGAGTTTCTCGTTCTTGTAGGAAATCTCGAGACTCGGGTTCGCGCAGAACCTGCATTTCTTCTTGCGGCCGAACTTGCCGCTCTTCTTCTTGATTCTTTTCTTCGACGCCATGATGTCTTCCTTCCGAAGTTCTAGTTGCCTGTATTCAGAATCGTGAATCCGGAGGCCTTGACCACCATCCTGTAATGTGTCCTTTTGGATCTGTCCACGAACGATCTGCTTACCAGCCGTCCCTCCACCAGGATGAACGATCCCCTCTTCAACCTTCTGTAAGCGCTCTCGGCCAGGTTTCCCCATGTTTCGACATCCAGCAGGTACTTCCCGGACCGGTCCGGGACATCGGAAAGGATGTTCTCCATGCTGAATACGAAGTGGAATATCCCCAGGTTCGTCGTCTTCAGGTCTCCCTTCTTTACGACCTCACCGGTAAGCGCCACGTAGTTCAGTTCCGGCGGGCGGCTGGGAACGGTCATGGTATGTCAGAAGGGGATGTCATCGTCGGGTATTCCCTGGTCACGACTGTTTTTAGATGCTTCCGAATCGTCGTCGAAAGAGGAACCCTGGTTCTTTTTTTCAAGGAACTGGATCCTTCTCGCATTCACCTCCAGGCGGCTTCGCCTGTTGCCGTCGGAATCCTCCCACGAGTTGTACACGAGTTCACCTTCCACCAGGACGGGAGATCCCTTCCTGCAGTATTCGCTTACGAGTTCCGCCGTTTTCCTCCATGCCACGACATCCACGTAACAGGTCTTTTCCTGCCATTCGCCGTTACGGTCGCGATAACGCTGGTTGTTGGCGATGGACATTCGGGCCATGTGAGTTCCGTTTTCCAGGATCCTCGTATCAGGATCCCGCACGAGATTACCGGAGATTATCACCTTGTTGATGCTGGGCATCCTGAGTTCCATGGTCATCCTTCCGCCATAGATGAATCTTCTTCGGTTTCCTCCACGTCGCCGAAGTCCGTCTGTGCGCCGGTGCCGTGGTTCTCGTTGCGCAGGGTTACGAAGCGAAGGCAGTTCTCGTTTATCTTCAAGTACTTGTCAATGGCATCTATGACGTTGTTCTCACCGCTCCACCTGAGGAAGTGATAGATTCCCTCGGTCTGTTTCCTTATGGGATAAGCCAGGATACGCCTGGTCCATCTTTCGGTGTTTCCGTAGGTGCCGCCTTCCTTTTCGATGATTTCCACGACCCTGTCGTGTTCCCCGTTGGTTTCCGATTCGGGGACGTTGGTGGTCCATATTATCACGGTTTCGTATTCTCGCAAGTCGAACTCCTTTCGGTTTTAACACATGCCGCGTGCCACCGGAGGCGGAGTTCCGCTAAGGAGGGAGTCGCTTCCGGTCCGCCGCGGCCTGCGACGGGCTGCAAGTACAGCAAACGACCAAGTGATTATTTGAATAAATCCGTTGCAGGTCAAGGTTCTGCAACGAATTTCCCATCGAGTCATGATTCGGTATGATCGAGATGACCATGAAAACGAGAAAAAGCGGGCTTCCGGGCCTGTTTTTCGGAACGGCGGCGTTTCTTAATGCATGATTATCGTTTGCCTGGTCAGCGTACCGTCTTTGGAGGAAAGTCTCACGAAGTAGACTCCGCCGGCCATATCAGAATCCGGGATCCAAGTGAAAATATGTCCGCCGGCTTCGACGGAGCCGTCCAAAAGGGTCTCGACCACTCTGCCGGTCACGTCATAAAGGCTAATGACGACGTGTTCGGTCGAAGGGACGCTGAATCCGATGGAGGCCTTGTCGGAAACCGGGTTCGGGTACGGAGTATCCAGGGAGAACGCCGGCGGGGAGGAGCCGTCCGCGGAAATCCCGGAACCGACGATGACGTAATCCCGGTCGTAGATGTAATCGTGCTTGAAAGCGCCGAAGTTCACGGTGGCACCTTCGCTCGGTATGGTCACGTTGAAAGTGACCCGGCCCGAAGCGTCGGTGGTTCCTTCCTCGTAGATGGTCATGCCGCCGTCATAACCATCCACTCCGTCGGTGACGGTCACGTCCACTCCCTCGACGGGGGCGCCGTCGGCGGTGACGGTGACGGTAACGTCCTGGTTCCCGGGATAGAATGAAGTAGGGTGATCCATCACCAGTACCCGGGGCTCGCCGGCCTGATCGAAGGTCCAGACATCCATCGCCGGGTCGCCGAACCAGATGTACATCTTTGCGTTGGCTTCTCCGTAGATTCCGTGGATCCCTATAATGGTCACCAACGCCGCGTTGAGAGCTTCGCTGATTCGATAGTTGCCGTTATCATAAATTTCCTTGAATATCTCTTTTATATAGTCGTGGTTGGGTTCGGTGTAGGAAGGGGCGGTGGCCGCCACGTTTCCGCCGGCCCCGCCGTCCGCCCACTGCCAGGCCTCGGCCAGGCAGGTTGAGTTGTCGGTATAGGAGCCGCAAAGACAGGCTATGTTGAACACGAGGGGCATGAAGGTGTTGGTCAGAGCATTGATTTTGTCCTCGTTCCAGCCCGGCGACCAGGTCCATTTTGTGACGTTGCCGTGACCGCGATAGGTCACCGTGCCTATCTTATTGTTTATTCCGTCGGAAAGCATTTCGGCGGTGCCTCCCTCGGGTGGATATATCTTATTGAAGGTGAAGTCGATAAGACTATACTCGTAGGCGGCGAGTTCGTTCATGCACTTGGTGTACTTTTTGGGATATTGTTCCCCGTGGGCCGCCAGTATCGCTTCGCTGGGAATTATATCGGCGGTATTCACGTTATCGAAGTCGGAGTAGTTACAGTATCCATCGATGATCTTCGTGACCTGGTGCTTGATCTGCCTCCGGTTTCCGGTGAGTCTTCCCACGGCCAATTCGGCATAGATGTCGTCGTCCATGCAACCGTACCAGTAGTCTCCCACGTAATCGGCCTTGCTCCAGGTGTAGGAAGGCAGTTCGTCGTGGGTTCCGACTATGCAGACGAACCTCGTGACTCCCGAGGTGTAGTCGCCTGTTATGGCATCCTTTATTTGGCGGATATTTGCAGGGGTCGGAAGGGTTTCCACCTTGACGCGAAGACCCAGAAAATGATGCATCCGGAAAAGATCGGCGACCCAATCGGCACTGTTCTCGGTGCAGATGAAAATGAATTCCACTCCGTCATCCGTGGCGCCTTCCAGCGGGGAGGCTGTAGCTTCAAAGACGTCCCAGTTCATGATGTTGCGCCGCATAGAAGGAATCAGGGAAGGAGTGACCGGATCGGCGATCTTTTCGATGTTTCCCCGGAAATCCACCCTCAGACGGATTTTGCTTGCGACTTCCAGCGTTTTCACTGCGGGGTCGTACCTGAAGGGGGTTACCACAAGCCTGGAAACATGAAGGCCGGACCAGGTTCCGGGATAGTCGACTCCGGCCCATGTCTCGGGATATGCACGGTCGCCGCGGTAGAATTCCTCGTCTTTCACGAAGGGGAACGGATCGTGGTCCATGTCGATCTCGGGGGTCTGCCGCGGTAAAACGTCGATGTTCTCGTAGGAGGTGGAAGTTATCTCCTCGATGGTTACCACGGCTTCCGTTCCGAAAGGAAGGGCGAATATCCCGGTCACCGAGGGAAGGTCCGGAAGGCCTTCCGGACCCTGGGCGTAGCAGCCGGGAAGCTCTACGATATCCCATACCCGTCCGCCGCCGGGTTTCTTGGTGAGCCGGAAACCGGGAATCGAAACTTCCACCACCATATGATTAAGGTCCGATTCCAGCAGGGTCACCGCGGGCGTGGCACCGTCGACGTCCCCGAAGGACTGCCAAGCGGAGAATCCCCCTATACCCGAAGTCGGCATGACCACCGAAACGATAATGAAAAGGATGATAAAAATGAACTTCATATGGGGCTCCTTCTATGCATATATCATATATACTCTAACTTATTATGGGAATCGTCGTTCGCGGGCAATATCGAGGGAACGACGCTAGTCACCGGCGGGACAGGGAGTATATTCATATACATACAACAGAAAGGAGATGTACATGAAAAAACTGCTTGTTCTCTTCATTTGTACCGGGGTCGCCTTCGCCGGTCTCAGAATAGGTGGAAGAATAGGTTACTACGACGGTAACGATCCCAGAACGAAACAACCCTCTTCGGGAGCGGTGTACGGTGGTCAACTGGTTTTCCCTCTCCTGGGTCTGGCCGAGCTGGAAATAGCCGGAACCTACGCCGGAAGCGAAAGTGAAATCACCATGCAGCAGTACCTGGAAACGTACATAGAAGACGAGTACGGGGTGAGTTTCAAGGATGATACCGCCGGCCTCAAGGAGTACCTCGAGGATAAGTGGGGATGGTCGCCGGACAGCCTGGATTCACAACTCTTCGAGAATTACACCACTACGTTTCACGATATAGACCTGGGAGCGACGCTGAAGATCAAGTTTCCCATCGGGATGTTGCCTCTACACCCGTACATTGGAGGAGGAGCCGGCGCCCATGTGCTCTTCAGTGATGCGGACGTACTCATGCAGATCGCGGCGGAGCAGACCGGGGGGCGGTTCAGCATAGATCCTTATGATAAGATTCATCCGGGAGTGCATGGTGTCCTGGGCCTGTCTTTCGACCCACCCATCGTTCCCATCAGCGCCTTCGGCGAGTACAAGTACACGAAACCCCTGGGGGGAGGGAAGGACGAGGTCGACGGGATAAGCATGTTCCTGTTCGGTATTAACCTGGGGTTCTGAGATTTCCGGCCTGAAAAAGGGAGCCCGCGACCGGCGCGGGCTCCTACTTTTTCAGGGATGATTCCACTCCCTTCCGCAGAGCGTCGTGTATGTGTTTCCCGGAAGCCGCCACCCCTCGGGAAGCCATGGTCCATTCCCCGCCCTCGTACGCGGTTACTCTCCCCCCCGCTTCGCGTACCAGGAGGATTCCCGCCGCCATATCCCACGGTTTCAGGGATTCCTCGTAGAAGCAATCCAGTCGACCGCAGGCCACGTAGGCAAGGTCCAGGGCTGCGGAACCGGCTCTCCGGAGACCTTGCACCCTTTCCAGGAAGTAGGCCAGGACGGAGAAATCGACCCCGGGGTTTCCGGGGCCTCTCCTGTAAGGAAAACCGGTGGCTACCAGGCACTCGGAGAGAGAAGTCCTGTTGGTGCAGTGGATTGCGGTGCCGTTAAGGAAGGCCCCTCCTCCCTTTGAAGCGGAGAAGGTTTCGTTTCTCAATGGATCGTGGATGCAGGCGAAGGAGATACTGTCTACGTCCCGGTAAGCGACACTGACGGCGAACACGGGGAACCCGTGGGCGAAATTGTTGGTTCCGTCCAGAGGATCCACCACCCAGAACGGCGGTGAAGGCGATGTCCCTTCACTGCTCTCCTCGCCCAGGAAACCCGCTCCGGGATCCAGAGCGGTGAGTTTTTCCCTTAGAAAACGTTCCGAAGCGAGGTCCGCCGTGGTGACCAGTTCGTTGGAACTTTTCTTTTTCGTGCCGATTCCCCGATCAGCCGTCTCCAGGATGATTCTTCCCGCCTGGAAGACGATTCTCTCGATACTTTTCAGAAAGCCCGGATGTTCGTTCATGAAACACCTTTCCATGCGGGTGCACAGGTTATCCCGGAAAGATTATCTTCAAGTATACATGAAGGTAATATCCGGAATAGAAGGCGGGCGGTCGAACGTCCCGTATTCATCGCGGAAGGGAAACCTATGCCTTACAAACTGTCGATGGCGCTTTCCGTTATCCTGGGCATACTGGCTATGGTGGTGGGAGCGACGGTTATGGCGGCATCCCTCCTGGGATGGGAACCCGCCCGGAACGGTCTCCTGTCGATAGCCGAGGGATTGAGAAGCGCCAATGCCGCAGTGGAGTTGCTGGGAGGGGATTTCGGGTCATCGTCGTCGCTCTTCGCCCAGGTGGGTACTTCGGTCAGGAATACCGCCCGCGTGGTGAGGGAGACCGGCGAAACGGTGGATGAGATATGCCGGATGACCGAAAACATGAGGGGGATGATCCTGGTGATCAAGGAAAGTCTCGAAAACCTTCCTCCCGGTATTACCGCAATGATGGGGAGAAATTACTTCGACGAAACGATATACGGTCTCGATAACACTTTTTACTCGTCAGGGGAACTGGTTACCCGGCTCGAACACCTGTCGGGTACCCTGGAACCGGTTGAACCCGTGCTGAATCACGTGGCGGATCAGGTGGATTCATTGGCGGCTGATCTTTTTTCCACCGAGGAAGCCTTCGGAGAAGCGGTGACCCACCTGGAGAAGGCGGCTGCCGCCCTGGAAGACGCCGCGAGGTCACGGGTACTGCCCATGTTGCTCCTGCTTGCCGGTGCTATACCGTTGCTGGTGGGAATTCACCTGTTGTTACAGGCGGCGATGCTGAAAAGAATCTATAGCGAAAGGGCGCAGCAACCCTCGGGGGACAGCGAACAAAGCGACTGAGGATCCGCGATGACTGAAGGATCCCAGTCATCGGGAACAGCTTCCCTTTCCAGTATGACCTCATTCCCGGGAATGTAACCGAGCCTGGCGATAGTGTTCGTTTCCCGGTGTCTTATGACGAGGTTCATCCAGTTGTACTGCATCGGGTGATCCATGGCCAGGGATTCAAAGGCGGAGAAGAGTTCCGCCGTTCCTCCGGCGTTGAAGCCGGAAGGTTCGAATTTCCTGAAATCTATCTCGTATTTCATTCCCGGCATGGTACGGTTAAAGGCTATTACCAGGGAACAACCCGTCGATTTGGCCAGCCTTACCGGGGACGAAGATGCAAGGACCGGGACACCGAAATTCCACACCCAGTGGCCTTTGGGACCACCGTAACCCGTGGGAGAAATCTGTACGATCTCTCCTTTGTCCAGGGCCTCGTACAGCCAGTTGATAGGTTGATTCGGAAATGCCACGTGGTGCCAACGCATGCTGACCCCCAGGCGTGCTTCCCTGAGAATCTTCGGAGCCCCTTCGTACCTTGAGGATATCACGTGCATCCCGTATCCCTTGATCGCAAGAAGTATGTGCAGCATCCTTTCGTCGCCGAAATGGGGAACCAGCAGCAGGACTCCCTTGCCCCGGGATACCGCGTCGTCGAGGATTTCACGGTTTTTCAGAGTCACGATACCGGATACGTTTTTCCTGGATATGCGCCTGGCGAAGAACAAACCCAGGAAAGCTCTCTGGTGAACCCTCCAGTATGATTTCAACATTCTTGTCAGTTCTTCCCGGTTCCTGTCCGGGAAAATTCTCGAGAGGTGGCCAATATAGTAAGGGTTGAGCCGCCGGTTCAGGAAGAAACGTACCCGGGACAGGATCAGGGCGAGTCGTTCCAGAGTCTTGGGATCGGCCTTCTCCGCGAAAGAAGAGAACAGGCGGTAGTAGGTTTCCCTCGTTGAAAGCAAGCATCCTCCGATTCCGGGTTGTCGAGGGTGTAACGACATTCAGACCCTTACTATACTACAATCATGAGAATCGGAACGACCGTGATCCTTGCAGTGGCCGTGTTGGCGACGCCCCCATCATCGGGGGGCGGATTCTCCCTGATGAAGGGAGAAATCCTGGAAATTCCCGTTGCCTGCTACAGGGCGATATTCTTCCGGGTACCGGCGGATAAGTCGGATCAACCCGTACTGTCGGGACGCTTGGCGATTTTTCCCGATACATCTTTCGTGGAGCTGATTCTTATGCATATCGACGATTATGCCGGGTGGACCGGTCTTCCCGGAAGAGAAGCCGTGGATACCATTTCCTACGCCCGGGTCTCCGGGGAAGATTTCAGGATGAATGCGGCGAGCCTGGGTGATTATGTTCTCGTTATCTGCAACAGGACCAACTACCTGCCGGTGACGGTGCGGATGGATCTGGACCTGCTTTTCCGGGGACCCGGTTCCGGAGATCCTCTTCCTTCCGCTGTCGGGATGGCGATGCTGGTGGTATTGTTGGGTGTGTCGGTGGCGACCGCAATTGCAATCTTCCTGCGTTACAAGGGATAAAGGGATTGACCGAAGAGCTCCGAAGGTATTATAACATTACTTAGAAGGTAATGATAGAATAAGCATGGAGGTTGGTACGGTATGTTGATTTCCACAAGGAGCAGGTATGCGCTCCGGGCACTGGCACGGATGGTGATGGTAGCCGGTGAAAATGGAGGGGTTCCCGTATCCCTCTCGCTGGTATCCGGGGAGGAGCGGGTTTCCATAAGGTACCTGGAACAGATTTTCGGTATCCTCCGGGCGGGAGGGCTTGTGAAAGGCAAGCGGGGGCCCGGCGGCGGGTACGTCCTCGGCAGGGAGCCCGGCGAGATAACCGTCCTGGAAGTCGTGGAAATGCTGGAGACGGATTTTCTGCCGGCTTCGTGCATGGCGGAGGGAACCACCTGTTCCCCTGAACCGGGCGGAGAGAAAAGAGGATGTTCCCTGGAAAAGACGTGTGTTACCAGGCCCCTGTGGTTTATCATGAAGAACATGTACTGTGACTTGATGGGAAGTATTACCATTGAGGACCTGGTGGAGAGAAGGGTGGATAGGAACTAAGATGTGGAATTATTCCAAAAAACTGATGGAACACTTCATGAATCCCAGGAATTCCGGCCAATTGCCGAATCCCGACGGCCGGTCGGAAGTAGGTTCACCCCAGTGCGGAGATGCGATGACACTGGACATCGAAGTGGACGACGACGACAGGATAACGGATGTCCGGTTCATGACCTTCGGGTGTGCCGGGGCGATTGCATCGGCATCGGCGCTCACGGAAATAGTTAAGGGGAAAACCCTGGATGAAGCGTTGTCGGTGACCAACGAAATGGTCGTCGAGTATCTGGGAGGCATGCCGGAGGAGAAGTTTCATTGCTCGGTGATGGGACACGAGGCCCTGGAG
Organism: Candidatus Fermentibacteraceae bacterium; assembly: GCA_027067855.1. Classification (GTDB taxonomy): domain Bacteria; phylum Fermentibacterota; class Fermentibacteria; order Fermentibacterales; family JCC-6; genus Aegiribacteria. Next base: position 84,607 of record JAMOUX010000026.1, read on the forward strand.
GGGGCCGTACGGGACTTCAAGAGGAAGAGGAACACGGTGAGGAAACACCTGGAGGCCATGTTCCGGGATCTTTCCTGGGATTCCGCCGGTGTTCTCGGTGGAACTCCACCCGGAATCGCTCATGTTCACCCTTCCAGGGTTTTGCTGGAATTCCCCGGTGATCCCGGCGAAGGCGCCGTGGAAGCCGTAAGCCGGGAACTGTCCGGAAGGGTGGGCAGGACGGTGGAAGTGAAGGTGAAGCGATGAAGGCTTATCTGGATAACAACGCTACCACCATGATCGCGCCGGAGGTGTTGGAGGAAATGATGCCCTTCCTTACTCATCGGTATGGAAATCCTTCCAGCTTTCATTCCTTCGGCGGAGAGGTTATGAAGGAAGTGGAGAAGGCCAGGAGCAGGGTAGCCCGTCTGATCGGAGCTGAACCGGAAGAGGTCTTTTTCACATCGGGTGGCACCGAGAGTGACAACACCGCCCTCCGGGGAGGATGTTCGATCAATCCCCTACGTTCCGGGCTCCTGGTGAGCATGGTGGAGCATCCCGCGGTTCTGAATACGGCGAAGAAGATGATGCGGGACGGCACCCCCGTGGGATTCGTGCCCGTAGGAGGGGACGGACTCCCGGACATGGCCGCATTGGCTGAAATGCTGGTCCCGGAAACCGGGTTGGTCTCCATCATGACGGCCAACAATGAAACCGGGACCAAGTTTCCCCTGGCGGAAGTGGCGGAGATAGTTCACCCGTCGGGAGTTTTGCTTCATACCGACGCGGTGCAGGCACCGGGCAAGATGGAACTGGACGTCAAGGCCATGAATGTCGACATGCTCAGTCTCTCGGCTCATAAATTCCACGGTCCCAAGGGAGTCGGGATACTTTACGTAAGAAGGGGTGTTGACCTTCCTCCTTTCATAGTCGGCGGACACCAGGAGTCGGGAATGAGGGCGGGAACCTATAACGTTCCCGGTATAGTCGGCATGGGTAAAGCGGCTGAGATGGCGCTGGAGGAACTGTCCGCGGTCGCCGGGAATATGAAGGCGGCCAGGGATCGCCTGGAGGAGGGCATCCTCGAAAGTTGTCCCGGAGCTTCGGTGGTTGCCCGGGACAGCGATAGACTGCCCAATACCTGTACTGTTCTCTTCAAAGGGGTGGAGAGCGAAGCGGTGATGACCATACTGGACATGGAAGGGATTTGCGTTTCATCGGGTTCGGCGTGCAGCACGGGAGAGATCGCCCCGAGTCACGTACTCACCGCCATGGGCATAGATCCCATGACGGCGAATACGGCGATACGTTTCAGCCTCAGCAGGTATACGTCCGGGGAAGAGATCGACGTTTTGCTCGACATTCTTCCTGGAATAATAGAGAAGCTGCGCAGGATTTCACCCTACGCTTGATTCCCCGCGGTATCAGAACCCGGAGCCGATCCAACTGACTCCGCCGGCGAGAAGGAAGTTCTCCCCGCCCGAGAGACCGATCTCGGCCGTTCCGAAGATGGCGATCCTGTCGATGCCGTAGTACGTTACCGATCCGTTCATGCCCGCGAAGCCGGTGGTTTCTCCTCTCATTCCGGCGGTCAGCCGGATGTTTTCGCAGATGTAGCTGGAACCGCCCGTGGAGAATCTCAGGAAATCGTTCATGTCACCGTCGAAAGGATCGTGCCCTCCCGCGATAACGAAGGATCCGGCCGTGTGAAGGCGAAACAGTCTGAAGGTCGTGGCCGTGGCCGCACCGACTTCCAGTTCCGATCCCCTGTCCCTTTCCTCTTCTCCGGATGGAAGACGGAGATTTCCCCTTACCGTCAGGGAAGAGCCGCCCCTGGCGGTTTCGTACAGGTATCCGCAGGAGAGAGTAATGTCGCCCAGGAAGTTGTTCCCGTCCGAGGGGTCGTCCGGGTAGAAAGGAATTTCACAGCCGAGTTCCAGGTGTTTTACCGCTCCCCAGGTCACGTTGATCGGGAGTTTGAAGAAAGGGTCGGAATATACCTCGGTATCCAGGAGTTCCAACCTGCCCTGGAACATGAGGTCTCCCACGTCCAGGATCTTGCTCTCGGGGAGGAAGAGGAACCCGCTGAGCCCACCGAGGGCGGCTGTTCCTCCGGGCGGATCTTCCGCCGGGGCGGAGGAGACGATGAATAGAATGAACAGGATGACAATCAGACCGAGTTTCGACATCTTTCACCTCGTAAGGAACCTGAGTTCGAAGGGTAGACACTGACCGGAGACAATAAACAAAAATGAAGTGGGGAGAAATAGGAGTACTGCTCCTGATAGCTTCCGGCGCGGTAGGGCTCGCCGTGGTTCTTACCATGGGGGCGGGCGCGGAATCCCTGGAAGAATCGATGGAACCGGCGGATCCGCTGGAACTTCTTGAGGAAGACCTGGTCCGGCTCATGTACGGACCGGGTTTCAGGACGGTCCCCGCGGCGCCTCCCGACACTTTGGTGAGGGCGATGGACCTGAAGGACGACATTCCCCTCTGCCAGGCGAACCTTTTCATTACCAGGTCGCTGCGATCCCGGGGGTTTGATCATGGCTTCACCGTGGGAGGAGATAACGGCCTCACTTTCGTGGGAACCACCCCTTCGGGAGAGCCGTTCAGACTCGAATTGAAACGCGGGCGGTTGTGAATGAATGGGACAGCGCGCTCCGGTTGACGGCGAACAGGCCCGGCTGTATTCATCTTCTTCCAGCAAGTAGTATATTCGTCCTGTTTCACTATTGAACACCGCCCGGAACCAAGGGCGGTCGCTTGTAACGCCGGTGGTCCGGCTTTCCAGGAGTCCTCGGAGGTTATCGGATATGGCTAAAGTCGCCAAGTGGCGCTATTGGAGTTCTCTGGTTCTTTTAGTTGTTTCCGCGCTGATGGTCTGGCCCACGGTGCGATGGTACTTGATGCCCGCCGGAGAGAGGGATCGTGCCGAGGCGAGCGTGCAGCCGGGCACCAACAATCCGCATTATATGGCGATTCTCGATACTCTCCAGCGGCAGGGTGGAGAAGAACTGATCGCACGGTACAGGGACCTCTATTCCATTAGCGAAGGTACCATCAAACTGGGGTTGGACCTGCAAGGCGGGATGTACCTTTCCTACACGGTCTCCCCCGCTCCGGGCATGGATGCCGACGAGGCGATAGACCAGGCTCTGGAGGTCATAAGGAACAGAATAAATGAATTCGGAGTTTCCGAGCCCTCGATAACCCGGCAAGGTGACGACCGGATTGTTGTCCAGCTGCCGGGGGTCAGAGACCCGTCCAGGGCAAGAGCCATAGTCGAGAGACAGGCGCTCCTGGAGTTCAAGATGATAGCGTATCCCGACGAAGAGCATCCCACCGTCTCCAGTGTTCCGGTACTTCGAAGGATAGAGAACCTTCTGACCGGAGGGGAAGCAGAGGAAACCCTTCCGGAGAGTGATGCTCCGGATGAACAGGTCGTTCCTTCCTCCGGGGAGGATGCGGTACGGGATACCTCCGAGGGGTTCTCATTTGCGAAACCCGATTCCATGCAGGAAGGAATCGATCTCGAGATACCCTCGGCGGCCAGACCCGGGAGTCTCGCCGACCTTATTCACATCGCCGACGAGGAGATTGCCAGAGTTTCCTCCGGGATATCCCCCGGAGACTGGATCGTCTGGGCCGGCGAGGACATGGATAAACTGAACGACATCCTGAACCGGGCTGACGTGGATTCCATAATGGCCGAAGCCAACCTGGATTTCTTCTTCGGTAGGATGCAGGAGACTCCCATGGGTTCGTTCCGTGCCCTGTACCTCCTCCCCAGGGACGCCACACGGGGATGGGAAAGGCAAGCGGACCAGGTGAGAGAGGAGTACCTTCTCACCGGAGCCAACCTGACGGACGTCAGGATACGCGTCGGAGGCTCCGGATCCATTACCAACGAACCGTATCTTATCCTGGAGTTCGATTCGCAGGGAGCCGACAGGTGGGAGACGATAACCGGTGAGAATGTCGATAAGAGGGTGGCCATCGTCCTCGACGGCACGGTCTATTCCGCGGCTGTGATAAGGGAGCGGATCTCCGGGGCCGGGACCAGGTTGTCCGGGGGATTCACCACGGACGAGGCAAGGGACCTGAGGCTGGTGCTCAAGGCCGGTTCACTGCCTGCAAAGCTCGAGATAGCCGAGGAGCAGACCATAGGCCCCAGCCTGGGAAGCCAATCGATAAGAAGGGGAATAATCGCCGCCGTGGTGGCCATGCTGCTGGTGGCGGCTTTCATCATAGCCTATTACGGTACCGGGGGAGTGATAGCGATCCTGGCGCTCGCCTTCGACATGCTGCTGATAATGGCCGTTCTCTGCTTCCCGGGGCCTCTCGCCCGGCTTGGGGTTCACGGACTCAATGCGACGCTTACTCTTCCGGGCATAGCGGGTATCATCCTAACCATAGGAATGGCGGTGGATGCCAGCGTGCTCATTTACGAAAGGGTGAGGGAGGAACAGCGTGCCGGCAAGGGGATCAAAACCGCGGTCAAGGCAGGCTACTCCAGGGCTTTCGTCACCATACTCGACGCGAACCTGACCACACTCATAACGGCCTTGGTGCTCTACAAGTTCGGCACCGGGCCGATAAGAGGATTCGCCGTGACCCTATCCATAGGTATTCTTTCCAGCATGTTCTGTTCTCTGGTGTTTTCCAGGGCGCTGATCGAACTGTGGCTGTCCTGGAGGAACGATATAAGCTTCGGAAAATGGCACCTGCTGGGAGAGAGAAAGTTCAATTTCGTGAAGGCCAGGAAGAAGATGTACCTGGTTTCCCTCGGAGTGATGTTGCTGGGCGCCGTGGCGTTCGTGGTCAATGGCGGGCTCGACATGTCCATAGACTTCACCGGGGGATTGGAGACTAATGTCGTGAGCGCCGGGGTGATATCCTCGGGAGAATTGAAGGAGATGCTTCAGGAGGAAGGTCTTCCCGACGTGCAGGTCCAGGAACTTATGGATTACGCCGGGGAAGAGGGTGCCGTGGCGTTCGTGGTAAGGACGTCGGAGACCGACAAGGAAAAGGTATATGCGGCGTTGGACAAGGCCGGTTGCGTTCCCATGGAACTCGAAGAGGCCACGGAGGGACTCTCCTTCATCAAGCAGATAGGACCGCGGGTGGGCGAGGAACTCAAGACGAAGGCAGTGAACGCCATCTTCATGGCCATGTTTTTTATCGTCCTCTACGTTTGGTACCGCTTCCAGTTCAAATGGGGAGTGGCCGCCGTAGCCGCGTTGGTTCATGATACGCTGATAACGGTCGGGATGCTCGCGCTCCTGCGCATAGACGTGTCACTCACGATAATAGCCGCCATACTCACCATCGTCGGTTATTCCATAAACGACACGATAGTTGTTTTCGACAGGATCAGGGAGGATCGGAAACTCCGGAAGGGCAAGACTTTCGAGGAGACGGTCAACATCTCCATAAACGAGGTGCTGAGCAGGACGGTCATAACATCTCTCACGACATTCATGGCCGCTTTCATTCTCTTCGTCATATCCGGAGGAGTGCTGTCCGATTTCGCCCTGACCCTGATGATCGGAATAGTGGTAGGCACCTATTCGTCCATATTCATAGCAAGCCCGATCCTGGTGGATTGGCGGGCCAAGATGAAAAAGAAGATCTGATTCCTGTCGGGGAAAGAGCGGCGGGGCGATTACCGTCCCGTCGCTCTCCTTTTTTCGGAAACCCCGGAAACGGCTGGAAACTTCATTTTGGAACCTTCGTGAAGCGAATCGACTATGAAATCGTATCGCCGGAAATATTCCCGAAGGGTTGAAAGTGACCCCCCGTCGTCCGGTTCGGGAATCTTCCCGCCGGCCGATGGTCTTGCGCGGTGTTTTATTCTATAGTGAAATATTCTATGGGAGAACCGCGGGAAATCATTTCGAAAGGTTGGATGTCATGATATTCATTTTGCTGTTGGCTGTTTCAGTTTCCTCTGTCCCGGGTTCCGAAGCGCAACCTGTCTACGTACTGGAGTATCCCGGGGTCGCCTTCGGGTATCTCCCCGAGGTCATGGTTCCCCCGCTGGAGGGTACCCTGACGGAGGAGAGCGGAGTCTTGACGAACCGGCCCAACGAACAGGGAGTGGAAGTACACCTCTATTACTGGAAAGAAGACCTGGGCACGGATCTCAGGAAGGATCACTGGTTGTCCAACAGGTTTAGGGACATAGTGCCGCCGGACCTGTTTTCCTCCATGGTAGTGGGTTTCGTGGACTGGATGCAGTGCGGAACGGGTCCCGGAGAAGCAGGGACCGGTCCCGTGGGACTGGTGCCCCGGTTGAATTTCAACATCATAGACGAATCCGGAAAGATCAGAGCCCGGGGAAGAGCCTTTGCCGCTTTCACCGGGGATTATTCCCTGCTGTTCTATATCCTGGTTCCCGAAGGGGTTGACGTGGACGTGGAGAAAGAACTCACCGAAACGGTCGACAACATGTATCTCCTGTTGGACTGATCAATTCCTGCTCAGGGACAGTTCGAAAAGAATTCTTCCTCCCACCAGGGCCAGCAACGCGTGGACCAGGAGGATGGAAGCGAGTAGAAGGCTTTCCGGCAGGTTGATGCCCGAGGAAACAAGACTTCCCAGGGGAGGCAGGAGCCTGGTCACCCAAACGGGGACATGCGAAATCCGTTCAAGAGGAACCGACCCCGCTACGAACCAGGCGATCATGAGGACCACGGCGCCGGTTCTCGATGTGAGCATTCCCAGGAAGGCTCCCACGGATACGGCCCACAGCACGGGAACGTAGGTCTCCAGTAAAAGAAGGGTCAGGGGGAATACGCGCATACCCGGCAGGGCTGCCAGAACGGCGCCGACGGTAAGGGCGTAAACCGAGGTTGATACGGTGAGAACGGCGAGGAAGGGGCCCCAGAAAGCGGAAGCCCGTTTCACCGGGAGAGCCAGGGAATTCAACATCCACCTGCTTTCCCAGATTCCGGAGAGGAAAAGACAGGACTCGATTCCGGAGATGAGGGCCACCAGGAATGATGCGTGCCAAAGGGCCAGGGAGGTGTTCCCCCATGGAAGAAGTTCGAGGGACTGGAGCGATGGAGGAACCAGGATGCCCAGTCGTACGATTATCGCGAGCATCGGGGGAATCAGAAGATAGGGAGCGACCCACCGTGTTTTGAGCGCTATGCCCAGACTCTGTCTGAAATGGTACATTCCTCCTTTCATCCCAGGGTCACCACCTTGTCCGCCTTTCCGACTAGATAAGACCCGGGTTGTACCAGGGAAACCACGGCACCCCTGTCCAGGAAGGAATAAAGTATTTCCATGGTGATTTCCAGGGCCGATGGAGACAGGAAGACTGCGGGCTCGTCCAGGACGGCTACTTGGTGCCGCCCCAGGGCGAGGGGAGCGAGGGAGAAGAGTTGCAGGTCGGAGAGATTGAGCATTTCAGGGAAGAGATTCATGACCCGGCCGAGCCCGGCATCGAGGCACCATCTCGAGATATCTTCCCGGAATGTGCGGGGAGAAGAATTCCCGTAAACGGCCAGGCGTCGTTCCAATTGGATTCTCACCGGGATACCGGGAGTGAAGTTGTCTTCCTGGAATACGAAGACGCAAGACCGTCTTGCCCTGAGAGTACCGGCCCTGGAACCCATTACCTTGATGGATCCCGCGGCGGGTTTCCTGATGCCGGCAATGGAATGGATAAGGTTGCTTTTCCCGGACCCGGGGGGAGCGGTTACCGCGACCATTTCTCCCGGAGATACTTCCAGGGAGAAGCATGGTACCGTCGGCGGATCCGAGTATCCGCCGATGGAAACATATGGAGGCATATGATCCTTTCGAAGAGAACATTCCGGAATTCCGTTTCCGGGAGATCGCAATCGTTTTCGCAGTCGTTACTATAATAGCAGCCCGCACCGGAGAGGGAAGATGCTCCCGGAATCGAATCGGTCTCCTGTTCGTCATGACGGATCGCCAGGTAAAAGCAGGGAATGTCCTGTAGTTTCCGGTACCTTCCCTCCCGATCCAGGCGAGTATGTCCGGTCCTTTTTCCGGAAGCGGTGTTGCCTTGCCGGTTTTCCCGTGAAAGTAGGAATTCGTCATCCGGAACGAATGTCGAGAGTAGCGATCCTCCTCCCGTCACGGAAAGGTCCTGTCCGGTGGAAGATCTGCAACCGGGTGCGGATACGGTATTTGCCCATAACGTACCTTGCCAATGACCGTGTACTTGACCGATGACGGAGCAAGAGATTAGTATTACCCTCCAAAGCAGTCATCGGTGCGCCCGTAGCTCAATTGGATAGAGCGTCTGGCTACGGACCAGAAGGTTCCGGGTTCGAGTCCTGGCGGGCGTACCACTCACCTGCTCCGGTTGTTTTACCGTCCGGTTTTCACGGAATGCCTTCACACGGCATATCCACCGTTTCTTGTGCAAAAGCCGTGAAGAAAGACGGATCTCAGTCGTTGTTTATTCCGAAATCGGGACCTAGAATCGTTATCTCGTCGTCGCCGGCCGGCAGGTTCGGTTTGTCGGACACCTTCTTGACCCTTTTCCTGGTTCGGGGAGGCGACGCGGGTTCGTCGGGGGTCGTCCTCAGGAATTCGATGGTGTCCCTGAGAGCCGCAAGCAGGTTCCGATCGATCCTGCTCTTCTTGAAGAGTCCGCCGGCAACCTCGTCTCGGATGTTTTCCAATATAGGCAGGTCTCCGGTTTTCCCATGCTTCCTCATCAACTTCAGCGCTCCGTCGAGCAGGTACGGGTCTTCGAATAGCAATCCCGCCGGACCCTCGTTCAGATGGATCCTGATGAGGTGCATGATTTCCCTGTTATTGCCCAGGGACAGGAATGTTTTCATCAAATCATGCCGGATACCCGGGTTTTTCGTAAATGCTTCCACGAGCCTGGATACGAATACAGGTTTTTTTCGGGCTTGCTTGCTCAGCATGTCCACGGCTATGCCGGCCACATCGGGGGAATCGTCGAAAACCAGCTGCATGGCCAGGCTTTCCGCCGTTGCCGGGGCCACCTTCATCAATGCGAGAAGACATTCCCTGCGGATTCTCGGATCCGGAACCATGCAAAGTTCGGCAAGGACGATTCCGCTTTCCTGGGAGCCTATTTCACGTAATACCTGTATGATATTCCTGGAAACGTACCAATCCTTGTCCGGGATGGTGAAGGTCTTGTCATTCATGTAGGGTTTGAACGCCGCGGCGGTCTCCTTGAGTTTGGAGTGCATGGCCGACAACCCCCTGGCTCCCATCTTGACCAGCATCTGGAAGGCCTTGGATCTCATTCTCCTGTTGTCGTCGTGGAAGACGGCCGCCAGTCTGGACACCAGGTTGTCGGGGGGAGCTATCATGGCCAGTTTCCTGGCTTCCCGGGCGACCACTTCGTCTTCCGAGAGCAGTTTTTCCACCAGGGCCTCCGCCGATTCCATAGTGTCCATCTTCCTGGAAGCTTCCAGGAGCGCCCTTTTCCTGGCTGTTTCCATTTCGGTCCTGGGAAATCTCTTGGCTTCGAAATCCAGGAGGACCTTACCCGTTTCCAGTGCAAGGGACATCATGCCGCGTTTCATGAGCATTTCCATCATGGATGCGATGAGGGTGATCCCCCTGTAGAGTACGTCGGGATCCTTCTCTCTCTTCAGCATGATCGATACGCTTTCGATTATCTGTATGGTGGAATTCTCCTTGCCCCTTCTTATGGAAACTCCGGCCATGTCCAGCAGCCTCCCCAGGCTTTCGTGCCTGATGTCGGGATCGGGGGAGTTCAAGTCCACGAGGAGCCTGTCGAGCATCTTCCGCACGACTTTCCAGGCCATGCTTCTCTGTACGGCCTTGTTGGAGAGGAGTCCGCTCTCCAGGAGTGAAGGATCAAGGGCAAGGACGAACCTGGCTATCATAGCCCTCTGCTCTTCCTTGTTCTCCTTGGCGGCGGCCAGGACGGACTTGAGGGCGTCACCTATCTTGCTGCCCGGGATGGAATCTATTCCTTCTCCTCTTTCGAGCCTGTCTATGAGTTCGGAGAAGATCGCGTCTTCTATGGTGACCTCGCCCCTGACCAGGGTATCCTCGGAGTCTCCGTCCTCGGATATCAGCTTGTAATGGAAACGGTTGACGGATATCGAATCGATGCTCCTCGATTCCAGGAGTTTTCCCATGCCGCCGTGTTCCAGTATATAGGCCGGTGGACGGTTGAATAGCTTGGCGAAGGTCTTTATTTCGTCGGGGGAGATCTCTCCACTGAAAGTGAGACTGCTCATCTGTCGCTCATTGAACGACCGTACGAACCCGAGAATACTGCGGTTCCTGGATTCCACCTTCACGTCGTTTACCATGATGGTGCCTCCCAGGATGGAGAGGGTGACCTGGTCCTTTTCTCCCATGAGCTTGGTCAGCACGGTGAGGAAAGCGTCGGCCGCCGGATCGATGGAAGGATGCCCGGAGGGAAACATTTGCAGGGCCTTCAGGAGCAGATCGAGCCTCTTTACCAGGTTTTCCGCCATTCTTTGCGCCACGGCGGCGGAGATTTTGCCGGTTCCCAGGTGAGCGGCAATGTTCGCCCCCGATGCGTACTTCTTCAACAAATCTTTGAACATGGTGAAATACCAGGAACCGGGGGTTTTTTCGATAAAATCCAGTTCGGAGAGGATATCCTTCAGAAATTTTCTCACGGACACGGGGTAGGAAGCGAGTTTGACGACGAAATTGGGATCGCTCACATTCCCTTTTTCCAGTACCCTGGCGGCCATGTGGGGGCCGGTGCATTCCATGTCGGTCTCCGGGTCCAGGAGTTCGTCCTCGATAAGGAGGTGGAATATCTCTATGAGCATGGATATCTTGGCGGTGGCGGCCTCCTTCTCGGAAGGGGTCAGCCTGCCGAAAACCTTCCAGACCTCTTCCATCTTGGTTTTCACGAAATGATCCTGAAGGGCGGACCAGTTCCAGTTCGGCTCCCGCCGGGCAAGTTCCCCGAGATCCATCAGGGCCAGGAAGGAGAGCCCGGCTTCCGGGTTTGTACAGGTGTCCGCAACCAGGAGGTCCAGCACGGGGACTATCCGTTCGGGTTTGTAGCCCGTGATGAATTTGGCCAGGGCGTCCATCCTTTTCCCCGGATCCTCCAGGACGGAAACGGTGGAGGCGAGCCTAGCGGCCGCCGCGGAATCGCTGGATTTCCCCATGATACACTCCCCCGGCATGCTTGAATTGATATGCTTACAATGCTAATAGGAATATGGAAACGAACGTTCTTCGTCAAACCCCGGCGTTCACGGATATTCGATAAGGGTACGCAGCCTGTTCCATATGTCCGCCACGGCCGAGGCCGCCGGACTTTCCGGGAAGGCCGCGGTGACTGGAACTCTCATGGACAACGCCTTCATTACGTTTTCGTCGAAAGGGATGTCGCCGAGGAAGGTTATCCCCTCGCCGGAACAGAATTCCACGATTTCATTCCGCCTTTTCGGGTTGATGTCGCTCTTGTTGATGCAAACCGCCGGTTTCACGTGGAAGAGGGCCAGGGTTTCCGCCACCCGAACGAGGTCGTGGATGGATGATATTCCCGGTTCCGTGGTAATCACGGCTGCGTCAACCCCGGAGCAGGATGCGATAACGGGACATCCCACGCCTGGAGGGCCGTCCACGAGAACCAAGTCGCAACCCGTGGATACACATGCTTCCGCAGCCTCCTTCCGGACTATGGAAACCAACTTTCCGGAGTTTTCTTCTCCCGCGTTCATTTCGGCATGAAAGAGGGTTCCGTAAGGAGTCGAGGACCTGAACCACTTTCCAGCCACGGGCCTGTAATTGGATATGGCCTTCTCGGGACACTGGTATATGCAGGTGTTGCAACCTTCGCATCGCGACTCGTCCACACCGTAGGTTTTACCGGAAGGCTTCGGCTCGATCACGGCGCCGAACCTGCATACCTCGAAACACCTGCCGCAAGCGGTACAGGCTTCCCCGTGAATTACGGCCTTGAATCCTCCGGTGAAGTCATGTTCCTCCAACTTCTCCGGATCGAGAAGGAGGTCCAGGTTGGCGGCATCGACGTCGGCATCCGCAAGCACCAGGTTCATCCCGGCGTGTGCCAGGTGAGCCAGGGCTGCGGTGAGAGAGGTCTTTCCCGTTCCTCCCTTACCGCTGAGAATGACTACCTGTTTCACGAGGATGTCTCCTTCCGGATCCTTTCAAGGAGTTCGGCGAAAAGCGGTCGGTATCCGGGGAGACCGTCCGTGAGGGCCACTCCTTCGGACAGGGTTTCCGCTATCCTCCTGTCCATGGGTATCTTTGCCAGGACCGGCAGCTCTTTTTCCCTGCAGAATCCTTCCACATCATCGCTTCCGGCACCGTAGCGATTGATCACTACGCCGGCGGGTATGCCGAGTTGGTCCCTCACCACGTTGACCATGGCAGCCAGATCATGGAGCCCGAAGGGAGTGGGCTCGGTGACCAGTACGACATAATTCGCGGGTCTTATCGTTTCCACCACGGGGCAGGAGGTTCCGGGAGGAGCATCCAGGATGACGGTTCTTTCCTGCGAGTCGTCGAGAAATCGATCCAGCAGAGACGAAATTATGGGTACCGCCATGGCCTGGCCGGTATTGAGGATTCCCCCGGCGAAGTCCACTCTTTCGGATGTACCGCTTTCCAGGTAGCCCGAGACGTGGAGTTCTTCCGTGACGGCATTTCTGGGACAGGCCAGGGCGCAACCTCCGCATCCATGACACATATCCTTGAATACCAGGACTTTTTCACCGGCTACGGCGATCGCATGCCAAGCGCAGACTTCGGCGCACCTTCCGCAGAAATCGCATTTTCCCGGGTCCACCACGGGGACCCGGACCCCGGTTTCGATTTTCGCCTCGTACTCGATATTCAGGAACAGTCCGGCATTGGGTTCCTCTACGTCACAGTCCAGTAGCAGGGGTTTCGGTCCGGAAGTCCCGGCGGCGGCCAGCGCGAGACTCACCGCCACCATGGTTTTACCGGTACCGCCCTTGCCTCCGGCAACGACAATGACCATTCGTCTTACTTCCTGGCCAGGGAGGCTCCGCACTTGGGACAGCGGATGGCATGACACGGTTGGCCGGCACGGTGTTCCTGCCCGTATCCGCACGACAGGCACACGCAAAATCCTCCGGGTCCCGTGCCTCCGCCGGGGCTCCTGTTCGTGCCTTTCCCCTTAATGCTTTTCTCCTTTACGGTTTCGTTTTTCCGTTCGTCAGGCGGCCTGTCGCGTCATTCGGTCGGAGGCGGGTGTGAGATTCCGTTCCCGAAGAATGTTCGATGCTTTCCCTGCATGGTGAAGCTGCGGCCGATTTTCCCGACAGGAATGTTTCCACCACGCTTCTGACGGTGCCGGAAACCCCGGAGACACACTCGATTCCGGCCCCGGAGAATGCATCGATGGCTCTTCGTCCCATTCCCCCGGCCAACATGACCTGTGCTCCCAGGTCGACTACGAAGGATGGCACCTGTCCGGGCGAGTGGCTTTCGTAGAAGGGATTCCTTACCGCTTCAGAAGCTATTATCTCCTCTTCCCGGACATCCACCAGGATAAAGAAGGGACATCGTCCGAAATGGCGGCTCACCGGACTGTCCAACCCTCGGTCGTCGTCGGACGAAACGGCTATCCTCATTTTTCCTCCCCCGGCAGTTCCGCTATTTCTTCCAGCAATTTCTCGACCTGTCCCCTGAGTTTCCCGAGCTTGGAAGTCAGTTGGTCGAGATGCCGGTCTGTGCTTTCCCCGGAAATTTCCCTTTCGGGAATCGGTTTGCCGTGGCCCGGCGAACCGGACGAGGAAAGGGGTTGAAGTTTTCCTTTTTCGAAGTCACGTACCGCGTCCTTCACGGTACCCTTTCCGGACGAGTAACATGGAAGGGACGCAGCCTCGAGTACTTCGAACGCCTTTGGTCCCAGTTTGGGAGCAAGAAGGATATCGGGTTCGTGAGCCAGAACGAGTTGGGCCGCCTGTACGCCGGCCCCGCCGGTCTGGTTCCCGGCCGGATTTTCGACGACTTCGAATGAGAAATCCTCGGTATCCACCAAGATGAAGTAGGGAGTTCTTCCGAACACGTCACCGACGGGTGAATCCAAGGTCGCTTCCCGGGCGCTCACCATCACCTTCATTGCTTGTTTCCACGCTTATCTGCGTTCTTGATCCGTTCGATTCCGCCGGCGATCCTTTCCAGGATCTCCGAAACGAAATCCAGTTGCCGCTTGATGCTTTCCGTATCAGTTTCCCGGGAGTATCCCGGTCGGCACCGGTGCGGGTGATGCATCCGGCAGGGAATATCGGCTTCATAGTATCGATGTCGGTAACCACCGCCCCGACAGGGTCTTGCATGATGTCCGCAACGACCTTCCCGGCCGGGAGAGGTCACGTATCCTCCTTCGTGATGACCGGAGCATCTTCCAACGCCTCTTCCGCTGCGGGGTCCTTCTCCCAAGGGTCCGGTTCCGTCTCCTCCGGGCATGATTTCTCCTTTCTAATCGTTTTCTCCGTGGAAAATTTCCATGTGGCGTCTGTACTTCTTCAAAAATGTCTGCAGGATATGGCGTGTCTTCTTCAGTTCTTCCACCCATGATTTCAGGTAGAGGTTTCCCTCGTCGGTGAGGGAGTAGACCCTGCGGGCGGGACCGGCGTCACCCTCGTTCCACCTGGATTCGACCAGATTCCTTTCCTCCAGACTCCGAAGCATCCTGTAGATGGTGCTGGAGTCCGCCGGGACTTCATGGAAACCGAATTTTTCAAGGTCTTCCAGAAGTTGGTAACCATGAGATTCCTTCCCGTGGAGAAGGAGTAGCAGGCATGGTTCGAGGAAGCCGTATATGCTCCGTCTTCTACATCTTTTCCTGTTCTCGCTTCCGCATCTTCCCCGACCCGGCATAGTGTTCCTCTCATCTACATGCAAAATGCACATAGATGATAATAGGATTTCGGCAACGGTCAACCCCGGGACTACCGCAGGATATGTTCCCCCGAAGGCCGCTTCGGATGCCTGGTCGGATCAACGGTGAAAACTTGACCGGCATCCGCCAAGGCGAGAGCGATGATAATGAACATGAAAATCCTTTCTCCATGCCGGTATCTTCCGGAGAGGGTTCCGGAACCTTGTGATTTACCGGTAACGGATGGTATACTACACTCGTAGTTCCGGCCCATCCATCCAAGAGGATTTGCTTGTATGACCTTAGAATCCCTGTCCGGACGTAAGGACAATATCTCCGCACCGGAAGACAAACTGCGTCTCTTTCGTTCGAAACTCCAGGCTTTGATGAAACTCAGCAACGATTTCATAGCGATCCTGGACAGGAACGGTATCATCGTCGACCTGAGCGAAAACGCCGCCGTTCTTCTTGAAACGGACGTAAACGACGTCATCGGGAAGTTCCACTGGGAAGATTTCCTTCCCGAGGAAGAGAAGCCCAGGCTTGCCGGTTATTTCTTCAGCAGGGCCAACGGCACGGGAGACCCGCCTTCTTCCTATACGTTGAGGCTCAAACTTCCTTCGGGAGAGCGGTTCATGAGAGCCAAGGTGGACTTCATTCCGGGCACTGAAGACAGGATAGTCGTCCTCAAGGATCTCAGCGAGGTCGTGGAGGAAAAGAGAAGAACGGCGGAAAGCGAGGAGAGGTATCGGGCGGTGGTGGAGAACACCAACGACGGCATCCTCATATGCACCATGGAGAGAACCCTCTTCGCCAACACGAGTTTCTGCAACATGACCGGTCTTCCCAGGGAAGAAGTCTACATGCTGTCGCCCATGAGGTTGTTCCATGATTCCGACAGGAATAAACTGGAGGAACTCTTTCCCGTGGTTGGCGATCGGGCGGGGCACCGCGGGGTTTTCGAGGTGAGGGTGAGAAAAAGAAGCGGATTCCTTCCCGCCGAGCTGTCTTCGGTTGCAATAAACTACAGGAACACCGAAGCGGTGCTTTTTTCCGTGCGTGATCTGACCCGTAGAAAGGAAGCCGAAAAAAAGCTGAAAGAGCAGCACGAACTGCTGCAGGCCATAGTCGATAATTCCCCGGTGGGAATTTCCGTGTACGACAGCAAGGGAACTCTTCTCATGTTCAACTCATCCTGGGCGACCATATGGGGCAAGACGCCGGAGCAGATAGAAGAATTGAAAGTGCCGAAGAAGGAGTTGCGCATCGACGACAGCGACTCCTATCTGGGAGATTACCTGGAACAGGTGGTCAAGGTATACCGAGAAGGCGGTTATCTCTACATACCCATCCTGAAGACGGACAACTTTCTTTCCGGTGCGGCGGAATATATATCCCATCACTTTTACGCCCTGAAGAACGAAGATGGTACCGTGGACAAGGTGATCGTTCTCACTCTGGACCTCACCGAGACCCTGAAGGTCAAGGATGAACTGAAAGAAACCAGGGACAGGTACGATCAGCTCTTCAGCGAGGTTCCCGTGGCCTTGTACAGGACGACTCTGGATCCCGACAGCAAAATCATTTCGGCGAATCCCAAGATGAAAAAACTTTTCTTCGATCCGGAGAATCCGGGTGAAATCGACGGAGTACGCGTCAGTGATTTGTACCGGAATCCTCAGAAACGCAGGGAATTCCTGAAAAAACTCGAAAGGGAGAAAGAGATCCAGGGATTCGAGATAGAATTTCGCAGGATGGACGGATCCACGTTCCTGGGCAGCGTATCCGCCCGCATGGTCAAGGGGCGAAACGGCGGACAAGATTACATAGAGGGAATGATTCTCGATGTTACCGAGCAGAAGAAGAGGGAAGAGGAACTTCTTAAGATAGAACAGCTGGAGACCATCGGCACTTTGGCGGGGGGGATAGCCCATGATTTCAACAACCTTCTCATGGCGATACAGGGTTCCATCTTCCTTGCGATGGAGGAGAGGGACCCGGAAAAGATCCGCCGGCGGCTCGAGGAGGCCGAGAGTGCCGTGGAGGAGGCGGCGGTGCTCACCGGACGACTCCTGACCTTCACCAGAGGCGGGGCGCCCATGAGGAAACTGGTTGACGTGGAATCGTGCGTGCGTGAACCGATCCTGTTCTGCCTGAGCGGATCCCTGGTCAAGGCGGAGTTCCGTTTCGACGACAATCTTTTTCCTATATATGCCGACCAGGAGCAGGTATCCCAGGCTGTGAGGAACATAGCCTTGAATGCGGTCCAGGCCATGCCCGACGGGGGCAGGATCACGGTGACCTGCGGCAACGTCATCCTCGAAAAGGGAAACATCCGGGCGCTGAATCCCGGGGAGTATGTAAAAATATCGATTCGTGACGAAGGCCCCGGTATACCGCCGGATGACATGAGAAAAGTGTTCAATCCGTACTTCACCACCAAGCCGGACGGGACCGGCCTGGGTCTTGCCACCAGTTTTTCCATAATCAAGAAGCATTCCGGGGCGATAAGCGTTTCTTCCGTGGAGGGCGAGGGAGCGGAGTTTACCATATATCTTCCCGCGGAAACCGGGGCCGTCGCCGGAGAGGAAGATGAGAAGAAATGGCCCCGGGGTGGGGAAGTGGGGGCGCTGAGCATCCTTATCATGGATGACGACGACAAAGTCAGGAAGGTCCTCAAGGAAATGCTCCTCAGTCTGGGTCACGACGTAGAGGAGAGCAGAAACGGTAACGAGGTGGTGGAAATTTACGGAAAGAGGCTGGAGGAAGGAAGACCTTTCGATCTGGTGATATTGGACCTGACCGTGTCCGGCGGAATCGGCGGGGAAGCCGCCGTGGCCTCCCTCAAGGAGATGGATCCGGATGTTAAGGCCATAGTCTGCAGCGGGTACACCAATAACCCGGTGTTGGCTGACCACAAAGAGTACGGGTTTTCGGGGAGTCTCGTCAAACCGTTCAGTTTTTCCGCCCTGGAGGAAGAGATACGATCCGTCATGGGGGCCGCCGGCCTGTTCGAAAGGGGCTGACGTGGGTCCTTTCAAGGCTTACGACATCAGGGGCGTGTACGGGAAGGATTTCGACCGCGGGACGGTCTACGCCGTGGGTCGGCACCTGCCGGGTCTTCTGGAGGCGGACAGGGTCCTGGTCGGTTATGATTGCCGTAAGTCGTCGCCGGAGATCTTCGAGGCCCTGACGGAAGGTATATTGGATGCCGGAGCTGACGTCGAGGATATGGGACCCGCCACCACTCCCATGGTCTATTACGTTACCGCGACCGGAAATTTTCCCGCATCGGTGCAGATAACCGCATCGCACAATCCCGGGGAATACAACGGTATGAAGATTTCCCGCAAGGGGGCCCTGCCCGTAGGTTACGACACGGGATTACGCCGGCTCGAGGAAATGGTCCGAAAAGGAACTCCTTCTCCGGCGGCTTCCAGGGGTAAATTGAGGAGGCTCACCGGAGCCAGGGAGGATTACCTTTCATTCCTGGCCGGGTTTCTCGGGGACTTGTCTCCCCTCCGTGTCGCCGTGGATTGCTCGAACGGCATGGCTTCCCTGCTGGCCGCCGATCTATTCGGACGGAACGTGACTTACATCTATGATACAATGGACGGCAATTTCCCGAATCACGATCCGAATCCTCTGGTGGAGAAGAATACCGCTGATCTCAAGGAGTTGGTACTGAAAGAAGGAATGGATGTGGGGGCCATTTTCGATGGCGACGGGGACAGGGTGGTGTTCGTGGATGAAAACGGCGGCTTTGTCCGCCCCGACATCATGACCGCCGTGCTGGGAGAAAGCCTGCTGGAGAAAAACGGAGAATGGGTTCTTCACGACGTCAGAACATCCCGGGGAGTTATCGAGAGGATAAGAAACCTTGGTGGAAAGCCTTACATGTGGAAAGTAGGGCATTCTCACGCGAAAATGAAAATGAGGGAACTCGGGGCGGCTTACGGGGGAGAGCTCGCCGGACATTATTACTTCAGACATTTTTTCAATTGTGATTCGGGAATGTTGGCGGCGATCCACGTCCTGAACATTCTTGCCGCCCGCGCCGAAGCCGGGCGATCATTTTCCGAACTCGTGGAAGAAATAGACGTTTACTCCAATTCCGGGGAAGTGAATTTTATCGTGTCGGACAAGGCGGCTGCAATGAATGCCGTTGTCCGCCATTTTTCATCCCGGGAGATTCCTTCCAACGTGTACGATTTCGATGGGTATCGGCTTGAATTCCGTGAATGGTGGTTCAGTCTCAGGCCGTCCAATACCGAACCGTACCTGAGATTGGTTGCCGAAGCTTCCTCTCCCGGACTCCTGGAGGAGAAGCTCCGGGAGATAAGAACCATCCTGGACGATTTCCGGGAAGATTGATTATTACGTTATTGCAACACCACCGCCTTGACCGTCCGGGATTCGTCCCCGGATAAGATGGTGACGAAGTAGAGCCCCGGCACCACCGGTTTCCCCGATCTGCTCATACCGTCCCACCAGGTCGTGTGACTTCCCCCCGGTAACTCTCCCAGGTCCGATTCTCCGACCAGCCTTCCGAAGACGTCGTATATCCTTACGGTAACGGAACAGCGGTTTCCGATCGAGAAGGGCAGGTTGAATCCCCGGGTGGAAGGGTTGGGGAAAGGTGGACGGACCACCAGACCTGGCCCCGGGGACCCGCCGTCTTCCACTCCTTCGTGAGGAACGGCATATATCTCGACATCGTCGATGTTCCATCCGCAATAGGTCCATCCTCCGTCGGTGGCTCCCATGGTCCACCTGATGATGATTCGTGGTTCGTCATCGGCTTCTTTGGAGATATCGAAGGTTTGTCGTACCCATTCGCCGTCTTCAACGTAATCCTCGTTGGCCCACACGTCGATCCAGTTTTTACCGTCGGTGCTTATCCGGACATATGCGTGGTCGTACTCCGGGGACTCCACCCCCAGCCACCTCCAGAACACGAGGTGCGAATCGTACATTCCCTCGAACGACAGGGGTTCCGTGGTAAGATGGGTTTCCGGAAGGTTGTTGGGGTAATCGCCGGAGAGATTGTAACCATAAACGTTCGTGCCCGTGTGGCCGGAGGAAGGGTCCGGGTACCCTTGCTGTCCTCCCCCGCCCTGTGGTATTCCGAATTCCCACTTCCCTTCCGTCGTCCACCCCGGGTCGGTTGAGAAGTCCCATGAATACAACAGGGTGGGATCGCCCACCACGAGCACCACGTCCCTGTAGGTGTCACCCTGGTGAGTGGTGAGGTTCTTGAAATTCACCCGTTCGGTGTAGGCTCCATGCGGGAGGGAAGCCGCGGATTCTCCTATGGATAGCGTAATCGAGACGGGCTCATAGGGAAACAGGTAGCCGGAGGTATCGGAAATCTCCAGCCAGTCGGCGCCGCCCTCGGTGGAGACGAGATATTCAATGGTTCCGTTTCCATGGTTGGTCATGGTGTAATCCATGGACGACGGTTCGAAAGGACCTCCCTCGTCACCCCCGGAAGTAAAACCGGCGTCGGGATCCAGTTCCAGTCCCACTTGGTTCGCAAGAGCCTTGATGCAGAAATTTGCAGTGGTGTCTACCTCCTGGAGGTCGACCCAATCGTAACCTTCCCTGAAGAAACTTTCGCCCGGATCCGCCCTGGACTCGACTATCACCCTGTAGTCCGCGCCCAGGAGTACCGGAACATCGGATGTGCAGTCGTATGGTTGTCCGCCGCCGGAAAGGTACAGGTACACGTAGAAATCATCGCCTTCTTCCAGGATGAAAGGAGAAGAAAAGTCCACCGTGTGGAAGCCCGCATGGTCCGTCGTGCCGGATGCCCGTGCCAGTATGCCGGATAGTTCTCCCTCGGTGAAATCATCATACACGACGATATTGTAGGAAATCCCGGGAAGCGCCGAATAGAAACTTGCCGCCTCGATCATCTGGTCCCCGACGCATATGAAGGCGTTGAATGCCTCGGTGGCGGAGGAGAGAGTATCCCTCCATCCGTGGTAGTCATGATAATAAACCTTTGAATACCGCATGTACTCGACAGCGATGTGGGACACGGCCCCCATGGTCGGATTCCTGCAGGCATGCTTATCGTAGTACGAGATCCAAAAATACCCGTCGTTTCCCCAACCGGATCCCCAGCTGTTTTTGACGAGCCATGCCCCGGGTTTCGGCGCCTGGGTTTCCCGCCCGTCGTCCCAGCCCACGATAGCGACGGCGTGGTTGGGATCCATGGAACTGGAGGGAGGCTGGTAGTGTTCGTACTCGTTATTGATGAAGGTGCTGTTGTAGCACATGCACGTTCCCATGACCCCGTGGTCCATGATAGCCTGTTTTATGACCTCTATATTTTCCAGCCCGGTTCCGATGTCGTACCATGCGATTTCACGGGGATAATAGTAGTGGTAGGAATCCGTCGTTCTTGCGGGAGGGTTTTCGAAAGATTGACCGTCGCTGTCCCTGACGGCACCCTCCCCCCTGGTAAGATATGCCGCTCCTACCAGGTAGTCTCCCCCCTGGTGAACCGCCAGGCCGCTGCCGGTGGGGGGAGTGAGATCGTCGTTGTTGTGATTATTGAACCCGTTCCACCAGTCCAGGTGGTACTCGGCCAGGTTGGGTTCGCCCGTTTCCCGGGCTTCCTCCCAGGCACCGTTCATGAGAAGATTTCCCTCCATCGAAGCCATTATGGCATGGGTCCAGCAGGTGCCTCCCTGCTGTCTCTTGACGGACGTCACGTAATTTTCTCCCTCCACGTCCCGAAGATCGAAGACCGGGGGTAATTTCGTACCGAACCATGTGACGAGCGTGATCACGGACAACGACAGCGGAATCATGACAGCCTCCATGAATATTTGCGGACAGGATCCTCCCGGTAATGAAAAATTGCGACCGGGTACGTACGGGTCAATGACGGAGATGGACGATGAGGTAATATTAGAAAGTCAAGCCGCGAATCCGCAGAAAGAAGAAAGGAGCATTCCCATGCTGGGCAGGCTCGAATCCATGATTCGGGAAGTCGACGCCGATTTCGTCGACATAAGGTACGAGATCAAGACCGAAACGGTGGTTTCTTTCGTGGGCCGGGAAATTAAGAGCGTAGGTTCCAACACGACGGACGGTTTCGTTGTGCGGGTGCTGAGAGAAGGAGGGTTTTCCTCCGCCACGGTTACCAGGGAGGAGGATGTTCCCGCGTCCATCCGTCTTGCGTTGGAAGGAGCGGACACCATCAGGAAGACCGGAGGGAAAAGGGTTACCCTGGCTGATGTCCCCGTGGTGGAAGACGTGGTGAAACCTCCGCTGGACATCGATCCCCGGGAAGTGGAAATAGACGAGAAGATAAGGCTGACGGAGAAATACAACGAAATCATGCTGGATCGGCCGGAAACGGTTACCACCAGGCTCACCTACAGGGAGGTGGCGAGGGACAAGCACTACGTGAATTCCCAGGGGACCGCCGTATCGGAGGTGCTGGTCACCACCAACATACTGGGCGAGGTGATAGCCGGGAAAGACGGCGTATCGCAGAACGTGAGAGTCGCCATCGGCGGGGCGGACGGATTCCGCAAACTGTTGGACCGGGAAGAACTGTTTCATGAAAGGAGCGGAATCGCGGCCGGCCTTCTGGATGCGAGATCCGTCAAGGGCGGAACGTACGACGTGGTTCTGAATCCCGGCCTTGCCGGGGTTTTCACCCATGAGGCCTTCGGGCATTTCAGCGAGGCGGACATCATAGAGGACAATCCCGGTCTCAGGAACAAAATGGTCCTGGGAGCGGAACTGGGGTCCCGGGAGGTGACCATAGTGGCCGATTCCACCCTGCCCGGGCAGGTGGGCTACTACAAGTACGACGACGAGGGTGTGCTAGTGAAACCGGTGACCTTGATGAACGAAGGCGTGCTGACGGGAAGGTTGCATTCCAGGGCGACCGCGGCGGGCTTCGGGGAACCTCCCACCGGACATGCGGTGGCGGAGGACATGAGGTTCGAACCCATAGTCAGGATGGGTACGATCTTTATCAAACCCGGTGGACACACTCTTGAAGAACTCCTCCGGAAACTGGGAGACGGTCTGTACCTCCTGGATGGCAAAGGGGGACAAACCAGCGGGGAAAATTTCACGTTCGGCGCTCAATACGGGTTCATCGTTGAAGGGGGCAAGGTGGGTCCGATGATCCGGGATGTGAACATAATGGGCAACCTCTTCACCACGTTGAAAAGTATAGAGGCCGTAGGTAACGAAATGGTGTTGTCGGAATCCGGGGGGTGCGGGAAGGGTCAGATTAACATAAAATCGGCGCTTGGAGGACCCAGTGTACTCATCCGGGAAATGGTGGTGGGAGGTGCCTGAGATGACGGATAAGACGGGAATGAGAAAACTTCTGGATCTGGCCGCCGATAAATCCGACCAGGCCGAGGTATTCCATTACAGGAGCGATTACGGCTCCCTCTCCGTGAGGAACGGCAGGGTGACGGATATGTCCGCCGGCATACAAACCGGGTATGCTCTCAGGATCATAAAGAACGGGAAACTGGGTACGGCATACACGAAGAATCTTCTGGATCCCCGGAAAGTGGCGGAGAACGCCGGGATCTCCATGAAAGGACACGTGGAAGCCGGTTTTTCATTTCCCTCTCCCTGCGATCTTCCCCCTCCGCCTTCCATGGATGGAACGGTGGCGTCCATGGGATTCGATGACCTGTATTCGTATTCCGACAAGGCGTACGAGTATCTGTCCGACAGGGTCGAGGGCCAGGTGGACATTGCTGCGGAGAGAAGCGTGACCGATGTAAGCATAATGAACAGCAACGGCCTGGACGTGACTCGCCATTCTCCGGTCATGTATCTGTTCGCGTCGGTGCTTTTTCCGAACACCGAAACGGCGGTGAGAAAGATTTACCGTTCTTCTTCGGCATCGGAGTTTCCCGGCGAAGACCTCGAAGAAATGGCGGAACTATACCGCGCGGGACTGCCGGAGGTCGAGGTGCACGGCGGCAGGATGCAAGTGATGTTCACCCAGGATACCATGTTCACGCTTTTGTGGAGACTTTCGGCCGGTGCTTCCGGCATGGCGTTCCACAGCGGTATTTCACCGTTGCTGAAGAAGAGGGGGAAGAAGGTATTGTCGGAAAAGTTCACCCTCTACGACGACCCCACGGATACTTCCCGGCCGGAAGCGAGCTTCTTCGACGACGAGGGAGTGAAGACCCGGAAACACGTCGTGTTCCGGAACGGTATTTTCGAGAACCTGATTCTCAACCTGGACTATGCCGCCAGGCTGGGAGAGGAGCCTACCGGTAACGGTTACCGCGAAAGCATGTGGGGCGGGGAGACCGTGGCGATACAGCCGGCACCCCTGCTCAAAACCCCGGGAATCGCTCCCGGGAAAGCTTCCTTTCGCGACATGGTTTCCGGGATGGACAGGGGGGTCATCGTCATGGGGGTGCTCGGAGCCCACTCCGGGAACATAAACAACGGGGACTTCTCCGTGGGGCTTAATCCCGGGTATTACGTGGAAAACGGGAAGATAAAGGGAAGAATCAAGGACGGGATGGTGGCTGGAAACGTCTACGAAGTCCTTCGTAACGTGGTCGCAGTGGAAGATGAGCTCCATGATTCTCTTACGGGAGGGCGTTTTCCCGCTATTCTCCTGGAAGACGTCAGCGTTTCCGCCAGATAATGCGTCATTATGGCGCACGGTTTCCCGTCATCGGAATATTTTCCACGGGAACGACCCGGTGTCGCGGATATTCAGGCGATGATCTTCGCGAAAGGGGGAGCCATATCCTGGCAAGACTTTTGCTTCTCTTCTACGTGGAAAGTCACGGAAAACGTAAAAGGAAGGAGGTATCGAAGATGAAGGAGGTATCCAAGATGAGGGATGATGAAAGCAGACTCACCAGGAGAAGTCTTCTTTCTCCCATGGAACTCGTGTTCAGGAACATCGCTCCCGAGTTCGATGTTTTCAACTTCCAGAGGGAATGGGTTCCCGATGTGGACATAATGGAAGACGCCGAGTCCATCATCGTCAGGACCGAGCTTCCCGGGATGAAGAAGGAAGATATCGAAGTGGACGTGGCCAATGGTGTTCTCACCATCAAGGGCGAGAAGAAGGAAGAGCAGGAAGAGGATAAAAAGACCTGGCACCGCAGGGAGGTCAGGTACGGATGTTTCGCAAGGTCCTTCACCCTTCCCGCCGACGTCAAGAGCGACGAGGCGAAGGCCACTTACGAGAACGGTGTTCTGACCATCGTGCTTCCCAAGGAGGAGAAGGCCCTTCACAGGAAGATCGAGATCAAGGGATAAGACGGTATCCCCTTCAGGCGGAGGCGGGCTTCGGCCCGCCTTTTTTTACGGCGGCCGGAAGCGGAATCTCAGGTAGTATATTCTCGTGAGAGACGGCGACCGCGAACCTGAGTGGAGGTCAAGATGTTCAACCGTTCCGTTTATGCCGGAAGAAGGAAGAGACTGCTGGAGAAGATGCCCGGGCAGTTCGCCCTGGTAATACCGCCGGCGACGCCCAAACCCTCCAGCGCGGATGCGGAATTTCCCTACGTCCCCAACAAGAACCTGGTTTATCTCACCGGTATCGACCAGCAGGGAACCTGGCTGGTGATCCATCGGAAAAAGGGAGGGGATATAAGGGAAGATCTTTTCATAGCACCTTACGACGAGGTCCGGGAGAAATGGATCGGTTCCGTCCTCACTGTGGAAGAGGCCGGCGGGATCAGCGGAGTTGAAAACGTCTCCTTCAACACGGCCGTAGAGGAATGGATAGACAGGTTGTTGAACAAATGGGGTATCACCGAGGTCCGGGTGGATTATCCGGTCGGGGGACTGACGGGACATCGCGGTGGAAGACAGGGTTTCGTAGAGAGGCTTCTCGCCGCCTATCCGCACCTGGCATTCAAAAGACTCTCTCCGGAGATTTTCAGGTTGAGAATGGTGAAGGAACCGGGAGAGCTGGAGAAGATGAGGCGGGCGATAGACATCACCGCCCGGGGGTTCTCGCGGGCATTGAGAAGACTGCGGCCCGGAATGAGAGAGTACGAATTCGAAGCGGAGATGCTCTATGAATTCATGCTTAAGGGGGAGAAGACACCGGCCTTCCCCCCGATAGTCGCCGGCGGAGAACGGGCCACCTGCCTGCACTATTCGAAAAACGACGAGATATTGGAAGAGGGTACCCTCCTCCTGGTGGATTTCGGTGCCAGTACGGAATTCTATAACGCGGACGTGAGCAGGACGGTGCCGGTGAACGGCGGGTACACCCCGAGGCAGCGTGAACTGGTGGAGATGGTGCTGGAAGTGCAGGAAGAGGCGATAAGACTGTTGCGCCCGGGGAAACTCTATTCCCGGTGGAACGCGGAAGTGAAGGAATTTTACGCATCCATGCTGCTGGAGCGGAAGTTTACGGATTCCCCGGAGGAGATCGGAAAGTACTATTATCACAACATCGGCCATCACATAGGCCTCGATACCCATGACGAGAACGTTTCCGGGGAGGAACTCCGTCCCGGAATGGTTTTGACGGTGGAGCCCGGGTTCTACTCCCGCGAGGAGGGTGTGGGCATTCGAATAGAGGACGACGTGCTTATCGGGGAGAACGGCAATGAAATTCTTACCGCTGGAATTCCCCGTACTCCCGATGAGATAGAAGATGTGATGAGGGGAAAATGAATTTCCGGGAGCCGGGCGTAGTCGACGGGTATTGGATGGAAAAGGCCATGGAAAAAGCCAGGGAAGCTTTCCGGGTGGGAGAGGTTCCCGTGGGAGCCGTATTGGTGGACTCCTCGGGCAGGTTCTTCGCCGACAGGAACAGGACTTCCGAGACCGGCCTGGCCACGGCTCACGCCGAGCACCTGGTCATAACCGCCGCGTCCGGAGACAGGAAAGACTGGAGACTCGCGAACTGTACTCTGTACACCACCCTGGAACCATGCTTGATGTGTGCCGGCCTTGTAGTGCTGTCGAGAGTTTCCCGGGTGGTCTTCGGCGCTCCGGACCTCAGGTTCGGAGCATTCGGTTCCGTAACGAACGTTCTGGAGATGCCCAATCTCAATCACTATCCGCAGGTGACGGGAGGATGCCGCGAAGAGGAAAGCGCCCGCATCATGAGGGAGTTCTTCAGGCGGGGACGGGCCGCTGCCGGTATCCGTCGGTCCCCGGGATCACTTTCCGAGGAAGAGGGAACTTAGACTCTTACCCTCGTGAATCCTCTTGATCGCTTCCGCGAAGATCCTGGCCACGGACAGGGTCTCGATCTTCTTCGGAAGCCCGCCTACCACCTTCTCGGCCTCCTCGGTATTGAACTCGACGGTGTCGGTGACGTACAGCTTGGTCAGGACACTCTCCTCTATCATCCTGACGGCGTCGCCGGAGAGAATGCCATGGGTGACGAAGGCGTAGATATCCTCGGCTCCCCGTTCCTTCGCTATCCCGGCGCATTGTACCAGGCTTTTACCCGACAACGTCTCGTCGTCGTTCATTATGACGGTGCGTCCCGAAAGATCGTCCACTCCCTCCACGGACCTCACGTGCGGAGTTTCGCTGTCGTCCACCCTGATCTTCTTCACGTATCCCGTTTCGATGTCCGGAGACATGCCCTTTTTCCGCATGAACCTGCCCACGTGCATGGCCAGGAAGTCGTTGTTGAGAATACTGCCTGAATCGGGGGCGATGAAGGCCAGTTTCTCCTTTCCCAGGGAGACTATGGTGTCGAGAAAGACCTCGTCGGCGTGAAGCTGGTCCACGGGGATATTGCTGAAGCCCTGGCTCTGGGGGCAGTGGAGAGTCATGGTGAGTACCCGGTCGGCCCTGACCGCTTCCAGCATGTCGAACATCATCTTGGCTGCGATGGCTATCCTCGGTTTGTCTTTCTTATCGCTCCTGGCGTAAGGGAAATAAGGTGTCACAGCCGTTATGCGTCCCGCGCTGTCCTTGATGGCATATATCATCTGGAGCAGTTCGAGGATGTCACCCGAGACGGTTCCGTAGGCCAGGTCCCGGTCCTGGAGTATCGATCTCTCCCCGGATTGGATCACGAAGACGTCTTTCTCCCTCACGGTATCACCCACGAAGTTGACCATAAGATTACCGTTCGAGAATCTGATGAACTCGACCGGTTCGGGTTCTATCCCGAGTATTTCACATATGCGCAGTCCCAGGGGCTGGCTCGCACGTCCGCAACAAATGGCTATCTTGCCGAACATCATGACCTCCGTTGTCGGATGTCAAAGGGAAGCAAGTGTTTCCCAATTTTCGTCCACGGTTCCCAACAGGATCTTGATCATAATAGAAAAAGCCTCGAAACCCAGGCCGTTTTCCGTAGAGAAAGTGTACATGGCGGAAACCTCGCCGGTTTCCGGATCGGCGGTGAATTTCACCCAGGTGTTATCCCAGTTGAGCTGGGCCAGTGTTTCCAGCGCGGTGGTGCGTTCCGGCCCCGATTCGGGAATCACACCGGGAGTCAGGGCGACCAGGAGGACTCCTTCCATCTCCGGGTCCGCGAGGATGTACATGTAGGGTACCGTGGTATCGCCCTGCACGGCCATGAGGACGAACTCGTTCCCGTCCCTGTCGTAGACCATGTCTTCCCCTATCATGTCCAGGTATTCCGCGATCGTGTCCCCGGAAATTTCGGCTGCGGAAATCCCGGAAATAACGGAGAGAATAATGATCACTTTTTTCAAAACAAACCTCCAGACTGGGTTATGCGGGCCGTCGGATGACAATTATATTATCTCAATTCCCAGGGCTCCCGGAAAGTGCCCGAACGATGTTCCCGGAAGATTTCACCTGAAAATCGACGGGAAAGGGTTTTCATCCACCGGAGGATTTGATGGAACGGAAAATCAGGGTCCTGATAGGAAAACCAGGGCTCGACGGCCATGACAGGGGTGCGAAGTTCATCGCCCGCGCCCTGCGGGATGCCGGAATGGAAGTTATCTACACGGGTATCCGGCAGACACCCGAGGCTATAGCGAATACCGCCATACAGGAAGACGTGGATTTCGTCGGACTTTCCTTGCTTTCCGGGGCTCACAATCACCTGTTTCCCCAGGTCGCCCGTTTGATAAGGGAGAAAGGCGGCGACGACATAATCCTGTTCGGTGGCGGAGTGATTCCCGGCGAGGACATCCCGGGACTTGAGGAAGCCGGCTTCAGGGCCATCTTCACCCCGGGAACACCTGCTTCCGATGTAGTGGAATTCATTCACGAAGAGATGAAGAACCGCCGGTAGGCGGTTGACCCGGCACGGCTGGATACGTTGAATACGGTTCACGAACTCGCCGAAGGCATCAGGAGCGGTGACGGCAGGACTCTGGCGCGGGCCCTTACCATGGTGGAGAACGGGGATCCCCGGGCCGCCGTACTGTTGCACGAACTTTACGATCCGTCGGCAACCGCCCTCACGCTTGGTGTCACCGGCCCTCCGGGGGCGGGAAAGAGTTCCATGGTAAACAGGCTCATCGCCTACTGGAGGGGAAAGGGGAAGAAGGTGGGAGTATTGGCGGTGGACCCTTCGTCACCGTTTTCCGGAGGAGCCCTGCTGGGTGACAGGATAAGGATGCAGGAGCATGCTACGGATGCCGGTGTTTTTATAAGAAGCATGGGCAGCCGCGGTCACCTTGGAGGACTGTCGGGCTCCACCAGGGATTCTCTGGAATTGATGATCGCCGCCGGTTACGATCCCGTTATGGTGGAAACGGTGGGGGTGGGGCAGGCCGAGGTCGAGGTAGCCTCCCTGGCGGACCTCACCATCCTGGTTCTGGTTCCCGGCGCCGGTGACGAGGTGCAGACGATGAAGGCGGGTATCATGGAGGTAGCCGACGTGATTGTACTGAACAAGGCGGACGCCGGCGGCATGGATAGGCTGCAGACAGCAGTGGAATCCAGCCTGGAACTGGTCCCCGATGGTATCGGGAGACCTCCGGTGGTGAGGTTTTCGGCAAAAACGGGCCAGGGACTGGAGCTTCTCGTGGAAAAGATTCTGGAGGAAGCGTCTTCGAAGACCGGTGACAGCCGGGGTGCTCGAAAGAGGGCCATGCTGGTGCTGGAGAGTGTCCTCAGGGAGAAGGGGAGAAAGATGGCCGCTTCGAAAGTGGAGGAAATGTTCGGTGGAATGGAGAAAGCGATCGATTCCGTACTCCGGGGGGAAACCACTCCGTACGGAATCGGGGAACTCCTGGACAAGTCCTTCGGGGAGGAAGATTGAACATGGGAGTCAAGGGAATTGATCACTTGGGAATAGCGGTCGAAAACCTGGAGGAAGCGATCCCCTTTTATCGTGATCTTCTGGGCCTCGAGTTCATGGGAATGGAAGAAGTACCGGAACAGAAGGTGAGGATCGCCATGTTCCGTGTAGGGGAATCCAGAGTGGAACTCCTGGAGCCCACTTCTCCCGACAGTCCGGTGGCCAAAGCTCTGGAGAAGCGGGGTCCGGGGATACACCACGTCGCTTATTCCGTGGATGACCTGGAAGACAGGATCGCGTTCCTGGAGGAAAAGGGCGTGAGAATGATAGATTCCAGGCCGAGGGAAGGCGCCGGGGGCTCACTGATAGCATTCCTGCACCCGTCTTCCAGTGGCGGGGTATTGACGGAGATGTGCCGGCGCCCCGGTCACGAAGGGGGAAAAGGTCCGTGAGTTCCCTGGAGAAAGCCGACAAGCTTAGGGCTCTTAGGGAAAAAGCCTTCGCGGGGGGCGGAGAGGACAAAATCCGGAAGCAGCATGAAAAGGGTAAGCTGACCGCCCGGGAGCGGATAGAGTTGCTGCTTGATGACGGCAGTTTCGAGGAATTCGATATGCTGGTGACCCACAGATCCACGAGCTTCGGTCTGGACAAGCGGAAATATCCGGGTGACGGGGTGGTTACGGGTTACGGAACCATCGACGGAAGACAGGTATACGTATTTTCCCATGATTTTACCGTACTGGGCGGCAGCTTGTCGGAAACTTTCGCAGAGAAAATCATAAAGGTAATGGATATGGCCGCCATGAACGGCGCTCCTCTGATCGGACTTAACGATTCCGGGGGAGCGAGAATACAGGAAGGCATAGAAAGCCTCGCAGGTTACGGGAAGATCTTCCTCAAGAACGTGCTTTATTCCGGGGTGATCCCGCAGATATCCGCGATACTCGGTCCCTGCGCGGGGGGAGCCGTCTACAGCCCGGCGATCACGGATTTCACGATAATGGCGAAGAACACCAGTTACATGTTCGTTACCGGGCCCAACGTGGTGAAAGCCGTGACCGGGGAGGAAGTTACGAAGGAGCAGCTAGGAGGAGCCGACATTCACGGCAAGAGGAGCGGCGTCTGCAATCTCGTCTGTGACGGCGAAGAAGAGGCCCTCCTGCTCATAAGGAAGCTCCTCAGTTACATCCCCCAGAACAATATGGAAGAGCCCATGAGGATCACCTGTACGGATCCGCCCGACAGGACGGAAATGTGGCTTGACGAAGTGGTGCCGGATAATCCTAACAGGCCTTACGACATGCGCAGGATACTGGAGGCCGTGGTGGACCACGGAGAGTTCCTGGAGATACAGCGGATGTACGCTCCCAACGTGATAATCGGTTTCGCCAGGATGAACGGTTACTCGGTGGGAATAGTGGCCAACCAGCCTTCCTTCCTTGCCGGGGTGCTGGATAATGATGCCTCGGTCAAGGCGGCGCGCTTCGTAAGGTTCTGCGATGCCTTCAACATACCGATACTGACCTTCGTGGATGTTCCCGGCTTCATGCCCGGCACCGTGCAGGAGTACGGGGGAATAATCAGGAACGGGGCGAAGCTGCTTTTCGCTTTCGCTGAAGCCACTGTTCCCAAGATCACCGTAATAATAAGGAAGGCCTACGGGGGGGCGTACGACGTCATGAGTTCCAAGCACATAAGGGCCGACATCAATTATGCCTGGCCCACGGCCGAGATAGCGGTGATGGGGCCCGAGGGCGCCGTGGAGATAATCTTCAAACGCGAGATACGCGAGGCGGCGGATCCCGAGGCGAAGAAACGGGAACTTGTTCAAAGGTACCGGGAAAAGTTCGCCAACCCTTATGACGCGGCTTCCAGGGGCTATCTGGACGATGTCATCATTCCTTCGAATACCAGGTTCAAAGTGATAAAAGCTTTGGAAATGCTGTCCAACAAACGTCAGACCATACCACCCAAGAAGCACGGGAACATCCCGCTGTGAATGGCGGGGATATGTTCGGGAGGGTGTCCACCGGGGCGGGGATAGCCTTGGTGGGTATGGTGATGGTGTTTGCGGGGCTCATCGTGCTGGCCCTGCTTCTTCCCGTTCTGAAGAGGTTGGTGGAGGGCGGAGGAACCGCGGATGATAAGAAAGATGGCGGAAAGGCGCCGACGCCGGAAGAAGTGGCGGCGATCAGCGCGGCGATTCATGCGCATTTCTGCCTGATGGATCGGATTGAGAACATGAAACTCACATGGGAAGCTTACGAAAAACCATACACGCCCTGGAGAGTGGCCGGGCGTGCGCAGTTGCTTCAGGAATGGGGATTTCTCAGGAACAGGAGTCGCTAGATGCCGGAGTACAGGGTAACCGTCAACGGCAGGACCTACACCGTGAACATAGGCAGGGTGACCGACGACATGGTAAATGTTACGCTGGACGGCAAGACCTACGACGTCAGGGTCGAGATTCCCGCCGGGAAACCGTCGAAGACCCCGGTTATAACGAGAAGTAAGACGGTGGTCGATGCGGCTGAAAGTCCTTCCAGGACGGCTCCTCCCGGGGCTATGGCTGCCGGCGGTACGGTTACTTCCCCCCTGCCGGGAGTCGTTTTGAAAGTCCTGGTTAAGGAGGGGGAAACGGTGTCGGAAGGGCAGCCGGTGGCCGTACTCGAGGCCATGAAGATGGAGAACGAAATAGAAGCTCCGGTTTCGGGCAAAGTGGAGGAAGTGCTGGTGAAGGAAGGGGATAACGTCCTCGAGAACGCGGCGCTGATCAGGATCGGAAGCGGAGAATGACTCATTCGTGCACGGCGGCGATGCTGACCGGTGTTCCGGGGGAAAGCGGCCCAGGATTGTTATCGTACCTTGGAAACACCGGTTTCGGGCAGGTGGAGCCTGGTAACCTGGTGATGATGGTTATCGGGCTGGCAATGATATACCTGGCGGTGAAAAAGGATTACGAACCCCTGTTGCTGGTGCCCATAGGTTTCGGGATAATAGCGGGGAACGTACCCTATAATCCCCAGCTCATGCCCATAGGTTATCAGGACGTCTTAAACGGTCAGCCGTCGGTGTTCAACCTGTTTTACTCCGGGGTGAGGAGCGGACTTTTCCCCCCGCTGATATTCCTCGGTATCGGGGCCATGACCGATTTCAGCGCACTCCTTTCCAACCCTAAGCTCCTGCTGTTGGGTGCTGCCGCCCAGATCGGGATTTTTCTCACCCTCATCGGTTCGCTCCTCCTGGGATTTGATCTCAGGCAGGCGGCGGCGATAGGTATTATAGGAGGAGCCGACGGCCCCACGGCGATTTTCGTAGCCAGTCAGATGTCCCCGGCGTTGCTGGGGGCCATCGCCATCGCCGCGTATTCCTACATGGGTCTTGTTCCGGTAATTCAGCCGCCGATAATGAGGCTTCTGACCACCAGGGAGGAGAGGCGTATAAGGATGCAGCCGGTGAGAGCCGTTTCCAGAACGGAAAAGGTACTTTTCCCCGTGCTTGCGTTCCTTGTAACGGCGTTCATTGCTCCCGGGGCCATAACCCTGCTGGGAATGTTGTTCTTCGGCAACCTCCTCAAGGAAAGCGGCGTGACGGAGAGGCTGGCCAAGAGCGCCCGGGAGTCGCTGAACAATATCGTCGTGATCCTGTTGGGATTTTCGGTGGGAACCAGCACACAGGCCGAGTACTTCCTCACGCTGGATTCACTTAAGATATTCGCACTGGGAGCGGCGAGTTTCGCGGTGGCCACGGCGGGAGGTATCCTCTTCGCCAAGTTCATGAACATCTTCCTGGATGATGGACGGAAAATAAATCCTCTCGTGGGGGCGGCGGGTGTCTCGGCGGTTCCCGACGCGGCGAGGGTCGTCGAGATGGAGGGAAGAAAGTATGACAGGAACAATCACCTGCTGATGCACGCCATGGCCCCCAACGTTGCGGGGGTGATAGGCAGCGCCATCGCCGCCGGCGTGCTTCTCAGCGTCGTTCCCCACTAAGGAGGAAACGTGCCTGGAACCGGCGAATACGATTACCTGGTGACCGGAGGCGCCGGGTTCATCGGATCACACCTGTGCGAGTTTTTCCTGGACCGGGGGAACAGTGTACTGGTGCTCGACGATCTTTCCACCGGGGTTATTTCGAACCTGGACGGATGCGTCGGAAGGGATGGATTCGGATTCGTGGAAGGATCGGTGCTCGATGAGCCGCTGACTGCGGAACTGGTACACCGGAGCCGCGGTGTGGTGCATTTGGCGGCAGCCGTGGGGGTGGAGAACATAATCCGCCGTCCGGTCGAAACGATAGAGACCAACGTAAGCGGAACCGAAACCGTATTGAAAGCGGCGCTGAACACGGGAGTTCCCGTTTTCATCGCATCGACATCGGAGATATACGGCAAAAGCGACTGCGTACCATTCAGGGAAGACGGCGACATAGTCCTGGGCGCCACCAGTCGAAGCAGGTGGAGCTACGCGTGTTCCAAGGCGATGGACGAGTTCCTCGCTTTTGCATACTGGAAGGACAAGGGCCTTCCGGTGGTGGTGGGCAGGCTGTTCAACACCGTGGGTCCCAGGCAGTCGGGCAGGTACGGCATGGTCCTGCCCCGGTTTATAGCCCAGGCGCGGGACGGGAAACCGTTGACGGTTTTCGGAGACGGCCGGCAGACAAGGTGTTTCAGCCTGGTATACGAGGTCGTCGAGGCGATAACCTCCCTTATTAACAAGCCCGGGGCGGTGGGAAAAGTTGTGAACATAGGTTCCACCCAGGAGATTTCCATTCTCGAGTTGGCCCGGAGGGTCATCCGTCTGTCCGGTTCCGATTCCACTATAGAGCTGATTCCTTATGAGAAAGCCTATCCCGGGGATTTCGAAGACATGCTCCGACGGGTTCCCGACGTTTCCCTCCTGAAGTCTCTTGTAGGCAAGGTTCCCGAAGCTGACATCGACGAGATAATCAGGAAAATCCTGGAGCAACGAATCTCCGGGTCTGCGGAGAAGTACGGGGAATGATGATGGCGGTGACTTCCCGCTCCAACGAGAAGTTGAAGATTACCAGAAAGTTGCGCTCTTCACGGGATATCAGGCGCTACGGACTTTTTCTCATGGAGGGCCCCAGGTTCGTAACGGACAGGCTGGAAGCCGGAACGGTGCCGTTGTGGACGATTCTCTCCGAGGAAGCCGGGAAGAACGCCGTGATCACCGCCTCCGAAGTGGAAGCCGCGGGCGGCGAAGTCCTGGTGATTCCCCGGGAAATCTTCGGCGGACTGGCTGACACGGAAACGTCCCAGGGATTGATGGCGGTGTTCCGATTACCGGAACTGCGGATTCGTCCCGGAAGAACCGTGCTCATCCTGGACGGGGTTTCGGATCCCGGCAATGTGGGCACCCTGATACGATCGGCGGCGGCCTTCGGCTGCGGAGGAGTCGTGACGGGAAAGAACACGGCCTTTCCGTTCGCTCCCAAGGTCACCCGGGCGTCCGCCGGGCTCAACGCGGCGCTTCCCATCGAATACGACGTGGATCTGCCGGCGATGGTACGGGAAAACGGGTTGAACCTGGAGTTCGTGGGGATGGACCCGAAGGGAGATGACCCGGAGACCTTGAATGGGTTGGAAAGACCCCCCGGAATCGTGGTGGGTTCCGAGGCCCGGGGGATTTCCCGGGAAGTCGGTTCCCTTTTCGACAGGCGCGTGGCGATTCCCATGGCGCCGGGAGTGGAATCCCTGAACGCCGCCGTCAGCGGATCGATACTGCTGTTTTACGTTTACAGGTCATCGAGGAACTGAGAACGTTTCGAACCGATGCCGTTCCCCGGTGATCCGGGTATCCCGAAGGGATCGCCGATGAGCCACTTCAAGGCTTCCTCCCTGTTTCTGAAAACTCTGATCATGTTACCCCGGTTCATGAATACCGTTTCGAGGAAGCGTATAGTCTGGTCGACCTTCCGTACCAACAGCGCTCTTTTAACCTTACGCGGTATGCCGATTTCCCGGGCGAGCGAAGGCATGCGGTAGAGGTCCGTGATGGAAATATTTACGGAAGCGCGGGAAAGATCGTTCAGCACCTTGTTGCATTTGTATTTTTCAAGTTGTTCCCTGACCCCGAAACAGAGTTTCTTGAATTCATCCAGGGTGAATTTTCCCTTTACGGTTACAATGATGTAATCTCCGGGTTCGTCGTATTCCACTGAAAAAGACATTATCGTTCCCCCTGTTTTAAGGATACCTGAACGGGAACCGGTTCGTCAATGAAGGAAGAAAACGGTTTACGCTTTTTTCTTCGGTGCCTTCTCCGGCGTTCTCTCCGGGGAAGACCTGTTGCGGTTATGGAAACGAAAACCCCGTCCGGATCCGGGTACATCGGTGACGCGAAAGCCGAAGGCAATGCTCGGGATATGGTCACCGATGCTCGTGTCATGGTACTGCGGATCTGATTTTCCCGGAAGAATCCCGCCGACTCCGCACCTGTGATACTGGCGGAGGGGGTGGGATTCGAACCCACGGACCTCAAGAAGAGGTCAACGGTTTTCGAGACCGTCCCGTTCAACCGCTCCGGCACCCCTCCGCAGGCACTGGAATATATCTCCGGTGGTGTTTCCCGACAAACGCGGCGGCCTCCGGAGAAGTCGCGTTCTGCATCGGTATGTTGGTGTGCCGACTTGTGGAAGGCCGGATAGCCTGTATATTTTCTTGGAACGTGAAATTGATCGAAGGAGTGTGGAATTGAAAAAGACAGACGCAATTTTCGCTGCGCTGGCCATTTCATTCCTGGCGGTGTCCTGCCTTCCCGGAGAGAATCCACCGGGCATAGGTCCCGATCTCAACACGGTTCTCCTGGTGGATACGGGGCCCACTTACGGTGAGCTCGCTCCGGGTACGTCGTCGTCTTTTTCCCTCAGGTGGACGCCGGCGGAGGATGCCGAATGGTACGACGTCAGAATATCGCCCTATCCTATAGACGAGAATACGTGGGATCAGGCCCTGCGGATAGACTCGGTACCCGCCGTGGATACCACCGAAATGGTTGTTCAGGTCCAGGTGCAGCCCGAGGTTTACCGGAACACCTGCATCGCCTGCGGATTGTGTGTCAAAGCCTGCCCGCAGAATGCCATAACCCTGGTGGATGGTAAAGCCCTGATAGACCTGGGGAAATGTACGGCCTGCGGTCAGTGCGTCGAGGTTTGTCCCGTAAACGCCGTCGCCGACAGCAGGTTCGGCCAGGCGTACTATTTCGCGGTAAGGGCTATGGGTCCCGGGAATACCTGGTCCGAGGTGATATCCACGGATGCCAGGTACAGGCTCAGGTACATGAACAACAAGCAGTGGTGCGGAGATTGCGCCACCGAGTGTTACATACTTCTCGATTCCTGCGGTCCCGGATGTCCCGTGGACGCCATCTGGTTCTCCCCTGACTGGAGTATCCCGGGAGAAGACTCGGGGCTAATTCACATTGACTACGACAAGTGTATAGACTGCGGGCAGTGTTTCATACAATGCCACCAGTACGGGCTTTGGTCTATTATGAAGGAGGTTGTGAAAGAATGAAGATCCTGACGACGGCGGTGTTCCTGTTCTGGACCGCCTCTGCTTTCGCATCGGTCGTGTTCACCCAGAATGAAGATGGCGGGCTGTTGGAATGGGATGCTGTCGAAGGAGATTACGAGAGCCTTGTCATCAGGGCCGGAGATACCGTGTACGATCCCGATGACGATGCCCGATGGGGAGCCCTCGTTGTTACCGTGAAACCCGATGAGGACGGGATTTTCCCCGACTCGGTCCAACTTTCTCCTTCCTATATCGTGGACAAGAGCAAGTGTATAGCCGACGGTCTCTGCGTGGAAGCCTGTCCCACGGGGGCGATTTCCGTGGATGCCGACGGCAAAGCGGTCATAGATCCGAACAAGTGCATCGCTTGCGCGATCTGTGTTTCGGTGTGTCCGGTAAATGCCATATTCACGCCTGATGAAGACATGTTCTACGCCCTTTTCGGTGTCGACTGTGAAGGCGGGGAGGTGTTCCTGCAGGGAGGCGTCGTCGAATGATGACCCGCAAGGCGGTCGCCGTGGCCTGCATATTGTTTCTAGCAGCGGCGGCGGCCTTTGCCGGGGGTATCACCTTCAGGGTGGATCGTGCCTCCTGTACCGGTTGTGGCGACTGTGCGTCCGTTTGTCCCGTGGGGGCGGTGGAGCTGGTGGACGGTAAATCCCATATAGACCCGTATAAGTGCATCGGCTGCGGTTTTTGCCATGGAGTGTGCGGTTATGACGCGATACGCTGAATACCTGCTGCCGGTTGTGGTGGTAGTAGTAGGCCTGGTGTTACTGGCCGGCTGCCGGGGTCCGGTGGAATCCACGCAACTCGTGGTTGACACCGACAGCTGTCTCGGTTGCGGCGAATGTGTTGAAGTATGCCCCTACGGCGCGATAGAAATAATAGATGGTGATGCCGTGATAGATCCTTCACTTTGCCATTTCTGCTACAGGTGCGTGGAGCAATGCCCGGAGGGAGCGATATACTGATGAATATCGTAACATTGCTTCTGGCGGTACTTCCTCTTACGGCAGCGGGCTCCGCGCTGGATGGTTGGCTGGACGCTGCGACCGGCGGTGACAGCCTTTCCCCGGGGATGGGAGTCATCGAGGGGGGAGGCATGCTCCGGGGAGATTTATGGAACCTGACGGTACAAGGAAAGTACGTTGTTACGGACACTACCGAGATAACACGGAAGTTTCTGGATGAATACTCGGTGATCGACGTGAATTTCAAAGTGCGGGAAGGGGCCACTATCGTGAACCCCGACCTGGTGTGGATCATGGATTTCAACGAGAAAACTCCGAAAATGGTCCTTCCCGACCAGGGAGGAATGGCGTTCAGACATGGTTATTACAGACCGGGCCTTGGTCTGGAAACCGCGTTTGTAGAGAATTTCAGGTTGAACATGAGGGGCCTGTACTGGAACCTGGCGGCCGAGCACGAAGACGGGAGCGACCTGGGCTGGACCGGTTTCATGTTGGATGGCCGGATTACGTGGGACTCGCCGTGGAACACCTCATTCCAGGCGGGTGCGGTTACCCGTAAGTCCGCCATCAACAAAACGGGATACGCCAAGACTTGGAACAGGTACGACGTGGGCGTGTCACTCCACCCGGGAGGAATGCCCAGGAATATGTATCTTACAGG
Source organism: Candidatus Fermentibacteraceae bacterium (assembly GCA_027067855.1). Lineage (GTDB taxonomy): Bacteria > Fermentibacterota > Fermentibacteria > Fermentibacterales > JCC-6 > Aegiribacteria. The sequence goes on from JAMOUX010000026.1 coordinate 123,811, forward strand.
TGGAGTCACCTATTCCGTTTACGACGGCAGGGATTTCCTTCAAAGGGACATACCGGACAGACTGATCGCCAGGATCAGGCTCATGCAGATGGGTGTGCTTCCTTCGGTGACGGCCGGCACCAGCTTCGAGTCGGTTTTCGATTTTGATGGAAACGAAATCCGCATGGCCTGTACCGCCCTGGAGGCTGGGTTGATATGGAAATTCATGAAAAAAGCCCGGGTTCCATCCACGGCCATCCTCTCGGGCAAACTGACCAGATCGGCCATCAGAACGCAGACCGCACGTTTGTTTACGAGAGTGCACGTTTTCCGTGGTCTGTCGGTGCTCGCGCAGGCGCGGGCGAGGATTTCACCTACGTACGTGGCGGGAGCCGGTCCGTACAGAAAGAGTTACGTGGCGGGGCCGGGACTGGAATACAGGTTCGGGAACAAAATCAGGATCTGGGGTATTATCGAGCACGAGAGGACTAACCTGACCGGTAACGAAAACTGGTGGAGGATAAAGTCCGGACTGGAGTTGTACCCCGGAACCGTTTCTTTCTAACGCGCCCGGGACAGCTTCCGAGCCGGATACATTGAAAGGATTCCTTCCGATGGACGGTTTCGGAACGGGCCTGACCCTGGGGCTTGCGACTGGTACGGCGTGCTTGGCTTCCTGCGGACCCATCTACGCGACCTACCTGTTGGCCGAAAAACGCACGGGATTCCAATCCCTTTGGATAATCCTGAAACTCAATGCCGGACGTTTTTTGGCATATGCGTTGTTTGGCGCCATGGTAGGCCTGTTGGGAGGAAGTATACCGGTCAGGCTGAGGATGGCGCTGGCTTTTTCGGGGTACGTCCTTTTTTCCCTTTACCTGTTTCTTTCGGTGGTGAGGGTAAAAAGGACCTGTTCCGGGTGTAGTAACGGTAGATTTCTGAAACTAACGAAGAGCCCTTTCCTCCTGGGCATACTCACCGGCTTTTCCATATGCCCGGCCTTCCTTATCGCCGTTACCAGGGCTTTCGATTCCGGAGGCCCCGTCAACGGTGCCCTGATGTTCAGCGGTTTCTTTTTCGGAACCACGGTTTACATGTTGCCCTTCGCCCTCTTCGGCCTGCTTACCGTGCAGACCTGGATCACGAAGGCGGCCAGGGTGCTCGCCGTGATCGTGGCGGTGTACTTCCTTGCCCTGGGCATTAGGGGTTTTGTAACCTGGCTGAACATGCGGGAGCCTTATGGAGAAGAGACGTCCGGAAGTTACGTCTTTTCCGTGGAGGACGCGGATACTCTTTACATACTGACGTTCGGGAACGATATGGATGACAAGGGAGCCCTTCTGGCCGGGGACATGCCGGCGGATCTCCTGCCTCCGGTGGTGGTGGTGGAGGTATCCGGGGAAAGTTTCGGCGAAGCGGTGGAGTCCATACCGGAACTTTCCGCAGTGATAACGCCTCCATGGGTTGATTCCAGGTACGAAGCGGCGGATACGGAGCCGTGGCAGGATTCCCTGGCGGCGATGATCCGGAAGCGGAGATTCCGGACGTTTGCCGTGGAATATCAGCCGTACTGCCTGGACAGAGCCCGGGGAATCGAGTCTTTCCTCCATAGGTACGATTTCAAAATCGATCCGGATTCGGGATTCATCTTTCTCATGCTGAATCCCTTGGCCTGCGACCCCCTGGACTGTTCGACCTGCGGTATTCCCCATTGAGCGTGGATGATATCATACAGAAGACGAGTTTCACGGGGTGAGTCGTTTCGGATTCGGCAGGGTTCTTCGGGAGTTGACGGATGCCCGGTGTGTTGTCCGGGGGGCTGGGAACGTGGAACCGGGGAAGCTGGGAATGCCGCTGACGGCGCTTTGAGATTCGGTATCCCTTCCCCTTGACCCGGCGGAAATATGCCGCCGGGGAAACCCCGCCCCAGTTTCGGCACATCACGTAAAATAAACTCCGGTCGGGACCTGTGGAGGTCGGCACGAATATCGTCCTGTCGTTCCGGATGTCTCTTTTCGGGATCGGGATTTATTTCTTTCCATGTATATATCTGTTTTCATGAGAGCGGCGCGGAAAAATTTTACAGGGATGGCGACCGGGGCCGGGAGAGAAGGCCCGCAGCTATGAATCCGCTTCTTCGTCGTCATCGCAGTACGTGGGCAGTCTCATACTGTTTATCCGGTTCCAGAGTCCGACCCTGCCGAAGAAGCTCAGTATGGCGCCGTAGAAGCAGAGGTACTTGCAGAAGAATCGGGGGAAGAAAATCAGGAAACTCATGGATATCACGGCGGCGGCCAGCGAGCCCACTACGAATAAAGAAAACACCGTGTGGAAAGGATCGATGTTACAGAAGAAAGGTTGGAGCGCTATTTTCGGGAAATACCCGCTGGTAATCAGCATCGCGAATCCGATGAACAATATGACCAGCAGATATTTCAGCCCGGCAAGGAAGTTGTGTATCCTCCTGGGGATTTTTGGAGGCCTGGGTACCGGAATCTTGCCCAGTAAATCCTGCAGGGCGCCGAAGGGACAGACCCAGCCGCAATATATCCTGTCGAAGAAGAGGCTCCACAACATCGGCAGAATCAGTATTCCGATGCCCAGCAAGCCGAGAAATACCAGGCTGGAAGGAAGCATTATGTACTGGATGAGTCCGATGGGGCAGAAACATCCCTGCACGAAGAAACCGAGAACCAGCAGGGCTATCACCTGGACGGTTACATGGGCGATGGTTCTCTTCTTGCGCATTTTCCTTCCCCTGCCGCAGAGATGCTTTTTCAGCAGAGTCGATGCTCCCAGGAGCACGAAGGTGGCTGCGAGAATTATGCCGGCCCTTGCCATTCCTCCTCCCCTGGGATTGACACAGCCGTTTTTATCCCGGTAATGAGCGCAAAGACGGGTTTCCGGCGTGGGACACGCGATTTCGGGGGGAAGTCCCAGAGGGCAGCCTCCGGCCACCGGAACGAGGCCGTATTCCCGCCCCGAGACCCTGACGGTATCTTCCCCGGGGAGACCGGGATTGTCGCAGAACCCGTCGCCGTTCGTATCGGTGAAGAAGGCGCAGATCGGAGATTCGACCGCACAGGCCTCCTCCGGGGTGAATTTCATGGGACAGTTGATGGAAACGGTCTCCTCCACCACGACCGTGTCCACACGTACCGAGTCCTCCAGCAATTTGACTTGTATTTTACCGACTATCCTGGACGAATCGGTAACTCTTTCCGTAAATTCCCAGATAACGACGTTGCCGCCGGTAACGGAACTCCTGGGATCCAGGCAGAACGGAGCCCCGCAAAAATTGTTCGTTACCTTTACCAGGTCACCTATCACGATAGGCTCGCTGCCGGCTTCCGATTCCTCTTCGGGTTCGGGGACGGAAGGGGCGGACGATGTATGAGTAGAGGTTTCCCGGGGTGGTTCTTCCATCGGGGAAGGAGGGAATTCATCCGGTTCCGGTGGTGGTTCTTCCTCCGAAACCTCCGGAATGGTTTCTTCGGCTTCGGGTTCCTCTTCTGCTGCATCTTCGCCGGGTGGTGCGGCGTTGTCGCAACGACCGTCATCGTTTCCGTCATTGAAAAGAGCGCAAGTGGGATCATCCGCGGGGCACGCCTGGTCGGGTGAATAGCCCAGGGGACATTGTCCCAGGCCGATCGAAGTCACCAACAGAAAGACGATCCCCAAAATCTTCATGAAAAGAACCTTTCCGTGTTCCGGACTGTCTCATCCACCCGGGATTTCCTGAAAATAGGAAAACCTGCCGCCGCGGCCAAGTGCTGCCGGTTTGCACGAAAGTCTACTTACCGCGAATGAAGGCTTTATGACGCCGTCCGGGTCCGGATCGTTCGTTACCATAAAGGAAAGTAACGGTCGATCGAAGATGTTATCGATGTTGAAAATGAGCCGTATTCTCCGTAGGTACGGATCTTTTTTTCTCCGAGGCGACCGTTTCCGGGCGTAGATGGTTCCCGCCTTGATTTTCCCGGTCAGGCATGCTGCCGCGAGCTCCGTAACGGCGGGCGAGTATTTCTTCATATTCAATTCGTAGGTTCGGTTACGACCTCCCTGATGAATTATACGGTGTGCATTTCTCCGGAAACGGGAGTTCCCGGAAACGGGTTCCTTGACATTTCCTCCAGAAATAGAATATTCCAATCCCATCTGAGCGGTCCGGTAGTTCAATTGGTTAGAGCACCGGCCTGTCACGCCGGAAGTTGCGAGTTCGAGTCTCGTCCGGACCGCCAGATCCTTTCGCCCCGACTCTCCTGGACGAGTGAACCCGGTTCTTGAATAATTGGCACAGGCCCGCGTCGAGTTCATTCAATTCCGGGAGGAACGATGAAACATCTCATGTTGTTAGCGCTGCTGGTGATTTCCACAGGTCCGATCTCCGGGGGCAACATCGATTACTTGGGCAACAGGAGCGTGGCTTACCTGAGAAACTTCGCCAGGAACGCCGCTGTGGATGGAGCCGACATGGCTACGTACGACCCGGCGGGCCTGGTCTTCCTTGATGAGGGTTTACATTTGGAACTGGGAAACCAGTTGCTTCTCAAGAATTATTCCATCGAAACGGTGCCGTTCTGGGATTCCACGACCGTGGAGAAATACGATTCCCGGGAGCCGACGTTTTGCCTGCCGGATTTTCACGCGGCTTACAGGACCGGACCGCTGGCCGTTTTCGGATCGTTCACCGTACCGGCGGGAGGAGGGTCGCTGGTGTACGAAAAAGGATTGTACGTAATGTCTCTCCTGGAAACCGGCTATCAGCAGGCCGTCCGTGGCGGTTCGGATTTTTTTGCAGTCATGTCCCGGGGTGACGTCACCATGTCTTCCGTTTACATGGCGGGAACGTTGGGAGCGTCTTACGCCGTGAGCGACGTGTTGTCCCTGGGACTGTCCGGCAGGTACGTTACCGCCGAGAGAAACGTGGAGGGCCGGGCCGATTTCGTGGTCTACGGTCCGGATTCGACGGGAACGGTGGTGCCGGTGGACACCACGTCGAGATCCCTGGATGTTCGGAAAGCGGCCGACGGTATGGGCGGAGCTTTGAGTGTTCATCTTAAGCCCACTCATGACCTGGACATCTCCCTGAGATTCGAAACTCCGGTGCCCCTCGAATTCGTAACCGATGTTTTTGCCAACGACTGGGAGGCGGCCGCCCTGCCGGATTCCAGTTTTACGGACGGATACGTCCGTCGAAGGGATCTGCCGGCGATACTGGCCGGGGGGATTTCGTTTGGTATATCCCCGGAATTGAGGCTTGGCACCATGTTCAATTACTATTTCGTCGAATGGGCCGACAGGGGAGAAGAAGACGGCTTGGACGACGATTACGAAAACGGATCGGACATCGGCATAGGCCTGGACTGGAAAGTTTCTTCCAGGCTGACGGCGAGTGCCGGTTATCTCTGGAGCGACCAGGGCGGCGGCAGCGATACCTACCGGGACATGGAATACAGCCTGGATTACCATTCTCTCGGAGGAGGTGTCGAAATCCGGACCTGTGATGCGGTCGCCCTGGATCTTGCCGGCGGACGCAATTTCTACCTGGAAGGTTCCGGTTCCGGGGTATACGGGAACAGCACCTACTACAAGTCGGTCTGGTTTTTTGGACTGGGAGTGAAGATACATCCCAGGTAGCCGTTTCCGGAGTAATGGAATCCCGGGTTTCGAATATTTTGAAAGTTCGCGGGTACTTCCGGGAGGATCGGAATTTGCCGATGAGCGGGAAAGAGGCGGGAATTAGCGGCCGGACCCGGTAACGGCGCGATATGGAAACACCTGGAGGATGAAATGAACGAAATTCCCAGCGACATTGAGATAGCACGCAGGGCCAAAGCGTTGCACATAACCGAGGTAGCGGCGAAACTGGGACTGGGACGGGAAGATCTGGACCTTTACGGGGATGACAAGGCTAAGATTCACCCGGATACCCTGGAGAAGAGGAAAAGGGGGCAAGGGAAGCTTATTCTGGTTTCGGCGATCACTCCCACGCCTGCCGGAGAGGGGAAGACCACTGTGACCATAGGCCTGACGCAGGGTCTTGGAAGGATGGGAGAGTCTGCTTCGTGCGCCATCAGGGAACCTTCCCTCGGACCCATCTTCGGCGTGAAGGGAGGAGCGGCGGGAGGAGGTTATTCCCAGGTGATTCCGATGGAGGATATAAACCTCCACTTCACGGGGGATATGCACGCCATAACTGCGGCGAACAACCTGCTGTCCGCCGCACTGGACAACCAGCTTCATCAGGGTAATCCCCTGAGGATGGATCCCAGGACGGTGGGTTTCCGGAGGGTGATGGACATGAACGACCGTTCCCTGAGAAACATCATCATCGGTTTGGGAGGCCGGACACAGGGCGTTCCGCGCGAGGCGGGATTCGACATAACGGCCGCCAGCGAGGTGATGGCGATACTGGCTCTGGCGGACGGTATGGAAGACCTTAAGGCCAGGCTGAAAAGAATATTCATAGGTCTTACCTACGACAGGGAGCCCGTGACCGCCGAGGATATAAAGGTGACCGGCGCGATGGCGATGCTGCTGAAGGATGCTATCAAGCCGAACCTGGTTCAGACTCTCGAGGGTGATCCCGCTTTCGTTCATTGCGGTCCGTTCGCCAACATAGCCCATGGTTGCAATTCCATATTGGCCACGAAAATGGCGGTGGCGTTCTCGGATTGGGCGATAACCGAGGCGGGATTCGGATTCGACCTGGGAGCGGAGAAGTTCTTCGACATAAAATGTCAATACGGGAAGCTCTGCCCTAGTCTTGTGGTACTCGTGGCTACGTGCAGGGCGTTGAAGATGCACGGAGGAACCGGCAGGAAACAGTTGGCCGAGCCCGATCCGGATGCGGTGGAGGCCGGTCTTCCAAACCTGGAGAAGCACCTGGAGAACATAGCCAAGTTCGGACTGCCTGCGGTGGTATGCGTGAATAGGTTCCGGGACGATACGGACGAGGAGATAGAAGTCGTTAAAGCCAGGTGCCGGGAACTCGGCATTCCGGTGGCGGTAGGTATGGGTTACGCCCGTGGCGGAAGAGGAATGAAGGAATTGGCGGCTCTGGTGATGGAAAACGCCAAGGATTGTTCCGGTACGTTCAAGCCGCTGTATGACTGGAATTGGAGTGTCGAGGACAAGATCGCCAAGGTGGCCAGGGAGATATACGGAGCCGAGTACATCGATTACACCCTTCTTGCAAAGAAAGATCTTCGCACGGTTAAGAAACTGGGATATGATAAGTTGCCGGTATGTATAGCCAAGACGCAGAAGTCCCTGTCCGATAATCCGGCACTTTTGGGAAGGCCCAAGGACTTCGTAGTGACCGTGCGGGAAATCGAAATAGCCGCCGGCGCCGGTTTCCTGGTTCCCATAACCGGTAACATCATGAGGATGCCTGGCCTGCCGAAGGTGCCGGCCGCCAATTTCATGGACGTGGACGAGAACGGTGAGGTGAAAGGGCTCTTCTAGCCGGCGACAGCCACACCACGGGGTTGCGTTTTCGTCAAGGAGTCCGACCGGAGAAGCGGGAGATTTCGTAGTCCACCATTTCGTCCACCATCTTCTCGAAGCTTATCTCCGGTTCCCAACCGAGGACCCTGCGTGCTTTGGAAGCGTCCCCCATCAGTGCATCCACTTCAGTGGGCCTGAAGTACTGCTGGTCGATAACCACATAATTACGCCAGTCGAGATCCAGCCTGCCGAATGCCCTGTCCAGGAGATCCTTTATGGAATGGGTCCTGCCGGTGGCTATAACGAAGTCGTCCCCCCTGGGTTGCTGCAGCATGAGATGCATCGCCCGGACATAGTCCTTCGCGTGCCCCCAGTCTCTCTTGGCCTCTATGTTTCCCATAGCCAGTTTATCCTGGAGGCCCAGCTTTATTTTCGCCGCCGCCTCGGCCACTTTGCGGGTTACGAAATTCCGGCCCCTGCGCGGGGATTCGTGGTTGAACAGTATGCCGCTGGATGCGTGCAGGCCGTACCCGTCCCTGTAGTTCACCACTATCCAATGGGCGAAAAGTTTGGCCGCGGCATAGGGGCTCCTGGGTTGAAAGGTGGTGTTCTCGTTCTGGGGGGGAGGCGAGGAGCCGAACATTTCGCTGGTTGATGCCTGGTAGAATCTGCATTCCCCCAACAAGCCCGTTTCCCTTATCGCGTCCAGGAGCCTCACCGTTCCCAATGCGTCTACGTCGGCGGTATATTCGGGAACGTCGAAAGAAATACGTACGTGGCTCTGGGCGGCCAGGTTATAAATTTCGTCGGGCTTAACTTTTTCCAGTATCCGGTTGATGGAGCTGGAATCGGTCATGTCGCCGTAATGAAGGAACAGCCGTTGGCCGTAGATTTCCGGATCCCGGATGAGATGATCAATCCTTTCCCGGTTGAAGCAACTCGACCTGCGGACTATTCCATGTACCTCGTATCCCGTGTCCAGGAGCAACTCGGCGAGGTACGATCCGTCTTGTCCGGTAATACCGGTTATGAGCGCTTTCTTCATGTAAGAAATCCTCCATCCCATATCTCGTGGCTTCCGGGTTATGTACTGATCTTCATGATTGCTTGATCAACAACGATAATAACACTGGAGAACCGTCGAGAACATGGGATCGGGGAAACGGCATACGATTTCTTGCAGGTGCCGGCGGCGGCGGGTATAATCCCCGATAGGTCCGCGCGGAACCGGCGGAACGGCCTTTCGAAGCAGGAAAGGATTCCCATTGCCTGAACCGTCCCCCGCAATCCCGGATCTTCCGCTCCCGGCAGGAGAGCCGGTACGGCTTTCGATCCTGATAGTCAACTATAACGGCGGAACTCAACTTCGTGATTGTCTTTCGTCCGTCTACGAGACCGTGAAGACCGCTCCCATGGAAGTTATCGTTGTGGACAATGCTTCGAGCGACGATTCCGTGCGTGAGGCGGCCGGAGCTTTCCCACAGGTGAAGTTCATAGAGAACGACGAGAACCGCTGGTTTACCGGGGGCAGCAATCAGGCGGCGGCGGCCTGCTCCGGGGAATACATGCTTTTCCTCAATCCCGACACCGTGTGCCATGAAGACGCCGTCGATGCCCTGGTAAGATTCCTCGACGACAATCCCCGTGCGGGGATCGTGGGTCCCAGGCTGCTCAACGGTGACGGAACGTTGCAACCTTCCTGCAGGAAATTCCTGAAATCCAGGTATCTGGTCCTGAAGCACCTTCTGCCCTGGTCCGTCCTTCCGGATTCCTGGAAGAGAAGGATGATTCTCGAATACTGGAGTCACGACGAGACCGTGGAAGTCGACTGGTTGGTCGGGGCATGCCTCCTTGCCAGGAGGAAGGCGGTCGCGGAAGTGGGATTGAAGGACGAGGGTTTTCCGATGTTCCATGAAGAAACGGATTGGTGCTACAGGATGAAGGAGAAGGGTTGGAGCACCTGGTTTCTGCACACCGCCCGGATCACGCATTTCGGGAGTCAGTCCACGTCGAAAAGGTGGGGGGACAGGCTCATACTGGAGTTCTACAGAGGCAAGCACAGGTTCATCCGCAAACATTTCGGGCCTGCGGCTCTTTTCGTTCACAGGGTGCTCCTGGCCGGGCTCCTCGGGGCGAGGCTCGTGGCGGTGACTGCCAGGAGATTACTGGAAGACGATGAAGCCCTCCGATCCGAGATTTCCTTCCTGCTGGGAGGGATAGCCATTCAATTGGGGTTGGGTGGTGATGATCGTGGAGAGGACTGATTCTTCCGTCGAAGCTTCCACCGGGCTCCGATGGAGACCGGCGGCGCATTCCCTGGAGGAACTGCTGAAGGAGGCCGGGAATACCGGCTACGTTCGTTCCCTGGTGGTCGACCCGCCGATGGGAGGTCCGAACCCCAACCTGCCGGGATTCCTCAACTCGGGCGGGTTGCTGGGGAAGGGAGTTTGCTGGTGGTATTCGAGGTTCACCAGGAACGCCCTCTACCTGGCCTGTTTCCTGCCGGATGAAGAACCTCCCGTGAGATCATCGGCAAGGAAAATGGCCGTGAAGCTGATGAAAGCGCGGGAGGTTGTGGCGGTGCCGGGTTACGGGAATCTCAGGGATTTTTCCCTGGATTACGAGAAGGAGATACGACGGGTCCTGGAAAATCACCAGTTGGCGGACGGGGTGTTCCGGTTCGCCTGGATAAACGGACTCTCGGGTTCCTCCATGATGGCTCCCGGGAAGCTGGAAGCCATCATGGACGATATTCACGAGATGTCTTCACGGGGTATGGTATACGCAAAATTCCAGACTCCGGGGCTTGATGCGCACTCCATTCTCGTGACCGGAATGGAAACGCTTCCCCATGGATACCGCGTTCGTTACCTGGACAGCAATCACTACGGGGAAAGAATACTGGAATACGGTAGGGGCGACCGTTTTCTCGTCCTCGAGGGGGGGATGACCGGAATCCCTTATCCCCAGCGTGGTCGGGAACTTGAAAGAATGAAAAAAGTTCTCCGGTCCACTGCGATCCGGTTGGGAACGGAACCGGGTCAGTAGGTTTTGCCCGCAGTTATTTCCGACAGGAAAGCGGCCATCTCCAGGCCGCCCTTATCCATATCCATTTCATCGCCCAGTTCCGACGGGTCCATGAGAATCCTGAATCTTCCCTTCGAAATATCGTCGTGTATCTCCTCGATTGCCCCGCATATGGATTCGGGATCGTGCGAGGCCGTGTAGCCTGCGCCCAAGGTGCGTATCAGGTTCGTAAGATCCCCCGGAGGAGCGACCGCCAGGATGGGTCTCCTTGCAAGGAGGTATTCCACTGTCTTGGAAGGGTTTTTCAGCTCGTTTCCCCGGTCCGGAGGCAGGAGCAGCAGGAGAACGTCGGAATCGATCTGGTACTTCCTCACCTTCCCGAAAGGAACAGGCCCGAGCAGTTCTACATTGTTCTCGATCCCAAGGTCCACGGGAAGATTTTCGAAGGCTCCGAATTCTCCCGCCACCCTGAACTTGACCGGAAACTCGGGGTGTTTCTCCAGGAACAGTTTGAATCCCCTGAGAAAGTATTCGGGGGTCTGTTTGCCCATGAAGAATCCCGTGTAAGTGATGACGAATTCCCGTCCCGGATACCTGGGGGCATCGGGATTCCATAGGGCTTTTCTCTCCCGGGAGGTTACTCCGTTCCAGAGGGTGTGCGCCGGGGGACACCGGCGTCCGTAAGTCTCCCTGAAATAGCGGGTCGAACCGGGGGTGGTGGTGATTATGCCGTTCGCTGAGGAGATTACTTTTTTCTCGAACAGGGGGGTCAGGCCGCGTCTCACTGGGGATAGGCTGTTCCAATCCACGCATCCGTCCATGGCCCAAAGATCTCCGAAATAGGCGACCCAGGGTTTCCCGGAGAACAGGGAGAGCGTCATCCCCACCAAGTGGACGGAATGGGGCGGTCCCAGGGTTATGATCAGGTCGGCGTCCGTTTCATCCATCCGGTCCAGGGCGGCAGTAAACGCCCACGGAAACCAGGTGATGTACCTGTCGGGCTGGAGCATGGTTTCAAGGAGAAATTTTCTCAGCCCCCTTCGCCGGCCCGCCGTCGGGGTTCGACGGAATTTCCGCTTCCCTCTTCCGTTCCGGGGAGATGTTCCTCCGATTCTGAGTATCTCAACGTTCTCGGGAAGACGGGATATCAAAGAAGGATCCATCGGCATGTTGCCGGCCTTGTCGGTGGTGATCACATTGGGCCGCCATCCGTTGCGGACGAAGATATCCATGAGCCTCAGGTTCAAGGGAGCGGAACCCGTGGATACCGGCGGAAAAGTGTAAGCGATGAATAAGAGGTTTTTCAAGGTTCTCCTCTTCTCCGCGGGGCGGGCGGCGTCGTGCCCAATACCCTGGAATAGACCCGGTGCAGGACCTCCGCCGCGTTATTCCAGGAGTAGTTCTCCACGGCGGCGGCACGGCCACGCATGCCCATTTTCCGTGCCTTGTCCGGATGTTCCGCCATGTACCTCATGGCGGAGGCTATCGAGGATGGGTCCGAGGAATCCACCAGGATACCGCAATCGTGTTTTCCGATGACTTCCGCTATTTCGGGTAGGTCGCACGCCACTATGGGAAGTCCGGCCATCATGTATTCGAACAGCTTGTTGGGCAGCGAATAGACATGGTTGAGGCAGGTTCCCCTGAACAGCAGGAGCCCGCAATCCGCGGAGCCGGTTATCCGGGGCAGTTCCTCCGAAGGCACCGGGGGCAGAAAAGTAATCATGTCACCGGCATTTTTCGAATCGACGCGGGCCGGTATGGCTCCTCTCGAGGCATCGTGTCCGACGAAGGTTACCCGTACCGGGAGATCCCGGAGAAGCGGCGTTGCGTCCACGAGTTCCTCGAGTCCCCTGTGAAGTCCGAGTATTCCCTGGTAGAGGAAGATGAAGCGGGGTTCGGCTTCCTCGCCCATCATACGTCTTGTTCGGGGATCCGCTTTCGTAAGAGGCGCCGCGGGAGGATAGTTGGGTAGGACATCCGGTTCCGCCATACCGGGATACATGTTTTTCATGACTTCCGCCCTTTTCGGGGTGACGGCCATGATTGCGTCCGCGTAGGGGACGAACAGGGCCTCGGAGAGTTTTTCGAGGAACATGAACGGTTTCGATGTCTCCAGGATGTGTCTTCTGCTGTGCAGCCAGAGTTCGTGGGAGTCGTACACCAGGGCGGAAGAGGTAAGGAATGCCGCAACGGCGCATACGGGCAGGGTATCCAGGTCGTGGGCGTGGTAGACCCTTGCGCCGGTGGCCAGAGCGTGCCGGAGGAGCCTCGCCTGGTGGAGTACGGAATGGAATAGATTTCCCAGGAACCTCTTGACCGGGTTTCTCCTGAAAGCGGAAGTCATTCTTCCCCGGAAAGTTTCTTTTCCGGTCGCCCCGTCCAGAAACTTCCGGACCCCGGATTTCAGAAGCCCGGATCTCGGCACTCTTATGATGGTGATTCCTTCCCGTTCCTCCCTTTCGGGAGCGCCTTCCTCGGGATATGCGATTACCGTTACGGAGAACCCCATCTTCACCACGGAGGCGGCTTCCTTCTTTACCCTGGCATCGTTCCAGAGCTGGTTGTTCACCACCATGCAGACATCGGTCCTGCCGTTTTCGTCCAAGGGATAGTCTCTCAAAAGGCCATCCTCCGAAATCCGGATTTACCATGAAAAACGTGAGCGCCGGGTGCGCCGACGTTCCTTCTATTATACGGTGCGGAGGTTCCGTGGCGTACGTGCGGCCGCCGGAACTTGCGTCACGGGGCATGGTGATGAATTGTAGGTGCCGAAGCCCGCAGCGTGTGCGGCTGAACAGGAAGGAGGTCGGCGGATTTGCGGATAGTCCACGTGGTCCTGGATTTCGTCCGAAGGTACAGGTACGCCATAGGGGGAATTTCCACCGCCATGTTCGTGGTATCGGCGTTGCTGGTGCCGGTTTTCATCCAGATACTTCCTGAAGATTATTTTGTGAAGGAAAAGATGAAGTCCAGGATTTCCTGGGTTCCGTTTCCCCTGCATGTGCTGTACCTTGTGTTCAAGAACGTCGTGGGCGTATTGCTCATAATTCTCGGCCTGGCCATGCTGGTGCTCCCGGGGCAAGGCTTGCTGACCATAATGGTAGGGGTGATTCTCGCCGACATTCCCGGCGAACGGCAGGTGTTTCTGTTCATATTGCGGAAAACGCCCGTCCTAAAGATGATGAACTGGCTCAGGGAGAAGAAAGGAATTCCGCCTTTCCGTCTCCCCGAGCCCTAGTATCGATTTTCCCTAGATAATGAAGTCTTCCACGGACTTTATGCTCATTATGGTTTTGGCCAGCAGAAGAGCGCAGTTTTCCACGTCTTCCAGTGACACTACCTCCACCGGGGTATGCATGTACCTGTTGGGGATGCTCACCAGCGCCGTGGCGGTTCCACCCCTGGAAAGCTGTATGGCGTTGGCGTCGGTGCCGGTTCCCCTACTTTCCGCCACCACTTTATGGGGGATATTATTATCCTTGGCCGTTTTCAGCAGGAGGTCGAAGAGCCTGGGATTTACGTTGGGCCCCCTGGTAATGACGGGGCCGTCGCCCAACTTGATGTCTCCGAACAAGTCCTTGTCCACTCCGGGGATGTCGGATGTGTGGGTCACGTCCACCGCGAAACCCACGTGAGGGTCGACGTTGTAAGAGCTGGTTATCGCTCCCCGGAGACCTATCTCCTCCTGGACCGTGGCTACGGCGGTCACCCTGTGATTCAGATTCTTTTCCTGCGAGAGGATCCTGAGGGCTTCCACCACGGTGAAGGCCCCTATCCTGTCATCGAACCCCCTGCCTACGTAGATACTTCGGCGGAGCTTCTGAAAACCCACCGCTATGGTGGCCACATCACCTATTTCCACCAGTTTCTCCGCATCCTTGCGGTTCTTTACTCCGATGTCTATCCACATGTTCTTGATCTTGGTGACCTTCGAACGTTCTTCTTTTTCCAGGAGGTGGATGGCTTTTCTTCCCAGGACTCCGAGTATGGGGCCTTTCTTCGTGTGCACGTACACCCTCTGTCCCGCGATTACATGCGGGTCGACCCCCCCCACGGGGGATACCTTCAGGAATCCCTGTTCAGTGATCGACTTGACCATCAGGCCTATCTCGTCTATGTGGCCGGTCATCAGTATCGACGCCTTGCCCTGGGGATTGAGCACCGCGTAGGAATTGCCGTGGAAATCCCCCTTGACTTCGTGGGAGAATCCATATGCGTATTCACGCCAGACAGAGGCCGCGGAATTTTCGTAACCGGAAGGACTCGATTCCTTCATGAGCTTTTTGAGGAAGTCTCTTGACGTCTTTTCCAATTTTTTCTCCTTTGCTCTGATTGGTGAGTACAAAATTTATCATAAATATATCAAAACATAACCGGCGGGTTGAATCGAGTATTCCGAACCGGAGACGAACCGCCACGTTCTTCCGGATGTCCCGGCGCAAGCCGGCGATAACTCCCGGAACATGGGATCGTTCCGCCGGTCAGGGCCGATCCTTCTCCGGCTTTTCGGCCGTCATCCTTATGGTTACCGGTGAACTCCTGCTGAACCCCTTGAAGGTCGAAAGAAGGCCTCTCAGCGTTCCTTCCAGCATCTGTGCGGGAAACCCGCCCAGCGCCAGCTTCCGGCCGTCTTGTATAACCTCGACGTTTCCGCCCGGAGCATAGAAACAGTCCCCGGGGTCCTTCAAGCCCGCGAGAACGGCGGCCGCCAGTTTCCGGCAATCCATACCGCACCTGCCGCATTCACCGCGGGATTTCTGGGGCAGGAGATCGAAGGTACGGTGGAATATTCCATGATAATCTCCGGGAAGGATCTTTCCGGTGCAATGGCGGATGACCAGAGGTTCCACCTCCGGGGGAGGCGGATCGGAAGCACACCATACCACCGGGGCCGCGAGGGATGTGAAACCGGCCGCCACGACGATTGCCGGGGGCATTGAAAGAAGGGTCGCGGCGGGGTCTTCGACTCCGGGACGCTCCAGAACGATACCACCGTGATATTTCCTGAGGATGAAAAGGGGAATCGGCTCCAGGTTTTCGATCATTCCCGATACGAAGTCTTCCACCGATCTTTCGTTACCCGATACCTGCAGACATTTCATCGCGTTTCCTTGAAAAAACCTAGAAAGTTCTGACGGAACTCGCCTTGAACGACACCCAGACCTCGCGTCCCGGTTCCAGCGCCAGTTCCTTCGTCGCGGCTTCCGTCAATGAAGATACGAACAGTACCCCGGCGCAGTCCACTTCCAGGTTCATGAGCGAACCGTTCCCGGTGATGGAAACCACCCTTCCGGGGAAGCGGTTCCTTTCGCTGGTGGAATTCTTGTTCAGGGAGATCGTCACGGATTCCTTCGGGACGGCCAGGTAACCACTGCCTTCCCTGTCGCCGGGATGGTGAATGTAAAGTGTGTTCACCATGGCCTTTCCTCCCGAGAACTTCGCCTTGAAAACGTTTCCTAAACCTACGAAGGCGGCGGTGAAGGGGGATTCCGGTTTTCTGAACAGATCGTCGATGGCTCCGGCCTGTTCCACGCGGCCGTCCTTCATCACCGCTCCATGCGTTCCAAGAGACAGCGCCTCGGTAAAATCATGGGTCGCCATGACGAAGATCGCTCCCCATTTCCGGTGGAGCCCGGAAATTTCCCGCACCAGCTCCTTGCGGAGCTCCGGGTCCGCCGACGTGGTCGGTTCATCCAGCAACAGGATCCGCGGTTTCAGTACCAATGCCCTGGCCAGGGCGGTTCTCTGGATTTCACCACCCGAGAGGGTGGATACGTTTCTAAGGGAGAGGTGCGACAGGTTCAAGGTGTCGAGGATTTCATCCGTTCTTCTCCCGGCTTCACGAGTCTTCACGCCTCTGAGTTTCAGACCCCATTCGATATTGGATCGGACCGTTCCTCCGAAAAGGACCGGGTTCTGGAAGAGAGTCACCACGTCGCGTCTTACCCGCATCCCGGATCTTTTCCCGGGAGATGCGGGGACTCCGTCGAGAAGCACGCGTCCCCGGGCCGGACGGTCAATGAGGCCCGCAATGCGTAACAATGTGGTTTTGCCGCATCCCGTGGGTCCCATGAGGATGAAGAAGGAACCCGGTTTCATCTCCAGGTTTACCCCGCGGATGATACGGACCCCGTTTTTCACCTGCTCGATGTCTTCAAGGCGCAGCATCAACGATTCCTTTCCGGGTCGAGGAAAGTAAGGGTGACGTTGACCGAGAGGGCCAGGAGGAGGAGGACCATGCCCAGGGCAATGGAACGGGCGACCTCGCCTTTTCCCACCGCGAGCACTATGGACGTGGTGAGGGTTCTGGTGTATCCCGCGATGTTTCCTCCGACCATTACGGCTATCCCGACCTCCGAGACTGCTCTTCCGAACGCGACCAGTACGGTGGTGAGAAGTACCTGTCTCTTTTCCGAAAGAACCTTGAGTACGGCGGTCCATCTTCCCGCTCCCAGGGAAAGGGCGGTCTCGGCCAGTTCATGACCCCCGGTACGAAGGGCGGAGAAAGTGAGTCCCGTTATTATGGGAGCCACCAGGATAGCTTCACCGATCGCGATGGCCGCCGGCGTGAAGAGCAGCCCCAGGTTTCCCAGGGGCCCTGTCCTGGAAACGGCGAGAAAAACCAGCATTCCCACGAGCACGGTGGGTATTCCATACAGGGTACGCACCACTTCCGTTACCAATTTCTTTCCGGGGAAGGAAGAAAAATACAGGAACGCTCCCGCCGGAATGAAGAACAACGATGAAAGAGCCGTGGCCGTGGCCGAAATCAACAGGGTCCGCAAAGTGGTGGCGTAGAGCACCGGATCCCCCGAAGTGATCATTTTCAGAGCAAGGCGAGCCGCCTCCGCCAGATCTTTCAAGGCTGATCGGGCTCCTCTCCCCCGCAGGGGTGGAACAACGATGTTCCGTATTCGTCCACGCCGTATCGACCCAGGAGTTCCTGGCCCTCGTCCGACAGCAGGAATTCCACCAGGGCTTCCGCTCCATCCATATTGTCGGTGCCGCTCACTATTATGGCCGAGTAAACGTTGAGCAGCGCATTGCCGCTGTCCACCAGGGGAACCAGATCCAGATCGTTTCCGTAAGAAAGGAATGTGCCTACATCTGAAAGGGTATAAGCTCTCATCTGGTCCGCCATTACCAGGGTGGGCCCCATGCCGTTTCCCCCTTCCACGTACCAGTCGCCCGAGGTTCTGACGTCATCGTAGTCGAGACCCGCGGAGATCCATATGGATTTTTCCCGGGAATGGGTTCCCGAATCGTCTCCCCTGGAAACAAAGACGGGACCGGCCATGCCGTGCAGCCTGGTGAAGGCTTCTTCGGGAGACAATCCTCCGATTCCGGCGGGGTCGTCGGGAGGACCGACTATCAGGAAGTGATTGTATGCGAAGGGTATTCTTTCAAGGCCGAGTCCTCTTTCCACGAAGGTTTCCTCCCGGGACCTGTCGTGGATCGTCAGTACGTCCACGTCTCCCCTTTCACCCCATTCCAGGGCCTTGCCGGTGCCGGCGTAAAGGACGTCGAGTTCCATACCGTATTTTTCTTCGAACAATGGTTCCAGGACGTTCCATAGACCGGTGTCGTAAAGGCTGGTGGTGGTGGCCACCCGTAGCCTGGCATCGACGGATTCCGTCTGGGCGACGGTGTTTTTTTCGATGTTTTCGCCGGGGCCGGGAGCACAGGAAGAAAGAGTCAGGATGCCGATCACGATGGTTGCATAGCGTACCATGGAGCACCTCCGGGTTTGATTTGAATTACGAAATATATCCGATATGTCTATCGGACACAACCAACCTGAAGGCGGATATCCGGGGAATTTTCAGCGGGAATTCTCCAGTAGATGTTCGATTACTTCGTTGGCGATCATAGCCGCCACCAGGGCGATCCTCGAAGAAAGGGTTCCCTGGGAGGGGTCGCTCGTCTGGTCGCCCACGATGGTGAGGCCGGCCCTCCGATCCACCCGGATGGCATCCGTGTTCCCGTGGCCGGACACCCCGGAGCAGGAGAACACGTGTACACCGGGCATGTTCCTCATCCAGGTTTCGATGACGGCCACCTTGGTTTCCCCGGCGTCGACCGCCTCGATGAGAACGTCGCATCCGGCGAAAGGTTCGCATGCGTTCTCCGGGGTCAGCCTTGCCTCCACGGCATGGAAATGCAACGCGGGGTTTATCCTGGCGAGGTTGGCCCGGAGAGCCGGAACCTTGGACCGTCCCACCTGGTCGAGAAAATAGAATTGCCTGTTGAGATTGGAGATTTCGACGATGTCGAAATCAGCTACCACGAGCCCTCCCATGCCGGCCCTGGTCAGGAGGACGGCCACGTTGGAGCCTATGCCTCCGGCTCCCGCTATTCCCACGGTGCATGCCTCGAGTACGGCGGTAAGGCCGGGGGGATTGCAGGCGAACAAGTCTCCGGGAATCGGTTCCATGAGCAAACACTAAGAAACATCACGTATCCACGCCAGGGGCACGGCAGGCTTGATTCGCCCAATAGGAGGTTTTAGTATTCTTGGGAATCAATGGATATGTTCCGTTCCGAAAAAAACCAGCAGAGGAGATTTTCATGGCGCAAGAAATCACCGCCGAAGACGTCCTGTTCAGCCAGGAGGTCAGGTACACGCTGGAGTACGATCCCAAACCGGCGATCCGCGGGTACACGGGAGAAATATTGCGCGTGGATCTTACGAAGGAATCGGCGTCCATCCTGCCGGTCACCGACAAGATGAAGGAAGTGTTCACCGGTGGTAAGGGTTTCGACCTCTGGCTGTTGTGGAACGAGGTCACTCCGGATACGAAGTGGGACAGCCCGGAGAACGCGATCTGCATTGCATCGGGACCCCTGGGCGGCACCACTTCCTTCGCCGGTTCCGGTAAATCCATAGTCACCACCATTTCTCCCACGACCGGGTCGGTGGTGGATTCCAACGTCGGCGGGCATTTCGGTCCCCTCCTTAAATTTTCCGGTTTCGATGCGATGGTCATCAGGGGCAAGGCCCGCGAGGAGACGGTGATTTTCATAGACGGAATGTCCGGTAAGGTCAACATCATGACTTCGCCCGATCTGCCCGTGGATTCTCATCTGGCCGCCGAGATCCTGGCCGATATGTATTCCGATGACGATGACGACAAGAGGCACGTATCCACCGTCTCAGCGGGGTCGGGGGCGGATCACGCCTGGATAGGCTGCCTCAATTTTTCCTGGTGGGACTGGCGCAGGCGCACCATGCGGTTGAAACAGGCCGGCAGGGGAGGTACCGGAACCGTTTTCCGCAACAAGCAACTGAAGGCGCTGGTGGTTAAGGCACCGCGTACCAGGCCGGTATGGAAGATGAAGACCTCCTCCACGGGTATTGAAGGAGGTGTCTCCGGTGATTGATATCGAAAAGGTGGACGAGATTATCGACAAGTGGGGCTGCGATCCCGACTTCGTCATAGAAATGTTTCAGGACGTCCAGGATCATTTCAGGTACATTCCCAGGAAAGCTTTGGAAAGAATTGCGGACAGGACGGGCAAACCCAGGGGAAAACTCTTTCATATCGTCACCTTTTACAAGGCCTTCAGCCTGGAACCCAGGGGCGAGAAGGAGATCCAGGTCTGCATGGGAACGGCCTGCTACGTCAGGGGAGCCCCGGACGTGCTTGCGGCCATGGAGAGGGAGTTGGGAATCAAAAGCGGGAAGACCACCGCGGATGGTAAGTTTACCCTTTCGGAAGTGAGGTGCCTGGGTGCTTGCGGAATGGCTCCGGTGGTAACGGTGGACGGTCGGGTCTATGGAAGGGTCGGATCGTCCGACATACCGGGAATCATCAGGGAGATGAGGAGGCCGCAATGACCATAGATGAACTCAGGGACATCCGTAAGAGGGCCCTCGAGAGTTACGGGCGATATGAGGCGGCCCTCATGGTATGTACCGGAACCGCGTGCGTGGCCAACAGGGCCTTCAGTCTGGTGGATGCCTTCAGGGACGAGTTGAAGAAAAGGAATCTGGTCGACCGGTTCCTCGTGGTTCCCACCGGATGCAACGGTTTCTGCGCCCAGGGTCCCGTGGTCGTGGTACAGCCCGAGGGAATCTTTTACGCGAAGGTGTCCGGGGCCGATGCGGAAGAGATAGTTGAGAAACACCTGCTGGGCGGGGAACCCGTGCAGAGGCTTCATTACAGGGTGAACGGCGTTCCCGTTCCCCTCATGAAGGACATCCGCTTCTTCGCCAAGCAGAAGTTCCTGGCGCTTCGTCACAAGGGAGTGATAGATCCCGAGAAGATAGAGGACTACATACGCGTGGGAGGATACCAGGTCGTCTACGACGTTCTGACTTCCGGAACCCCGACCGGGGTAGTGGACGAGGTTACGGCCAGCGGGATCCGCGGTCGCGGCGGCGGCGGGTTTCCCACCGGTGTGAAATGGAGATCCTGCGTGGAAGCGGTGCGGCGTACGGGTAACGAACCCTTCGTAGTGTGCAACGCGGATGAGGGAGATCCCGGAGCTTTCATGGACTGCGGAATCCTGGAGGCGGACCCGCACAGTGTCATCGAAGGTATGATCATAGGGGCCTTCGCCGTGGGAGCGTCCCAGGGTTTCGTCTATATCCGGAAGGAATATCCCCTTGCCATGAAGCGTCTTGTAAAAGCCATTTCCCAGGCACGGGAACTGGGACTGCTGGGCTCCGATATCCTGGGAACCGGTTTCGATTTCGATGTGGTTGTTCACAGGGGAGCCGGTTCGTTCGTGTGCGGGGAGTCCAGCGCTCTCATGGCATCCATGGCCGGGAACGTTGGAGAACCCAGGGCCAAGTACGTAAGGTCGGTGGAAAAAGGCTATAAGGACATGCCTACCGTATTGAACAACGTTGAGACGTGGGCCAACATTCCCCTTATCATGGAGAAGGGTGCACGGTGGTTCGCGGCTATAGGTACGGGTGACGTGACCGAAAATCCGTGGAACGGTTCCTCGGGCACAAAGGTCTTCTCCCTGGCCGGAGACGTCAGGAATGTCGGATTGGTGGAGGTTCCCATGGGAACCTCGCTCAGGGAGATCATTTTCGACATAGGCGGCGGAATGGCCGATGGGAGAAAGTTCAAGGCCGTTCAGACCGGCGGGCCTTCCGGGGGCGTTCTTCCCGAGGAGAAACTCGACCTTCCCGTGGATTTCGACACCCTTACCAAGGCGGGTTCGATGATGGGCTCGGGGGGTATGGTGGTAATGAACGACAAGACCTGCATGGTACAGGTCGCCGCTTATTTCGTCAACTTCCTGAAGGACGAGTCCTGCGGAAAGTGTACCCCGTGCAGGGAAGGCCTTGTGGCCATAGGTTCCATCCTCCGGAGGATAATGGAGGGAGAAGGCAGGGAAGAGGATCCGGACCTGTTGAGGGAGTACGGGCAAACCATGCGCGAAAGCAGCCTGTGCGGCCTGGGCCAAACCGCCGCTAATCCGGTTCTCAGCACCCTTTCGTACTTCCGTGAAGAGTACGAGGCGCACATCATGGAGAAACGGTGCCCGGCCGGAAAATGCAAGATGCTCATAAAGTATGATATCGATCCCGAAAAATGTACCGGCTGTACCGTTTGCGCCTCCAGGTGTCCCGTCGACGCCATTACCGGGAGTCCCGGGAAGGTACACGTCATAGACGACACGAAGTGTATCCGGTGCGGGCTTTGCCGGGAAGTCTGCAACTTCGATGCGGTGGAGGTGGAATGATGAATCGGGAAGTCAACGACATTACCATCGAGATAGACGGGAAGCGAGTGACCGTTCCCGAGGACACCGCCATCCTTGATGCCGCACGCCGGGCCGGCGTATACGTTCCTTCCCTGTGCAGCAGCGATCTGGTTGAGCCTTACGGGGCGTGCAGGCTCTGCCTGGTGGAAGTGGATGACGGTTCCAGGACCAGGCTGGTCACATCCTGTAATTTTCCGGTGCGAAAACCCCTGAAGGTATCCACTTCTTCTGATAGAGTGAAGAGGAACAGGAAGACGGTGCTCGAAATGATGCTGGCCAGATGGCCTGAAGTTCCCCTGGTGAAGGATTTGGCCGGGGCCGAGGGCTTGACCGGTGCCAGGTATGTCCATCCCAACGTGGACCTGAATCCTAACGCTTGCGTTTTGTGTGGATTGTGCGTGAGGATTTGTGAGCAGGGAATATGGGAGAAGATCGTCAATTTCTCCGGCAGGGGCGTCGACAGGAGCATCAGGATGCCCTACGATTCGTTGCAACCTCACTGCGTAGGTTGCGGGGCCTGTGCCGAGATATGTCCGACGGGAGCCATCGAAATGGTCGACGACCCGAACCGGCCGTACGATGCGGAGATGATTCGGAAAGCGGGCATGCGGATCACCCGCGAGATGATCAAGTACGATGAGCAGCAGTGCGACATGAGAGGCGTCGGTACGGCTCATCTCGTCGAAGTCATGGACGCCTACGATCTCCTGCCCGTGGAGAACTACAGGTTCGGCAGACATGAGGATACGCTCAAGATAGAGTCCCGGGTCTTCAGGGAGAAATACTTTTCACCGGGCAAACCCGACGGCTGTTGGCTCGGATGCACCATGTCCTGCGCCAAGGCCATAGAGGGATACGAACTCAAAACGGGTCCCTACAAGGGACGCAAGGTCCTGGTCGACGGTCCGGAGTACGAAACCGTGGCCGGGGCTTCCAATATGGGGATATTCGATCCGGATTTCGTGGTCGAGTACAACTTCTATTGCGATACTTACGGTCTTGATACGATTTCCTTCTCCACTCTCACCGCTTTCGTCATGGAATGTTACAAGGCCGGAATACTCGACGAAGAGAAGACGGAAGGGTTGAAAATCCCCTTCGGAGCATCGGACGCGGCCATGGAACTCCTCCACCTGATAGCCCAAGGCCGGGGTTTCGGCCGGGTGGCGGGCAAGGGCATAAGGTACATGAAAAAATATTTCGTCGAGCACTTCGGAGCCGATCCGGATTTTCTGCAGGATATCGGCATGGAGGCCAAGGGAATGGAATACTCCGAATACGTGACCAAGGAATCCCTGGCCCAACAGGGCGGCTATGGTATAGCTCTCAAGGGTGCCCAGCATGACGAAGCCTGGCTGATATTCATGGACATGGTAAACAAGCAGATTCCCACGTTCGAGGACAAGGCGGAGGCACTTCATTATTTCCCCATGTGGCGTACATGGTTCGGACTGTGCGGCTTATGCAAACTTCCCTGGAATGACATCGAGCCACCGGACAACGCCGAAACCGATGAACCGGCCAAGGTTCCGGAACACGTGAAAGGTTACTGCGAGTTTTTCGAAGGCATGACCGGCGAGCCACAGACGATGGACAGCCTGGTAAGGATGTCCGAAAAGGTCTACAACTTCCAGAGGGTTTTCAACCTCAGGATGGGCTTCGGAACCAGGAAGCACGATGTAATACCGTACAGGTCCATGGGTCCGGTTACCGTAGAGGAATACGAATCCAGGAAAGAAAGGTACGATTCGCAACTGGAGGAGCAGGTGGGCCTGGATCCCCGGAACATGTCCACCGGAGAGAAGTTGGCGGCTCTTCGCAAGTTCCGCGAGGGGCAGTACGAGAAACTTCTCGACGCCGTTTACAAGAGAAGGGGTTGGACCGACAACGGTGTGCCGACCGTGGAAAAGCTGTCGGATCTCGGTGTCGATTTCCCCGAGGTCATGGAACTGGTCAGGAAACACGGCGGTTGATAAGGGTAAACGGCGAACCCCTGTCCTGGCATCCGGGCAAGACCGTCGAAGATGTCATCCGGGAGAAGAACTACCGGTTTCCCCTGCTCATAGTGAGGATAAACGGCAGGCTGGTGCCCAGGGAGGATTACGGAAAGACCGAGATACCCGACGGAGCCGAGGTAGACGTCATTCACCTGATGTCAGGCGGATGAGCCGCAGTGGGCCACGTCGCCCCTCAATATCTCCAATGCGTGGTCCAGCACCGGCAGCACGAACCCGGCACATTCCACCGATGCCTTGACACTCCCGGGAAGGTTCACCACCAGGGTTCGCTCCCGGATTCCGCAGCGGGCCCGGGAGAGCCATGCGGCGGAGGTTATTTCCGAGGATTTCAGCCTCATCAGTTCGGGAATCCCCGGAACGTCCCGGGAGCATACGTTGGAAGTGACTTCCGGCGTAATATCCCTCACGGACATACCGGTGCCTCCCACGGTGAACAGCACGTCGGTGAAACCGTCGTCGCACCAGGCCGCGATCCTGGATTCCAGCAACCCGGGTTCATCGGGTTCCACGTAATACCTCACGACGGTATAACCCGCCTCGTTCAGAAGGTTCATCACCGCAGGCCCGCTTTCGTCCGGGTAATCCCCTCTGCTCGCGGAATCGCTGACCGTGAGCACCGCCGCAGTGAAACCTTCCGTCCTGGGCACGTTCAGCGTGTCGCCGGGTCTCACTTCTCCTCCGGTCAGGACTTCGGCGAAGGCACCTTCTTTCGGGAATACGTTTCCCCGTATCACCCTGTCCGCGTGCCCGTCGGAGTTGTCCTTGCCTATCCCGGTGATTCTCAGTCTGGCCCGTTCTCCCACGGCGAGTACGGTCCCCGGCAGGATGGAGTAAAGTTCGACACACCGATCCACGTCGATGTTTTCACCGCAGCAGCCCGGATATGGTTTCAGACCCGGCGTACGCATTTTTTCCAGGGAGCCCCATGCCAGGATGGAAACCTGCCTGGATCCGGGCCCGGCGTGTCCGTCACCCTCGATTCCGCGTCCGGGCACCAGGAGAACGACTTCCACCGGAACTTTTCCGGTACCCCTTTCCGGGCTTGTATTCACCGATTTTACTTTTGCCATGTATACTCTCCAGATTTCCCCCCGGATTTCTTAAGCAACCTGACTTCCCCGATGGTCATTCCGCGATCCAGGGATTTGGTCATGTCGTATATGGTGAGCAGAGCCGTCGTTACACCGTTCAGTGCTTCCATTTCGTAACCGGTTCGTTCCACCCCGGTCACCCGGCAGGTCACCCTGACCGCGACGCCTTCCTTCCGGAGTTCGAGTTCGACGCCACCGATGGTAACCGGGTGACACAATGGTATGACTTCCCATGTTCGCTTCACGGCGGTGATGGCCGCTATTCTCGCTGCGGCGTAAACGTCTCCCTTGGGAACTTCGTCGTTTTCCAGCGCCTTGGCCGCGTTACGTCCCAGGGTTATGGTTCCCCGGGCCACCGCTTCCCTGAAGGTGGCTTTCTTCTCGGAAACGTCCACCATCCTGGCATTGCCGTCGCTTCCCAGGTGAGAAGGTTCGGGCATGATTATCCTCCTATCTTCCACATTTCGGTTGAAAAACATCCGCCGCCGGAAGCGGGCTTGTTCCGAACAGCTCTCCTGATCCCGGCTTTCATCACATCGACGGGGATGCCGTTTCGCATCATTTCGCGCAAGGATATTCCCGACTCCCGGTGGAGACAC
Source organism: Candidatus Fermentibacteraceae bacterium (assembly GCA_027067855.1). Taxonomy (GTDB): domain Bacteria; phylum Fermentibacterota; class Fermentibacteria; order Fermentibacterales; family JCC-6; genus Aegiribacteria. Next base: position 149,704 of record JAMOUX010000026.1, read on the forward strand.
GTCTGAAGGAACCCGGTGGCGGACAACCGCACCCTGGAGCAATATGTGCACATGTGCCCGGAAAGAGGGGCTATCGATCCGAAGACCGGACCGTCCTTCCCCACGCGGTGCAGGGAGGCGGTGGATCCGCGATTCTCCTCCAGATTCACTATCGGACCGAGGACGGATGCCCGTTCCAGAATCTCGTCACGGGATACGAAAGCATCCGGCGGCAGCATGGAGGGCATGTGCTCTATGAACCTGACGGTCACCTTCATGTTCCTGCTCCAAAGGATGAAATCCGCTATCTCGTCGTCATTCCAGCCTCTCAGGACCACGCAGTTGACCTTTACCGGTTTCATTCCCGCTTCCATCGCGCTGCGTATGCCTTCCTCGATCTGCGCCAGAGTGATGTTTCCCCTGGTAATGGAAACCAGCCTGTCGTCCCTGAGACTGTCCAGGCTGACGTTGATCCTGTCCAGGCCGGCTTTCGCCAAGGTGCCGGCCATTTCGGACAGGAGGATGCCGTTCGTGGTGAGTGTCACCTCCCGGAAACCCAGAGACGCCACTCCACGGATTACGTCCGATACGCCTTTCCGTACAAGGGGTTCCCCCCCGGTTATTCTTACCTTGGATATGCCGGTCGTCGCCGCGACGATGCGGGTCGCTTCCACCATTTCCTCTATGGTGAGGATATCGTCTTGGGATACCGGCGGGATCCCCGAGGGAGGCATGCAGTAAACGCACCTCAGGTTGCACCTGTCGGTAACGGAAAGCCTGAGATAATCGATCTTCCTGCCCAGGGAGTCCCTCATATGAAGGCCATTTCTCCCGCGAAAGCGCTCATGAGGTGAAACCTCGCCGATTCTCCCGCCTCGGCACCGGTGGATTCGCCGGGGGCGAGTACCAGCGCGTTTACCCGGAAAGTGCTCATGAGATCGCCGGAGCCCGAGGATGGAGGCAATTCAATCGTACACCCGGAATTTCCGAAGTTTGCGACGGCCCTGATATACCCCAGTCTTCCCGGTTTCTTGCGGAAGCCGGAGAGAAGATTACCGGTGAAGTCCCTTTTCGTGTATTCCCGGAAGCCGGATCTCTTTCGCAGGAGAGGAAGAACGTATTCTTCCAGGGATACCATCACGGAGACGGGGTTTCCGGGTAGACCGAAGATCACCCGGTCACCGTGACCCACTCCGAAAGTAAGGGGTTTCCCCGGCTTTTGCGCCACTTCCCTGAACAGGAGTTCCACCCCCAGGGACCGGAGAACACCGGGAACATGATCCCTGGTCCCCATGGATACGCCTCCGGCGGTGAGGATTACGTCGCAGGTTTCCAGCATGGTTCCCAATGTTTCTTCCAGGGATGAGGGATCGTCCTCGCAATGGGTGGAACGGGTGTCCGTAAAGCCGTTCAGGCGAAGAACGGCTTCCATCATGGGGAGATTCGTGTTCCTTACTTCCCCCGGTGCGGGAACCCGGTGCGACGGTATGATTTCGTTGCCGGTCGTGATCAGTCCCACAACGGACTTCGAGAACACGGAAAGGGTGTTTTTACCTGCCATCGCCGCTATGCCGATGCGGTTTCCCGAAAGTCCGGTTTTCCGGGGAAGTACCGTTTGGCCCGTTTTTACATCCTCTCCACGGAAGCAGATGTTGGCTCCCTCGGGTGGTATCTTTCCGATATGCAGCCTGTCGCCTTCCACCGTGGCGTGTTCCACCATGATCACTCTGTCGGCTCCCCGGGGAACGGGAGCACCGGTCATGATGGCGCAGGCTCTTCCCGGGGTCACGGTGATCCGCGGCAGGTTTCCGGCGGTTATCTCGCCCATCAGGAGATGCTCCCGTCCTTCCCCTGCGACGGCGAACCCGTCCATCGCCGATCGATCGAAGGGAGGCATGTCGATATCCGATTTCACGTCCTCTGCAAGGACCCGGCCCGCCGCCTCGCGGATGGGAATTTCCTCCGTGGAAGGACTTCCGGCGTTTTCCAATACGATTTCCAGTGCTTCGGTCACGGTGATCATGGAGTCTCCAGCCTTTCGAGCATTTCAAGGAAGGATCTCCTGGACTCCTCCCAGATTTCCATCAGTTTTTCGGCGAGAGGCGTAACGGTGGTTCCACCTCCGCCCGTTCCTCCCCTGTTGCTGCAGACCAGATCGGCTCCCAGTTTTTCCTCGGCTTCGCGTATCATCACCCATGCCCGCTTGTACTGCATTCCCGTGGCATTCGCGGCCCGGAGGATGGAGCCGTGCTCTTTGACCGCCTTCAGGAGGTCCATTCTCCCGTCTCCGAAGAGGGGATTCCCCTCTACGTTTATCCAATGCTTGCCGCCGAAGGAGATGGATGATGCGCGGCGCAGGCCGACCAATGCCGGGACGAAGCCCGCTATGCTGCGGCAGGTTTTTGGGGATAGAGGTCCCTTCGTTACGATGTCCGCTCTTCCGGCCAGATCCAGCGCCGAGTGTTTGGGTTTTCCTTCCATGGTTATGTGCACATGGAGATCCGGTTCGAGAAACCGCAGGATGGTATTGCTCTCGATAACGAGGATGTCCGTAGTTACATCCAGGTCGTCCAGGAAACCTTCCAGGTTTTCCGGCGAAGCATAGCGGTGGAAGATCGTATTTGCGGCTCCCGCCGCGGCGTACCGCCGGGTATCCGTTTTTCCCGGGGCGGGGGGATGGGATGAATCACGTCGTTCCGGTGAGAGCTTCATGCAGGTAACGGTAATCCCGGCTCTCGAGAATCTGCCTGTAACGGCTTCGCACAGGAGGGTCTTCCCGGCTTTCCTGGTATCCGACGAAATGACGATGGTTTTCTTCATTCCGACTCCTTGGAAAAATTGGTTATGCTCATAAAACATAACGTAATTCCTCGCCGGGGAAAACCATCGGCGAATAATTTTCAGGCACCCGGGAAGAAATTGTTGCAGTACGTGTTGAAGATAGTTTCCATTTTGTCGGGTTCGAAAGACGGGCATTCATGCAACCGGGGTTTCCGTTTGGCGGGACCGCCTCCGCCGTATAGGGGATGTGACGGGTTGTGTAAGGAAAAAGATGTTCCTTTCCGCCTCCTTCGTCTGCGGCTGCTGAGGGCTACGCAGTCGCATAAGGTATGGGTGCCGATCAGTGCATTGACCGTGAACTCTTTGCATGGTAAGTTAAGTTAACAGAATGTTTTAACACTATACTAAGAAAAGAGAGGGGAAAATATGAAAATATTGATATCTTTTTTGATCATTGCGGCGGTGTCGGCATACGCTGATGATGTCTCCGAGACCTTTCATGCGGAAACTCCCCGGGAATTCGCCGCGCATTCCGGCGGTCCCGTATGGAACGGCCCCAAGAACGTATTATTCCACAACGGCCCCTGGAAGAACCGTGACGGAACCGGTTGGCACGGATCGGACGAGTCCATCATGCAGGATTGGGCAACCACCTACGGTTACAGCTTCCAGAAGACCAAAAAATACATGCTTGCCGACGATTTCGAGATACCTGCAGGGGAAACATGGACCATCGAATCCATAACCTTCGCCGGTTACCAGACCGGTTCCGGCACGTCGTCCACCATAAACGGTATGTTTGTGGTCGTGTACGACGACCCTCCCACCACGGGTACCGTAGTCGCCGGAGATATTTCCGCCAACATCTTCACCAGTTCCCAATGGACCCAGATATACAGGGTGGCGGACAGCACCTCCGGTTCCAATTCCGACAGGCCCATAATGGCCAATACCGCCGTTCTCTCCGAGCCGTGGGTACTGGATGATGGAACTTACTGGATAAGCATACAGGCCGACGGTACCATTTCGCCCGGTCCGTATCATCCCCCGGTGGTTATATGGGACCAGCGGAATACCGGTAACGCCATCCGGAGCGTTGACGGCGGGGTGATCTGGAGACCCGTCAGCAACAACGGATATGCACAGGGATTGTGCATAGTCCTCGAGGGTACCACCGGTGGAGGCGCCCTGGAACAGGAGACCTGGGGTGCCATAAAGGGCTTGTTCTAGCGATACTCGCTGCAAATGAAGGGGGCGCGGTGACCCGCGTCCCTTTTTCGCATGCCGGTGGTTCTTTCCGTGTTGACACGGGAGGTAGCCCGGGGTAAAATTCAAAAAGGTATTTCAGTTGGAGGTTGGAATGACTGTTTTACTCGCACTGCTGATCACGGCCCAGGTTCCTCTCGGTGAGAACGGGGCCCGGGTTTCATCCAGCGGCGTGGTAATAAACGAATTCATGTCTCTTCCGTTGAGTTCCACCACCGAGGCGGACGGAGAGTGGGTAGAGCTGTTCAACAATACGGACGAGTGGATAAATCTCTCCGGATGGAAACTTTCCAGCGGTTACGGTCAGGAAGTGGTCCTGGCTACGTATCTGCTTCCTCCTCACGGTTATTTCGTTCTTGCGGGTTGTACCGATTCGGCCCGGAACGGCGGTCTCGACGCGAACCAGGTTCTGGGAGACTGCAGGATTCACGAAAGCGGTTCCCTGACCCTCAAGGACAATTACGACAGGACCATGGATCACATCGACTACAATGCTTCCTGGCCGGTGACTCCCGGTGTTTCATGCGAGAAGATGAATCCGGGATGGGTTTCATGCAGTTCCTCCAGTTGGAACCTGAGCACCAGCGTGTATGGCCGGGGAGACAAAGGTACCCCGGGAAACCAGAACAGCATCTATCAGAATTCCTTCGCCCAGAACAGCTGGGCTTTCATAAAGGCTTTCGTACAGTAGACTTCCGTTGAAAAATCTGAAAACCTTTCTTCTCCTGTCCGCCTGCATGGTTTCAGTTCCGTATGCATGGGCCCGGGAACCCCTGGTGGTTTTCTTCATAGATCCGTCCTACGACCGGTATTCCGGCGACGCTATGCTGGTATGTACTCCCGGAGGCAGGCATTACGTCATCGACGGCGGTATGATGAATGCCGGGTACCCTTCGTGGGATTGCGGCGAAGAAAGAATCCTCCCGATCCTGGACAGCCTGGGAGTCACGTTAGTGGACGGTGTGGTAGGCACTCATCCCGACGCGGACCACGTGGGGGGATTGATATCGGTTTACCGATCAATGCCGGTGGGAACCGCCTACGATTCCGGCTGGCCTTACGGTGGAACGTGGATCTACCGGAATTACCTGGAAGCCATATGGGACAACGGCGCGAATTTCGTGACACCCAGGCGGGGAGACGTGCTCAACTGGGGCCCGGAACTGCAGGTGGAAGTGCTCCACCCGACGAAACGCCTTTCCCAGTCCAATACCAACAATGCTTCACTGGTCATCAGGCTTACCTATGGAGAGACGACGTTCCTGTTCACCGGGGATCTGGAAACCGAAGGAGGGGAAGACGCGGTTCTTGCCGCACTCGGTACGGGAGAGATAAAAAACATTTCAGCCGATGTGCTGAAAATCGCGCACCACGGTTCCGCCTCTTCCACATGTCCGCAGTGGCTCGATGCGGTGAATCCCGCCATCGCCGCGATATGCGTCGGATCCGGCAATCCCTATGGACATCCCTCGAAGGAGATACTTCAACTGTTGGAGGCGAACGGCGTGGAGGTCTGCAGGACGGACCTCATCGGTACCTTCTACATATCTACCGACGGGAAGAACATATACGTAAACGAGATGCCGCCGGAAGGGTCGGGACGAGCCGATGATTTCATCGTCTATCCCAGCCCGGCGGTTTCCACCGTAAACTTCGCCTCCGACGCGGGTTCGGACAGGGTAAGGGAAATATCCGTCTACAATCTTAACGGGGAGAGGGTCATGTATGTGGAGAATCCCGGCGAACTTCACACCTGGGATCTGCGGGTGCCGGGAGGTTTCGCGTCGCCCGGGCTTTATGCGGCGGTGTTCACCACTTACGGAGGTGAAAGTTGCAGGGTGTATTTCACCATCTGTCGCTGATTTTAATCATCGCCGCCGCGGCGCCGGCCTCTGTGGGGACCGCGGATCTGCTGGTACTTTCATCACCGGGTTTTCCATCGGTGATGATGCTGGGACCGGGTGGTTCGGCTTTGTGCGAAGGGCCGGAAGCTTCTTCCGGAAATCCCGCGTTGATAACCACCGGATTTACCGCCGCCGGGGGAAAGTGGAACCTGGGAACGACGGCGGTTTCCACCGCCGCCGGATTCCGGGTCCAGGGTATGGATATGAGCGTTTCGGTCAGAACGCTGGGCAGGGCGAATATCATTCGACGTGACGCTTCCGGAGAGGCCACCGGCGGGTATTCCTATTCCACCGGTTCCATGGTCGCCGGCTTGTCCTTTGCCGTTCTGCCGTGGCTCCGGGCCGGGCTCGCGGCAGGAACTGCGTGGGAGAAGGTAGACTACGAGGAAGGAATGGGACCCGTATTTTCCGCGGGTCTTGCCTTTACTCCATCCGGGTTTTTCCGGGCCGGGCTTGCCGTGGACGGCTTGGGAAATTCCCCCGATTGGAACGGTATACACAAGGCCATGCCGGTAAGAATTTCCATGGCTGCCGCGGTTTTCCCGTTCACGTTCGCCGCTTTCTTCGCGGGCGCTTCCGAGGGTTTGAACACAACGGGTTCATTCGGCGGAGGCGCCGTCTTTTCATTGGCTGATATGGAGATTTCCGGAGGTTACGGTTTCTCTCCCGGCGAAGCGGAGATTTCCGGTTTCTTCGCCGGGCTGCGGTACTCGTACGGTTCCCGGAAAACCTACGTGGTCGAACTGTCCTGCGCGGAGAGACACGATCTTTCCCGGCCGGTCATGGCCGGCTTGTCCGTGAGGTTCAGGTAAATCGTTAGATAGCGTTCTTATTCCCCGTTGTTTCCGCTTTTTCCGAAGCGCCTGGCGGACGGGAAGGAGTCTATATCGTAGTTGATGGAACGGGAAGGCATGGGAAGTCTTTCCAGGGGAACCCCCGATTCCTCGAAGAACTTTTCGGCCAGGGAGCCCCTGTAATCGGAAAAGATGACGACTCTTCGAATTCCCGCGGCCAGGAGAGCCTTCGCGCAAGTCGTACACGGCGTGTTGGTCACGTATGCGGTGGCTCCCAGGAGAGATACGCCATGTCTTGCCGCCTGTGTGATGGCGTTCATCTCCGCGTGGTTCGTCCGCACGCAGTGGCCGTCCACTATGAGACACCCGACTTCGTCGCAATGGGGCAATCCGGGAAGGGAGCCGTTGTACCCGGTGGAGAGAACGTACCTGTCCTTCACCAGTACGCAGCCGCAATGCATCCTGGGGCACGTGGCCCTTTCGGACGCCAGCATGGCGAGTTTCAGAAAATACTCGTCCCAGGATGGTCTCATGTGTCTTCCTTCCTAGTAATTCCGCAATCAAAATTCGTAATCGAGTTGAAACCCGGTTTTGGTCCGGGAGTTTCCCAAGGTTTCCTCCCACCCGGTTCCCATGGAGGATACGCCTTCCGCGGTATGCCGGGAGACGCATAACCTCAGGGTCAGGTATTCGGAGGTTTTTACGGTTAAACCGCAGAAGAGGAGGAGCATTTTGCCGTACAGGGCGGTGGCTCCGAATTCACCGGGAAACCGGCAGTTTCCGGCATAGATCCGGGAATTGTAACCATCGGTGGAACATGCGGCGCCTCCCATATCTATTCCGGTAGTTGTCCATGGTTTCAGGGATACTCTGATCTCCACTCCCGAACCGGTTTCCGTGGAATCGGGTTCCGAGGTTTTCCAGTGAGTGAATCTCGTTTTCTCGCGGACTGAGATCATGGAGTGAGGTCTCCAGGTTATTCTTGCCCATCCCCTGCCGACGGATTCCTCGTTTCCGATCCTCGCCTTCATTCCCAGGGATCCTTCCAGTCCTTCCGCCAGCCTCCTTGAGAAGCTTCCGGTCCCGCAGATCATGTCATCATCCTTTTCGAAGTATACCCCGCATCCCATTTCCAGCACACCGCGGGAGGCGGTTCCCCATCTGGCGGCGATCACAGCCCCGAGGTCGCACGTTCTCGATATGGGGGATGACGAGCGTTGCCGCGGGAAATTCTCCGGGTTGCGCAGCAGTATGAAAGAACTCCTGAAAGAGTTCCCCCGGTACGAGATCGAATTCCAGAAAGACGCGGACGTTCCACCGGAATCCATTCCCAGGGAAAGTTCCCCGGAAAGCCCGAAGGAAGCAACCGGTACCGACCAGTCCAGTCCGCACCTGGTCCATTCCTCGGTGCCGGTTCCGTTTCTCCTGCCGGTCGTCAATGCCAGACCGGCCCTGTCGACCGATACCCTGGTGACTCCCAGGAGTTCGCCCACCGTTCCCCTGGCATCCACCTGGGAGGCGGTACGATGGTAGCCGCCGCCGATGGAATCCAACCTGGAGTATGCTGCCAGCAAGGCGAACTCCACGTTTCCCAGGCCGATTACACATCCGGCTCCCGTGAGAGGTTCCTCCCTGCATGTCCGGGAGGAGGAAGCGGGGCGTATCCTGTTACCGGTTGCGGGAGGTTTGTACATCGTGAATTCGCTTGGATCAGTCAATTTGTCACCGGCGGAGAAAACCGTTCCGGGACCCAGCCGGGCCCGCAACCAACCGGCAGCCACATTACCGGACTTACCCGGAAAATCCCGGAGATTGATACCTCCCGCCGTAACGTCTCCCCACTCTTCCCCCCCGGATTTGTCGGTGAACACCACCAGGTCCAGTTTCTTCAGGGAGAATCTTGATCTGCCGAAAAAGTCCCAGGAATCACCGACGTAGTAGTGTTCCAGTATTCCCTTGGGGGCCGGGAAATTACATCGTATTCTCCATCTCGTGTCACCTTGCACGGTCCCTGTCGCCTGGGCCGCCAGAAACATGAAGATCAGGAAATGTTTCACCGAACCTCCAGGTATTCCTTCATGGTTTCCAGCAGTACGGGTCCTATACCCGGAACATCGGACAGATCATTGATGGAGTCTACCGGGCCGTTAATACGTATCCAGGCGGCTATGGCCGCGGCTTTCGCGGGACCGATTCCCGGAACTGCGGTGAGTTGTTCCTCGGTGGCGGTGTTGACGTTCAGTGGGAAGCGATTCTCTTCTTCCGCTTCCGTTCCGCTTTCGAAAGTTTCCGGTTCGCAACCGCATTCACCCCACGACACGGATACGGAATGGGTGGGGGGAAGGGATGAGTGTTCTCCGTAGCCGTATTGAAGGGAGAAAGGGGAAACGGTAAATTCCACGGCGGCCCAGAACCTGGCCGGGGAACTCCTGAGTCCGGTGGCCAGGGATATGAAGCGGGCGGGAGAGAATTCCGTGTGAATGGCGTATTCCATGCCGGCGTATTCCTGCCACGCCGCTCCCACGGCCAGAACTACATCTTTCACGGGAACGGCTCCCAAGGCGAATTCGAGGGAGCGGGGCGCCGCCGGATCTCCCGAGGAACCCAACCGGGAGCGTACCACCCCCCGGACGAGGCCCGTGGAGTAGATTCCCGGCATGGGAGACCAGATGGTGGAAAGGTTTACGTAGGCTCCCGGCGCGTCACCGTAACCGCGGATGTGCAGGTCGCCCAGGGAAGCGCCGATTCCGGCGGCCATTCCCGGGAAGAGTTTCCAGGACCAGGCGGCGTCTACGGATTTCTCGGAATAGGTGGCGTCACCGGTGTAGGAGAACATTAGGCCGCAGGCCCAGGAATCCGAAATGAGGCAGCCCGCGACCGCTCCCCGGTCAAGCCTGCGAAGCCCGAAGGGCCTGGATGCGGAGATTGATACTCCCCGCTTCTCCAGCATCGCGACGGAAGCGGGATTGTGCCTGATGGAGAGCGGTCCCCCCGGGAACAGCGAAGAAGCTATTCCCCCTTGCAGCCAGGGAGATTCCGGTACCGGTTCGAATGCCGCCATGACCGGCATCGAAACGGAAAGTACCAGCAGTATGAATTTACCCATACCGAAAGTGTAGTTCAGTTTCGCGATGATTTCAAGTGCCGAGGTTGACAATTACTCCCGAATGGACCAATCTACCGTATTGAATAATTTTTTCTGGAACTCACTTTTGGGAAAGGCCTGATGCATTCATTAGACGAGGCGCTGGCTTTACGTCGGCGCGGGTGCAGGATGGTCGAAACTGCCCGCGACATCCTTGCCGGGCGGTTTCCCCATGCCCGGGATCCCTTCTGCGAGTGGCTTCCTTCGAAACCGGACTGGGCCTCGATTCTTCCGGAGGTGGATATTCTCGGGGAAGAACTCTCCGGACTTAGGTCGCGGGGAGGCAAAGTGGTCCTCTACGGTCATGATGATATGGATGGTATCACGGGTATTTTCGTGGGAAGAAGGATCCTCCGGGGTGAGGGTTTCGATGTGGTTCCCATCTTCCCCGATAAAAAGGATGCTGATTACGGTCTCCTTCCCGGAAGGATGGACGGGATACTGGAGAAGGGCGATCTTCTGCTCACGGTGGATTACGGCTGTACGTCGGTGGATGGAGTGAAATGGGCAATCGCCAGGGGAGCCAGGGTGGTGGTGACGGATCATCACGTTATGAGCGATCGGCCCCCACCGGCTCACGGTATGATCAATCCGCAACTGGTGGGTCCCCCGGCCTCTTTCCTGGCCGGGTGCGGGGTGCTGTACGCCGCCCTGGTCTCCATTTTCCCCGAATGGGAGAACGATCCGGAGCTGTTGACGGCAGTGGCCTTGGGAACCGTGTCCGACAGGGTTCCCCTGCTTTCGGTGAACAGGTTCCTGCTCGAGATGTTCAGACACGTGGAAAGGGATGCTCTCGAAGGCGGATTGGCCGTTATGCTGGAGGAATGGCCGTCCAGGACCAGGGGTTGGACGGGTACCATGGTGAGACAGGCCATCACCTCCGTGGTGGGCAAAGGGAAAGGTTCCGGCATATACGATCTGCTGGAATTCATGGAAGATCGGGACTACCGGAGGTGTCGCGGAAAGTGGAAGAAACTTTCCGTTCAAAGCAGGCGCAGGGCCAGGGAATTGTCCGATTTGTTTTCCAGGGCCATGCGGGACAGGGACGACCAGGCCTCGGCCTACGGAATGAACCTCATCTATCTCGATAACATCCCGGATGGCATGGGAGGGACTCTGGCCGGTAAGATATCCAGGGTGACCAGGAGGGGAACGATAATAGTCTCTCCCAAGGAGGACAGGCTGGTCGGAGAGGCCAGATCCTACGGAGACTGGAACATGGTGGATTTCCTGGTTGGTATGGAAGGGGTTTTCAAGAGTGCCGGAGGACATAAAATGGCTGCGGGGTTCAGCAGTGAGGGATATTCATGGCCCGAATTGAGGAACAGGCTGTTGTCACGAATGGCGGAATATCCGGTTCAACCGGTTCCTACTCCCCATGTGGACATGGAGGTCACCGAACTTCCGGACCCGGAGGAACTCATGTGCCTCGCCCCCTTTGGCGGGGGATTCCTCCCGCCTGCGGTCAGGAAAAACAACATGAGATATCTTCTCAACGTTGGTGAAACCACTTCCAGTTGGTGGATCACCGAGGAATCCGGCGACTGATATCCTCCCGACAGTGCTCCCGCGAAGGGAAATACGGTTCCGGAACAATTCATCGAAGGACAGTCTCGATACGTGGACGGAGAGGCCCCGGTCCGGCCGGCATCGGGGCACTGTAGCGGCGGGATGGTGAGGCAGGCCCGGGTCGCCGCGGCAAGCGTTGATGAAAAATTCCCCTTTTGAAAAGCGGCACTTAAAGGAATTCTTTCTGTTTTTCGGACGCTCCGGCGGAGCGGTTTTTCCGGTATTAGTTACCGTTCCAGGTATTTCGTCAGGAGCTCGACGAGCAGTGAATAGAGTTCAGGTTCCCTGTCGGGGTCGATGTCGATATCAACGGTAACCCTGAGTACCGGGCGCTTGTTTTCCCCGGTTTCGTTATCGGTTTTTTCTTTTCGATGCACGGTTTCTTCTTTCCCCGAAGAGGTACCGGCGGTTTCGGACGACATGTGGGCCAGGTCGCAAAGCACCTTGAAAGTGAGGATCATGTATGCTGCGTTGTTGTCGGACGTTCCGGTAGTCTCTTTGAAGAATTCCATAAGGGTGATTCCCTGCACGTCGTAGGCTTCGGGATATTTCGCGAAGAGGACATCGTAGGCTTTCCTGACGGCTTTTTCAAGCAAGACGGCATCCGAGTCGGTATCGTTATACTTTTGCCATAGAGTGGTGGGCCTGCCCGTTTCGTCTGTGAAGCCCAGATGAGAGAGAAGCTTGAGCAATCCTTCATCCACTTCCCTTTTGAATCCAAGATTCACAAGATAATCGTGGTCTACTTTCTCGGGAGGATCGGTCTTCGAAACCGTACGCATCAGAAGCTTGATACTGCCTGGATCATGCAATATAGGGAATTCCATCTTTCTCCCCTTCTATCTACGTATGTCCATCCCCCCTTAATAGGAGCTACAAAAGCATAGATTCGGCGGTCGTCGGAATCATCCCGTCTTATCCCGGCAATTCTCTACGGTCATGGTCAGTTCATCGCCGTTACGCCAGGATATGGTGTCCGCCCTGGTCACGCTCAACAAGTCGTCCTCGAACTTCCGGAGTTCTTCGATAGACGATTTCGGCGCGGTGATTATTATACCGTCGAGGGGGGATGCCATGCTCATATTATTGGTGCTCTTGTGCTTTCTTACTTCTTCTATGATTTTCAGGGTCATGTCGCCGTACTCCAGGGCCGCGGCGTCCCTGTAATCCGGTTCGGGCCACGGGGCCGCGTGGATACAGGAATGTCCTTCATACTTACGGTATATGGCCTGGTAGAGTTCTTCGGTAACATGGACCAGGACGGGAGCGAAGAGCCTCAGGCTGCCGTATGTGACGTGATATAAAGCGTACTGGGCCGATCTTCTGCCTTCCTCATCCTCGTCGGAATAGAGTCGCTTCTTTGCTATTTCCAGGTAGTTGTCACAGAGAAGTTTCCAGAAGAAGTACTCCGTCTTGCTCATGGCTGCTGCGTACTCGTATTCCTCCATCTTTTCCGTGGCCTTTTCAACCGCCGCGGTAAAGGAGGACAGTATCCAGCGGTCGTATGGCCTGAGTTCCGGGTCATACCCGGGATCGTAGTCTTCCAGTCTCGATGAAGCGAACCGAACGGCATTCCATAGTTTGGTAACGAGGCGTCTTCCGTCTCCCAGGACTTCCTCGCTGAAGAGTACGTCGCTTCCCAGTCGCGAACTGCAGGACCAGTAGCGCAGTTCGTCGGCCGAGTACCTCTCTAGGGCAAGTATGGGATCACCCGCCACATTGCCCTTGCTTTTGGACATTTTCCGGCCACTGGGATTCAGGGCGTGTCCGCTTATCATTATGTTGTACCACGGAATGTTCCCGGAATGAAGGAGCGACTTGGTTATCGTGTAGAAAGCCCATGTCCTGATTATGTCGTGAGCCTGGGGACGCAAGCTCATGGGCAGGAGCCCTTTTCTTTCGTCTTCCTCTCCCCACTTGGCGTTTATCTGCGGCGTAAGGGAACTCGTTGCCCAGGTGTCCATCACGTCCGATTCCGGAACGAAGTCCGTACCCCCGCATTTGGGGCAGGGATCGGAGGGAGTGTCTTCCAGGGGATCCATGGGAAGGTCCGTCTCCTTCGCCGGAATGGTTGCGCCGCACAGGGCGCAATACCATACGGGGAATGGAACTCCATAGTAGCGTTGCCTGCTTATGCACCAGTCCCACTTGAGGTTTTCGACCCAGTGATCGTACCTGACCTTGAAGTGCTCCGGATGCCACCGGACTTTCGAACCCATTCTGAGCAGATCTTCTTTTTTGTCCAGCAACTTTACGAACCATTGCTCGTTCACCAGGTATTCCAGAGGGGTTCCGCATCTTTCGTGCACGTTGACTGCATGGGTTATCTCGTTGCCGCCCCTGTAGAAATCCTGTTCTTCCAGCATGCCGAGAAGGACTTTACGGGCTTTTTTCCAATACATGCCGGAAAGAGGGCCGGCCAGTTCGTTCATGTGGCCGCGACGGTCGAGCACTATTCTGAGTTCCAGGCCGTACTCCTGCCACCACTCTATGTCAGTTGTATCACCGAAGGTACAGCACATCACCATGCCGCTGCCCTTCTCCATATCCACCCTGGAATCGGCTATTATGTCGACCTTCCTGTCGAAAACCGGGACCACGGCCTTCTTTCCCGCGAGGTTATTCCTCCTGGGATCCTCGGGGTTGATGAAGACCGCAACGCAGGCGGGGAGCAACTCGGGGCGCGTGGTGGCTATGGGAATCGTCCCGCTTCCGTCGTCCAGGGGAAATTCGAGGTTGTGGAAGAAAGATTCCGCCTGGCTGTCCTCGGTTTCAGCCTGGGCTACCGCGGTTCCGCACTCGGGGCACCATAGGGTAGGGGATTCTTTCCTGTATACCAGGTTCTTGCGAAGAAGATCCAGGAAGGATCTCTGGCTTATCCGCCGGACCCACGGGTCTATAGTGGTGTATAGAAGGTTCCAGTCGCAGGAGAAACCCAAGCGGGTCCAGAGGTCCCTGAACTTGGCTTCCGCTTCCTTGGTGACTTGCAGGCAGAGGTTCACGAATTCGCGCCTGGGCATGTCCTGCGCCCTGACTTTTTTTACCGATTCGGTGAATCTCTCGCTGGGCAGGCCGTTATCGTCGAAGCAGAAAGGATAGAAGATCTCCATGCCTTTCATTCTTTGGTACCTGGCTATGACTTCGGCCTGGACGTAACTGAACACGTGTCCCATGTGTATCTTTCCGGATACAGTCGGAGGGGGAGTGTCGATGGAGAAAACCGGTTTCCCGGAATCCGGATCGTACTTGTAGATTCCAATATCCTGCCAGTATTTTTGCCACTTGGGTTCGGATTCACCCGGTAGGTAACGTTTAGGTAACGCCACTTGGATCCCTTTCAAGAATATGAAACACCTGTTCGTACATCCTTCGGAGTGGTTGGAAACTAATTTCACCACCGCCGCCGGGCAAGGGTTATGCCGTTTCGCACCCGGAATTATATTGAAACACCGCGATTGAAAAAGAAAGGAGCGTTTTGACCGGAGAATCCACGGTACTGGAGAGGAAGGTACTCGGGATCCTTCGTGGCGTGGATGGTGCATTGGGTACCGGAGCGCTGTCCTTCATCCTCGACCTGTCGGAAAAACAGTTGAAGGAAGTGCTGGAAATCCTGGAGGACGGGTCGGTTGTCCGCCGGTTGACCGTCTTTCGTCACCCGGCCTGGTTGGTACCGGGGGGAAGCGCCGTCGCCCTTTCCGCGAGAATAACCGAGAAACTGGTCGGATACGCCGTGTCGTCATTCCGGGTCGCTCTCGGAGATTTACTTACCGTACTTCACAATGAGAATCTTTCCGTCGGGGAGCGCAGGTCCATACTTCTCAGGGCTTTCCACCTGGCCGGGGAACAGGGGGAAGAGGAAGTCTGTGCCCTCCTCCTGGAAGACGTTTTCAGGTTGGACGGTCTTTCTGCAGCTGAAGTCGCCGGTGTGCTGAAGATGTTCGAGCCCCGAAAAATGAAGGGGTTCGATCCCGTTTCCGCCGAGGCGTTCATAGGTCGGGCCATGAAGATACTGGAAGGGTCACGGGAGGAAGCGTGGGTACTGACCAGGCTCGGAGAACTGGATTTCCTGCGCAACCGTTCTTCCGTCTCCATGGAGAGACTGTCGGCTGCACTCGATCTTTGCATGCAGGATGGTTTTGCAGCCCCGGTTCCGGTGATAACGGACTGCCTCCGCGAGTTCAGGGGAGATTTCCAGGTCATTGAAGCGATAATCGACAAAGTGGCCGCCGTCGTGAAGTGGGCGGAATCCCTGGATGAAGACGCCGCCGCAGTGGTAGTCGCATCGGCCGCCGCATTGCAGGCCGCGTTCGGGTTGGGTAACGCGGCTCATGAAACCATGCTTTCCGCGATGAAGCACTTTCCGTCCGCATCCGGAAAGGCGCGACTGGCCATGGCTGGATACAGGGCGCTCGTGTGTATTACGCAGGGTCACAGGAAGGCGGCCATGACGATACTCCGGGACGGGCTGAACGAAGCCGTAACCATGGGTGACCAGCAGGCTGTGGTGGAGATACTGGTTCTCATGACGGAGGAGATGAAGAAAAGATCCGGCTTTACTCTGAGGGATTTGGTCTCGCTGCTCCGGGAGGTTTCGAAGGAGGTCGGGGAGAGAGGCGACGTTCATGCCGGGCTCTTCCTCCTGGATAATCTCGTCGGTCTTCATGCGAGGACCCTGCATTTCGGAGATGCCCGGCTGGCTGCGGAGAAACTCGCCCTGTTGCTTCAATCCACGGGTCTGCCGTATAGCGGATCGGGCCGAAACGTGTACCTCGCCTACTGGAACTTTCTCACCGGTCTGGAAGTCGAGTCTCCGGGAAGAATCGAACGGTTGCGGGAATTCTCGGAATTCCTCGAAAGACTTCTCGCCGGTGACGATCCGGTGGAGGAAGCGAGAACGATGGTCCGTGGTCCCGTCCCCCAGGTTTCCGATGAAAGGCATCTTCACCTCCTGGTACTCGCTCTCGAAGCCTTTGCGAGAGGAGCCGTACAATCGGCTTCCGTCATCGCCGCGGCTCTGGATGCCGTGTATGGAAGGCGCTTGCACATGAAGGCCATTTCCTGGAAATTCTGCTTAAGCGGTATCCTGTCTTCTAATGGAGCCGTAGCGGAGGATTTCCTCCATACCGCGCAGATCCTGGCAAGACAGATGGATGAACTTCTCCTTGTCTGGTTGTTGCTGAGGTGCCGGCTTTCCCTGGATATATGGAGAGATTCCGCCGGGAGGAACGGTTTACTGCTGATGCTGGCCGAACTTGATGGTTTCGCGAGAGATAACGCCGGGGAAGATGCCGGATTGTTTTGGGATAACGTGGACGCGTCGGGCAGGCTGGAACAGCTTTATGCCGCATCGGGAGCGGTTGCGAAGGGATCCTTGCGCGAGTTGAGGGACTTGCTGGCCGGTACCGGCAAATCGAAGGAACCGGTTCGCCTGGAAGACCTCTCCGATGTTTTTGCCAGGGTTTCGAACAGGTCGGAAATAAGCGCCAGCCTGGAGGTCATGGGAAGGCTTACCTCCGCCGACAGGGTAATGGTGGTGAAATCCCTGGACGGAGACGTGGAAATGGTGGAGGAGCACGGAACCGGTAAATGGCGTAAACCCGGCAGGGAGATTCGCGAAGTGTTGCTGGAACGTCCCGGTGACCGGGTTTGGATCGATAATTTCGGTGTGGATCCCTACGGCGCGAGAAGCTTCCTGGTCATCCCGGCGGGGAGAGACATTCCAAACGGAAATTCCGCCGGGGAGTACGTGGTGGTGGAACGTGATTTTCCTTTCCGGGAGGAAGACGGCACAAGAAATTTCCTTCTTGACGTTCTTGCCAGGCAGGTGGAAGCGGCTCTTCGATTTCGGGCCGTTCAGGTGGCCGGATGCGTGGACGGACCGACGGGTGTGATGTCGGGCTTCTCGTTGGTGAGCCGGTTGACGGAATTTCTTTCGGATACCGGAGAACCTATTTCCGTGCTGGTGATGGGTGTTGATCATCTCGACGAAATGAACCGTTCCATGGGATGGGAAGCGGGAGCGGAAATCATCAGGAACGTAGCGGAAACATTGAGAGGAGTTCTGAGACCGTCGGATGTCGTAGGCCGCCTGGACCGGGGAATTTTCGGTATCCTGCTGCCGTCCGCTGCGGCGAGGGATGCCTCAAAAATTGCGTGGAGACTGTGTACTGCGGTTTCGGCTGCGGTTTTGCTCCCCGATGGAATTCCGGTCACCGCTTCCGTGGGTACGGTATCTGCCGGGAACGGAAACTTTTCTCCCCAGGACCTGCTGAAAACCGCCGGATTGGCCATGCTCAGGGCTATGGAAGGTGGAGGCGGCAGGGTTTTCTCGCTGGACGCCGTCCCCGGAAACGACGGAAATTCGAAGCCGGGAATCTTTCACACGGGAGATCCCGGAAGGGATGCCGCCATCTACAGCGCGGTAATGGGACTTCTGGTCGGTGGTCCTCACTCTCCGACTCTCGTGGCGGAGAGGTTGCAGGAGGCCCTGGAGAGTCGGGCCGTGATCCTGGTGAGTGATGGATTGGTTCACGTTGCCGGAGAAGAAGAAGCTCGGAGTCTGCTGGTTCCGATGCCCCGGATGAAACCGCCGGAGAAATCTAGTCCTGTAAAAGCGGATGGGCGGGAAGGATTTCTTTATCGTTACGGCAATGACTCGGCGCTTGCGGCGGTCTGGAAGGAAAATTGCGTACCTTCCTGGGCGGAGGATATTTTCACGGCCCTGTCACGTTTGACGAAACTGCTTCTGTTCAAGGATTGAATCCTTTTCGAAAGCCTTCTTCAGGTACAGGCCGGTGACGGAATCGGTGTTTTCGGCAAGTTGTTCCGGGGTGCCTGTGGCGACTATCCTTCCGCCCTCATCACCTCCGTCCGGTCCGAGGTCGATTACCCAACCCGCGTTCTTTATGACATCCATGTTGTGTTCGATGACGATAACGGTATTACCGTTCTTCACGAGCCTGGATAGGACCAGGAGCAGTTTCTTCACGTCGTGAAAGTGCAGGCCCGTTGTGGGTTCGTCCAGTATGTAGGCGGTGTGTGAGCCGCCGGGCCTGGACAACTCCCTGGCGAGCTTTATTCTCTGAGCTTCTCCTCCGGATAAGGTGGTGGCGGGTTGGCCCAGCTGTATGTAACCCAGCCCCACGTCGTCGAGTACATTCAATATCCGATATACGGCGGGTATCCTCTCGAAGTGCGACATGGCCTCTTTTACGGTAAGTTCCAATACTTGGGATATATTGAGCCCCCGGTACGTGACTTTCAGTGTTTCCCTGTTGAACCTCTTGCCCTTGCATGTTTTACATTCTATGAAGACATCGGAAAGGAAGTGCATCTCTATCTTCTTGACCCCGGCGCCCTGGCAGTCTTCGCATCGCCCCCCCTTGATATTGAAACTGAATCTGCCGGGTTTGTAGCCTCTTATCCTGGCAAGGGAAGTTTCGGCGAACAGGTGCCTTATATGGTCGAAAACCTTGGTGTACGTGGCCGGGTTGGACCTGGGAGTTTTCCCTATGGGGTCCTGGGAGATATTTATCACCTTGTCCACGTACTCCACTCCTTCCAATGCTCCGAATGGCCCCGGCCTGGTCTTCAGCGGGGTTCCAAGGGCTGCGGATAGTGCGGGATAGAGAGTTTGGCTGATCAGGGAACTCTTGCCGGAGCCCGATACTCCGGTTACGCATACGAATGTGCCCAGGGGTATTTCGAGGTTGACGTTCTTGAGGTTGTGAAGAGCGGCGTTGCGGAGTCTTAGATACCTGTCCGGTTTGACCGCGGGGGGAATGGTCCTGTGGATGAACTTCCTCCCGGCGAGATAGTCGCCGGTAAGAGAATCTTTGGAGGACATGATGTTTTGGGGCGTGCCCTGAGCGATCACCCTTCCCCCGTTTGTTCCGGCTCCGGGACCGAAATCTATGACGTGATCGGCGGACATGATGGTTTCGTAGTCATGTTCCACCACCAGTACGGTGTTGCCCAGGTTTCTGAGTTTCTTCAGTGTCTCCAGGAGCCTTCCGTTATCCCTCTGGTGCAGGCCGATGGTAGGTTCGTCCAGAACATAGAGAACCCCGGTGAGACCGCTTCCTATCTGGCTGGCCAGCCTTATTCTCTGCGCTTCCCCCCCGGAAAGGGAGGGTGACGGCCTGTCCAGGGTCAGGTAATGCAGTCCCACGTTCCCCAGGAATTCCAGCCTGCCGGTGATTTCTCTGATGAGTTCCGAGGCTATCTTTCTCTTCCAGTCGTCCAATTTCATCCCGGTGAAGAATTTCAGCAACTCTTCGACCGTCAGGGAACTCAGCTCGTGAATGCCTCTCCCGGCCACGGTTACGGCCCTGGCTTCCCTTTTGAGCCTGGTCCCACCACACTCGGAGCATGGAGATTTGTTGAAGAATCGTTCATAATGTTTTCTGGCCGCCTGGCTTGTAGTGGTGCGGAACAGCCGTTCTATCCTGGGTATAACTCCTTCCCACTTGGTTTTCCAGGTTCCCGAAGAGTTTCCGGAAGACCAGGAAACGTCCAGCGAGAGCTGGTTCGAACCGTAGAGGATGGTGTCCTGTACGTTCTCCGGAAGACTCTGCCAGGGAGCTCCGAAATTGAAGTCCAATGCCCTTGCAAGAGCCATGAGAAGATTCCTGGCCTGTCCCGAGGGAACACCGAATGGAGCAAGGGCGCCGTCCTTTATCGAAAGGGCTGTCCTGGGAACCACCAGAAGCGGGTCTATTTTCATCTCGTAACCCAGGCCGGAACATTCGAGACACATTCCCAGAGGGTTGTTGAAACCGAAAAGCTGGGGAGTGAGTTCCGGCATGCTCACCCCGCAGTATGCGCATGCGCTGTGTTCGCTCATCAGGATTTCGGAGCCGGTGTCCGCGTCGATGGCGGCCAGCGTCCCATCCCCCTCCGTCAGGGCGGTTTCAATGGAATCCTGGAGCCTGCCGGATGTTCCTTCCCCCACCTTTATCCTGTCCACGACAAGATGGATGGTGTGTTTTCTTTTGCCATCCAGTATCGGAAGGGAATCCAGGTTTTCCTGGCGTCCGTCAACCAGGATCCTGGCGTAACCACGGTTCCTGAGCGAGGAAAGAAGCTTGGCATGGCCGCCCTTCCTGTTCCTGACGAGGGGAACCGTCAACAGCAACCTGGTTCCGGCGGGAAGTTTCCGCAGCCTGTCCACCATCTGTTCCGGAGATTGACCTATTACTTCTCTGCCGCACTCGGGACAATGCGGAGTGCCTATCCTGGCGAACAGCACCCGCAGGAAATCGGATATCTCCGTAACGGTGCCCACTGTAGATCTGGGGTTGTGACTCACGGTTTTCTGTTCTATCGAAATGGCGGGAGACAAGCCCTCTATACTTTCATACAAAGGTTTTTCCAATTGTCCGAGAAATTGCCTGGCATAAGCGGACAGGGATTCGACGTAACGACGTTGGCCTTCGGCATAGAGGGTGTCGAAAGCGAAGGAACTCTTACCCGAACCCGACACGCCGGTCAGCACGACGAGCCTGTTGGTGGGAATCTCGACGGTGATGTTCTTCAGGTTGTGCTCCCTGGCGCCCCGTACGATTATCCTGTCCATTTCTTCCTTTCGGCATGGACCCCGATACATACGTCAATCTTTAAATATACAAGCCTACGGTCGCGGTGGAATTGTGCCACAATAGCACGTCCCGCCCCGCGAGTGACGGGTTTTGCGATGGACGAAACGGCTTAACGTAATGTGGTTCCGGGACTTGAAACTTAAAGAATTTCTGGCAAGCGGATTGCTCGAATTCTTCCCGGAATATTTGGTAATCACGGTTAATGATCAGGCGAACACGGGGGAGGAATTATGGACAAGATAATAGGAATCGATTTGGGTACCACGAATTCGTGCGTAGCGGTGATGGAAGGTGGCGAGCCTACGGTTATAGCCAATGCCGAGGGCAACAGGACCACGCCTTCCGTGGTGGCTTTCAACGACAAGGGAGAACGGTTGGTAGGTGTGGTGGCCTACAGGCAGGCCGTCGCGAATCCCCAGAACACCATCTTCTCTATAAAAAGGTTCATGGGAAGAAAGTTCAGCGAGGTTACGGAAGAGATATCGAGGGTTCCCTACAAAGTGGTGGAAGGGAAGAACGGTGACGCCTGGGTGGAGGTGATGGGGAAGAAGTATTCCCCTCCCGAGATTTCCGCCATGATACTGCAGAAAATGAAGCAGACGGCGGAGGATTACCTGGGTCAGAAAGTCGAGAAAGCGGTTATCACCGTTCCCGCTTATTTTAACGACAGCCAGAGGCAGGCTACCAAGGACGCCGGAAGAATAGCCGGGTTGAAGGTCGAGAGGATTGTCAACGAGCCAACCGCGGCGGCCCTGGCTTACGGTTTGGACAAAGAATCCGCCAATCGAACCATAGCGGTCTATGACTTGGGAGGCGGAACCTTCGATATTTCGATACTCGAGATTGGCGAAGGAGTTTTCGAGGTCAAGTCCACCAACGGAGACACCCATCTGGGTGGTGACGACTTCGACCAGAAGATAATCGATTGGATGGTCTCCGAATTCAAGAAGAGCAAAGGCGTGGACCTTTCACAGGATCCCATGGCGCTCCAGAGGCTGAAGGAAGCCGCGGAAACCGCGAAGTGCGAACTTTCCACTACTCAGAGCACCAGTATAAACCTTCCGTTCATAACCGCGGATTCCACCGGGGCCAAACACCTGGACATGACTCTCACCAGATCGAAGCTGGAACAGCTGGTGCACGATCTGGTCGAGAGAACGGTGGGACCGTGCAAAACGGCGATGAAGGACGCCGGGGTAACGCCTTCCGATATAGACGACGTGCTCCTGGTGGGAGGACAGACTAGGATGCCCCTGGTGCAGAAGAAGGTAACGGAAATCTTCGGGAAAGAGCCCCACAAGGGAGTGAACCCCGATGAGGTAGTCGCAGTGGGTGCGGCAATCCAGGCTGGAGTGCTGTCCGGGGACGTAAAGGACGTGCTTCTACTTGATGTCACGCCACTTACTCTGGGTATAGAAACCCTGGGAGGCGTCGCCACTCCGATAATAGAGAAGAACACTACGATCCCCACCAAGAAGAGCCAGATCTTCAGCACGGCTATGGACAACCAGCCCCAGGTGGAGATCATAGTCCTTCAGGGTGAACGGAAAATGGCGGCGGACAACAGGGTGATAGGCAGGTTCGTGCTTGACGGTATTCCTCCGGCTCCCAGGGGCGTCCCCCAGATAGAGGTGACGTTCGACATAGACGCCAACGGCATACTTCACGTGTCGGCCAAGGACAAGGCCACCGGAAAGGAACAGAAGATAACGGTGGAGGCATCCAGCGGACTTACTGAGGAAGAGATCAAGAAGATGGTCCGCGACGCCGAGATACACGCGGAGGAGGATGCCCGGAAAAAGGAGAGGATAGAGCGCAGAAACCAGGCGGAATCGATGGTCTTCGAAATAGAGAAACAGCTGAAGGAATACGGGGACAAGGTGTCGCCGGAGGACAAGTCGAAGCTCGAGGAAGCGATCTCTTCTATGAAGAAAGCTCTCGAGGGCGATGATGACGACCTGGTGCGGAGGGAGTTCGATAAGCTCCGGGAAACCTGGCAGATGTTCGGCGAGTTGTTTTACAAGCAGCAGCAGGAGGCCCAGCAGGCGGCTTCCGGAGGCGACGCCGGCGGTAGTGCGAGAGAAGAAGGCGGTGCCGAAACCGTCGATGCCGACTTCGAAGTGGTGGACGACTGATGGCGGATCCGAGGAGAGCATCACCGGTCCGGAGTAAGGGTACCTCTGCCAGGAGAAGAAAAAAGATAGTGGAAATAAGGGAGCCCGAGGAGGAGGGTATGGAAGAGGCAGCCGGGGAAGAGATCGTCGTCGAGGAGGAGCCCGTACGGCCGGAACCCCTCGCCGAACTCCGGCAACCCGACCCGGAGAAGAAACACCTGAAGGAACAGCTCATGAGGCTTCAGGCCGAGTTCGATAACTACAGAAAGAGGCAGGCGAGGGAGTTCCGCAGGCTGTGTAACCAGGGGAAGAGGGACTTGATACTGGAACTTCTGGCCGTGTTGGATAATTTCCATCGTGCCGAGATGCTGATGGAGGAGGGGGACCACTCCATGGAGGAAATAGCCGAGGGTCTCCTCAAGACATACGGCCAGATGATGTCGATCCTGAAACAGCAGGGTCTGGAAGTTCTGGAAGTGAAGAAAAACGATCCTTTCGATCCCAACATACATGAAGCGATGCTGGCCGAGGAAGTGGAGGGATTGGAGAGGGATACGGTCATAGAAGTGTTCCAGCGCGGATATATGCTGGATGGGGAATTGCTCAGGCCCGCCAGGGTGAAAGTGGGAAAAACTAAGGAACCCCGCACGGAGGAAGCGGAGCCGGAACCCGGGAAAGGGGAATAACACCAGGTGACCAAAGATCTTTATTCCGTTCTTGGGGTTGAGGAGAACGCTTCCCAGGATGAGCTGAAGAAGGCTTATCGGAAGCTGGCCAAAAAGTATCATCCCGACGCCAATCCGGGTGACAAGGCCGCCGAAGAGAAATTCAAGGAAGTATCGGAGGCCTACGAGATACTTGGAAATCCCGAGAAGAGGGCTAAGTACGACCAGGTGCGGAAGGCCGGCGGAGGATTCGCCTGGAATTCGATGGACGGCGGAGACGGCGTCTTCGATGACGGCGGACTGGCCGACATCCTGAGATCCATGTTCGGAGGCGGCGCCGGCTTCGAATTCTCGGGTTTCGGTTCCTCCAGGCGCTCTTCCCCGATGGTTGAGGTAAAGGTGCCATTCAGGACCGCGGCGGCCGGCGGCGTCGTCAGGGCGAATCTTCGACTTCCCGTTACCTGTCCCGCTTGTATGGGTTCCGGAGGATCGGGACGCAGGAAGTGCGATGCGTGCGGCGGTTCGGGCAGGATGCAGCAGGGGCAGATGGTGATGATGTGCCCCGTCTGTAAGGGTTCCGGGTCCGTCGTGACCGACAGGTGTACCCGTTGCGGCGGCTCGGGTGAGATTTTCACCACCGAGCAGGTTGATCTCCGGATACCGCCGGGATCCGATGACGGAACCGTTCTCAGGTTGACCACTCCTTCAAGGAAGACGCTCAAGGTCAGGCTCGTAGTGGAGCCGGACAAGTTCTTCTGGAAGGAGGGAAGGGACATCCACTGCAAGGTCGAAGTAACGGCTCCCCAGGCGGTGCTGGGAACCAAGATGAAGGTCAAGACCCTGGATGGCAAGGTGGTTCTCAAGATTCATCCGGGAACCCAGCCGGGCACCATATTGAGAATTCCCGGCAAGGGGGTACAGTACCGGGGAGCCAAGGGTGACCAGCTGGTACACGTTGAAGTAAAGCTTCCCGTGTCGTTGACACCCGAAGAAAAGGAACTCTGGCGGAAGCTGGCCAGGTTGAGCAAGGGCAAGAAGTGACTTGACTTGAATGTGGTGCGGGGTTATCCCTGCTTATTCCTGTAATGAATTCCACGGTGTAGGGAGGAATCACGTGGACTACGGTTATCTGGTTTTACTGGTTCCGGGCTTCCTTTTGTCGGTGGCGGGCTTCGTGTTCCTGGGCAAAAAAAAGCTCAATCCACTGGTTTCCGGCCTGATTTTCCTGGTGGGGACGGTGGCCATGGTTCTGGGGATACTCCTCACGTGTGTCCCCGATTTTTTCAGGGGCTAGCAGGAACTACTCCAGCAATCCCAACTTTTTGAAGTTGTCGACGAATTCCTGGAGAAGGGAATCATCGGGATGTATGGAATGAGCCTTGGCGGCGAGTTTTGCGGCATCGACCAAGGTGTTTTCCTGAACAAGTTCCCTTATCCGCGCTATGTACTCCTCTGCCGGCGTGATTCCATCGGCGGCTTCGATATCCTCGCCCCGGAATTTTTCGACGGACTCTTCCAGGCGGTCGAGTAACCATTCGAGCCCCGGCACTCCGGGATACGTGTTGAAGGCTTCTCGAACCAGTACCACTGCCTTGGCCGGTTCTCCCGCATCCAGTTCATTTTCGGCGAGCTTTACAAGGCTGGCGGCTTTCATCCTGGTATTGAGCAAGGCGATCTTCTCCTTCACCCTGGGATCTTCCGGGAAGAGCTTTTGTGCCTTTCTCAGGTGTACCATGGCGTTTTGATGATTGCCGTTGTCGAATTCCATGTCCGAGGCGTCGAAAAGCTTTTTGAGGGTCTTTCCGTCGTCACGTCGTTTTTCCCTGTTTTCGTAGGGCAGGACGTATTCTTCCTGTGCAGCTTCTGGTCCGGATTCCGGAGCTGGTTGTTCTTCCTGCGTGGTTTCCGACTCGGCGGCCCGGGATATTTCCTCTATCTTTTCGGCTTGTATCCCGGCATCGAAACCGGCCTTGACCTTTTTCCTTCCGATCACGCTGATGACCTGTACCAGCACTCCGCTGTTGTCGTCGAGGCTCACTGCCTTGCGCATTAGTTCCAGGGCTTCTTCCCTCTTGCCCTGGTAAATCTTTTTTTTCGCTTTCCGGACCAGGCTGGCGATGGCCTTGACATTCTTCTTCAAAGCGACCTCCAGTATTTGCTTGTGTATTCTGTTGAATCCGTACATTTGGGACCCCGCAGTATATCCATAAATGTGTCCGGAGACAAGATGGCCGGGAACTTTCCCATTGACGGAGTACCGGTTCCCCTGTAGTATAAGATTACGTGGAGTGATTTGAGGCGTATTGCAACCACGTTAAAAAAAGTGCTAAAAAGCCGATAGCCCGCCTCAGGCCGCCGGCAGGCGGCTTTTCTTTATTCGGCCGGTTTTTTTCAGGAAGGTTAAGACATTATGACGATGTTCACAAGCGAATCGGTATCGGAGGGTCACCCCGACAAGATATGCGACCAGATATCGGACGCCGTGCTCGACGCCCACCTGAAACAGGACCCGGATGCACACGTGGCGTGCGAGACCCTGGTTACCACCAACTTCTGCCTCCTCGCGGGGGAAGTGAACAGCAAGGCGGAAGTGGACTATGTCCAGGTGGCGAAAGATACCATAGAGTCCATCGGCTATGACGTTCACGACCTGGGGTTCCACTTCAGGGAGAATACCTACAGAATAAAGATACATTCCCAGTCGCCGGACATAGACCACGGCGTGGTCGAAAACCGGGGAGCCGGAGATCAAGGACTGATGTTCGGATTCGCGTGCAACGAGACCGATGTGCTGATGCCGTACCCGATACAGCTGGCGCACCGGTTGCTCGAGAAGCTCAGGGAATCGCGAAAAGCCGGTGAGCTTCCTTGGGCCAGGCCCGACGCCAAGAGTCAGGTTACGGTGGAGTACGACGGTTACGTGCCGGTGGCGATAAACGAGATATTGCTCTCCGTTCATCATGCACCGGATGCCGACAGCGTTTTCATGATGGAGGAAATAAGGAAAAAGGTCGTGGAACCGGTAGTACGGGACTGCAGGCCGGTCCTGGAATGGAACGGCGACTTTCTTTTCAATCCTTCCGGAAGATTCGCGATAGGAGGACCCCACGGTGACACCGGGCTCACCGGGAGAAAGATAATAGTCGATTCGTACGGCGGAACCGGGAGGCATGGAGGCGGCGCCTTTTCCGGCAAGGACTGCACCAAGGTGGATCGTTCCGCGGCTTACATGGCCAGGCACATAGCGAAGAACCTCGTGAAGGCCGGCGTAGCGGACAGGTGCGAGATTCAGCTCGCGTACGCCATCGGTCGGCCCGATCCGGTGTCCGTCATGGTGGAAACCTTTGGGACCGGTAAGGTGAAGGATGAAACCAGGATAGAACAGGTGATCCGGGCTCTTTTCCCTCTTAGCCCCTACCGTATAATAGAATACTTGGGCCTCAGGAACCCCATTTTTTCGAAGACATCTTCATTCGGGCATTTCGGAAGGATTCCCGGGGATGATGGATCCTTCTCGTGGGAGAGGGTTCACAGGGCTGATGAGATAGCTTCCATGCTCCTCTGATCTTCGGGACGGGAGAACCGCTTGACGGCTTTGATTCTTGCGGCGGCCATCGTTTCGGCGAATTCGCTGGACAGCCTTGATGCATGTCTTCAGCGGATGCAGCGGGAGATATCGCAGATGGAAGAAGAGGAAGGCGCCCTGGAGACCATACTCGATGCGATTCACCAACACCTGGAGACTTCCCGCGAGTATTACAATCAACTGGCGCTGGAAGAGGCGGCCATTCTCCGCAAACTGGGGGAACTTTCCGGGGTCTTCACCAGGGAGGATTCCCTGCGGGGAAAACTTGTCGAGAGCCTTTCGTCGTACATCAGGTATCTATATTCCCATCGTAACCTGGGCGGACTGGGAAGTTTTTTCGCAAGAGGCGGTTTTCGAAGAATGATGCACCGGCAGGCTTACGTTGATTACCTTGCGTCCAGGGCGGCGCACGAAGTATTCCTGCTGTCTCTCAGCAGGGATTCCCTGGCCAGGTACAGGGATTCCCTGGAGGTTCTCCTTCTGGATGTGAGGAATCTGAGGAAGCAGATGGAGGATATCCGTGAGGAAATCTACCTGGAAGAAGCCAAGCAGACCGAGATGCGCAACATGGTTACGGGACGGATAGAAGCGGCCAGGGAGTCACTCCGGGTGATGGAGGAGAGAAGAAGGGCCCGCTCACGTTTCGTAACGGAACTCATCGTCAGGTCGTCCCCGGCCTCTGCCTCCGGGTTGTTGCCCCAACCCGGCTCGGATGCCTATCTGGAAAGGAACAGGGGTTCCGTACGCTGGCCTGCGGAGGGGCGCTTGGTTCGCAATTTCGGGATAGAGAAGCAACCCGAATATGGCACCGAAATAAATGTGGAGGGTATAACGGTGGTCACCCAACCCGGCCGGGAGATCAGGGCTGTCGCTCCCGGGGTGGTGTTGTACGCCACCGACTACCTGAGTATGGGGAAAATGGTGGTGTTGGATCACCAGGACGGCTACTATACGTTTTACGGTCACCTGGGCCGGGTTTACGTGAGCATAGGCGACCGGGTGGATGACGGATCCCATCTTGGCCGGGTGGGTACCGTTCAGGGAGGGCAGCCCGGATACTACTTCGAGATAAGGAAAGGAAGCGAGCCTGTAAATCCGGGGCTCTACCTGGAGTGAAGATGGGTGTGCTGAAGAAGGTCGGGGGACAGGAAAAGGCGGCGGAACTACTGGGCAGGGCGTACTCTACGGGTAGGCTCGCCCATGCGTACCTGTTCGCGGGCCCCGGGGGAGTAGGCAGACTGACGGCGGCCCTGGAACTGGCTGCTTCGATTATGTGCGATGAGGCGGAGGACGGTTATTGCGGAACCTGCAGGAATTGTTCCAGGATTTTCAGTTTCGGCCATCCGGACGTCAGGTTGACGATTCCGGTGAAAGGCTCCACCGGACCGGCGGAACTATCGGCTCTTTTCGAGGCCAGGATACGTGACGGAGTGACTCCTCTCAGGTTGGACGGGAATACCAGGATAACCATAGAACAGGTGAGGAATATCGGTGCCAGGCTCTCAGTAAAGGCATTCGAAAATCACGGCCACGTGGAGATAATCCTGGATGCCGATCGCATGGGTGTCGAAGCTGCCAATGCGCTTCTCAAGACACTGGAGGAACCGCCGGAAGAAACCCTGATGATCCTGGTGAGTTCCCGCTGGTCTTCCCTTCTGCCTACCATAAGGTCGAGGACCCATTTGGTCAGATTCAGGAGAGTCGACGATGACCTGGTGAAAAATATCCTTGTGGAACGGCTGGGTATGTCACCGGAAGATGCTTCCGCCGCCGCCATGATTTCCGACGGCAGGCCCGGACTGGCTCTGTTGAATGCCTCCAGGGGCGGTTACGGAGAAGTGGAATGTGATCACGTGGCCGTTATCGGGGACCTGGTGAAATGCGCATCGCCGTTCAGCGCATTATCGTTGGCCTCGAAGACCGCCTCGGTCCTGGGGAGGGAGGGGGGACTGGAATTATGCCGGATGGTGCAGGCGCTCTTGCACGACGTGAGAAGGCTGTCGGCCGGCCTCCGTCCGATAGCCCACTCTCCCGAAGGGATCGGGAAACTCGGGATAAGTGAAGACGCCTGTAGGGAAAGTATCGGGGTCTTCGCTCTGGCGGAAAAGATGCTGGCGGGTAACGGCAGACCCGAGATAGTGCTCGGCGCGGCGTTTACCGGAATGTGGAAAGTTGTTCATGAAAGCGGATAGAGTCGGGAACGGTTCCGTAAACCATCATGAAGGTGAGAAGAACGGAGCGCTGGAATTATTAAGGTTGATTTTCAGCTCCAAAAGACTGGAGACTTACGTAAACCCGACGGATTGCCCCGTTTCTCTCGGGGAGATGGTGGTGGTGGCCGTGGACAGGGGCGAGGATCTTGGAATCGTGGTTGCGAAGTACGATCCCGAAGATCACGTTGCTTCGATAGACGGACATTTCATCAGGAAAGCGACGCCGGCGGATATCGCGAGGTATCATGACAACAGGGAGTTCGAGAAGAGGATTCTGAAATTCTGCGGCAAGAGGATACAAACCCGCGGCATGGATATGAAACTTACGGGTTGCGAGGTACAGCTGGACAGGAGAAAGATCAGGATATACTTCACCGCGGACAGCAGAAAGGATTTCAGGGGCCTCGTCAGGGACTTGGCCAGCAAGTTTCACGCCCGTATAGAGATGAGGCAGATAGGCGTCAGAGATGATGCCAGGCAGAAAGATGGCGTGGGAATATGCGGGAGGAGGTTGTGTTGCGCGGCGTACCTGTCGCATTTCCGTACGATTACTCTCAAGACCGCCAGGGAGCAGAACCTGACTCCCAATCCTTCGAAGGTGTCCGGAGTGTGCGGAAGGCTCATGTGCTGCCTTAACTACGAGACCGAGTTCTACCGCAAAGTATCCGGGCTGTATCCGCAGCCGGGAAGCAAGGTATTCATCGGCAAGAAGGAGTGGACGGTGAAGGAAGTGGACATATTTCATGAAACCGTTTCGCTTCGGGCGCCTAACGACGAAGAGACTGTCATGGACATAGGGAAATTCCATCGGAAAAGAAGATCGCCGGGGAAAGTCGGCTCCACCGGGAAAAGGGACGGTGTTTCCCGCGGTTCTTCCAAGGATATGGAGTGAGCATGCCCAGATATCTGGTAACTAGCGCTTTACCTTACGCTAACGGTCCGGCTCATCTTGGCCATCTTGCCGGGGCTTACCTGCCGGCTGACATCTACGTAAGGTTTCTGAGAATGTGCGGCGAGGATGTGCTGTACATCAGCGGAAGTGACGAACACGGCGTGCCCATCACCATAAAGGCCGAACAACTGGGGATGACTCCCCGGGAGGTGGTGGACAAATACCACGAGGTCATAAAACGGGACTTCGAGGCTTTCGGAATATCATTCGACAATTTTTCCAGGACCGAACGCCCCGAGCATTACGGGTTTGCCCGGGAAGCCTTTCTCGATCTGCTGAAAAAGAACCACATCACCGAAAAGTCGATGAAGCAATTTCGCTGCGACGAGTGCGGACGTTTTCTTCCCGATCGTTACGTCAGGGGAACCTGTCCCCAATGCGGTTCTTCCAATGCGAGAGGAGACCAGTGCGATGACTGCGGCGCCTGGCTCGACGCCCTGGAACTCGTGGATCCCGTGTGTTCCATTTGCGGTTCGACGCCGGTGCCCATGGAGACGACCCACTGGTTTCTGCGTCTGGACTGTTTTCAGGAATGGCTGGAGGAATGGCTTTCCGGACATCCCGAGTGGAAAAACAATGTACTGAATTACTGCAGGGGATGGATGGACAAGGGCCTCAGGGAGAGGGCTATAACCAGGGATCTGGACTGGGGGATTCCGGTGCCTGTCGAGGGTGCCGAGGGAAAGGTGCTCTACGTCTGGTTCGAAGCATTGCTGGGGTATATAAGCGGCACCATCGAATATTTCGAGAAGAAGGGGGATCCCGATGGATGGAAGAAGTACTGGAAGGATCCCGAAACAAGGCTCGTCCAGTTTATCGGCAAGGATAATATAGTTTTCCATGCCGTGATACAGCCTGCGATCCTTCACGGTCTGGGGGGATACGTTCAGCCGTGGAACATCCCGGCCAACGAGTACCTGAACATAAAGGGGGAAAAATTTTCCACCAGCAGGGGAACGGCCATCTGGTTGAAAGACTACCTGGCGCATTTTCCTCCCGATCCCATGAGATACGCCTTGGCTATAAACGCTCCTGAGAACCGTGACACGGACTTTTCCTGGGATGAGTTCAGGGCAAGGAACAACGAACTTGCCGATGTTTTCGGCAACTTCATAAACAGAACTATGAAGTTCGCTCACCATACCTTCGGAGGTGAGGTTCCGTCACCCGGTCCCGCCGGCGACGAAGAAAGACGCCTCATGGAAGCGATCGCCGCGACAAGAGACGAGATGGAGAAGCTCATGAGGGGTTTCAATCTGAAAGCGGCATGCCTGAAGGCTATGGATCTCGCCAGGGAGGGTAACAGGTATTTCGACCGAAACCGCCCGTGGGAAACGGCTAAAAATAACGAACGAGCTTGTGCCACCACTATATACTACAGCCTTCAATTCGTGGATGCGCTGAGGATACTGTTTGCTCCCTTCGTTCCATTCTCCAGCGCGAAAATAGGCGACATGCTGGGTAAGCATGAACTGCTCTGGAAGAAGGCCGGCCTGGAGAACCTGGAGCCCGGTCACGCCCTCGGCAGGCCGGAGATACTCCTGGACAAGCTGAAGAAGGGTTTCGAGAAGGTGATGTATGAGGCGCCGGAAACCGGAAAGGATTCCGGAGATGCCGGGAAGGTTTCGTACGATTCCTTCATGAAGATGGAAATGAGAGTGGGACGCATCGTCGAAGTTCACGACGTGAAGGGGGCCGACAAGCTTTACCGTCTTCTGGTGGACATGGGAGGCCGTACCAGGCAGGTCGTGGCCGGCATGAAACCCTATTACACCCCGGAGGAGCTCCAGGGCAGGAAGGTGGTGGTACTGGTGAACCTTCAACCCGCGAGGATAAGGGGTGTGGAGAGTAACGGCATGATTCTGGCATCCGACGGCGGAAGTGACCGGGTAAGGCTTCTCCAGCCGGCGGAAGATGCCGCGCCCGGCGACAGGATACGCTGAGTTTCCCCGGACGAGGGGTCATGCGTATTCTGGACGCTAATGGTTCCTACTCTTCTTCGGGAGGTGGAATCAGGGTTTACCACCTGGAAAAACTCCGGTATTTCAATGGGAAACCGGGTCACCGGGCGGCCCTGGTTATTCCCGGTCCGGCGGAAACCCTGCCCGGAACGGTCGGCAGGGTATACGGGGTTCGTTCGGTTCCGCTGTTTTCTTCCGGGTACGGCATGATGGCGGCTCCGGGAGACTTGGAAGCGGCGGTTCTCGATTTCGTTCCCGACCTGGTGGAGATAGGCAGTCCTTACGTACTCCCCCATATGACCCGGCGCGTATTGACGGGAACCGGAATTCCCATGGTCGGTTTCTACCACGGTGATTTCCCGGGAAGCTACGTGGGACCGTACGCCCGCAAGATCTTTCCCCGGCGAATCGCTTCGTTTCTGGAGAGATTGGCCGAAAAATACGCCGGGTGGGTATATGGTGACATGACCGCCGTATTTGCGGCATCCAGGTTTGCCCTGGAAAAGTTGAGGAGCTACGGGGTGACGAGACTCTTCCACACCCCGCTGGGAGTGGACACGGCGAGGTTTACGCCCGAAGCCCGTTCCCGGGCATTCAGGGACGCCCTCGGGGTTCCCGAAGAAGGAACGCTGGTTCTGTACATGGCCAGGTTTCACTGGGAGAAGGGTCTGGACATGCTCCTGAAGGCTTATCCCATGTTCAGGGATCCCGGTAGAATAGTTCTGGCGGTCGCCGGCAGGGGCCCCCATTACAGGTTGGTGAAACAATTTGCGGAACGTTACCCGGAGATCAGGTTGCTGGGTTTCATAGGGGACAGAGATGAAGTCGCCGGAGTAATGGCATCGGCCGACGTTTTCCTGGCCCTCGGAAACTATGAAACTTTCGGCCTTGCCGCCCTGGAAGCCGTTTCCGCGGGGACGATACCGGTACTTTCCGGCGCAGGTGCTTCAAGGGAGTTGGCCTGTTCCCTGGGATTGCTGGATCCTTTCGAACCCGGTGATCCGGAAAGTCTGGCCCGTACCGTGAAGAGAGCCGTATTCCTCTCAAGGCAGGTTCCGGCGGAGGTATTGAGGGAATACGCTCTTGACGGACGTGATTGGCGGGATGTTTTCGAACGCATGGAAGGATTCTACCGGCGGATAATGGAGGCTGCGGCTACCGGGGACGTTTCTTCCCTGGAACCGGAGGACGGGTGGTGGTAAGGGCGAAAAGGCTTCTGGTAAGCGTGCACGACGTATCACCGGCCCACTGGAAAGAGGTCGCGGACCTGGTGGATGCCGTCAGGTCTGCGGGGATCGACAGGTTCAGCATGCTGGTGGTTCCCCGTTATCACGGGGAGTATCATCTTGGAAGGTATCCCGATTTCTGCGGCTGGCTTGCCGATCTTGCCGGGGAAGGAGCGGAGATGGTGCTTCACGGCCTTACCCACGAGGAGGTGAGGCCCGCCGCCGGGGCCTTGGATGGGATCCGTGCCGCCCTGTTCACCCGGGGGGAAGGTGAATTCCTGGGGCTGGGATGCCGCGAGGCGACGGCCAGGCTCGAGGAGGGCAAATGTATAATGGAGGATTGCCTCGGAGTTTCGCCTTATGCTTTCGTGGCCCCGGCATGGCTCTACGGTGCGGGAACGATGGATGCGTTGAAGCAAACCGGTTTCCGGGTGGCCGAGAGCAGGTGGAGAATATGGAGCCCGTCCCTGGGAATGACCATGACCCGGATGCCGGTTGCCAACTACGTTCACGGAAGACCGCTGAAGGAACTTGCCGCTTTGTTCTGGGTCCGGATGTACAGGCATCTGGCCCGTGGTAAGAGTACCGTGCGCCTGGCTCTGCACCCTTCCGACGCGAAGGATTCCGATTCGCTGAGGAATGTGGTCGGGTTGATTGAGGAACTGGCCCGAGACAGGGAACGGTTCGTCATGAGTGATTTTCTCCCGGATCATATTACCGCACCTTCGTCCTGAGCGGTTCCCGCAGGCGCCGCCGGAAGCACGGGGAACATTTCTTGCTTATATTCCCGGGAGGCGATCGGAGGAGAGAGATAGATGTACCTTGCCTATACTGACATGAACTTCGGATTTCTTCTGATAATAGTTGCGACGATACTGGGGCTCATCGCGAAGTCCGGGGTTGAGGCAACGTATAGACGTTACGGCAGGGTATCCACCGGACGGGGGCTGACCGGAGCCCGGGCGGCTAGAATGATACTGGACAACTACGGTCTCTACAATGTCGATGTACAGGAGGTGGGAGGGTTCCTGACGGATCACTACGATCCGGTGCGAAAGGTCCTCAGACTTTCTCCCGGGGTTTACGGAGGTTCATCCGTGGCAGCGGTGGGAATCGCCGCTCACGAGGCCGGTCATGCGGTGCAGGACGCCATGGGTTACGGTCCGTTCAAGGTTCGACAGAGGCTGGTACCCGTCGCCAACCTCGGTTCACAAATGCTGTTTCCCCTGATAATAGGCGGGCTTTTTTTCAGGATGACGGAACTTTATTACATAGGGGCCATCCTTTACGCCGCCGCGCTTCTTTTTCAGCTGGTGACGTTGCCCGTGGAATTCGATGCCAGCAGGAGAGCGGTGACTTACCTGGAGCGGAGCGGCTTGGTGACCGGCGGCGAACTGACCGGGGTGAAAAAGGTGCTCTTCGCTGCGGCGATGACCTACGTAGCGGCCGCGTTGGCGTCGCTCGGACAGATGATATGGCTGGTCCTGGCCGGCAGGAGGAGATAGATGAGTATAGAGACTCCCTTCGTTATCTTCCTGGTGTTTTTCAGCGTGGTGTGCCACGAGATAGCTCATGGTTACGTCGCCCTCAGGCTTGGAGACCCTACGGCGTACAAGATGGGCCGGCTGACCTTCAACCCCATTTCGCACGTGGATCCCATAGGTACGGTGATGCTGCCGGCGTTGTTCCTGCTTTCAGGCAGCAGGATCATGCTGGCATGGGCCAAGCCCGTGCCGGTAAATCCTATGTACTTCAGGAATCCCAGAAAAGGAATGATGTGGGTGGCGCTGGCGGGTCCGGCGGCTAACCTAGCCATCGCCTTGGTGCTGACCGGTTTACTTCACTTGACCGCGGAATTCCTGCCTCGTGTGCTGGTTCGCAGTCTGGCCATGACTGCGCTGATGAACGTGGTCCTGATGGTTTTCAACCTCATTCCCATCCCTCCCCTGGATGGCAGCAGGGTAGTCGCCAGATTTCTCTCCAGGGAAGCCCTGATCAGCTACTACAGGATGGAGAGGTATGGGCTTATAATCGTTTTCGGATTGCTATGGCTCGGAGTTATCGGAAACATCCTGGCCCCGGCGTTGAACTTCGCCGTCTATCACCTGAATCTTTTGCCTTACCTCTACAAGTTTTAGGTATTGTCGGCGGTTATGCTTGTTCCGGCGTCGATGTACGGTGATGTCTACGACGAGACGCCCATGATCGTGAACCCTGACCTGCATTTGGCCGTATGAGCGCCTACGAGGAACGAATGAAGCGGTAACCCGACTACGTTCCGTTCTTGGTGAATGTTATTCCGGGTTCGGAGAATGCACGATTCTTCCTCGTGTTCCGGACGGTCTTCGAAAGTCCGTCAAAGTTCCGCCCAGAGGCCCGGATCTTCGGGAAGGTATTTAAGGATGTCCTCGTTGACGGTGAAGCCGTATTTTTCTTCCAGCCTGCGGAAGATTTCCACGGTGGCCTTTTCCTCCAACCCGGCACGGGTCATGTTCCTGATCCTGTCCTCCACTTCTTCCAGCGTGGCGTTACGCTCCGGGAAGACCTGTAGGAGTTTGAACAGGCAGACCCTGTCCGAATCGTACAAATCCAGAGGGCCCAGCCATGAAGCCGTGTCCGACGGGTCCATGCCGAATGCTTCTTCACCGTGAAATCCCGGAACCTCGTTGACCGTGAGCGGCCTGGTGACCTGAAGATTCGAGGAATCGGCGGCCAGGTATTCGAAGCCCTTTGCGCCGGCGAGAAAATCTTCCCTTTCACCGGGTGGAAGTTCCAGGAAGGTCGAGGCGGAATCCCTCGAGAGGACAACCGCCCGGAAAATCCTCTTCTCCGGTACGGTCAAGGGTGATTCCATGTTGTTGAAGAATTCCAGCATATCTTTCCCGGTCACGGTAATCTTCGCAGTTATGCTGTCCGCGTAGAAGCTGTCTGCGGCTATTTCCAGGAGGTATGATTCACCCTCTTCGGCCAGTGAATCCAGGATTTCCCGGTGTTCGTCCTCCATGGCGGAAGCCGCGTATCGGTTGTAATGGAGAAATTCCAGAACGGTGAGCAGCCATTGTTCGTCGGAAGGATCCACCTGGAACTTTTTTTCGTAGTACTTCAATTCCCGCATCACTTCTCCCACGGTCCATTTTCCCACCCGGGATTCCATCAGTACTTCCTCCCGGTCGGGAAGAGGACCTTCTCCGGCGTAATATTCAGCAAGTTTTCCGAGAAGCAGGGTATCCAGGGACAATTCGTAACCGGTCCTGAGGTTCTCGATGAGTTCATCGTATTTCTCGTTGAAGTTTCTCTCGGCCAGGGAATAGGTGATGTTACGGTGGAGGGCGGCCGAATCCGCCGTTATCCGGGACATGGTTTCCTCGTCGGCGGCTCGTAGGGAGTCGAGTCTCAGTATCTCACCGGTTTCCGTCACGCCGGTTTCGCCTTCCTCCAGTGAATCCAGCAGGAGAAGCATGTCCATGGGAAGCGACGGCATGTGTACGGGTCCGTAGGAGTCTTCCGATTCAGTGCCTGGATTAATAGTAAAAAAAGCGAATATTCCTAGTCTTTCCATGGCGGTATCCACGTCTTCCCGGGTGACGCCCGCCATGCTGGAATCGTACATCAACTTGCGGAAGGCTTCCCCGGTTTTCTCCTTCAACCACGAGTCCGCGAAAGAGAGCAATTCGGGATCATCCGGATAACCGATTCGTTTCAATTCCTTTTCCAGGAGGAGTTTTCTGCCGTATGTGACGATGAATTCTCCCACGGTATTGTCTTTCTCCAGGAAGATGTTCCTCTGGGCCTGGTCCATATCCAGCCATGTCCTGCCGAGGTCGGCCACCGTGAGGGTATCATCTGCGATCCGGAGCAGCCACGTGGAGCCGTCCACTTTCCCGGAACCGCATCCCTGGAATATCATAATCGACGATAACAACAGCACCGCCGCCATTCCGCCAGTTGTCAAGATCGAAACCTCCCGTTTTCTTTTCATGGAACTAGAGAACCGTTCTGGGAGAGTACTCTCCGAACTTGTTCCTCAATACCCCGCAGATTTCGCCCAAGGTGGCGTAGGATCGCACCGCATCAAGTATGAGGGGCATGAGGTTCGAATCACCGTCCGCTGCTTCTCCCAGTGCCCGGAGGGTGGATCGGACCTTTGAATCGTTTCTTCCCGCTTTGACCTCGGCCAGTTTTTTCAGCTGCGCCTTCCCGACAGCGGGATTCACCTTGAGAAGCCCCTCGGGTGGAGGCTCTTCAACGACGTACCTGTTGACACCGACCACCGTTCTCAGGCCGTCTTCGACTTCCCTCTGGTAATCGTAGGCGGCCTTCTGTATCTGTCGCTGGGGATATCCTTCCTCGATGGCATGCACCATGCCTCCCATGGCGTCTATTTTTTCGATGTATTCCAAAGCTTTTTCTTCTATGGTATCCGTGAGATGCTCGACGTAATAACTGCCCGCGAGGGGGTCCACCGTGTTTGTAATTCCGGATTCGTGCGCTACTATCTGCTGGGTTCTCAGGGCGATTCTCACCGCCTGCTCCGTGGGAAGGGCGAGGGCCTCGTCCCGGCTGTTGGTGTGCAGGCTCTGGGTGCCGCCCAGTACCGCGGCCAGAGTCTGTATGGCTACCCTTACTATGTTGTTGTCGGGCTGCTGGGCCGTCAGGGTGGATCCGCCGGTCTGGGCGTGGAACCTGAGCATCAGACTCCTGGGATTGGATGCCCCGAACTTTTCCTTCATTATCCCGGCCCACATTCTTCTAGCCGCCCTGAACTTGGCGACTTCTTCCAGGAGATCGTTGTGGGCATTGAAGAAGAAGCTCAACCTCGGTGCGAAATCGTCCACGGCCAGGCCGGCTTTTATCGCCGCTTCCACGTACGCTATCCCGTCGGCCAGGGTGAAAGCGACTTCCTGGGCCGCAGTACTTCCGGCTTCTCTTATGTGGTAGCCTGATATACTGATGGTGTTCCACCGGGGGACATGTTCGCTGCAGAAGCTGAATATGTCCGTTATCAATCGCATAGAGGGCTTGGGCGGGAATATGTAGGTGCCCCTGGCCATGTATTCCTTCAGAATATCGTTCTGGACGGTTCCCCTGAGCTTTTCCGCCGGGACCGACTGCTTCTCGGCCACTGCGATATACATGGCGAGCAGTACCGCGGCGGGGGCGTTTATCGTCATGGAGGTTGAAACACCGTCCAGGGGTATGTTCTCGAAGAGAATTTCCATGTCCGCAAGACTGTCGATGGCCACTCCGACCTTCCCGATTTCCCCGGAACAAAGAGGATGGTCCGAGTCGTAGCCTATCTGGGTGGGTAGGTCGAAAGCGACGGAAAGGCCGGTTTGACCCTGGTCCAGGAGGTAACGGTACCTCCTGTTGGATTCTTCGGCGTTGCCGAAACCCGCGTATTGGCGCATGGTCCACAGTTTCCCGCGGTACATCGTGGGTTGCACTCCCCTGGTGTAAGGAAATCCGCCGGGAAATCCCTGTTTCTCCAGATATTTATCGTCGGGGTTCGGGGGGAAGTACACTCTCTCCACGGGTTCACCGGAACCCGTACGGAACGGGTCCATGCGCTCCGGGTATTTCTTGAGCACGGGTTCCAGGATCGTACGGCGCCAGTGTTCATATTCCTTGTCGAATTTTTCGTGTTTCATCTGGAAGGTCCCTTCGCGGGATCGTATCTTTTGGCTTCCTCGCTTCCGTTCAGCACCCGCAGGGCACCCTGGGCGAGGGCTTCCATTTCCATCTCTCCGGGATAGACGATGATATCGGCTATGAATTCCACCCTCCTGCGTATCCAGCCGATTATGTTCTTATCGTACGCCACTCCTCCTGTTATCACTATGGCGTCAACATTCCCTTCCAGTACCGTGGCCAACCCCCCTATCTCCTTGGCTATCTGGTAAGCCATGGCCTCGTATACCTCTGAGAACCTCCGGTTGCCTTTCTTCACTTCCTTTTCCACCGCCAGCATGTCGTTGGTCCCCAGGTACGCTACGATTCCGCCTTCTCCCGTTATCATCTTCTTCACTTCCCTGTGGGTTTTCTTCCCGCTGAAGCAAAGGTCTGCCAGGTCACCCACGGGAAGTCCTCCCGATCTTTCGGGTGTAAAGGGGCCATCGCCGTTGAGAGCGTTGTTCACGTCTATTATTCTGCCCTTCCTGTGGGCTCCCACGGATATCCCGCCCCCCAGGTGGGCGACGATCAGGTTCAACCGGGAGTAGCTTTTTCCAAGCCGGGTCGCGGCTTTCCTGGCCACGGCCTTCTGGTTCAGGGCGT
This sequence comes from Candidatus Fermentibacteraceae bacterium, assembly GCA_027067855.1. Classification (GTDB taxonomy): domain Bacteria; phylum Fermentibacterota; class Fermentibacteria; order Fermentibacterales; family JCC-6; genus Aegiribacteria. The sequence goes on from JAMOUX010000026.1 coordinate 189,731, forward strand.
GGAATATGGATTTCCTTGGAAGTTCCGGGTGGCCGGAATACCTGGCTATGTTTTCCATTTCGTCCACGACCACCGGATCGACGATAAACGACGGGCAGTCCGCCTCTTCGGCCAGATCTTTCGCGATAAGAGCTCCCAGGTTGGAAACGTGTTCTCCCTGAACCTCCCTGCGGAGGTCGTCGAGCAGCCTGTCGTCGACGAGATATGTGCCCCCCTCGATGGGGCGGAGCAGTCCGCCGCGGCTCACTATTCCGTGGAATGACGAGATATCTATGCCTGCCTTCTCCAGTTCGTTCAGGATCACTTCTTTTCTGAAATCATACTGGTCGGAGATGAGATCGTACCCGGCAAGTTCCTCCGCAGAATGCGTTATCTTGGTGGACCACACCTCTTTTTCGTTTTCAAAGACCGCTATCTTGGTGGATGTGGAACCGGGATTGATGGCCAGGATTCTGAAAGTAGTGTCCGACATTGCTCTCCCATCTGTATATTCTTGATGTGAGTCCATGAACGGTCGCGAAGAAAATAACTCAGTTCGGAGGAAAGTGACCACCGTATGAGAAGCAACTTCGAGGTGATCGAAGAGTTCAAGTTCCTCCTAAGGCAGCTGGAACGGTTGAGAGAAGGGTTCAGGTTGGAGAAGGAGAGTGCCCTGGACGAAAATGAAGAGATGACACTCGAAGATCTCCTGGAGAGATCCCGGTCGCATTACAGAATGAAGCTGGCGGGTATCTCGCGTCGCATACGCCGGTTGCGCGGGTACGTATCGCAGGACCGGCCGGCATGGGAGGAAGCGGTGGACATCTCCGAGGAATGCGTCAGGAAGGCGAAAAAACTCGACGCTTATTTCACGGCTACTCCCCACCGGCTCATAAGGGCGATGAAAAAAATCTCCGGCACCGGGATTCCCGGCCCGGAACGGGATGAAAATTGAAAGGAAGAAGATGAGACACGTCACTGACATGAAAGTCTCACCCCCCCTGTCCGCGGAGGAACTCGGCGGAATGGCGGGCCGGACCGTCACCATTCACGGAATCGTTCAGAGGATAAGAAAACTGGGCTGGGGTGCGTTCGTGATTCTCAGGAGGCATGATGGCCTGGTTCAGTGCGTTATGGGAAGGGAAGGCAACGAGGAAATCCTTGAAAGCCTGGACGTTGAACAGAGCGTGAGGGTCACCGGCACAGTGGAGGAAGCCAGAGTGAAGGACCTTTCCATAAATCCCAGGACGGTGGAAATCCGGATCGATTCCCTGGAGGTACTTGCGGTTCCCGCGGAACAGTCCCCGGTGGACATGACGAAGAAAGTACTGGATCTTCACATTGATACGAATCTGGATCTCAGACCGCTCACCCTGCGACACCCGGTCGAAAGAGCCAGGATACGGGTGGCGGACACGCTGGCCGCGACATTCAGGGCCGCCCTGGCCGGGATGGGTTTCACCGAGATACATACGCCTAAGATATGTTCCGCCGGCGCTGAAGGCGGGGCGAACATATTCCGGGTGAAATACTTCGACAGGGAAGCGTTCCTGGCACAGTCCCCCCAGTTCTACAAGCAGATGGGAGTGGGTATATTCGAGCGGGTGTTCGAAGTAGGGCCGGTATTCAGGGCGGAGCCGCACCAGACTTCCAGGCACGTAAATGAATACACATCCCTGGATTTCGAGATGGGATTCATCGAGTCGTTCGAGGATGTTATGGCTGTTGAGATGGCGGTGCTCAAGCGTATGATGCGAATGGTCCGCGAAAGAAACGGTTACCAACTGGAGATGCTGGGAGCAAAGGTTCCGGAAGTGCCTTCCGGGATTCCGGCGGTTACCCTGGAGGAAGCCCATAAGGTGGTGCTGGACGTCACGGGGGAAGATTTCACCGGCGAGCCGGATCTGAGCCCGGAGGAAGAGAAGGTGTTATGCGGGCATTCTTTCCGGGAATGGGGCTCGGAGTTCCTTTTCGTGACCCATTTCCCCACGGAGAAAAGACCCTTTTACACCATGGACGATCCCGACAGGCCGGGGACCACTCTGAGTTTTGACCTGTTGCTGAGGGGTCTGGAAGTCACCACCGGGGGACAGAGGATACACGATTACGGGATGCAGGTAGAGAAAATGAAGGCTTTCGGGCTGGAACCCCGATCCTTCGAAGGTTATCTCCAGGCTCACAAGTACGGTCTTCCGCCCCACGGAGGCCTGGCCATAGGCCTGGAGCGGTTGACCGCCAGGATTCTCGACGTGGAAAACATTCGCCTTACCACCATGTTTCCCAGGGACGTGAAACGACTGACTCCCTGATCCCCGGGTATTTCAGATATCCGGTTCCGGAGCTTCCATGGAAGGCGGCAGATCGTCTTCTTCGTCGGAGTATACCTCGTCGTCATCCACCGGATGCGGCTCGACCCCGGTCTGGAGCATCAGGTCCCGATCCTTCAGCCCCACGAATTTTCCGAAGGCGGCCTTTTCCATCAGAAGGAGCAGGGCCGCCTTCTCCACTACTTCTACGGCATCACAGGCGGAATCCAGATCCGGTCCGAGGCCCAGTATACCATGTTTACGCCAGATGACGCAGTCGCTTTCCCGGAATGCCGCCGCCGTTTCCACTCCCAGTTCCCAGGTTCCCGGCGCCATGAAATCAAGGAATTTCACTCCCCTTCTCATAAGAAGGGATATCTCCGGATGGGAACGGTTTACGGCGTCCTCAAGCATTTCGGCGGGAAGGTCGCTGGATGACAGGGCCAGCATGTGGGTGGAATGAGTGTGCACCAGCGCTGCAGTGTTCCAGCCCCTGCTCACCGCCTGGGCCAGCACCAGGACGTGTGTGCTGAACTCAGAGGTGGGTTTCCCGTCGGATGCCGATCTCACTACCTTCATACCGTCAGAAGAAATGCGTACCGGTACGATATCCGTTTCCTGTCTGCTTATGAGCTTCCTGAAACGACTTCCGGCGGTGGTTATGAGAAAAGTTCTCCCCGCCAGTTCCGGAATGGGCCGGGGCAGGTCTTCCGTAGCCACTTCGCTTTGCCAGACCGCCTCGTCGGAACCCGGAGGGAGCAGCACGGAAATATTGCCCGCGTTCGCCTCCGCCCAACCCCGGGAAGCCAGCTGGGCTGCTATGGAGCTCATTTCCTCCCTGGCCCGCCGAACGATGTCTCCGGGATCATTCATGTCAGAGTATCGAATCCGCCGCCGCCGTGATTATCTCGAGGCCTTTCCGCAGGTCTTCGTCGGTGATGTTGAGGGGAGGCCTGAACCTTATGCTCCTGGTGCCGCAGGGAAGTATTATGGCACCCCTGTTCATGATTTCTTTTACCATTCGGTCCCTGGTTTCGGAATCGGGAAGATCGAAGGCGCACATGAGCCCCCGGCCTCTCACATTGGAGATTTTACCGGTATGTCTCTCCTGCAGGGCGGCCAGGCCGTTCATAAGAGCTTTGCTCTTGCTCCGGACATTTTCAAGAGTATTCTCTTCAACCATCACTTCCAGGTATTTGGTGCAACGTACCATGTCCACCAGGTTCCCGCCCCACGTGGAGTTGAGCCTGCTGGACTCGTGGAAGACATTGTTCTCGACTTCGTCGATTCTCCTGTTGGAAGCGATGCCGCATACCTGTGATTTCTTGCCGAAGCAGAAAATGTCCGGTTCCACGCCCAGGCTCTGCCATGCCCACCATTCACCGGTCAGGCCCATTCCCGTCTGAACCTCGTCGAAAATAAGGAGGAATTCGTGCTTGTCCGCCCTGTTCCTGAGCTGCTGCAGGAACTCGGGCCTGAAATGATTGTCTCCGCCCTCGCCCTGGATCGGCTCTATTACCAGGCAGGCTATGTCGTCGCCGTACTTTTCCACGACTTCGTCCAGCTGCCGCAGGGCTTTTTTCTCCGCTTCCTCCACTGATTCCAGGTGTTCTTCGAGTGGGAACATGACCGCCGGAGAATCTATCCTCGGCCAGTCGAACCGGGGGAAGTACATGTACTTCCTGGGATCGGCGGTGTTGGTCAGGGAAAGAGTATATCCGGTCCTGCCGTGAAAAGCATTTTTGAAGTGGATCACCCTGGTGCCCGATTCTTCCCTGCCGGCTGCCAGGTTTTTCCTTACTTTCCAGTCGAAAGCGGCCTTGAGGGCATTCTCGACCGCCAGCGCACCGCCGGATATGAAGAACAGGTACGGATGGCTGTCGGGAATCACGGTATCCGCGAAGGTCTTAACGAACTCGGCCATTTCCTCGGTGTAGAAGTCCGAGTTGGAAGGTTTGTTAATGGCCACATCGGCCAGGTGAGCCCTGAACTCTTCGGTGCATAGGGCGGGGTGGTTCATGCCCAGAGGAGCCGATGCGAAGAAGCTGAAGAGGTCCAGGTAATCCTTGCCGGATAGAGCGTCCCTCACGTACGAACCCTTGCTGTTCCTGAGATCGAGCACCATGTCGAACCCGTCGGCCAGCATGTGACGGGCGATGGTGGGCCTTACTTCCGATGCGGGTATGTTTGCCACGGTTCATCCCTTTCCATTGCATGCAATTGGGATATTGACTCTGTTCCTATATGTTTACCGATCAGCCCCTTATGAAAGGGATCATGAAATCTTGCACCGCGCTCCGACGTTGTCAACACTTGTTGCAGGGCGGTGGCGGATGGAGCATATTCGACGGTAATCCACGAACACATTTTCACTCACTGCAACGTCAGAGGGGGAACGATGGAACCGATAAGGAATCTCGTCGAACTCAAGAACATGGCTAGGAGACTACCTTCGAAAAGGGTAGTCGTGGTCAGGGCGGACGAAGAGGAGACGATGGCCGCAATCGGAGAAGCTGTGGCCGATAACATGGTGGAAGCGGTGCTGGTGGGTCCGGAAAAGGGGATAAGGGAAGCTGCGGAGAAGACCGGAGTCGATCTGAACGGAATGAAAGTGATACACGCCGAAGATGACAACACCGCTTCTTACAAGGGCGTGGAAGTTCTCCGCAACGGCGGCGCCGACGTGATAATGAAAGGTCTCGTTTCCACAAGTTCCTTCCTTCATGCGATTCTCGACAGGGAAACCGGCATAAGGGGACGGGGAGTATTGAGCCACGTGGCCGTATTCGAAGTTCCAGCCTATCACAAGTTGCTGCTGCTGACCGATGCCGCCATGAATATCGCCCCGAATTTCGAGATGAAAATCGCCATGTTGAAGAACATCATGATAGTGGCGGGCTCTCTCGGCATTACGAAGCCCAAAGCCACCTACGTGTGCGCCAAGGAAGTCCCTTACGAAAAGATGCCATGCACCATGGAGGCGGCCAGGATGAAGGAACTGGCCGAAAAAGGGGAATTCGGAGAAATAATTTTCGATGCTCCACTGGCCATGGATCTTGCCGTCTCGAAAGATGCATGCCGGATAAAGAGGGTGGAGAGTCCCGTGGGCGGAGACGCCGACATACTGTTGCTGCCGGATATAGAAGCTGCTAACGTTCTGTATAAGACACTGATATTCCTGGCGGAAGGAGAACTGGGAGCGGTGATAATGGGGGCGCAATATCCCGTGGTGCTTACTTCCAGAGCCGATTCGGCCGAGTCCAAGCTCTGTTCCATAGTCTTGTCCGGCATAGTCGCCGGTTACCAGGCCGGGAAAGACCGTTAATGCGCATCGCCCTGGCCAGTGACCATGCGGGATTTCCCCTGAAGGACGAATTGGTGCGGTGGCTTTCCGGGAAGGAGGAAATCACCGTCATCGACTTGGGAACCCACAGTACCGACTCGGTGGATTATCCCTATTTCGCCGGTCGACTTTGCATGCATCTGCTGGAGGGTTCTTCCGACAGAGGAATACTGATCTGCAATTCAGGTATAGGCATGAGTATGAGCGCCAACCGCTTCAGGGGAATACGGGCGGCCCTGTGCCTGTTCCCCGACATGGCCTACTGGGCGAGACACCACAATGATGCCAACGTCCTGGTGCTGGGGGGAGGCAATACCGCTCCCTTCCTGGCGAAGGAGATGGTCCGGGTCTTTTTGGATGAACCCTTCGACGGAGGACGGCACGCCGGGCGGGTGGCCGGCGTGGATGAGTTGGGCGGCGCATGATAGATCTGATATGCGGTGCCAGGCCCAATTTCATGAAGATAGATCCCATCATACGCGCGATTGATCCCGCGGTACGGTTCAGAATAGTCCATACCGGTCAACATTACGACCACATAATGTCCGAAAGCTTTTTTCAGCAACTGGAACTGCCGTTGCCGGACTTAAACCTCGAAGTGGGATCCGCCTCCGTGACAGCACAGACGGCTGCGGTGATGGTAAAGTACGAGGAAGTGATTAAAAAACGTGCCCCGGAAGCGGCGGTTGTGGTGGGAGACGTAAATTCCACCCTCGCATGTTCCCTCGCTGCGGTACGTTACGGAATTCCGGTCATTCACGTTGAGGCCGGTCTCAGGAGTTTCGACAGGACCATGCCCGAGGAAATAAACCGCGTGCTCACGGACCAGCTTGCGGAGCTGCTGCTCATAACCAGTTCCGAAGCCAGGGACAATCTTCTGGCGGAGGGCAGGGACGGCGACTCGATAAAGATGGTGGGCAATCCCATGATAGACACGTTGAAACGATTGCTTCCCATCGCCTTGTTCCGGGAATCCCCTCCGCATGCCGGCGATTACTGCCTGGTTACTCTGCACAGGCCCTCGAACGTGGACGACCCGATCCGCCTGAAGAGGATAATGGAAGTCCTGGGTGGAATGGATGATATGATGGTGATATTTCCCGCTCATCCCAGGACCTGGAACAACGTAAAACGATGGGACCTGGAAATACCGGGTAACATCCGGTTCATGGAGCCCATGCCCTACCTGAAATTCCTCAGAGCACAGGCGGGAGCTTCGGTGGTGGTCACGGATTCCGGTGGAGTACAGGAGGAAACCAGCGTACTGGGGGTTCCATGCGTCACCATCAGGAATAATACCGAGAGACCCGTCACGCTGGAGTTGGGAACCAACGTACTGTGTCCGGACATTTCGATGTTGGTGGAAACCATAAGGAACCGGATGGCATCGAGACCTTCGTCTCCACCGGAAATACCATACTGGGATGGAAGGGCGGGCGTCAGGATAGCCGAGGCCGTACTCGAGTTCGTCGGAGGAAATGCATGAGAAAATACGGATTGTTTGCGGGATACCATCTCCTGGTACTCTGCGTTGTGGCTGCCTGCGATAGCGGGATCCGGGAGACGGCCGAGGTTCATCCCGGAGAGACGGGAATCCAGAGATTCGCCGTAAGCATAAAGGGTGACCAGGTCGGATACATGCAAATGGAGATCGAAGAGTTGGGGAACGATTCCCTTCTGGTTAAGCAGGAGATCGAGTGGGCCATGGTTCTTATGGGAACCCGCAGGGACCTCACGATGTCCATGGCGGCGCACACCGACAGGGTATTCGACTTGCATGACCTCGACATGTCGATGTCCGACGGCACCTCCGAGATTTCGGTGAAGGTCTGCAGGGAGAACGGGTTTCTCGTGCATTCCATCGAAACCGTTGGAAGGGTGATAGAGGATTCGACGGAAGTGGGTGACGAATATCTCCCCGTGCTGGTGGATCTGGCGTGTGCGGCCATGGAATGGACCGTGGGTCTGGAGAGATCGTTCAAAACGTTCGATCCCGCTTGCGGCGCCGTACTGGAAGCAGGGGCCGAATGCCTGGGATTCGAGGACGTCGAGTTTCTGGGGGACACGGTGCGTGCGGCGAAACTGGAGATTTCCCAGGCCGGCACGAGGAATCTCGTGTGGGTTTACGATGGCGAGATAGTCAGGGAATTCGAAGCAGGCCTGGAGATGGAGTTGACCAGAGTACCTCCCGGGCAGTACGGCGGGTTGACCGCCACGGTGGACTTGTACAGGACTTTCACCGTTTCTTCGACCCCTATTTCCCATCCGAGAAAGGTTATGAACAGAACCTTCATTCTCCACGGCGACGTGGACTTGTCCGAACTGGAACTGAATCTGCCGCCGGTACAATCCGCATCGGGATGCACGGTCAGGGTTTCAAATCGCGAACCCGGAATGACGGTGTCTTTTCCCGTGGCGGGTGTGCCGGACAGCGTAGCCGTGTACCTGGAGCCCGAACCGATGGTGCAATCCGGCGATTCCCTCGTGGTCGCCAGGGCCGGTGAGATCACCGCCGGTTCCGTCGATGCGTGGGAAGCGGCGAAAAGGATATCGCATTTCGTGGACAGGGCCGTGGAGAACGTTACCACCATCTCGCTGCCTTCCGCCGTGGACGTGCTCGAGAACCTCAGGGGCGACTGCAATGAGCACACCATATTGTTCGTGGCCCTTGCCAGGGCGGCCGGCATTCCTTCCAGGGCGTGTGCCGGGATAGTCTACCTGGACGAAGCTTTCGGTTATCATGCCTGGCCGATGGTCTGGGTGGGAGAATGGGTCGCCATGGATCCCACGTTCGGACAGTACGTGGCGGACGGTACCCACGTAATCCTGGCCACCGGGGACCTGCAGTCGCAATACGTGATAAATTCCGTCATAGGCAGATTGAGCATAGAGGAAATTACCGAACGCTGATGTTTACCGACAGGGAAGCGAGAGCCATGGAGAAGGCCTTGGGGCTGGCCCGGCTGGGGCGCCGTGGTACGTTTCCCAACCCCATGGTAGGGGCGGTGATCCTGGATGAAAACGGGAACGAGGCTGGAGAGGGTTACCACAGGAAATACGGGGAGACCCATGCCGAGGTATTCGCCTTGGCGGCCGCGGGTGAAAGGGCGAAAGGCGGTACACTGGTCGTGACGCTCGAACCGTGCTGTCACTGGGGCAGGACGGGACCGTGCACGGAAAGGATAATACGGGCCGGGATTTCCAGGGTGATCATCGCAATGCGGGATCCGGATTCCAGGGTGAACGGCAAGGGAGAAGAAAGACTCAGAAACGCCGGAATAGAAGTGGAAACCGGGTTGATGAAAGAAGAAGCGGAACGGTTGAATAGGGGTTACCTCCATTACGGGCGCAAGGGGAGAAGTTTCGTTGTTCTGAAGTATGCGGTTAGCCTGGACGGAAGAATCGCGGCAGCGGACGGCGGCAGCCGCTGGGTGACCGGCATGGAAGCCAGGAAGATCGTTCACGCCGTGCGGGCCCGGGTTTCGGCGGTGATGACCGGAGGAGGCACTCTGAGGAGAGACGATCCGGAATTGACCGTGCGTCACCTGGATATCCGTCCCGAGGATCAGCCTGCAAAGATAATAGTGACCGCTTCCGGAAACCTGGGAAACGCCGGACGGTTTCTTTCTTCTCCGGGCAGGGCGGTGATTGCTGTTCCTTCGGGAACCGAGGTGAGGTTTCGTGTGGAACCACCCGTGAGACCGGAAATATGGGAAATAGCCCCGGGGCCCGGTGGGCTTGATCTGCGTGAACTGTTGAAGAGAACGGCGGAAGAGGGAATGGGAGAAATACTGTGCGAGGCCGGTCCGGGGCTTTCCACCCCGCTTCTGTCGGCGGGCCTGGCGGATTCTCTCATGGTGTTCGTTGCCCCGTTGCTGCTGGGCGCCGGCGGTAAGCCCGCAGTGGGTGATCTCGGGATAGGCGGCATGGATGGAGCTGTCAGGCTGAAGAACGTCAGGCACGAAATCTGTGGCGAGGATTTCCTGGTGGAGGGTGATATTGTTTACGGGGTTGATTGAAGACCGGGGAATCGTAGTGTCGTCATCGGGTGGAAGGCTGGAGGTGAGAACCTTCATGGCGGAGGACGTCTCCACCGGAGAAAGCGTGGCGGTGGACGGAGCATGTCTGACCGTCACCGGAAGGACGGACGGGAGGATATCGTTCCTGTGTTCCCGGGAAACGCTTTCCAGGACCGTGATAGCGGGTTACATTCCCGGGATGTCGGTAAACCTGGAGAGACCTCTGAAAGTTTCGGAGAGGCTTCACGGTCACATAGTCACCGGGCACGTGGATGAAGTGGCGTCGATCCTGAGGATCCGCAGGGAGGGCGGCTTCATGACCGCCTGGATATCGTGTTCCCGGGAGGGGGCGGAACTCCTGGTTCCCAAAGGTTCCGTTGCCGTAAACGGCATAAGTCTCACCGTGGTTTCGCTGGAGACGGGAAGGTTTTCCGTGGCCTTGATACCGGAAACCCTGTCCGGAACCAACGCGGGCGGGTGGAAACCCGGCGCCGGGGTTAACCTGGAATTCGACATTGTGGGCAAGTATGTGTTGAAACGTGTAAAAAAGGTGGAGGGTTCCGCCGGATTTAGGAAGTATCTTGAAGAACTCTGATGATGCTGGAATAGCCCGGGCCGAGGAAGCCATAGAAGCGATAGCCGCCGGCAGGATGGTGGTGGTGGTGGACGACGAGAACCGCGAGAACGAAGGTGATCTCGTGATAGCCGCTGAGAAGTGCGACGCAGACGCGGTGAACTTCATGACCCTCGAAGCCAGGGGGCTTATCTGTCTTTCAATGGAAAAAGATGCCCTGGAACGCCTGGATATCCACGAGATGGTTCCCAGGAACACCTCGTTGCACGATACCGCATTTATGGTCAGTATCGACGCCGCCCGGGGAGTGACTACGGGCATATCGGCTCGGGACAGGGCAAGAACCATCGCAGTGGCCATAGACCCGAATTCGAAACCGGAAGACCTGGCCCGCCCCGGCCATGTTTTTCCCTTGGCCGCCAGGTCGGGCGGTGTTCTCTCGAGAACGGGGCACACCGAGGCCGCCGTGGATTTTGCAAGACTCGCCGGATTGAAGCCGGCCGGGGTCATTTGCGAGATAATGAACAGGGACGGAAGTATGGCGCGTCTTCCCCATCTCACGGAATTTGCCCGCCGCCACGGCCTTGTTCTCACCTCGGTGGAGGAACTGGTGAGATACCGACGCAGGACCGAGAAACTGGTGAGAGAGGTGGCGTCGGCGGTGCTTCCCACCGATTACGGCACTTTCCAGTTGCGGATCTTCGAGAACATCATCGACGGCGAACTTCACACCGCTCTTGTGAAAGGCGAGGTCGCCGGGAAGGAAGACGTGCTGGTTCGGGTACATTCACAGTGTCTCACAGGAGATGTTTTCGCCTCCAGGAGGTGTGATTGCGGCAGCCAACTCCATGCGGCCATGCGCAGGATAGAAGCTGAAGGAGCAGGGGTTCTCCTGTACATGGCACAGGAGGGAAGGGGCATAGGTTTGGCCAATAAGATAAAGGCATACCATCTTCAGGATCACGGACTGGATACCGTGGAGGCCAATGAAAAATTGGGTTTTCCGCCGGACTTGCGGGACTACGGGACCGGTGCGCAAATACTTTCGGAACTGGGTCTTTCCAGTATACGTCTCATGACCAACAATCCGAGGAAGATAGTAGGCCTGAAAGGATATGGCTTGGTGGTGACGGAGCGGGTCAGGATAGAGGCTCCTCCCACGAGAGAGAACCTGGAATACCTGAAAACCAAGAAGAAAAAGCTGGGACATTTGCTTGAGGAGGTTGACGATGACCAGGGTGTATGAGGGGCAACTCGATGGAAGCGGGCTCAAACCCGCGGTCATAGTATCCCGCTTCAACAGTTTCGTGACCGGAAAATTACTGGAAGGAGCCTTGGATTGCCTTGGCAGGCATAACGTGGATTCGGACGACATTCACGTGTTCTGGGTGCCCGGAGCCTGGGAACTTCCCGCCATGGCTTTCAGAGTAGTGGAGACCGGGCTGTTCGACTGCGTGATTTGTCTCGGTGCCGTGATAAGAGGCGAGACGCCGCATTTCGAATATGTTGCGGCGGAAAGCGCGAAAGGAGTGGCCCAGGCGGGGGTGTATTCGGACGTTCCCGTGGTGTACGGCGTGGTGACCGCCGATACCGTGGAACAGGCGGTGGACAGGGCCGGTACTAAATCCGGGAACAAGGGTTTCGATGCAGCCATGACCGCCCTGGAGATGTCGAGCCTGTATGAGCAGGTGGCCGACCTGGAGTATTCCGGAGAATTCGACGAATTGGAGGATGAGACGGGGTGACGCCGGGCTTCGGGCAGCCTTGGAGATATCCGGAAACGGAGAGATTGTCATGGGTGTCAGGAATAGATGCAGAAGAACGCTGTTGCAGGCCAGGTTCGCCGCCCGGGTGAACGGGATGTCCCTGGCGCGTAACATAGAGGCGCTGAGAAAGATGCTGGACCATCCGGAGCCCGGTCTCGGGGCGCCGCTGGAACCCGGTGACTGGGCTTGGATAGCTTCCCTGGGCGAGGCAGTGGAAGCATCCCTGGACGAAATCCGGAAAAGGATAGACGATTCCCTGGAGAACTGGTCCATGGACAGGCTGAGCCTGGTGACGGGCCTGGTTCTCGAACAGGCGGTGGGAGAGATGATGTTCCTGGATCCGCCTACGCCGGTACCGGTGGTTATAGACGAGGCGGTCGAGTTGGGCCGCAAGTTCGATTCCGAGGACGCGGCGGGACTGATTAACGGAGTTCTGGACACCATAGCCCGGGAGATCGCCCCGGGATCCGACCGGAGGAGATGAATGCTGCTGAGGGTCATATCGGATGTTCATGCCAACTTGCCCGCTTTGGAAACTGTATTGGCGGATCCTCCGGGAGCCGCGGCCGACATGACCGTGTGCCTGGGCGACGTGGTGGGCTACGGGGGTGATCCCGCCGAATGCATCGAATTGGTCAGGGACAGATGCAAGATCGTGGTACGTGGTAACCACGATGCCGGTACCGCCGGCCGGATTCCGCTGGACAGGTTCAACTGGGAGGGTGGAATGGCCATCAGGTGGACCAGGAGCGTTCTCGGCAAGGCGGATATCAAGTGGCTGTCGATGCTTCCCTATTTTCAGGAACTGGAGGAGTTTTTCCTGTGTCACAGCCACCCTGCGAAACCCGAAAGTTGGACATATGTTCTCAGGCGGAACCAGGCCCTGGCCGCCATGGAGACCAGGGAGGGGCAGGTGTCCCTCATAGGTCACACTCATCTTCCGAAGGTTTGGATGGAGGATGGTGGTTCCAGCGGGATGAATTCCGGGAATTTATCCGATGTGAGGATAATCAACGTCGGAAGCGTGGGACAGCCCAGGGACAGGGATCCCAGGGCGGCATACCTCCTGGTGGACACGGAGAAGGGAACGTGGGAGCACAGGAGGGTGGAGTATCCCATAGACGATGCCGCGGCGAGAATAACGAAGGCTTCTCTACCCGACGTGCTCCGGCAAAGACTTTACCGGGGTACCTGAAACCTGCCTGAGGCGGTTTTCTCCATCGCTTCCAGCATCCTGGCGGTTGTGGAATCCCAATCGAACGATCCGGCCCATTCGATTCCTTCTTCGCCCAGTTGGTGCCTCAGTGCCTGATGGTCCATGAGTAATCCCATCTTCCGTGCCAGTGCTTCCGGGTCCCCGTGGGGGACCAGGAAGCCGGTTCGTCCGTTCCGCACCGAATCTCTCAATCCGGGGCTGTCACTGGCGACTACCGGGCTGCCGCAGGCGTTGGCTTCGATTACCGTCAGTCCCCAACCTTCCTTTTCCGAAGGGAAAACCGCCGCCCAGGCTTTTCTGAGCATACGAAGCTTTTTCTCCCGGGAGACATATCCATGAAAGGTTACCGCTTCTCGCAGACCGAGTTTCTCCGTCAACTTTTCCAGTTCTTCCAGGTAATCACCCGTCCCGATAACGGCCAGTTCAGCGTCTTTTCCGGAGTCTCTCAGGAGTTTCACGGCTCTTATAGCGAACTGGACTCCCTTGTATTTTTTCAATCTGCCCAGGTAAAGAAAGGCACCCGGCTCCGGCTCCGGCGGGCCCGGTCCGTAAAATCCGGTGTCTATTCCGCAGGGAATTACGGTGATGTTTTCCGCCGGGATTCCTCTTGCCACCAAGTCCGCCATGGTTGAATCCGATATCGCTACGAAGGGACTGTCCGCATAGACCTTCGGGACGAATGATTCCATGATATTCACGTAGAGCGCCAGGGGGAAGGGTACTTCCCGGTAGGCCGTTGTCCCGAAGAGATGGGGAACCACCGTGAGCACCGGTACGGGTGACCAGGCGGGACTGTAGAAGGGGATTTTGCAAAGATCCTCCAACACCAGGTCGAAGTTTTCGGCGATATCCAGGGAAAGGGCGAAGCCCTTCACCGAGAAATTGAAGGTGTTCCTGCCCCCGTGACGGAGGATAAGCACTCCGTCCATAACTTCCCGGTTCGGCAGGCCGTGCACCCGGTGGGAGACCTGGGTCACCTGATGTCCCATCGAAGCCGCTCGTTGCAGAATCGCGTGGAGATGCACCTCGGCTCCGCCGGCCTCCGGGTTCTTGGGATCCCTCCAGTTCAGCGCGAGTATTCTCACCGGTTCTTTTCCGGTTTCCTTGCAAAAACGCCCAGCACGTAACCCAGGGCGGGACCCATGGAGGATTTCTCGATGTGTTTCCTGATCGTTTCCCTGAGCCTGTGTATCGGTGGCACGAGCACCGGCCTCATTGGAAGATTGATCCCCGGTTTCGCGAGAATCTCGCGGAGAATTCTGTATGCAAGCGAAGGAGAGAAGAAGCGCCCGTATACTCCGAAAGGCTCGAGACCCGATCCGCGAAGAAGGGAACATAGGGCGGCCCGCGTAAACTGGGTTTCCCAGCCGGCGAACCAGGCTCCGGCCGCTATGAGCAGTTTTTTCATCACTGTGTAGATGTGGAAGGTCTGAGGAACGTCCGTCAGTACCACTCCGCCCGGCCTGACGACCCTGGAATTCTCGGCGAGGAAGGGGACGGGATCTCTGAAATGCTCCAGTACGCCTTGGTGAAATACCAGATCGAAAACATCGTCCCTGAAGGGTAGATTAAGTGCATCACCGCATACCAGCATCAGTTGTACTCCGGCCCTTTCCGCCGCCCGTTCCGCCAGGGCCAGGGCTTCCATGGAGTAGTCCAAGGCTACGGCCGAGGCACCGGATCGGGCCAGTGTCACGCTGTCCCGAGCGGTCGCGGCACCCACTTCCAGGCAGAGCATTCCCTTTATTTCCAGGCGTTTCCCGATTTCTTCCGTGATGCGTCCATCGTTGTCGTATATCTCGTCGATGTCGCGATCCCGGCGCCAGAAATCGTCCCAGTGTTTCTTTTCGGAGATCTTCACAGCCATATCCTAACCTACTAAACGAGGAACGTGGAACTAAGCCCCGGACTGTCTCATTTTCCCATCTTTCGCGGTATCGGCTGGCCGACGGGTATGGCTCAGGGCATGCCGGAAAAAATTCCGGTACCTGCGGAGCCTCCTGGGAACCGAGGCCCTGTCCCAGTCGGTAGGTCTGAACGTTCCGGGATCGGGCACCACCAGGGATCCCACGTAGGAACCATCCTCGTAGACCTTTTCCAGCTCGTCCGCTATCGCATCGATATCCTTCTTCGTGACGATCCCGTTCGACGTGGCCTTGTAAAACTGCACGGTCACCCTTATGGGGAAATTGGGATCCCTCTCTATCGCGAGGTGATCTATTTCGGTGAAGGGACCTTCGAGTTCACCGTGGCCTATCACCGCCGATTCCACGTCGGCGGAGCGGTCGCTTTCAATGGCTCTCGCCGCGGGCAGGCATTCCATTTTCACGCAAACGTTGTCGAAACCGGTGTCTACCGGGTTCTTCTGTTTCAGGGGCACCTGGATCAGCAATACCATGTTGAGGTTGTTTTTCTCCGAGATTTCCGCGGGATCCCCGCCCCGGGCGGCGTATTCCTCCCTGTAATCCGATATCCTGGTTCCGGTCAGGCTCGCCCTCTCGCCGTTGTCGTTGAAGAAGAGTCGCTGACCGTGGGTCCAGGTGCCCGGAACGGCGTCCCTGCTGTTGTCGATGACGGTCACGCTCGTTCCTTCCCTGGTGACGAGTATGGTCAGTACCGCCGGGTCCCCCCGGTAGGACTGGTAATTGTACAGTACCGGATTGAAGGTGGCGATGCCGTCGGAAGGAATGGGCAGGAACACTGCTTGTGCGTTCACGAGGACCACACTGTCCCTTGGTGCCAGCAAGCCCGTTTCCGTTCCTTGCCAGGATGTCGGGTCGTGCAGGTAGAATCTCAGGTTATCCACGAAATCCGTCAGGGAAACGGGGCCGAGTTCCTCTCCCGACTCGTTGCCTACGAGCAGGAAGAAATCGTCGGGATCCATGTCCGCCGAGAGATCGTGGAAGTTCGGGTACCTTATAACCGGCATGCAGGTGAGAGCGGGATACTCGGCACCGTTTTCGTAACTGTGCACCTGTATGGTCATATCGGAGATATTGGGTCCCCAGCAGGAACCGTAATAGCGTCCGGTATCTTCCCAGGTGACGTTGATTACGTCAAGACCACGCTTCGCCGCCATGCGGATCACTTCGTCGTTCCAGGTCATTTCCGCAACTCTCTTGACCACGGTACCGTAATTCACGATTTCGGGCCTGCCCGGACAGTAGTTTCCTCCGTAGAACACCGAAACCATTATAACGGTCATCATCAATTTCATCATTTCCATACCTCCGTTGAAGTGATATTTCTCCTTTCAATGCTGTTACACGGTGAAGGGAGATTTATTCCGGGGAGCTTGGAAAAGGGCCGTGCCTCCGGCTCCAGGCGGTTCTGCGGCACATCTTTCCCGGTTGACTTGAGTTTCAGCATGTGGGTGTTGCGTAAACGAATGGAATGGTGTATTCTCCTCGCTGACGACAGGAATAAATCAACGATGGGAGTTTTGATGGCCGATTCCACGGTGATAAGTGTCAAGGGACTCACCAGGAAGTTCGGCACCCTGACCGCAGTGGACCGCATTTCCTTCGAAGTTTTCCGCGGGGAGATATTCGGTTTCCTGGGACCCAACGGGGCCGGAAAAACCACTACGATGAGAATGCTTACCGGAATCATCGAGCCGACGAGTGGATCGGCGTTCATAAACGGTTATGACATCTGCCGCGATTCCATTCTTGCCAGGGAGCACATCGCGGTGGTTCCCGAACAAGCCAACGTCTACCTGGATTTCACCGTATGGCGTAACATGATGTTGATGGCGGAACTGTACGGTATACCAAGGGAACGCCGGGTTGCTAAGGGTGAAATGCTTCTCGAAATCATGGGGCTGGAAGACAAGCGCGATACAAAGGCCGCCAGGCTTTCGAAGGGTTTGAAACAAAGGCTGATGTTGTGTGCGGCCTTGGTGACGGAACCGGAAGTGCTTTTCCTGGACGAACCCACCGGCGGACTGGACGTGCACAGCGCCAGATTGATAAGAAACGTTCTTCGGGATCTGAACGCGGAAGGACTCACGGTTTTCCTCACTACGCACAACATGGCGGAAGCCGGAGAAATATGTTCCCGGGTGGCGATAATCAAAAGCGGGCGCCTCGTGGCGGTGGATACTCCCGTAAATCTGAAATCCACGATGAGACGGAACAGGTACGTGGAAGCGGTATTTAACGGAAACGTTCCAACCGGTGACGAACTCGGTTCGATTCCCGGAATGATAAGGTTCGAGGTGGATGGTATGAAACTCAGGCTCTTTTCCGAGCATCCGGGCAAGGCCGCGGCTGCCCTTGCTTCCATGGCGGCGGTATCGGGATATGAATTGATGGGGATCAACACTTGCGAGCCTACTTTTGAAGACGTTTTCCTCTTCTATACATCGGAGAAGGGGAGGCGGAAGTGAGCGCCGCATCCCCGGGGAGGCAACTGCGCTGTTCCCTGGTGGTGATGAAGAAGAATGTCATGTTGTACTACCTGAAACCCCCGGTGCTCATATTCGGCATTCTGTTTCCGGTTGTATTCTTCATGGCGTTCAGTATAGGCAGGAAGATGTCGCCGGGGGTCATGGTCCCGGGGATGGTGTCCATGGTCCTGTGGTTCACGGCCACCGCCGTCGGTCCCCTGGTTACACCGTGGGAACGCAGGGCGAAGACTTATGAAAGGCTCGTATCGGCCCCGGTCTCCATCGGTTCGATTCTCGCCGGGGACGTGTTGAGCGGGTTCCTGTTCGGACTGGTGATATCATCCGTCGCGGCCGCTCTGGGTACGTTTTTTACCGATGCGGTGATCCGGGATCCGTTTCTTCTGATCGGGGGGATGGTGGCGGGTGCCATGGCGTTTTCTTCAATGGGAGTACTGCTTTCGGCCCCGCCGTCCGCGAACCCTTCCAACATCATGCTCCTGTCAAACCTGGTGAGGCTGCCCCTTCTTTTCGTCAGCGGCGTGTTCGTTCCCATGGAACGGATGCCCATGTGGGCAAGGTGGATGATGCCGCTTTCGCCGCTGTCGTACGTGAGTGCCCTGTTCCGCCTTGCCTACGGACAGAATGCTTTTTGCCCGGTGTGGTTCTGCTTCCTTATACTTGCGGCGTTCGCCTTCGTGATGTTCCACGCCGCCAGGAAGTTTCACGCCATGTACAAGTCGAGGGGTCTATAGGAGGTCCGGCGGCGGGAGGCCGTCCACGCCGCCGGGTTTTGTTACAAAAGGTTGAATATCCTGAGATGGTCTATCAACTGGTATTCCCAGAAAAGGATTTCCACTGTGCCGTCAGATTGCTCCCTGACGTACAGTTCAACGAAGTTGTCGTCCAGCTTGATAAATACATAATCGTTGTACGGAGCTTCCAGGGAGTCGACCCAGGCGGTTGAGCCGGGTTCCGGGGCTATGGGATCCTGGCAACCCCTGAAGCTGAGTTTTGTGTTTTTGCCGCCGGGATGGCTTTCGGGGTGGGCATTGCCCGAGTACATGTACACGGAACCGCCTGTAACGTCTATGTAGATATCCTGTGCGAAATCCGAGGCCTCGGCATTTCCGATCGTGCACACGACGCTGTCTTTCCCCACTTTCCGGAAACTCATACCGTTGTTCCCGGCCCCGGTGGTCAGGGATACCGAGGAATCGCCGGATACGAAAGCCCACGTATCGGCTTGGTTGGAGTATGCGCTGGAGTAATCGTCACCGTTCTGGGCTTGAAGCAGGTAGCAACCGGCGGTGGTGATGAAGTGGGTGTAGGTCGTATCGGTGGTGGACCCGACCTTTTTCCAATCTCCGGGGTCCGTTTTCGCATAGAATACATTATAGGAGGTCACTTCGACATCCAGAGGGTCCCAGGCGAGTACAACGGTGTCCCCCTTGGTGACGGATTCCACGACCTGGAGGTTCCGTACCTGTGGTAGCGTGCCCGAAGGTCCGGACGGTTCGCTTTTGCAGCCCGTCGTAACCACCAGGATCGCGACCGCTATCGAGAGTAAAATCATTGTTTTCATATGGCCCCTTTCCGTTGAAACCACAACACCGGTAATAACCTACGTCCTGTATGGCTTCTTTTGCAAGTATACGAATATCCGCGGCATGCGGGTACCGGCGTTCATTCTTCTTGCCCGCGAAGGATGTGAGGTTCATAGTAAGGGGAGAGAGAACCGAGCCGTAAACCGGCCAGACGATTCGCCGGGCAATCGATACCGGAAGGAAGAAGTATGGAAATCAGGCCTCTCGAACCCCATGAACTCAGGTGGACGTGCCCTGCCGAGGCATTGGATTTCAAGACAACGGAGGACCTGAAGCCGTCGGGCAGGATAGTGGGACAGGACAGGGCCATCAATGCTCTCAAACTTGGATTGGAAATTCCCTCGATAGGTTACAACATCTTCGTTACCGGGGTCTCCGGCACCGGGCGTGAAACCACCGTAAAGATGATACTGGACTCCGTGGATACTACTACCGACGATCTCAGGGACATAATGTACGTCGGGAACATGGAAGATCCGCATAGCCCGGTGGTGCTGACGTTTCCCGCCGGTGGAGGCAGAAGATTCGCTCAGGCCCTGGAAGAATGCGTGCAGCTTCTCAGGAGTAATATTCCGGCGGTGCTGGAGAGCGAGAAGGCCGAGGAGGAAGTTCGGTCGATAAGAAGCACCTATGAAACCAGGAAGAAAGAAATGATGGAGAAGGTCCGGGAGAAAGCCGAAAAGGAAGGATTGGCGCTGGTTAACATACCGGTTTCTCCCAACGAGTTCCGCCCCGACGTTCTTCCGGTGATGGATGATGAGCCGGTGACGTTCGATGCACTGAGAAAACTCGTGGAAGAGGGCAAACTCACCGAAAAGGATTATGAGGAATTTTCGAGGAAACACGACGAAATCTTCAGGGAACTCACTCAGGTATTCAGGAAGACCAGGGATCTGGAAATCGAGCGGAACATCAGGCTGATGAAGATGTTGCGCAGACTGTTACGTCCTACGATAACCGGGATCATATCGATACTCAAGGAGATAGGGAACGAGAAAGCCGATGCGTGGGCCGATTCATTGGTGGAGATGATACTTGACAATCTCGAGGATTTCACGGGCTCCGACGAGAACGGCGACCCCTACGCGATGTTTGTCCCCAATCTCATAGTCGACAACTCGGGTGTGACCAGGAGGCCCGTGGTTATAGAGAAATTCCCGGATTCCATCAGTCTCTTCGGCAACATAGACAGGATTGTCGTCGACGGGAAACCCTACAGCGACCACACCATGATCAGACCCGGGGCGATTCACAGGGCCGACGGGGGCTACTTGATAATGAACGCCCTGGATCTGGTAAGGGACCCGGCCCTGTGGCAGCGGTTGATACAGACATTAAGGAACAGGACCACCGTAATAAGGAGCCACGATCCCATGGGATTGTATCCGGTCAACCTCCACCCGGAACCTCTGGATACCAATGTGAAAGTCATACTCATCGGTTCCTCTTCGCTTTACGGTTTCCTGGCTTCCATGGAGCCGGAATTCGGCCTGCTCTTCAGGGTGAGGGCAGCGTTCGATTTCACTATGGAGGCCACTCAAGAAAACATCGCCGCTTTCGCCGATGTGATTGCGGGGATAATAGCTTCCGAGGGACTTCTGCCCATGACGTCGGATGCGGTAGCCGCCATCGTGGAAGAGAGTGCGAGGATGACCGGTATTCACGACAGGATATCCCTGGAATTCAACAGGGTGACCGATTACCTCCGTCAGTCCGCCTATTTCGCCAGGATTGCGAATGATCCGGTGGTGACCGTAAAGCACGTCAAAGAAGCCGTACGTCAGAAGATGCTGAGGCTCAATATGGGTGAGCAGTATGCCTTGAGACAGATTCTCGACGGTACCGTGAAGATAGATACCCGGGGTGCCAAGGTCGGGCAGGTCAACGGACTGGCCGTCTACCAGGGAGTGGATTACGCCTTCGGACTTCCGGTGAAGCTGACCACCAGGGTGTCCGCCGGAAGGAAGGGTATAATAAATGTGGAGCGGGAATCCCACATGTCGGGCATGACGCACACCAAAGGCATGCTCATAATCGCCGGGTTCATGCAGGGCAAGTTCGCCAGGGAATACCCGCTTTCACTTTCGGCGAGCGTTGTCTTCGAGCAGAGTTACGGAGGAATAGAGGGTGACAGCGCTTCTTCCACCGAATTGTACGTGTTGTTCAGTGCCCTTTCCGAGCTTCCCATAAGGCAGGATATCGCCGTGACCGGTTCGGTGAACCAGTTCGGGGAGATACAGGCGATTGGCGGAGTCAACGAAAAGATCGAGGGATTCTTCAGGGTATGTATGGGAAGAGGTCTCACCGGCACCCAGGGAGTGATGATACCCAGTGCCAACGTGAAAGACCTGCACCTCAGGGATGAAGTCATAAAAGCGGTGGAAGACGGCAAATTCCACGTGTGGCCGGTGGATACCATAGAAGACGGAGCGGAATTGCTGATGGGGATGAAAGCCGGAGAACTGATGCCTGACGGCATGTACCCGGCGGACACCATCTACGGGAAAGTGGACCGCAGGCTGAGGTATATGGCGGAAACCCTTCGTGACTTCGCCTATCACGATTGATATCCTGACGATTCGAACCGGATTGGAATTTCTGCGATGCTGAAGGTGTTCACGTCGTCATGGGGACAGCTCGAAAGGGATGGTTCCAACGTGGGAGACGAGGCGATCTTCGTTTCCCAGGTGAGAGAACTCTCCACCCTTGGAGACGTGGAAGTAGGGGTCATGTCCGCGGTCCCGGAGAAAACTCGCTCGCGGTACGGAGCGGTTCCCTTCGATGTTTCCCGGGGTCGACTTTATGCCATGAAACAAGGTGTAAAATGGGCAGACGTGGTGGTGGTGGGAGGAGGGGAACTGGCGCAGGACCGGTCCTCGCTGCTGTACACTCCTTTCAACCTTCACCCGATCAGGATGGCGAAGCGTTACGGAAAACCGGCGTTCGCATGGTCTGTGGGTATCGGCCAGGATAACGAGCTGGCCAGGTGGACACCGGCTCAACTGAGGAAGTGGCTGGGATATTGCAGGGGCGTTACGGTCAGGGACAGACCTTCTTACGATACCCTCATCGAGCTGGGACTGGATCCCGGACGGGTCAAACCGGCGTCTGACGCCGCGTTCAGCCTTGCCGCCGATTTTACCGGAATGTACGGTACTACTGACGTGTTGGGAGTCGCCCTGAGAAACGTGTCCAACAGGAAAGGCAACCTCCTTCCACTGGAGCTCAGAAAAAAATTGAAACTCTACAGGGAGCCCGATCGCCGGGAGGAGAGAAAGAAATGGGCACGGATCCTGGATCGCCACGTCGCCATGAAGGGCGGCGAGGTGAAATTCTTCCCCTTTCATACCGGCAGCCTTTCCAACTCGGACGATGAGGAGTGCATAGCCGTGATGTCCATGATGGAACACAGCAGGCAGGCTTCCGTAGTGATGCCCGGCGAACTGAAGACATTCCTGGATGCCATATCCCGGTGCAGGGTGTTCATAACCGTGCCTCTCCACGGCTCGATCCTGTCGGTGGTCACCGGCACCATACCCATAGCGGTGCCCTACGCCTCCAAGGGAGCCCGGTTCATGAAAGAAGCCGGCCTGGAATCCATGGTGGTCGATCCCGGCGATCCCCGATGGGACGAGAAACTCCGGGCGCTTTTGGAAAGAACGTGGGAGACCTCGCGTGACGTGTTGAACGATATGGCGGAGACCAGGAACCGCCTGGCCGAGATGAACAGGGTCACTCTGGAACTTTTCCGCGAGACATGCACGTGAGGCGGGAGTAGGCGGTTGATACCCGGAATTCATGCGTCTACCGGGGGAGGATTGGTAAAAGCCCTGGATTTCCTCGAGTCCCGGGGACTGGGATGCGGCCAGATATTCACTTCGAACCAGAGACGATGGAAGGGTCGCGAGATCCGGGAACCGGAGATGAAGAGATTCGCTCGTACCGGGCTGACCGTGATTTCCCATGCTTCTTACCTGATAAATCTGGCATCGACTTCGGAGGAAACGGTTACGCGTTCCCGTGAAGCCCTGGCGCTGGAGTTGAAGAGAACCTACCTGCTGGGCATGAGGTGGACGGTGATGCATCCGGGGAATCATCTGGGTTCGGGTGAGGATGGCGCCCTGCGCAGGATAGCGGTTTACACGCGGGATATACTTTTCGAATCTCCCCGATCGGTGGGCGTGCTTTTCGAGAACACCGCAGGCCGGGGGACGTCGGTAGGTTACTCCTTCGAACACCTGGCACGGATTCTGGATGCGGTGGGATTGCCGGAGCGGACCGGCGTGTGTCTCGATACCTGCCATGCGTTCGCAGCCGGGTACGACATCTCCACCGTGACGGGAGTCGACGATATGATGGCCGTGTTTCACAGGACGGTTGGGTTGGAGCGGCTTGCGGCCTTCCATTTGAACGACAGCATGCATCCCTGCGGAAGCAGGCGCGACCGTCATGCAAGGATAGGTCGGGGGATGATGGGGCTAGCTCCTCTTCGGTACCTGGTTTCCATGGAGGAATTCACCGGATGTCCCGGCGTGGTCGAGACTCCCGGAACCGACGGTGACCGTTTCGAGGATGTCGTACTCCTCACCGGCGGATCCGGTGAACCGGGTCAGTCGAAGGAATAGTGCTTTTTAACCGCCTCGGCAACCTTCCACTCGCAATCCGGGCTCTTCGGGAAAACAACCGGGTCTCCCTCGCCGAAACTGACCTCGGAGTCAGCGTTTACCGTATTTCATCCTGACCCTGCCTTCCGGGATCTGACAGGTTTCCTGCTGATCACATAATGCCACTTGAAGGTCGGAGGCTTCCGGGTCCGGATGGGTCACGAATCCGCTCCAATGGATTCCGGCTCTTCCGGAAGGGCGGAAACTATTCCCCGTACTGTGTTGGCTTGCGGTCGTGATTCTTTCTCTTCTTCAGGAATTACGGGTACGTAAAAAAGGCGGGGTGGTACCCCGCCCTTTCTGATTCTGCGTGATTACCTGGAGACCACTGTTCTGAAAGCGGCGACCATGCCCCGGGAATCCGAGAAGCGAATTACGTAGATTCCCACGGGCACCCTGGAAACGTCCCATGTCAGGATGTGCCGGCCTGTCGGGAGTTCACCCTTGTAGATGGTTGCCACCAGCCTGCCCGAGACGTCGTAGGCGCACATCTCGAGGAAACCGTTACCGGAAAGGGAAACGGGAACGGATAACAGTTCCCGGGCCGGATTGGGCCTGGGCACCCCGACGAGATCGACGGATATCCGTGGTTCGTCTCCTGTTTCGGTTCCGTTTATGATTCCCTGGGCCGGGAGGGCGTTGTGCGAGGTGACCATCCACGTAATGCCGCTCAGGCTCCCGATGGAATCGAAAGCCAGGGTTACCGAGCCCGTGGAGTCGGTAAGTCCGCTGGCCCAGAGACTGTCATGGGAGATGCAAACCAGGGCGTTGTTTACGTCACCCTTGGAATCGGACACGTGGAAGGTGGCCTGGGTTGTGCCGGAAGGCAGGGTATGCGGAGCGCTCACGTTCAGATCGTGGGGAACTTCCGTCCTCATGTCCATGGTGGGATCGCCGAACCAGTGGAACAGGTCGTACGTTTTTTCGGCGTAGGTTTTCCAATTTGAGCCGTACGGGCTGGACGGAGCCGCAGTGTACATTTCCGTCTTGGCGCAGGTCAGGGCCTGGCCCGCCAGGTAATTTCCCGACGGATCCGTGTAGAGAGCGGGCGGAGAGGTGAATTCGTCCACGAACGATTTGTGATGGCCGTAGGTGAGATAATCGTTGAAGTAGCTGTAGCTGACTTCGGTAGCCGCCAGGACTCCCACCGCACCGCCTTTCATGCATAAGAAATTTTCGGCGAAGCAGTCATCGTAGAACTTTCCGGTTAGGCAGTTCGTGCTCATCACCATTGGAGTCTTGTCCCCGTTGTTCAGCTTCAAGAGATCTTTTATATGAAAAGCGGGATCGGCCCACCCGCTGACCTCGCCGTGATCCCTGTGCTGAACCAGGAACACGCCGCCGTTGATGGCCTCGATGATTCCCGCCGCGTCACCGTCCCACACGATGTCGGAGGGGATCTTCTGCCCGGCGCTGGGCAGGTCATCCCTATAGTAGTACGGAGGAGATTGCGAGGTATCCTTTACATACTCGCGTTGTACTTTCTTGTCGTGGATGTTCATGTAGGAGTCACGCACGCTTTCCAGGGTGAAACAGAACCACCGGGTCGCCACGGTGCCGTTGCCGGCCTGGAGCATACCGGCGGTAAGGGCATGCCCCCAGAAATCCGAGTTCATTAGCGGATCGAATTGCCATTTCAGGATTTTTGCTTCAACCACCGAGTAGTTATCGGCGGATGTTACGAGTCGTCCGTGGTGGATGTCCGGGATGTAATCATTACCGTCCACGCATACATACCTGTTATCGCTGTAACATCCCGTCGAAGATTTGTAACCGGTGAGATCTTTATGGTCACCGACGAAGAGAATGAAACTGGGAGGGATTTCCCAGTTATCATATGCGTTCTTGATATAATCATGTATCTTTGACTGGCTCCAACTCCCGGCCGCCACCACAGCGGTGAGGTAACCTTGAGCCATCTTCTGTTGAATAAACGAGTTCATCAGCGTATCGACGAAGTCGTCCCCGGCCATGATCAGTAGATCCGCGGCGTTTATATCGTCGGCTTCCTCGGCGTTCGTGGCTTTGACCACTTCGTTGGAAGGGTGGTGTATGCGCAAGTCGGCCCGTCCGAGTATGCTGGAGTTGACGAGGGTCCTGTAGACGTTCCGGAAGAACCTGCTTCTCAGCCTTGGCTCGACCCGGACCGTTTCCCCGAAATCGACCGTTACCCTGACCCTGGGGTAGATGGTGAGTTCACCCGTGTCGGAGTTCCATGCGAAAGGCACGACGGTGAAACGTCCTATATTCACCCCCCGGAGTACGCCCGCTTCTTCGAAGAAGGCTTTTTCGGAAGGAATCGAATCCTGATCGTAATACCCTGGAACATATGTGAAGCGGATTGGCACGGAGCCGTTGTCCGTTGGGATAGGTTGCATGGGATATGGCTTGAAACCGGGTACGACGACCGGTTCGATGATGGGTTTCACGGTTATGTCCACGTTCGGCGACTCCGGGACGGCGGCGAGGAAGGACGCCTTGGGCAGCATGGGAGCTCCCTCCGCGTCCGAGTAGGGTGTCATCGAAGGAACCGATATGGTATTGAAGGTCATCCCTTCCTTCGTGACGGTGTTGGTGAAATAACCGGGCACGGTTATTTCCACCGTGAAGCCGGAAGAAGTGCATTCCAGCACATCCAACCTGGCATGGGAAATATCGAAAATTCCAAGATCAACCCATTCGCCCGGCGCGAAGGACGCCATGGACAGCAGTATTATTGGTGTCAGGATCTTCATACTTCTCCTTAACAGGTTTGAAGGTTTTGCTTATTGATACGAGAGCGGGACGTTCCGGTAAAGTATTTCCTTCCTCGGGTTCTCCAACCGGTATAGTTGATTTTTCATGGACGATATATATAAAACCTGAATCGATTGGAGGATTCCCTATGAAACGATTGGTGATGGTGGTGGTATTGGC
The DNA here is from genome assembly GCA_027067855.1 of Candidatus Fermentibacteraceae bacterium. GTDB lineage: Bacteria > Fermentibacterota > Fermentibacteria > Fermentibacterales > JCC-6 > Aegiribacteria. The sequence goes on from JAMOUX010000026.1 coordinate 216,508, forward strand.
GGTACTGGCTGCGACCGCCTGCGGCAGGGGCGGCATGGTGTCTCCGGGTGGAAGCGTGACCGGGGAATTTCCCCCCAAGGAGAACACCCTCGCCCTGGCATGGCCCCGGGGTGAAAAAGAACTCTTTCTGGTAGGAAGGCCCGGTCCCGTGGATGTTTACACCGACGTGTACGACATACGGGAAGGGGGGATGCTGGTTGTGGAGGTCGAGAGCTGGGATTTCGATCCGGTGGCCGTGGTAGTGGACGCGGACGGCGGCCTGGTGGACTACGGCGAGGGAAGAGCCGGTGCGCAAAGTGCCGTAATCGTTCTCGACGAAGTGGGTGACGGGTGGAAGCTTCTTGTCTTCTCCAGGGATGACTCCAGGGGCGATTACCGCATAGTGGCCGAGGCGGGCATCCCGGAGGATATGAAAGCCTACAGCGCTATAAAAGCTCTCGCCGAAGGCACGGTGACGGGATATATCGGGGAAGATGCATTCGATCCCTTCCTGGATGACCTGCTCAGGGAAGTCCTTTACGATTACGTATTCGTGGGAAGTTTCGGAAAAGCGCGGTTGTATCCCTTTGAAATGGAGGAAGAAGGTTACGTTTCCGTCTCCCTGGAATCCGGGGACTTCGACACCTACCTGGCCCTGTTGTCGGTAGGAGAGGATGAATATGCCTTCGTAGATCAGAACGATGATTACAACGGAACCGACTCGAAGGTGATTACGCACCTGGAACCGGGCAGGTACCTGGCGATGGCGATACCTTATGAGAAGGATGGATATGGAGAATTCACGCTGACCCTGGAAAAACTCGATTCGTTGGCCATGACGCCGGTGGCGGTCGAAGCGTCCCGCCGTGGAGTCGAGTATCAGGGGGAAATAGCGGAAGAAGCGAACTTCGCCTTGGCCTGGTGGCCGGAGATGCAGACTGTTGAAACACCGATGTTCCTGGATCCGTTTTCCCCGGTGGCTGCGTTCACCTTTCAGGTGGAAGAGCCCGGGGTTTATTCCATGTCGGCCCGTGCGGATTTCGATATCTGCCTGACGGTGCTGCTCATGGAGGAGGACGGTGTTGTAATGGTGGAATCCGGCGATGGCTACCGGGATATGGAATCATGTCCGGGGGTCGATGCTCCTTTGATCCCCGGTGAATACGTGGTCCTGGTTTCTTCGTGCGAAAGCGGGGAATTCGGCCCCGTGACATTCTCGTGGGATGAGAGCGAAGAAGAAATACCCGTCCTGCGACCGGGCGGAGTCATCGAGAAATACTCGCCCTGGGAGGAGAACGCGCTGGCCTTCAAATTGAAGTTGGAAGCCGGAAGGGAATACGGCCTTTCCGTGGAGAGCGTGGAACTGGACCCGATGATAGACCTGTACATGCCCGATGGAGAGGTCTTAAGTGATGATGACGGTGGCGAGGGTACCAATTCCCTGCTGATTTTCGTGCCGGAGAAGGAACAGGCCGGAAATGCGTTCCTGGTGGTGAGGAAGTTTTCCGTCGGTGAGGGAACATTCACCGTGACCCTGGAGTGATGTCGTATTTTATCCCTTCCTCCCGGGAAGCGGAGAGCGCATGATCACGGAGGAGGGTATCACGGGATATTCGATGATCGCCCTGTACAACACGAACTTGTGTCCGGGCCAGCCCAGTTTTTCGAATGCGTCCCGGAGCATTTCCAGGTACCGCGGGACGAAGGGGGTATAGGCGCTTTCCAGTCCCGGGCCGTGTGTGGAGACGTCGACTTCGATGGGAAGGATGCTGTTCGGGTTCTTCATGTCCGATGGTTTCCCCCAGTCGTAGCCGGTAAATTCTCCGAATACCAGCAACTCCGGCTTTTCCGGACCGTCGAGCAGATCCATGTGGACCAGTTGATCCAGCACCAGTTTCTTGACGGGAGTTCTCGCCCTGACCGCCACTTCCCGGTAACGGTCGTTTGCGGTCCTGAACCTGCTGGATGCGTTCCCGGCGATTTGCGCGGTTATCAGGGTTGTGGTTTCGGTATTGCCTATGGGGGCTTCACGAAGCTCGTGGATGACTCTTCCTGCGTAACATACCGAGCTGATGACGTCGGGCAGAGGTTCGGAACAGAAACGGCGGTAGAAGGGAACTTCCATGGGATCGGAGTTCCGTCCCGGTTGATTGTCGAGAGGACGAGGGGAAACCCTGTCCGGCACTGTTCCTTTATCGTCGATGAACCTGCTGCTTTCGAGAATCCACGGGACCTTCGGCCTGTTCCTGCGGAAGTTCATGAATCCCCTGATGTTTGCGACATCCATATTGACGCCGTCATCGGAGGGATGGAACGCCCAGGTGGATAGTTGGGTGACCGCCTGGACGCCAAGCAGGTGGCTGTACGCGTTGAATGCCGTCTTTTGTTGAGATAGATAGGCTTTCGATTTGCCCTTGCTGGAGCATGACATGAGCATCAGGTCGAATTCGCTCCTGCTGTCGGCGTGTCTTTTCACCATCTCTTCGAATGACTTGCAGGCCTGCTTGGCCCTCTTTATCAGTTCCGGCGGCGTACCCAGCTTGCTGCAGAGCCTGAGGAACTTGCCGCAGGCGACTTTTCCGGGAACGAACTGGGCGGCCAGGAAGGGATCCTCTTCGGAAACAACGTTGAAAATCTTCCATCCCAATTTCTTGTCGATTTCCAGGATCCTGTACACATCCCGGGGGTTGTCCACGGGAATATCCAGTTGGACGAGGGTGTCGAGGATAACCGATTTTATGGTGGAGATCGTTGATTTCAGGTCCTCGGTGAAGCGAGAATCCCGGGTTTTGTCCGGCATTTGACTATCCTTTCCTCAGGTTAATTTAATATGCTTCTTGAGAATGAGGCGGGCAAGCCTGTTTCAGACCCCGTTTCGGGAAACCGAGCGAGAAAGAATCGCCGTATGCTTGACGCTGCTGAAAATATTACATATTCATGTAGTATGTAATGGAGGAGCTATTAATCAACTAATGAAAAGGAGGCAACATGAAGGTTATGTTTTTACTGCTGCTGCTTTCGATGTCGGTATTCGCCGCGGAAAGGGTGGTCCTGTTCGAATACTTCACGCAGACCGGTTGAGGAACTTGTTACGACAGTTGGTCAACTGTCAAGAGCAAGCTTGAACCTTACGTTTCATCGGGTGACCTGGCGCCGTTGTACATCTTCTACAACGGCCCGGCGGCGAATTCGTTCAATTCCGGCAGGTTCAAATTCTACTCGGTCGACGCCACGCCCACTGTGAAGATGGATGGTTTGAAAGCATCATCCACGCCGTCCACTTATCCCGATGCGATAGACGAAAGGCTCAAAGTACCATCGTACACGGAAATAAATGTCAACATCGTCGGGAATGTTTCAGGGGGTACCGCATACATCTCCGTCAAGGCGGAACAAGAACCCTCGGAAACCGATTCGATCAGGGTGTGGTGCGCGATAATCGAGGATAAAGAGACCGCCGACTCCGACTGGGGTGGATACAGCGGTATGGAGATGATGTGGATTCCCGTATCGTTTCCCCTGGGCAAAGACGGTCGCTTCCTCAACTTCACCGGGCCGTATCCGCAGACGATAAACGTTTCGGGCGAATACAAGCTGAAACCGTCGGAGCACACATTCGAAAACCTCAGGGTTGTTACGTTCGTGCAGTACACCGGCGGAACGAAGGAATGCCTCAACGCCCACTACATGGATCTGCCCGACACGGCTACCGGGATTTACGATCCGGAGGCCGAGGCCATGACAGGCGCCGGGCTTTCCGTTTGGCCCAACCCCTGCACCGGAGACATGAACATCGAGTGTTCCATTCCGGAAGGGATTTCGGGAACGGTACGGGTTTACGATGTTTCCGGAAGGATCGTGGAGAGTTTCGCCGCGGGCGAAGCCACGTGCATACGTCTCGAGGAAGACGGCGTGTACTTCGTCACGCTGAACACCTCGGACGGCGAGGTCGTCAGGCGGATGCTCACCGTTCTGAAGTAGGTGTTCCATACGAAGTTTGTCCCGGGAAGGGCGGCCCATGACGGTCGCCTTTCCCTTTCCGGGAAAGACGAAAAAGAATCATCGGGATCCGAAATGTTTCGCCGCGAAATCTTCCGGGAGCTTCTCGGTTTTTTCCCGCACTGTCCGCAGTATGTACCCGGTTTGATCATTTTCCGGAACCGGTGATGGTTGCGTATGCCCTCCGGAACGGCATGTCCCATATTTTCAAGTCACGTTTCCGGGATTAATTAAATGCTCTCCGAGTCCGTCTGAATCGTATTCCTGCTTGATTTTAAAAAATCCAGATACCAATCCACAGACTTGTCGATTCCCTCCTGGATGGGGGTGGCAGGTTGATAATCCAGATCTTCAACCAGGTCGGTCACGTCGGCAAAGGTTGCCGGAACATCTCCCGGTTGGATGGGCATCATGTTTTTTTCGATGGTCTTACCCAGTTTTTTCTCGATGGCGGTAATGAAATCCATCAGTTTAACGGGATTGTTATTGCCGATATTGTAGATCTTGTAGGGGGCTGAAGAACGAGATCTTTTGCCATCGATACCATTCCATGTGGGATCCGGTTTTGCAGGATTATCTATGACACGGATTATTCCTTCGATAATATCATCAATATAGGTGAAATCCCGGAGCATTTCTCCATTGTTGAAAACATCGATCTTTTTCCCCTCCAGCGCTGTTTTGATAAATAAAAACAGCGCCATGTCGGGCCGTCCCCAGGGGCCGTAAACGGTAAAGAACCGCAAGCCTGTGGTTGAGATACCATAGAGATGAGCGTAGGTGTGCGCCATGAGTTCATTGGTTTTCTTGCTTGCAGCATACAAGGAAATGGGATGATCAACACTGTCTTCTGTAGAGAATGGCAAGTTCTCATTGAGTCCATAGACCGATGAACTGGAGGCGTAGGATAGGTTGGTGACCCCATGATGTCGACACGCCTCCAGAATATTGAAAAATCCTATGATATTGCTATTGATATAGGCCTCAGGATTGATCAGACTGTAACGAACTCCCGTTTGGGCTGCAAGGTTACAGACGGCATCAAACCGTTGCTCTTCAAAGAGCCGCATTACTGCGTTTTTATTCTCTAAATCGAGCTTAATAAACTTGTATTTTTTATTTTTTGTGGAAGTGAGAAGCTTATTGTAAGGGATATGTTCGCCATCTTCCTGGCTTGGGATGATTCCGCTGCGTTGCAGTCGTGCATACTTGAGATTGATATCATAGTAGTCATTGATACAATCCAGGCCAATCGTTTCATCCCCTCGTTCAACCAACTTTTGTGCCAAATGCGACCCGATGAATCCAGCTGTTCCTGTAACCAGAATTTTCATTTTTACTCCAAAGGTATATTTCTTCTGCTGAAATTATAACCGATCCGGCATTTAAGCATAGATCCGGCAAAAACGATCTTTTCTCCGAAGTCTATTTTACAGTGCCGAGGTCGCCATTTCTTGCTATAAATAATTTTTTCGAATATTTGACCTCGGGGAAATATAGTGAAATGACCATATTCTTTTGTGTACGGTCTGATAGGAATTTGTGTCAGGCTCAGGTTGCTTCATCGGTTTCATTCTTTGCGGTTCTCAACGTCTACGGCACTTTCGGCAGGTTCGTGACATTCCGCCGGGATATGGGACACGATGTCTTCCGGTTGGAAGATTCCGGAGTTTACTTCCCGGTTCTCCGGAATGGTGAAGATACAGGATGTCGCCAAGATGTCGGTATTTTACTGATGGCCGATTTTCGTTTTCAAACCAGTTCCGAGATGGTATCCAGTAGTTCGTCCATCGAGTAGGGTTTTCCCAGGAACCTGCACTTCTCACCGAACCTGCTCAGGAATTCCGCTTTTTCGTCCATGTCGTACCCGCTGCAGAATATCAGCAGCATGTCCGGTCGTATCTCCCTGATTTTTTCAGCCGCGGAGATACCCCCCATACCCGGCATGGCCACGTCGAGGATAACCAGGTCCACGCTGTCCGGAGAATCGGAAAGCAGTATCACGGCACCTTCCCCGCTCGTCGCCGTGAAGACGTCGTGACCTTGGTCCATCAGTACCTCGCATACCAGGTTTCTCACATTCTCATCGTCCTCCGCGAGGATTATCGAAAGTGAACGTCCTCCCAGGGGCTTCCGGACTGCAACCGGTTCGGTGTCTTTCGGCGGGCCGTCCGTAACCGGCAGGTAAATCGTGAACTTTGCTCCTTTTCCCGGGGAACCATCCGCCGTAACAATACCTTCATGCTGCGTAACGATACCGTACACGGTGGACAGTCCCAATCCTGCTCCCTCCGTTATATCCTTGGTGCTGAAGAACGGCTCGAAAACCCTGGCCAACGTCGCGTCGTCCATGCCTTCACCGTTGTCCGTAATGGAGAACATTCCGAATTCGCCCGGTCGGGCCTGCGGATACATGCTGCAAAAGTCAGCGTCCAGACGGACTTTCTTCGTTTCGATTATGACGGTTCCCCGGCCCTTTAGCGCATCCCTGGCATTCAGACATAGGTTGAGAAAGACCTGCCCCATCATTCCCGGGTCCACATTGACGTAGACCGGTTTCCCGGATGATCTGAAAAGGATTCTCACTCCTTCGCCCAGCGCCCGTTCCATTAATCCCATGTTGTCGGATACCAGGGTGTCGAGTTCGGTTATCTGGAGCTTCATGACATTATCCCTGCTGAAGAGCAGGAGTTCTTTTACCAGTTCCACCGCCCGTTTCCCGGCCTCCGAGACCTGTGCCAACATTTCCAGTACGGGATGACCTTCCTCCAGGGATGCTCCAGCGAGTTCCACGTAGCCGTTTATCACTTGTAGTATATTGTTGAAGTCGTGGGCCATACCTCCGGCAAGCCGGCCCACCGCGTCCATCATCTGTGCTTGGCGCAGCCTGTCCTCCAGCCGTTTTCGGGTGGTGAGGTCCCTGGCGAATACCATGAAGGCCCCTTCACCCTCCAGGGGAATCGGCGTTACATTTACTTCAATAGGCATCCTTTTCCCATTCTTGCCCATCAGCTCCACGTCATATATTACAGGTACGTCACCGCCCTCGTACCGCTCCCGCATGTTCCGTCTGACCGTGTCGAGGTGTTCGGGGGTCACCAGGTTCAGAATTTCATGTCCCGTCAGTTCCGCCCTGGAGTAGCCGGTCATGGAAGCTGCCGCTTCGTTGGCGTAAACTATTATCCCGTTGTTATGAATGATTATTCCGTCGGTGCTGTTCTCGACCAGGATCCTGTATCTCTTCTCGCTCTTTTTGGTGGTTTCAAGTTCGTTTTTCATCCCGGTGACGTCGGTGAGGAACAGTTGCAGCGAGGGGATTCCGTCGATGTCGATCCGGCAGAGAGCCGCGAGGACATGAACCTTTACGCCGTCCGGCCTCTGTATGGTGTATTCCATGGAGGCACGCTCTTCGCCGGATCCGATGGTATCGAGCCTTGTCCTTATGTCGTTCCATGATTCCGGTTCGAATATCTTACCGACCTCTCCGTCGGTCAGTTCCAGGAGACGTGGCTTCTCCATGCCCAGTATGGATTCGGTATCACCATCTGCGGCGATTATGGATAGGGGGTCGGAACGGATGGTGATGGCGCAGTGCAAGGGATTGTCATACGGGCATCCGCATATTTCGAGGCGGTCGGATTTCTTCTCCGTCGTTTTCCCGCTCGCGTGGCCCGAGACGAGTATGCACATCACTATGCCGTCTTCGTCTCTTGCGGCGATGTTCCTGAACTCGGCGGGGATGATCTTCCCCCCGGCGGTCAATATGGGATACTCCTGACGGAATGACCGGTGATCACCCGATGCCAGTCCGTCCCTGAATTCCTTCTTGACCTGCTCCCGAACATCCTCGGGTACGAAGTCGTCGAAGAAGTTTCGACCGGAAAGTTCCCTTTCACCGCATTCGAGTATCTCCGGAGCCCTGGCGTTTGCGGCGATTATCTTTCCGGTCCTGGTTATGCACAGAGTTATTTCGTCGGCGCTTTCAAAAACCGTCGGCAACGACGTGTACGAGAGAACCGATCCCGGTGTTTCCATTAGTTACCACCGTTCCCACCAGAATAAGATTTATAAACTAACAATAATACATTAGAAACCGGGAACCAGTACCGGCGGAATTCCATCCGCAAGGCCGATGCGTGAAGTCCGAAACGCTCGGATTCCGGCCCGGTCGATTCTTCCTGTTGTCGCCCGGGACGTTCGTCATCGAGCGGTCCGGTGGATCCGACGCTCATGTACCCGGGTTCCGGTCTTCGCCGTTACGGTGGCCTGATCCTTTCCGTTCGATGCATCGCTTTCGGGAGATTCCCGCCGGTATTCCCGGTTTCTTGCGGTGCCGTTCCGGGCGCGTGATATTATCCTTGGTCGACGTATTATTCCCCTAGAGGTTTGGACTGTTTCGAATGAACTTGCCCAGGATCGCCGGTCGTTTTCTTGCAGCAAGAACCCGATGCACCGCTCAGGCGGGCTCCGCTTCCGCATTCCGGAAGATCTCATGAAAACGATATCGTACGAACCCATAGGAATCATCCACACTCCGTACGGCGACATGGCCCCCTTCCAGGCCAGGGAGGATGACTTCTCCGGGGATTTCTACCTGGAGCTGCTGCCGCGGTACCGTGGAGCATTGGAAGGCCTCATGGAATGGGAGTACGTCATCGTCCTCTACCACATGGACAGGGTTTCCGGATACAATGGTTCCAACGTCGCCCATCCTCCCCGCCTCGGGGGAGGAACCGTCGGTCTTTTCGCGAGCCGTTCCCCCAACCGTCCCAATCCCTTAGGTCTTGACGTGGCCAGGTTGCTGAGGGTGGAGGACCTGAGGGTTTACACAACCGGGCTCAGCGCCCTGGACGGGACCCCTCTGCTGGACCTCAAACCGTATATTCCCAACGATTCCAGGCTCTGCGAAAGCCCCTGGTGATCCGAGTAACGTCAACCCATTAGCCTGTTCCAGGTTGACGTTGTCCGGGCATATCAAGATACTACTCCGACTCTCGGGGGAAGGAAGCCATGGGTGACAATACCGCCGGAATTCTTCGGATGCTGAGGGAAGGCAACGGTTACGTCTCCGGGCAACGCATGTCCGGGAAACTCGGTATATCCAGGACCGCAGTATGGAAGAGCATAGAAAAATTGAGGAAGGCGGGCTACCTTATCGATGCCGTTCCCAGGATGGGGTACCTGCTGTTGAGTGGCGCCGACGTTCCCACCTCTGACGAAATCTACAGGTTATGCAATGCTGAAACTTTCGGTCGTAACGTGGTTTTCGTGGAATCACTGGTATCCACTAATGATATGGCCGCGATGCTGGCGTCCAAGGGTGCTGTCCAGGGTACCGTAGTGACGGCGGACGCCCAGACGGGCGGCAGGGGCAGAAGAGAAAGGTCCTGGTATTCGCCTCCGGGATGTAACATCTACATGTCCGTCATCCTCAGACCCCGGGTGCCTCCGGTGGACGCTTCGCAGATACCGGTGCTGGCGGTGATCGGAATCACGAGGGTGCTTCAGTCCGTATGTCCCGGCCTGGAATGCCTCGTCAAATGGCCCAACGACGTATACTGCGGCGGTGGGAAGGTGAGCGGCACGCTGTGCGAAATGAAGGCCGAGCCCGACATGGTGAACCATGTTGTGGTGGGCATAGGTTTGAACGTTAACATGGAGAAAAGGGATGATCTTCCTCCGGGAGCCACGTCTCTCTTCATCGAGACTGGGAAGAAGTTTTCCAGGGCTGAAATTGTCGCGAGACTCCTGGAATCATTCGAAAAGATTTACATGCGATGGATTGATGAGCGTACCGTCGCACCCTTCGCCGAGGAATGGCGCGAGCGGTCCATGCTGCTGGGCAGAAAGGTGGAGGTTCGTTCCGGAAACGAAACGGTGGTCGGAACGTCTGTGGGCATAACCGGGGAAGGCGCCTTGAAGCTCCGGCTGGAAGACGGAAATCTCAGGACGGTGTACGCCGGGGATGCCACCCTTCGGAAAGAAGGTCTGCGGGAGGGGAATCCGGTTGCGGGCGATTAACCGTGGAGAAGCTCTGGGAATCCTCGGCTGCGATTTTAAGGAGTTGGCTGGGCTCCTGGAGGCGGAACGGCTTTACCGGGGCGGAATGTCTTTCTGTGCGATTCTCAACGCGAAATCCGGACGTTGTGGCGAAGACTGTATTTTTTGTGCGCAATCGAGCGTTTCCGGGGGAGCATGCGACGGGTACCCTCTTATGGATCATCAAACGATGAAAAGTTGCAGGGAGAAATATGAGGGGACCCGGGTGAACTACTTCTCCATCGTCACCAGCGGGGGATCGCCGTCTCCCGGGGAGCTCCGGGAAGTTTGCCTCGCCTTGCGCGGATCGAACCGCGGAAGGCCCGAATGGTGCGCGTCCCTGGGGATACTGGAACCCCCGGAACTCGGTATGCTCGCCGATTCGGGTCTTACCCGGTACCACCACAACGTGGAGACCGCCGAGAGTTTCTTCCCCGGAATTTGTAGCACACACTCATGGAGGAGTAGGGCCGCAACCGTGGAAAGCGCCGTCGATGCCGGGTTGCAGGTGTGTTCGGGAGGCGTTCTCGGGTTAGGCGAAAGCCTTGAGCAGAGGGTTGAGTTCGCGTTTCAACTCAGGGCTCTCGGGGTGGATTCGATAGCCTTGAATTTCTTCGTGGAGGCGCCCGGGGTGAGTATTTCACGGGATGCTCCGTTTACTTCGTCCCTGGATTTCTTCAGAGCGGTGGTGATGATCCGCCTGGTATGTACCGATAGCGAACTCAGGATATGCGCCGGAAGAAAACGGCTTGGGATGTACGAAAAACTGCTGCCGGCCGCCGGGGTGAACGGTGTCATGACCGGTGACCTGCTTACAACGGCGGGATACTCCCTGGAACGGGACCTGGAATTCTTCGGGGAAAACGGAGAAACCGTTGGCTGACAGGTACGGAAGAATTCTCGGTGATCTGCGGACCAAGGGGTTGTTGAGAAGGTTGGAACTCCATCCCGGGGGAATGCTGGAGTTCTCGTCCAACGATTACCTGAACCTGTCTACCCACCCGGATCTGAAGAACGCGGCGGCCGGGGCGGTCATGCGTAACGGTTGCAGTGCTTCCGCTTCGAGGTTGATGTCGGGCAATCTTTCACTGCACGAGGAGTTGGAAAGGGAACTCGCGGATATGACCGGCATGGAGTCCGCCCTTCTCTTCGGAAGCGGGTTCCTCGCCAACGTGGGTGTTCTCAACGCCGTGGCGGGACGTGACGACGTCATCTTTGCAGACAGGCTCAACCATGCCAGCCTGGTGGACGGTGCCTTGGTGAGCAGGGCCAGGGTCGTTCGTTACACCCATGGGGACACGGAACACCTGGAGGAGTTGCTGTCCGGAACGGAGTGCAGGGGCAGGCGTTTCATCGTTACCGATTCGCTGTTCAGCATGGATGGGGACCGGGCTCCGTTGAAAAAACTGGACGAGCTTTCGAAGCGGTTCGGTTGCGATCTCGTGGTGGACGAAGCGCACGCCGTGGGAGTTTTCGGGGAAGGCGGCGGTTTATGCGTAGAGCAGGGGATAAGACCACGGATACTCGTGGGCACTTTGAGCAAAGCGCTGGGAAGTTACGGAGGATTCATCGCGTGTGATTCCGTCATCAGGGAATTCCTGGTCAACCGGGCACGGACATTCATCTACTCCACGGGGCTTCCCCCGGCTTCCGTGGCGGCGGGTAAGGCCGCCGTGAACCTGGTGAGAAGCCATCCGTCTATGGGAAAGAAGTTACTGGAGAAGGCCGCCGTGTTTCGTGGAATGCTGAAAAAACGGGGATTTTCCACGGACCCTTCGGAATCCCAGATAGTGCCCCTGGTGATAGGAGCCGGCGATGACGCTCTCGCCGTTGCCGGGCGCTTGAGGAGAGAAGGTGTATCAGCGGTTGCTATTCGGCCTCCTACGGTTCCCGCCGGAACGGCGAGAATCAGGTTTTCGGTTACCCTGGCGCATTCCCGGGCTGATTTGGAAAGAGTGGTGTCGGCGGTGGCCGGGATTGGCGGGATTGCGCGGTGAACCTTCTTTTAATAGGAGGATGGGCCGTGGGCGGAAACGTATGGAACCCGGTATTGGAATTGCTTGACGATGGTTACCGGGCGCAAGTGGTCGAATGGTGGGAGGCGGCTGACCTGGGCTTGGAGATTCTCGGAGGGATGCGAAGCCGTGAAACCGTGGTGGCTGGCTGGTCGCTGGGAGGACAGGTCGCATTGAGACTCGCCGCGGAATCGAGATTCGCGGGAGTCGTGATGGTGTCGTCCATGGTGAACCTGGTGAAGGGCGAAAGCAGACCTGGAGTGGATCCCGGTGTACCCCGGGCCATAGAAGGCATGCTCGACCGGAATAGAAGAGCGTATCTGCGGGCTTTTTTCGAAAGATGCCTCAGTCCGGTCGCAGACCCGGAACTGGTGCGACTTCTCCTCGAGGAAAGCGGGAAGCAATCGACGGAACTTCTCGTGAAAGGACTGAATTACATGCAGGAGGATGCTCCGGTTCCGGCGGACGTGCCTATCGCCCTGCTCCACGGGCTGGAAGACGAGATAATCCCACCCGCATGCTCAGGATACGTGAAAGAACTCTCCGGAGGGAATGCGGAAGTCGAGTACCTGCCCGGAACGGGCCACATGGTTCCCATACTGGAGGCGTCCGTCACAGCGGAGAAAATAGATGGTTTCTGCAGGTACCGTTCATCCTGATAAGGCATCGGTCGCCGATTCCTTCTCCAGGGCGGCCTCCACGTACGATCTCCATGCGAGGCATCACGAGGTGATAGCTTCCATCCTGGCCGGCCTGTTCGCCGGATTGCCGCAACCGGGGAAAATACTGGAGATAGGCTGTGGTACCGGGATCATGACCGGGAAGATACTCCGCGCCTTTCCCGGAATCGCGGTGCATGCGCTGGACATTTCTCCCGGAATGATCGAAGCATGCCGGTCGAAATTTCGGGGGAATCGCGCCCTTTCCGTGATGCCGGGGGATGCCGAGGAGTACCTGGAGAAATCTCCCGGTTATGACATGGTGGTATCCAGCTGCAGCTTCCAGTGGTTGCACGATACCGGGAAAATCGCCCGCCGGGTGGCGAATTCCCTTGTTTCGGGGGGATCCGTGGTCCTGGCCGTTCCCGTCGAGGGAACCCTGTTCGAACTCGCCGAGAGTTTCCGGACCGGGGCGGGAAGAATCATCTGTTCTCTGGAAATGGATACCGGCGAAACCTGGATGAAACGTTTCGTGGAAGCCGGATTCGATGTGGTGGAAGCCTTCACGCGCAAGGTGACCGTTTCCTTCCCGGATCCCATTGATGTACTCAAGTCCGTCAGGGGGATAGGCGCCTCGCTTGGACGGGAAGGATCCGGGATCGGTCCTCACGAAGTAGCCGCCATGAGGAGGTACTACCGGAATGTGTTTTCATCGCCCCGGGGTGGCGGGGTGGATTCCAGTTACCGCGTGTTTTTCATTTCCTGCATTACGGGGAGAAACCGATGAAGGGTGTTTTTATTACCGGGACGGACACGGGGGTGGGAAAGACCCTCGTGGCCGGGGGATTGTTGTGGGCCGTCCGGAAGATGGGAATTCAGGCCCTGCCGTTCAAGCCGGTGCAAACCGGTTGTGCCGCCGGTTCCGGGGATCCGGAGGCCCAGGACCTGGACTTCGTGCTACGGGCGGCGGAAATCGGAACCGACCGGATTGATGAGAAGCTGTCGTGTCCTTTCCGTTTTCGCCATGCATGCTCTCCACACCTCGCCGGGGAACTGGAAGGGGGGAGTGTGACGGTGGAGGCGGTGCTCGATAAATTCTTCCTGCTGGGGGATAAATGTGATGCCGTGATTGCCGAGGGGGCGGGCGGCGTTCTGGTTCCCCTGAACCGCAGAGAGGTCATGGCTGATCTCATCGCAGCCTTGGGCCTGCCGGTGCTCGTAGTGGCGAGGGCGGGGCTGGGAACGATAAACCACACGCTGATGACCCTGGAGACTCTTCGCGGAAGAAATATCGAAGTAGCCGGAGTGGTGATGAACCACGTCGACGAGGGTGAGTCCTACATATCCGGGGATAACCCGGGAACGATCGCGAATTTCGGTGGGGTCGCGATACTTGCCGAGGTGCCTTTCATAGTGCCTCCGGTGCTTCCGTCATCGATTCGTGAATTGTCCGGAGTGTTCCTGGAAACAGCCGGGAAGCTGGGGTTTCAGTGAACGGAACGGATGTGCTGAGAGGACTCGACCGGGATCATTTCTGGCACCCGTACACTCCCGTGGAGAGTATCGGGAAGGATGATTTCCCGGTGATACGGGAAGCAAGCGGAGTATACCTGGTGGACACCGACGGTTTCAGGATGCTGGACGGAATAAGTTCGTGGTGGTGCGTGAACCTGGGTCATTGCAACCCGGCGCTGGTGTCCGCGGTAAGGGAACAGGTCGGAAGGCTGCATCACTCGATTACCGGCGGGATGTCCCACGAGCCTGTGATCAGGCTTGCCGCCGGGTTGGCCGGAATATCCCCCGAAGGACTTTCCAGGACCTACTTCGCTTCGGACGGCGCGTCGGCGGTGGAGGCCGCCGTCAGGATGGCGATCCAGTACTGGTGGAACTTGGGGAATCCCCGGAAGAGGAAGATAATCTCCCTGGAAGGGGGGTATCACGGCGACACTTTGGGATGCGTGGGACTCGGATTCGTGGAAAAGTTCCATGGAAGCCTGGCACACGTGGTGGACAGGTCGGTGACCGGTCCCTCCCCCCGCTGTTTTCACTGTCCTCACCGATCCGAACAGCCGCATTGCGGTCTCTCGTGCCTGGATGAATTCGAGAGAGTGATCCGCGGGAATGCCCGGGATACGGCCGCGGTCATAGTCGAACCCGTGTGCCAGGGTGCATCGGGCATGCGGATATATCCGCCGGAGTATATCGGGGGATTGAGAAGGATATGCGACGAGAACGACGTGCTTCTCATCCTGGACGAAATAGCGGTGGGTTTCATGCGGACGGGGGAAATGTTCGCGTCCGGGCTGGCGGGAATAACCCCGGACCTGATGTGCATAGGAAAGGGTCTGACCGGTGGAACACTGCCCATGAGCGCCGTACTGGTGCGCGAGCACGTATACGATTCCTTCCGGGCGACCGGGAAGAGGGACGGAACCTTCTACCACGGACACACGTTCTGCGGAAACCCGGTGGCGGCGTCGGCGGCTTTGGCCGCCCTGGATTTGTACGATTCCGATTTCATTCGGGAGAATACCTCGATGATTGCCGGAATGCTGGCCGGGGCTTTCGGAGAACTGGATGGTATGCGGGGAGTGCGCGGCGCGACGGCCCTCGGGTGCATGAGTTCCCTGGAGTTGGAAGGAGATGACGGCTCCGGAGCGGCCCGCGTGGCCGCCCGCGCCCGGAAGATGGGCCTGTTCATAAGACCCCTGGGTCCGGTTCTTTATCTTTGGCCGCCCCTGGTGACCACGGCGGAGGAGATGAGTTCCATGCTGGAGATATTCACCGGGGCGCTGACTGTGGAACTGAGCCGGTAACGTGAGTGAACGTGACCGGAAAGGATGTTCGCCGCGGCGTCCGGTGCACTCACTCCTCCAGGATCATGTCTTCCGCGGTTATCTTGAATTTACGCTTCTGCTTGTCTTTCATCATCATCAAATCGGCTTTGCTCAGGAGAGAGGCTACCTGGGTCTGGTAGGACAGGACCGTGGAATAGTATCCTAGGCTCAGCGCGACTTTGAACGGAAGACGGGTTTCATCCAGGATTTCCCGGATGCGGACCTCGATTCTCGTCCTTATGGATTCCAGGGTTAAACCTTCGGTGAACATGAAGAGGATGGCGAATTCGTCTTCCTCCAGGCGGGCCACTATATCGGATTCACGAAAACACCGGCTGAGTACCTTGGCCGTCACGACGAGGGCCTGATCCCCGGCTGAACGTCCGAGTTTATCGTTGATTACACCCAGGTTGTCCATATCGACATAGAGCAGCCCGATTTCGGGTTGTTTCCTCTTGACGGAGTTGAGGAGCTGCCTGCTTATGGTCATGAAACCCCGCTTGTTATACAATCCGGTAAGTTCGTCGAAGAACGAGATCTCTCTCAATCTCTTCTGCAATTCGGACTTATCGCTCACGTCCAGGAAAGAGAACACGAAACACTTATTCGCATTATCGATTTCGACGGCCATGGCGGATGTCATGGCCATGAACGTCGTGGTATCCCTTCTCAGGCATTCCATATCGCCTTCCCATTTGCCCCGGGTCTCGAGAATCGTGCGAACCTCCCCGAAATCCCCGATAAAGGAAAATAAGTCCGCGACTTCCATTCCGAGGATCTCGGCCCTGCCGTAACGCCAATAATCCAGGGTTCCGGAGTTGGCATAGGTTATCCGCCAGGAATCGTCGGTTATCAGTATTGCGCTTATCGCGTTATCCAGGGCGCTGTTCTTCTTGATCATCTCCTGCTGGACGCGGCGGCGATCCGATGGCGTACGCAACGTTACCAGGGTGGAATCACTTCCCACGCCGCTTATGTGAGAGGTTGACAGGTTCATGGGTTTCACGATGCCATCTGCGCAGAGAATCTTTACCGGCACGGCTTCTTCGCCTCTCGGTACTGACGGAACCCATTGGCTGTCGTCGCCGCTCCCGTCTTCCTCGTTCATGATTATTTCGTTGATCTTTTTTGTCAGGAGATGCTTTTTGGAGTAACCCAGCAGGTCTTCGGCGGCTTTCGAGAATCGCTTTATCTTTCCTGTTTTGTAATCAACTTCTATGACAGCATCGGCCGTGTTGCGAAAGAGATGTTCGAGTTTTTTTACCCGCATTTTGAGAAGCAGGTTTTCCCGCTTCAGCTTTTCCAGTTCCCCGGGTTTTTTCTCAGAGGGTTCGTCCACTTGAGTTCTCCTCGACAAAATATCCGGTTTCATACTGAAGATATGACGACCGTTTACCGATGGAAAGACCCCTCCGGGGTGGTTGCGACCGGACTTCCGCACGGTGTAATACCATTCATTCTTCAGTTGCGGATTCCCTGAGTATCCGGATCCCGGCCGTTTCCGGCCATCACCGCTTTTATCATTTCCCGTTCCGTTTCGATGTCACCCGGTTTCGTGGAAATGCAAGCGCCGACCGCCGAAAAGAGACGGGGGAAACGGCATCGCGAATGACCGCACCATACTGTCTTCCACCCCGGATTCTTCCACCAGCTCCGCCAGGGCTTCCATGCAGGCGGATTCGTCGAGAATT
>JAMOUX010000027.1 GCA_027067855.1 Candidatus Fermentibacteraceae bacterium
TATTCCAAGGTCCTCGGTAATGGCCCTGCCACCGGTGATGACGGCTATGTCACCGAGCATCGCCTTTCTGCGGTCACCGTAACCGGGAGCTTTGACAGCCGCAACCTGGAGCATACCCCTCATCTTGTTCACCACCAGGGTGGCCAGAGCTTCGCCTTCGACATCTTCGGCGATAATGAGGAGAGGCTTGCTTAGCTGGGCTATCTTCTCGAGAATCGGAAGAAGGTCCTTCATGTTGGAGATTTTCTTCTCGTATATGAGTATGTAGGGTTTCTCCAGGACTACTTCCATGTTTTCCGGGTCGGTAACGAAGTAGGGGGAGAGGTATCCCCTGTCGAATTGCATTCCCTCGACCACGTCGAGAGTGGTCTCCATGGATTTCGCTTCCTCCACGGAGATGGTTCCGTCCTTACCCGCCTTGTCCATGGCTTCGGCGATGATTTCGCCGATTTCCATGTCGTTATTAGCGGATATGGCCGCCACGTGGCGGATTTCGTCCTTGCCGGAAACGTCCTTGGAAAGTTTCTTGAGTTCTTTCACCACGGACGCCACGGCCTTGTCTATACCCCTCTTGAGAGCCATGGGGCTGGCGCCTGCGGTAACGTTCTTGAGACCCTCACGGTAGATGGCCTCGGCAAGGATCGTTCCGGTGGTGGTTCCGTCACCGGCCACGTCGCTGGTCTTGCTTGCCACTTCCTTGATGAGTTGGGCGCCTATATTCTCGAACTTGTCGGGGAGTTCTATCTCCTTGGCTACGGTAACCCCGTCCTTGGTGATGGTGGGGCCTCCCCATTTCTTCTCGAGCACCACGTTTCGACCCTTGGGACCAAGAGTCACCTTTACCGCGTTGGAAAGTTTTTCGACGCCCGCCAGTATGGCGTGCCTTGCTTCCTGATTAAATTTCAGTTCCTTGGCTGGCATAACCCTTTACCTCCAGTATCAGTTTTCCAGAATGGCGAGAATGTCGTCCTCGCGCACGATTACGTACTCGTCACCATCTATGGTCACATCAGTGCCGGAGTACTTGCCTATGAGGACCCTGTCACCTTTTTTCACGATGGGAGCTGCAAAGCTGTCCCCGTTTTCGTTTCTTCTACCCTCGCCAACGGCTTCGACTATGCCCTCGAGAGGCTTTTCCTTTGCGGTGTCGGGAATAACGATACCACCCTTTACTACATCTTTCGGCTCTTCGCGCTTGATGAGGACTCGGTCGAAAAGCGGTCGGATTTTGTTTTCACCCATCTTCATCTCCCTTCGATTAAAGTATGATTTCGAGTAAGCAGAGTAAGCACCCCGTAGTAAAGCAAGGTAGGTGCCAAAAATCCGTAAAGCTCCGGAGTGGCTTGGGAACTTAGTATGTGTCAAAGCAATAAGGGTTGCTTTCCCATGCCGGCGGTTCCGGTTACGGGCCGTATGCAGCGGTCCTGAGTCATATTGGCGCATGCAAAATTCGACATGGATGGAGCGGGACAAAGTTTTATATTCGGGCAAAGAAAATGACCGGCTGGAATTTACATGGAGAATACTATGAACAGAGTGCTGATTGGATGCGATGGGACCGATATCGAACAGGTGGCGGCGGTGGCGGGAAGAGCCGAGGTGTCGCTTTCGGAGGAGGCGCGGAAAGCCGTCGCCCGGGCCAGGGAATCGACCGAGAGGGCGGTTGGGGGCGGAAAACCCGTTTACGGTGTCAACACCGGTTTCGGCAGACTCGCTAATACCATAATCGACTCCCGCAAATTGGATCTGCTCCAGAGGAATCTTCTCCTCAGCCATGCTTGTGGAACCGGTTCTTTCATGGACGAAGTTCATGTAAGAGTGATGATGTTCCTGCGGGTGGTTTCCCTGGCCAGGGGAAGATCCGGAGTGAGGCCGGAAACGATCGAAAGAATGCTTGTTTTCCTCAACAGCGACATCTACCCGCTGGTTCCGGTCAAGGGTTCTCTGGGAGCATCCGGCGATCTCGCTCCTCTTGCACACCTTGCCCTTCCCTTGATAGGGGAAGGGCGCTGCAGGCGAAACGGTGAAATCATCACCGGAAGGGAAGCCCTGGAGATATTGGGATTGAAACCCCTGGTGCTGGGTGCCAAAGAGGGCCTTGCTCTCATAAACGGTACCCAGGCCATGACCGCTTTCACCGCAATGGCGTTCCTGGAGGCCGAGAGGCTGGCTGACGCCGCTGATTGCGCCGCGGCGCTGTCGCTGGAAGTGCTGATGGGTACGGACGCTCCTTTCAGAGAGGAACTCCTGGCCCTGAGGCCGCACCCGGGAGCGTTGAGAACGGCCTGCAACGTACGTAATCTACTGAAAAACAGTAGGATAGTAGCTTCACACGTTGGCTGTGACAGGGTGCAGGATGCCTATTCCCTAAGGTGCGTTCCGCAGGTTCACGGGGCCACCAGGGATGCCCTGTCCTACGTGAAACGGGTGATTTCCATCGAGCTGTCGTCGGTGACGGACAATCCGTTGCTGATGGAAGACGGCTCCTTCGTAAGCGGGGGTAACTTCCACGGCCAGCCCGTGGCCCTGGCGGCGGATCACCTCGCCATCGCTTCAGCCGAATTGGCCAATATTTCGGAGAGGCGCATCGAACGGCTGCTGAATCCTGATTTGAGCGGTCTTCCTCCTTTCCTCTCGAAAAATCCGGGCTTGAATTCCGGTTTCATGATAGCTCAGTACACCGCGGCGTCCCTGGTGAGCGAGAACAAGGTTCTTGCCCATCCTGCCGCTGTGGACAGCATACCCGTGAGCGGAGCCCAGGAGGATCACGTTTCCATGGGCACCACTGCGGCGCGCCAGGCCCGGGAAGTGGTGAACAACGCGACGTACGTGCTGGCTACGGAACTGGTGTGCGCAGCCCAGGCCGCGGAATTGATCGGGAGCGGGGGCGGGCACGGGGAGGGAACCGCGAGGGTTTACGAAGCGGTGAGAAACCGAGTGGCGCCGCTGGAAGAGGACAGGCAGTTCGATCGGGACATTGATGCCGTGGCGCGAATGGTGGCCGGCGGAACCTTCAGCCGGCTCCTGGCGGAACTTACGGATCAGGCTTCATAGAGACCGGGATCCCTGGAAGGGGACGTATCTTTCCCCGGCGGGCCGAAATCGGCTTCTTCCAGTTCCCTTTCTATCTTTTCGGGATCTTCTCCGGATTCCAGCCTCTCCAGGGCCTCGGTAACCTGGGGATCGAGGTCTTCTCCCATTTCGTCGGCCATGCGCCTTATGGTTCTGGCCATGTATCTCGGATCTTCCATATCGAGGTTTTCGATGTCGCTTGCCATACCGTCCGGAGAGAGGCTGCTTCTTCCCACAGAGAAAGCGCTCATCAGTTTTTTCATCCCGTCCGGTGTTCCACATCTGGGGCAGGAGGGTGTTCCTGTCGAGGAGGAGCGCTTTACGAGGAACTGGTATATCGTGTTGCAGCCGATGCAATGGTATTCGTAGATGGGCATCAGCAGGCCTTCTCCTTTCCGTGAAGAAGGCCATGTTCTCTCAGGAACATGGAGTGTATGGCGGGATCCCCGGTTAATTCGGGGTGGAAAGACAGCAGCCACAGGTTGTCCTGCCTGAGGAGTACCGGTTCATCACCCAGCTTCCCGAGAACCCTGACGTCGTCCGAAAGTGGCTGAAGAAGCGGGGCCCTTATGAATATTCCCCGGAACGGCCTGTCCAATCCCTCCACTTCCACATCCTGGACGAAACTGCTCACCTGCCTTCCGTAATGGTTTCGTATGGCCCTTACCCGGGCTACTCCAAGGCTTTCCTGAATGACGTCGTGCTCCCGTTCACGTATTTCGCCGGAGAGCAATACGGCCCCTGCGCACGTGCCCATGACCGGAAAACCGTCAAGAGCCAGTTCCCGTATTCTCCGGGTGAGTCCCCATCTGTTCATGAGAGAGATCAGCGTAGTGGATTCACCCCCGGGGAGAATAAGAGCCGACAGGGAGTCCAGGGTCGAGGGATCCCGGACCTCCACCGCCTCGCATCCCAAGTTTTCCAGGGTGCGCAAATGTTCCGCCACCCCCCCCTGGAAGGCGAGGACTCCCACCGCAGGAGACACCTACCAGCCCCTTTTCGCCATCCGTTGGTCTTCTTCTATGGAAGAGATGTTTATTCCTACCATCGCTTCGCCGAGGTTTTCCGATACCTCGGCCAGTATGGCCGGATCATCGAACCTGCTTACGGCCTCGACTATCGCCCTGGCCCTCTTTTCCGGGTTTCCGCTCTTGAATATTCCACTGCCGACGAAGACTCCGTCCATTCCCAGTTGCATCATCAATGCGGCATCCGCCGGTGTCGCGACACCCCCGGCGGCGAAGTTCACCACCGGAAGCTTTCCGTTTTCGTGAACCCATCGAACCAGTTCGAAGGGAGCCCCCATTTCCTTGGCGATTCCCATGAGTTCCCCGGAGGGAAGAACGGAAATCCTTTTTATTTCTCCAAGGACGGCCCTTGCGTGCCTGACGGCTTCAACGACGTTTCCGGTACCGGCTTCACCCTTGGTTCTTATCATGGCGGCGCCTTCCGCGATTCTCCTGAGAGCTTCTCCGAGATTGGTCGCTCCGCAGACGAAGGGAACCTTGAAGTGACGCTTGTCTACGTGGTTCTTTTCGTCCGCCGGCGTGAGAACCTCCGATTCGTCGATGAAGTCTATCTTAAGGGCTTCCAGTATCTGGGCCTCCACGAAATGGCCTATGCGGCACTTTGCCATTACCGGTATGTCCACCGCTTCCTGGATTCTCTTGATGACGTGGGGATCAGACATCCTGGCGACGCCGCCTTGCATCCTTATGTCCGCAGGCACCCGTTCCAGGGCCATTACGGCCACGGCACCGGCTTCCTGGGCAATGATCGCCTGCTCCGGAGTGACCACGTCCATTATCACCCCGCCTTTGAGCATTTGCGCCAATCCTTTCTTGGCTTCCCAGGTACCTTCTTTTCTGTTCTCAGTCATCGTGTTCCTCTTTCGATATGGAATCGAGTAATACCGTTTCGTAATGTCTCCATGTCGAATCGGCGGATATCAGCATGTCCTCCAGCTTGATGCACATGGAGTCACCGGGAACGTCCGTTTCGTGGTAAACCTCCTGTATTCCGGAAAAGACCTCAAAAAGATCCAGCGTACCGGAGACGAACCGGGACCACAAAAGGCTGTCGGTGGTAAATGCGGTACCGTCGATCATGAGGAGGCTGTCCACTGCGGATTTCGCCCTCAACCATGCCAGGTCCAGCACCCAGAGACGCAGGGGCGTATCCGGGTGGACCGGGCACTCCGGCACTGCTTCCAGGTAAGCATCCAGCAGTCCGGATAATTCCCTGTCCAGGTGCGCCAGGAAATCCACTGACGGAGGCTCGGGCAGTACCGTCGCAAACAAAACCAACAATACTAAAAATCCAATTCTCATAACGATAATATAGTTTCGTCGCGTTCATGATTCAAGAAAGGCGGGGATTGGAGAGCAAGGTTCGCGTAAGCGGGGCATGGAGTTCTTTCTGATAGGAATTGGCCGGCGCATCCCGGGCAAGTCAAGCAATAACCGTTTAAGCCCCGGGGGGTAATGCACTTTCAAAGCGGCTTCGTAAGAAAAAGGAGGATGCGGACGACGATTTTCTCAGAAGACGATTGGTGTTATCAGCATATTAAGCCACTCCCTGACGCTCTAGGCTGGCATCGTAAGGACTCGGTCTTTTTTGGGACCTCCCCCATCGCCACCATGGCAGAGCTGCAGGAGCTTGGAGCTAGGTGGGTGTGCAATGAGGGCCGGGTTTCCGGGAATACCCAGGGTGGTTCATGGTTCTATTCATCAAGTAAGCATAATCCTGTAGTCTCAATAATTCCATTGGATTCAATCCGGCAGAAGTACAGTCCGGCAGAAGCGGGTTCACCATTCTGAGAATATCCGTTCCATCCGACTGTATGGTTTCCTTCGGAAAGAGTTTCCTTCATCAGCTCTGTTACTATTCTACCGGATAAGTCATAAATCCCAACAGTGGTGAATCCCGGATCAGCAAGAAAAAATGATATTGATGTCGATGCAGAGAAAGGATTCGGGTATCCGGTAAGTTTAAGATTCGGCGATGGGGCAAATTCGATCCCTGCTGAGTTGATGAAGTAGCTGATTGTTTCCTCGGCTACGGCTTCTCCGGCGTAGTAAGAAGTGGCGATCAGTTCATTCCAGCCAACCCGGGAATTTAAAGAATCACTTCGATATGTGTATTTCAAACCTGTTCCGAAGGCATAAAGATTCCAATCATGCATAGCCATGTAAACGACTCCATCGGTAATCGCCGGGCTGCCGGCAATCCAGACAGAACTGTCAGCGCTATATGACCAGACTTCGGCCCCGGTTTCGCAATTCAAGGCCACTATACTGCCATAGTTGGGGTAGTTTGAGTCGTCTCCATAGAAGACTATTCCATCCGCAATTCCGGATGATCCGTGTTGC